>CAIXFN010000040.1 GCA_903918755.1 uncultured Pedosphaera sp.
ACCGTCACCCCGGCGATGCCGGTCTCGCTCCCGTCCTGGATACCGTTGCCATTCGCATCGTTCCACACATAGTTACCGATGGTCACCGGCTGGTAGAACCCGAAATCAATCGTCGAATCGCTCCCACCCGCCGCCAGTGTCACCGTGCTGCCGTTGGGGTTGCTGTCGTTCGCACGGGTTCCCTGGCCGGTCGTCGTCGCAACAAATCCCGCGGGCGTCGCCACGCTCACCGTGTAGGTGCCGGGCGGTTCAGAGAAGGAATAGAGCCCGTTACCATCCGTCACGGTCGTGGCGCTCACCGCGCCACCGTTGATGTCCGTGCCGGTCAGGGTCAAGGTCACCCCGGCGATGCCAGCTTCACCCGCATCCTGCACCCCGTTGCCGTTGGCGTCATTCCAGACGAAGTTGCCAATCGTCACCGGCGGGATCACCGTCAAAATGCCATGACCCACGGTCGGATCGCTGCTGCAACCATTCGCATCGGTGATTACAACCGCATACGTCCCGGCCACGGAGACCGTAATCGAAGCCGTCGACGCCGTGAAACCGTTCGGACCAGTCCAGGCATAGCTGAACGGAGCGACGCCTGCGCCGGCAGTCGCCGTCATAACAAGGGAATTGCCCTGGAAGACGGAACCACTGTTCACCGTCACGGTGGGTATGGGATTAACGGTCAAAATGCCAGAGCCGGAGCCAGAGCAACCATTGCCATCCGTTACCGTCACCGAGTAAGCCCCGGCCGCACTGGCACTGATGGAGGAGGTCGCCGCACTAAACCCGTTCGGGCCGGTCCAGGCATATGTGAACGGCGCCGTGCCACTGGTGACACTCGCGGTCATCGTCAGCGATCCACCGGCGCAGACCGCGCCACTGTTAACCAAAACACTGGGTTTTGGATTAATCGTCAGCACCCCGAAGCCGGAGACACTGCAGCCTTTAGAATCAGTAATGGTGACATTGTAGGTGCCGGCCGCGCTGACACTGATGGAGGAAGTGGCGGCGGTGAAACCGGCTGGTCCGGTCCAAGCATAGGTAAAGGGACCTGTGCCGCCGACAATTGTAGCAACCAAGCTGAGGGAGGAACCCGCGCAAACGGAACCGCTGTTCACCGTCACGCTGGGGGCGGGATTGACCGTCAGGGTACCCATCCCGGTGGCGGAGCAACCATTGGTGTCGGTGACCGTTACACTGTAAACGCCCGCGGCCGTCGCGCTGACCGCAGCGGTGGTGGCGGTGAAACCGGAGGGACCGGTCCAGGCATAAGTAAATGGCCCGCTAATGCCACCCACTGTCGCGGTCATCGTGAGGGGCGTTCCATCGCAGACAGTGCCGCTGTTGACGCTGGCGCTGAGATTATCACGGTAGCCAAAATTCACGTAAGAGGTGCCGGAGCAATTGGTCGCCCCGACGTCCATCTGATTGTTATTCACGCCACTGACCGAGAAGCTCTGGACCAAATTGGTGCCGGCCACCACCGCGACGCGATAATTGGCAAACGGCAAATTTGTAAAGGCATAACCACCATTGGTCCCCGAGACGGCGGAAGCAATGATGTTGCTGCCAGCATCCAGCAAATTAACGGTCAGACCCGACAAACCGGGACCGGGGTTGTTGGTGAGGTAGTTTTGGCCCAGAGTCGAGCTGCAATCCAGGAAGAGGAAGCCCGACACGGAACTGGTGGTCGGAGCGCATTCCACCATGCCGTTGCAGGTGCTGACCACTTGCACCGGAGTGACGCTGCTGATGTCATAGCCGCAATGCGCGGAATCAGTCTGGACGCTGCCCACCACGGAAACATTGACGTTCAGCGGAGCGCCGGGACAAGTAAGGGAGGCGGTGCACTGATAATTGATGCAGGTGCCGGCCGGAAGGTTGAAGGGCGCCGGGAGGCTGCAATCCAAAGCCGCCAAGGCGGGCGAGCTGATCGTTACGTTGGTCAAGTTAACCGCACTCGGATTGCAAACCAGGACATTGAAGGTAACGGCACAAACCCCACCGCAACCGGGGAGCAGCACGTGGCTGTCATTGGTTTTGCCATCCAGGTCGCAGGGGGCCGTGAGGGTGACGTTGCAGGTTACGGCCGCGGTGTCCACTTTGGCAACGGCACTGTCGGTTGCCGTGACGATATTGGTCAGACTCGTAGTCGAAGCTGCCGAAGCCGTCACCGTGTTCGTGGTGGTGACGTCCCAGGACATCTTGAAGAAATTGGTGATGGATACACCCGGCGCCAGACTGGAATGCGGGTTGGGGAAGAAATTGGTCGTAATGTCACCCACCATATTGTCATGCACCGTGAGATTGGTGAGGGTGGTGTTGCCGGGGTTGCTGACCACTATTTGGTAGCAGAAGCCCGGATCGGCGGTCCCCTTGTAACCAGCCGCGAGTTTGCCAAATGTGCCACAACTGTTGCCGGGCAGCAGGCAGGCGACGGTTTTACTGACTGCCACGCTGGTGGTACACGCAGCGCCAACAATCGGAACCTCAATCATCAGCAATTGAACCGCTACCGGATATTTATTAACGGCCAGAATCACCCCTTGTACATCACCACACTTGGGAGTCCAGGACGCCGCATTCGCTTCCGTGGTGGCAATGAGCGCGTTGAAAACGTTGGAGTTATAGGGCGGATTGAAAATTGGTTGCAAAGGATCAAAAGGGTCAGTCGGCCCCCGCTGCCCCACAAAGTGCCAAATGGCGAGCTGTACATCATAAAAAAACGCGTTTCCGCGATGGTTGAGGAGGTAGTTCACCTTCTGCCAGGTGGCCGGAGGAACATATACAGTCGGGTTGGTCCACAAACCGGCAGCATGCCAGAGGACAAGATTGGTCAGATTGAGATTGAGATTAGGATCGCACGTAGCCAGGACGTGGCCGGTGTAACTAATGGGCCCGGAGGCAATGTCGGTGTTCCAATCCACACACCAACAGATATAAGATCCGATCGGAACGCCCGCCGCCGAACTGCTGGAAATGTAGTTACTGCAATAGGAAAGATTCAGCGCATTGGATTTATAAACACCAGTGAAAGCCCAGGGAACAGAAACCACCGCGTTAACCGTGTTCTGGCTAAAGTTCGTGGCGATCATCAAGGCACAGGGCGGGGTTTGCCCCCGGCTTGATTCCGCCAGACCGAGGAATACGGTGAGGGCGGCAAAAATTGCCCGGGCGGTATTGCGCCACTGCTTGGGCTTGCTAGAAAATTTCATGAATTTAAGGATGCGATGGATTTAAGAGGTCGGGAGGTTTAACGCTCAAAAAACCCCAAGAGCCGAGGTCGGCTTTGCGGATTTTTGAGAGTCGGGCAAATTTTATGAATCAGGTTGCGCATTAGAAACTCATTAGAAAAGCACAGAACATCTAATGGTTAAAAGATTGAAGCATCCCATGCCAAATGAGATTGCTTAACGGATGCCGACAACGCCGTTAGCGATGTGCGGCAAGAATGAAATTGCGTCCGATTGCAGACTTTGGCGCCAAAGGTTTGGCACCCCTGGCATTAATCAATTGAACGGTTTGAGTTGGAAACCTCCCAGTAACCAACCAAACCAATCAACGACAAAACCGGCGAACCACTGCCAACCCAGCAACTCCGATGGCGAACAAGGAAGCCGTGGCTCCGCCGTCGGGGGCTGGGTGATGACCAGCGCTCGCGTTTGCCGCAAAGAACAACAAGCCTACGAACAGAACCAACATGTCAATTTTTTGTTTTTTCATGAGTTTTTTGAAACGCCGGTTGCAAATGTTTCTGCTGTTCACCTACGCCCAAAATTTTAGAGCAAATGTTACAATGTTCAATATTTTTTTGTATAATTTTCGGTTGCATTTCTACAATATTGCCTCATGCATCTGTAATGTGCTGCAGGGCAATGCTTTACAGCAGGCTTAAATTTCCACTGCGGATTAAACTTTTTACAATCACCCGCAACCTTTTTAGTCGGCCACAATACATCGATTATACCAATGCGTTGCTTGAAAGCTTTACAGCCGGCAGAAAACAATTTTAGCGTTTTGAGGTAGATTATGCAAAAGGCCAAACATACGCCCGGCAGGAGCTGCTGTGAGGGAGATAAACCAACAGGGAATTCCTGAATTGGCGAGGAGTTTCAGCCAGCCTGACTCACGGTAGCCAGCCGGATGATCCCCTTAGCAGATGCCGACGAGGTATAGGACGGAAGAGTGGAGATATGGCGAATCAATTTTCGAACGGCTACCGATCCAGCCCCTCCAACAACGAAAATCGAAGCTGCGACTCTCCGCCTCCGGGGTATGGTGGCGAGCAACTCCCGTGTTGGTATTGGGACTTTTGCGAGTTGATTTGATTCCGCATGGCCACCGACTTCATGGTAAGGGGGCTTCGGCCGGTCGCCAATCCAAAACCTTGAGTTGCACGGTGCGACGACCTTTAAATTCGTTGATTTGCGGGGAGAATCCCAAATCAAACTGACCGACCGGCAGCACGGATTCGTTACCCGCGCGCCACCAAACGCCTTCATGGGTGATCTGGCCGTCGGTGATCCAAAGTTTAACATGTTGTTTGGCAGTTCCCAAGCGTTGAGGCGGCCGGGCTTGCGTGACATTTCGAACCAGGAATTGGAGGGCCGGATTACCTTGGCCCGTGGGTTGAATCCGGTCCAATTCCTCCAAACGGCCCAAGGTGAGTTCCCCCAATGTCACCTCGGCATCCAAACGCAACCGGGGAAGCAAGGCGGACGGATCCAAGGCCGCACGGGCCAGTTCGTTCAGGCGGTCACGCAGTGTCGACAAATTGGCCGCGGGTACCGTCAGGCCCGCTGCCATCGCATGCCCGCCATGCCGCAACAACAAATCCTCACACTGACGGAGCGCCGCAGCCAGATGGAACCCGGCGATGCTGCGGCCCGACCCGCGCCAAAGGTCTCCATCCCCTCCCAGAATCAAGGTCGGGCGGTAAAATTGTTGTAAAACGCGGGCCGCCACAATACCAACCACCCCGACGTGCCATTCCATTTGGCCTTCGACGATGACAAAGTCGCGGGCAGGATCAAACTTCGCCTTTACCGCAGCGGTCACCTCTTCGACAATCGCCTTTTCAATCTGCTGACGTTCCTGATTGCGGGCGTCCAAACCTTGGGCGATCGGCAGGGCCGTGGCAATTGAATCGGCCATGAGCACCTCCAAAGCCGCGGCGGCATTTTCCAAACGACCGGCCGCATTCAACCGCGGCGCCAATTGAAAACCAACCTCATACACTCCCACCGGAGGTTTGATTTGGGCCACTTGGGACAAAGCCAGCAGGCCCGGCCGGTTGGAACAGCCAAGCCGGGCCAGTCCCATGGTCACCAAAATCCGGTTCTCCCCCGTAAGGGGAACCAAGTCAGCCACAGTACCCAGAGCCACCAAATCCAATTGCTGGCGTAAATCAAAGGCGAGTGCCACGGGCCAACCGATCTCCCGTCCCCGTTTGATCAACGCATGAACCAGCTTGAAAGCCAGGCCAACGGAGCACAATTCAGTAAAGGCGGCACCTGGACCGGCGCAAAGCGGGTTGACCAGGGCAACCGCCGCCGGAGCCGGCTCCCCAATCTGGTGATGATCCAGGATTATGGTCTCCACCCCTTGCGTTTGCAACCAATCCACCACCGGAGCGGAAGTTGAACCGCAATCCACCGCCAGCAACAGACTCACCGGAAATTTTCGCAAGCAGTTCTCCACTGCGTCCCGGCTCAATCCGTACCCCTCCTCTAATCGGTGAGGCAGGTAATAATCCACTTGCCAGCCCAATTTCCGTAATGACTCCAGCAGGAATACCGTGGAAGTCACCCCATCGACATCGTAGTCGCCAAAAATCACCAGCGCCTCACCCCGGTCCCGGGCCAGACACAAGCGATCCACGGCAGCGCCGAGGTTGGGAATGAGGAAAGGATCGGCCAGGTTTTTTAGCCGGGGTTCCAAGTAAGAAGTTATCAACTCCGGATCGGTCAGTCCGCGATTCAGTAGGCACTGGGCCAAAAGTGGCGAAATTCCCAGACTTGCGGCCAGTCGACCGGCCGGCAGGGATTCCGCGGGAGCCAGTGACCACCGAAATTTCATGGCCTTGGGGAGCCATCCGCCGGCGGGCGCTCGCGTTGACGGGCCAGCACCGAAACCAGCATCGCCGTGCCGATAATCCCCACCACCACGATCAAAGAGATACCATCAGGGATATCGTATTGGAACCAACGAGGAACCCCTTCATGAGGATCGATCAACATCTTCACCCCAATGAAGAGGAGCACCACTGATAAACCCACCTTCAAAAACCGGAAATAGTCCATCGCCCCCGCCAGAATGGAATAGAGCGAACGCAATCCGAGCATCGCAAAAACATTGGAAGTGAAGACGATGAACGGCTGCCGGGTCACGCCGAAAATGGCCGGGATGGAATCCAAGGCAAAAACCAGGTCGGAGGCCTCCACCAGAAGCAGGACCAGAAACAGGGGCGTAAACATGCGCCGCCCGCCGGACCGGGTGACAAATCGAGAGCCGTCAAAGTCCTGGGAGATCGGCAAAAACCGCCGGGCGACCCGGACCAATCCGCTTTTTTCAGGATCCATCTCCCCCTCCTTGGAAAACAACATCTTGGCACCGGTGATCAACAGCACGCCTCCCATGAGGTAAAGCAACCATTCGAACCGGTTGATCAACGCCACCCCCGCTCCGATCATGATGCCACGCATCAACAAAGCCCCCACCACGCCCCAAAACAAAACGCGGTGCTGGTGCTCATTGCGCACCCCGAAAAAGCCGAAAATGAGCGCAATAACGAAGACGTTGTCCATCGACAAGGACAACTCAATGAAATAACCAGTGAAAAACTCAACCGCCTCCCGGGACCCGCGCAGGGGAAACAAGGCGGCCCCAAACAGCAACGCCAGCGAAACCCACAAAATCGTCCAACAAATCGCCTCCTGGACGCGGACGGAGTGCGCCTGCCGGTGGAAAACACCCAAGTCCAAGGCCAGGAAGAATAAAATACAAAGGGTAAAAGCAACCCAATGCCAGGGGGCGATTTGAATCAGCGCAAGCATGAACCCATGAACTGAGCAGCGGCGCCCCCTTCCTGCCCCACCGCGAGCGTGACTCTGGATCGGGCCATCATCACGACGCCTTTCAGGCGCCCGGACGGGCCGCCACGCGCTCCGCCGTGGCCGCATTCACATGCACCTGGGAACCGATACTCGGACGCACGCCTTTGTGCCACCACAGCACCAGGGCGCTGGCGATGTAAATACTGGAGTAGGTGCCGGTGATGATACCAACGAGGAAGGTGAAGGCAAAGTCATTGATGGCACCGCCGCCGAACAGATAAAGCGCCATGGTAGCCAGGAAAACCGTGCCCGAGGTGATGATGGTCCGGCTCAACGTCTGGTTCAACGCCTGGTTCATCAGTTGCGTGAAAGATCCCCGGACGCCCAATTTCAGGTCCTCTCGAATGCGGTCAAAAATGACGATCGTGTCATTGATCGAGAAACCGATGATGGTCAGGACGGCGGCCACCATGGTGGCATTGAATTCCCGGCCATGCGAACTGAACAAGCCGGTGAGGCAATACACACCGATAGTCATCAGCACGTCATGAATGACCGCCACGACCGCGCCCACGGCGAACGAGAACTCATAGCGGAACGCGACATAGACGAGAATGCCAAACAGGGAGAACAAGCTCGCCAGAACGGCCGTTTGTTGAATTTCCTTGCCGATGGTGGGTCCGACGGTTTCCTGCGATTTCCGCTCAAAATGGGCCGTGGGGAAATCCTTAAGCAACGTGACTTTAACTTTCTCAGCCGTGTCGACAGCGGCAGTAACCCGCAGCACTTCCTTGCCGCTCAACAAATCCTTTTGGTATTGGATGACCGGATCGATCAGACCGGCTTCCTTGGTCAAGGCCGCGCGCACCTTTTCCGCATCCACTTTTTCCGTGAAACTGTAGCTCGAGCTGTCGCCCCCGACAAAATCGACGCCCATGAGGTCATGCCGAGCCAACCGGTAACCGCCAAAGGCCAGCCCAACAATGATGATGGTCCAGGACAAGGCGAAGGCCGGTTTGGCGAGCTTCATGAAATCCAGGTTGGTCGCCCGGATCATGTGCAGCATCGGCAATTGTTTGAGCAGGTTGCGAACGAGCAGGAAGTCAAAAATCAAGCGCGTCACCACCAGCGCCGTGAACAAGCTGGCCGCCACACCGATCGTGAGCGTCACACCGAATCCCTTGATGGGACCGCTGCCCATGAAAATCAAAATAATGGACGAAATGAGGGTCGTGACGTGGGAGTCGAAAATGGTCCCAAAGGCGCGGTCATAACCGGCCGCCAGCGCTCCCCGGAGGGATTTGCCCTTGGCCGATTCCTCGCGGATACGCTCAAAAATCAGCACGTTGGCATCCACCGCCATACCAATCGTCAAAACCACACCCGCGATGCCCGGCAACGTAAGGGTGGTGCCGACCGAGCACATGACGCCCAACAAGATGATAATATTGCAAATCAAGGCCACGTTAGCCACGACGCCGGCGAACAAATAATAGACCGCCATGAACCCGGCGACCAGGACGGTGCCAATCACGGCCGCCATGATGCCGCTATGCACGGTGTCTTTGCCGAGGGTGGGATCCACGCTGCTGACAGAAACCACTTTGACCGGAGCTTGCAGGGGGTTTTCCAAAACATTGGCGAGGTCATTCGCCTCTTTATCGGTGAAATGACCGGTGATCTCCCCTTCCCCGTTTGGAATCACGCCTTGAATCACGGGAGCTGATTCGAGTTCACCGTCCAGGACGATGGCCAATTCACGGCCTATGTTGGTACGGGTGATATCGGCGAACAACTCACCGCCCACCCCGTCCAAGGTGAAATGAATTTCCGGCTGGCCACTGCCCGGGTTACGGGTCATAACCGCGCTCTTGACGTATTTGCCAGTCATTTCCGGTTTCTTTTTCACCAAGTACGCCGAAATCGCCGCGGTTCCATCCGGGTTCATGATCTTCTTCTTGAGCAATTCATAACCCGGTTCAGTGATTCCTTCCTTGATCAAATCCCGGCTGTTTTCGTGAACCATGCGGAATTCCAGGAAGGCGACCTTTTGAATGTTCGCCTCAGCCGCCGTGCGGTCGGCTTCGGAAAGTCCGGGAAGTTGAATCAGAATCTGGTTGTCCCCGGCGGGTTGCAGCACGGGTTCCGCCACGCCGAATTTATCCACGCGGCGGCGCAGTACCTCCACGGCTTGCGAGAGTGCCTGCTGATGCCGGTATTCCGTACTGGGACCATTGGTGGAATTCTTGGCCGTGGCGTCCAGTTGGGTGGTGTCCATTTCCACGAGGAAGGAGGTGCCACCTTGCAGATCCAAACCAAGTTTGATTTTCCCCGCGGAATCCCGCTGCAACCGGTCGAGGACCGCCCGGGTCGGATTCAGGTCGTTCTTGACTTCGTAGAAAGGAAAATACTTGGTGATGTCGTTCGTTCCGACGGCTTGCTGAATATTCGTAAAAGTTTTTTGCGGTGCTTCGGCCTGCAACTTCTGCAGTTTTTGCACGATATTCGTGAAGGTCTGGTCCCGCTTCACGCCCCGGGCGGCGAACTCGTCGGCCAGATTGGGTCCCACGGGCGGGTACGCCTCGTAAAGCGACCACACCAGCACCACCAACACCAAAATGAATTTTCCCAGGTTATTTTGATTCATGTTGCAAAAAATCAGGTTGCACTGCCTTCGGTCGCGCGCTCGGTGACCTCGGCCACCGCGCTCTTCAGGATTTCCAATTTCGTCTCGGCGGAGCGGAGCGAAATCGAACGATCCTTCACACTCACCACCGTGCCGATGATGCCACTGGTGGTGACAATCTTATCGCCGGTCTTCAGGCCCTTGAGGAGATTGTTCAAGTCTTTCGTGCGCTTTTGCTGGGGCCGCAGGATCATGAAATAGACCATCCCAACCATCATGGCGATCCAGACGCCTCCCAGGATCGTTTTCGCGGTCGGATTTGGCTCCGTTTCAACCGGAGCCGCCGCCAGCATAATGCCGAACATATTAAAATTCATTGTTTCAAGACAAGTGAGCCGATAAATCTATGGAAGCGCGGCCATTTGGCAAGCGTTATAAGAGATTTTTCTCCGTGCACCCTCCGCCGCCCCTCGCGGGAAGCTGCTTTCCGCCACCGCATTAAGCTATTTTTCGCGCGGATTAAAACGGGAAATGCGGGCCAATTCCTCCCAAATATTGCGCTCCTCGGCGTTAATTTCCTTGGGGGTCTCGAGGTGCGCCACCACGAATAAATCTCCCTGCGGCTCGCCCCGCCGCGACAATCCGCGTCCCCGGATACGGAATTTTTGCCCATTCTGGGTGCCCGGTGGAATCTTGATATTCACCGGTTCGGTCAGGGTTGGAACGGAAAGATTAATCCCCAACACCGCCTCCCAAGGCGCCAATTCCGCCTCGTAAATCAAATTCTGCGCTTCCACTTTAAAGGCCGGATGGCTCGCCAGGTGAACCCGCAACAAAAGATCGCCCGCCGCCCCGCCACGACTACCGGGCTGACCGCGTCCAGCGACCCGTAAGCGCTGGCCATCGGTGATGCCGGCGGGGATTTTTACCTGGTGCGCTTCCGTCTGGGCAATCTGCCCGGCGCCATTGCATACGCCACAAGTTCCGCCATGCCATTTCCCGCTGCCTTCGCAATCCGCACAAACCTCATTCCGATTCAAGGAAACCGTGCGCACGGACCCTTGCATGGCTTCCTCCAGGGAAACCATGATATCCCCTTCCACATCGTTGCCACGCTCGGCAGCCACCCCCCCGGTGGTTGCCCGACGCCCAAAAGCCTCGCCGGCTGCCGAGCGGCGACTGCCGAAAATCTGCTCAAAAAAGTCACTGAAACCCGTGGTGCCCCCAAACTCAAATTCGGCCTCCCGGCGTGACCCCGTCTTGGTCGGCGGGGGACGGAAATCCACCCCCTGTTTCCAGTTCGGCCCCAATTCGTCGTACTTTTTCCGCTTCGTCAGGTCGCTCAATACCTCGTAAGCTTCATTAATCTCCTTGAATTTATCTTCCGCGCCCTTTTTTGTCCCGGCCACATCCGGATGGTAGAGGCGCGCGAGCTTCCGATAGGCCTGCTTGATCTCGGCCTCATTCGCGGTGCGGGACACACCCAGCACATAGTAATAATCTTTAAATTTGACTGCCATAATTGACCCGCGGCATTAAGCCCGGCAAACCCGAACCATTCCTCCAAAAGAAGGCGCAAAAACAACGGCTTGTCAAATTCACGCCCGCTTCATTAACCCTGGGAGACCGGCGCATACGCGGCCATCCCCGCGCAGGAACAAACCAGATTCCGATCGCCATAAACGTTGTCAATCCGGCTCACAAAAGGCCAGAACTTGTGCTCCAGCAGCCAAGGCGCCGGAAAAACCGCCTGCTCCCGGCTATAGGGGTGTTCCCATTTCTCCGTTGTGACCATATCCGCGGTGTGCGGCGCATTTTTGAGCACATTATTCTTGGGATCCGCCTGGCCGGATTCGATGGCGGTGATTTCACCATGGATGAGAATCATGGCCTCGCAAAAGCGGTCCAACTCGGCTTTGGATTCGCTTTCCGTGGGTTCCACCATCATGGTGCCCGGCACCGGGAAGGAAACCGTGGGGGCGTGGAAACCGTAATCCATGAGGCGCTTCGCCGCGTCTTCCACGGAAACGCTCTTAAACTGGCGTAAATCCAGAATGCATTCGTGCGCCACCAGGTTGCCGTGGCCGCGGTAGAGCACCGGGAAATAGGCATTCAGCCGGGCGGCAATGTAATTGGCGTTGAGAATCGCCGTTTTGGTCGCCGCCGTGAGACCATCGGGTCCCATCGCGGCGATATAAACCCAGGAGATGGGCAGAATACTGGCACTGCCCCAGGGAGCCGCAGAAACGGCTCCGATCGGGCTCTCGCCCCCGAGATTGACAACCGCATGTCCCGGCAGGAAGGGCACCAAATGCCCGGCCACCCCAATCGGTCCCATGCCGGGACCACCACCACCATGCGGGATACAAAATGTCTTGTGCAGGTTCAAATGGCAGACATCCGCACCGATATCGGCGGGACGGCAAACCCCCACCTGCGCGTTCATGTTCGCGCCGTCCATATAAACCTGCCCCCCGTGCTCGTGAACGATGGCACAGATCTCCTTGATGGTTTCCTCAAACACTCCGTGAGTGGAGGGATAGGTCACCATGAGCGCGGCGAGTTGCTCGCGGTTGGCCACCGCTTTCTCCCGCAAATCAGCCACGTTGATATTCCCTTGAGCGTCACAGGCCACCGGAACCACCTTCATCCCGGCCATGACCGCGCTGGCGGGGTTCGTGCCGTGGGCGGACTGGGGAATAAGACAGATGTTCCGATGGCCGTTGCCTTGCGAAAGGTGATACTCGCGAATGACCAGCAAACCCGCATATTCCCCCTGGGAACCGGCGTTGGGCTGGAGCGAAATTCCCGCGAAGCCGGTGATTTCTCCCAGCCAATCTTCCAGATTCTGGAAGAGAATGCCATAGCCTTTGGCCTGCTTCAGGGGGGCAAATGGATGAATCTGGCTGAATTCCGGCCACGAAACCGGGAGCATTTCCACGGTGGCGTTGAGCTTCATCGTGCACGATCCCAGCGGAATCATGGAAGTGGTCAGCGACAAATCCCGCGCTTCCAACCGCCGGAGGTAGCGCAACATTTCCGTTTCGCTGTGATAGCGGTTGAAGATGGAATGCGTCAGAAAATCCGAGGTCCGGGCCAGCGGTTCCGCGTACCCGACGGCAGTTCCGGTCAGCAACGCGGCGGCTTCAAATCCGGCCGGGTGCCCCTGATTGAAGACTTGCAACAAATCGGCCAAATCCCGGAGGGTGGTCGTTTCGTCCAGTGAAATGCCCACCCGATGAGCATCGATCACCCGCAGATTGATGCGTTGCGCCTCCGCGAGCTTCACAACATCGGCGGCCGGCCGGGGGGCAAGATCCACTTCCAGCGTGTCAAAATAGACCGTGTTGGGCAGCTTGTGCCCCAGACGCGCCAGTCCCAAGGCCAGCGCCACCGTCAACCGGTGAACCCGCGCGGCAATCTGGCGCAGGCCTTCGGGTCCATGGTAAACCGCAAAAAGCGCCGCCATATTGGCCAGCAACGCCTGCGCTGTACAAATATTACTGGTGGCCTTTTCCCGCCGGATGTGTTGTTCGCGAGTCTGCAGCGACAACCGGAGGGCGGGTCGCCCGCGCGAATCCTTCGAAACACCGATGATCCGGCCGGGCAGCCGTCGTTTATGGGCATCCCGGGTGGCAAAAAACGCCGCGTGCGGACCGCCATATCCCAGCGGCACGCCGAACCGTTGCGCACTGCCAAAAGCGATGTCCGCGCCAAAATCACCCGGGGGACGGAGCAAAACCAAGCTCAGCAAGTCCGCCGCCACGGCGACCAGCGCCCCGGCCGCGTGGGCCCGGGCCACAAATTCGGAATAATCGAAGATCTGCCCGCGACTGGCGGGATACTGCACGATAGCCCCAAACACTTTATCGGTAAACTCAAAGGTTTGATGGTCCCCGACCACGACCTCAATCCCCAATGGCGTGGCCCGGGTCTGGACGACTTCAATGGTTTGCGGATGACATTCCGCAGAGACGAAAAAGACATTCCGATTATCGTGAACATCGTGGCACAGGTGCATCGCCTCCGCAGCGGCCGTCCCTTCATCGAGGAGGGAGGCATTCGCAATATCCAGACCGGTCAGATCCGCGATCATGGTCTGAAAATTGAGCAACGCCTCCAACCGCCCTTGGGCGATTTCGGCCTGATAAGGAGTGTATTGCGTATACCATCCCGGGTTCTCCAGCACATTGCGTTGAATCACCGGCGGGGTGATGCAATTGGAGTACCCCAAACCGATGAAGGACCGGAAAATCTGATTCTGGGAAGCGATCCCCCGCAACTCCTGCAATACCTGACGCTCGCCCTTGGCCGGGGGCAAAAGCAGCGGTTGGGCCAGCCGGATGCCGGCCGGAACCACCTGGTCAATCAAGGCATCCAAATCATTGAATCCCAAAAGCTTAAGCATTTCCGCGGATTCCTTTGCCGGGGGGCCGAGATGACGGCGGGCAAAAGTATCCAGCGGGGCCAAATCCTCCGTGTTTGCGGTGGAGGTTGACGTGAGCACATTATTTCCGGTTGCTTCCATAGTGGTGGTGGTTCTGACCCTATCGGGAACTGACATTAAGGGAAAATAAAGCCCGAACCGGCCAAAGCAAGAGTTAAAATTGCGGTTTGGCCCGTTGCCCCGGCAGGAAGTCCCACCCCAGATCAACCCGCGGCGGGGGAAGTCGGGTAGGGATGGGCGCGGGGCGAAACCAAATACCGCTCCGGGTGCGGCAGGGGGCGGAAGCCATAATGGGCATACAATCCGTGGGCATCCTGGGTCGCCAGCAGCCAGGTGCGAAACCCTTGAAGCGAGGGGTGGGCCAGCATGCCTTCGACCAACCACCGCCCCAGTCCCCTGCCCCGCTGCTCCGGCAGCACGAAAACATCGGCCAGGTAACCAAAAGTGGCGCCATCTGTGATGACCCGGCCAAAGCCGACTTGGGCCCCCGCCGTCGTATAGATACCAAAGCCCACCGATCCCGCCACCGCCCGCTCAACGATACTGCGGGGAATGCCGGGCGACCAATAGCAGTTCGTCAGGAAGTGGTGAATCACGGCCAGATCCAACCGGGCGGGATCGGTGGACAAAAGATAATCGGGTCGTTGGACTTCAAAAATCGGATAGTTCATTGGGCGGAAATAAATTTAGACGGTCGGATTGATTAAACGCAAACGGGAAATCCGCTCCCCGCAGATTCCGGATGCGCCCCGACGCGACCAGTGTTAAGAATGTCCCTGTGTTTGATGGAACTGATAATCTTGCCGGGGCGGAGAACGCCATTTGTATTTACGGGGCCCGGGAGCATAACCTCAAGAACCTCTCGCTCACGATTCCCCGCAACCAGTTCGTGGTGATCACCGGGGTGAGCGGCTCCGGGAAGAGCACCCTGGCTTTCGATTTGCTTTTTGCGGAAGGCCAACGGCGCTTCCTGGACTCCATGAACGTTTACGCGCGGCAGTTCGTCGAACAACTCGCCCGCCCGGACGTGGACCGCATCACCGGCATTCCGCCCACCGTCAGCATCGAACAGCGCAACAGTCGCGGAGGGGGCAAGAGCACCGTGGCCACGGTCACGGAGATTTATCACTTTATCCGTTTGCTCTTTGCGCGACTGGGAACGCAATTTTGTCCGGACTGTCAACTCCCCGTGGCCGCGCAAACGCGGGACAAGGTGGGCAGCCAATTGCAGGCCGAAATGAAAAAACGCGGTCGCCTGACTCTCCTCGCGCCGGTGGTGCGCAATCGGAAGGGCTTTCATACGGACGTCGCGGAGTGGGCGGTGCAACATGGCTACTCGGAAATCCGGGCGGATGGAAAAATCCGGGCCGCCGGCGACCGCCTGCGCCTGGACCGATTTCGCGAGCACGACATCGAGATCGTCGCGGGCACCCTGGAGCGGAACAACTCCCGGATGAAAACACCGGCCCAGACCTTGATCGATGCGGCCTTGAAACTCGGGCACGGTTCCCTGTTTGCCCTCGATGAAGCGGGAAATGTCACGATCCATTCCACGGAGCGGGCGTGCCCGCAATGCCACCGTTCCTTCGGGCCGCTCGATCCCAAACAATTCAGCTACAATTCCTCCCAAGGCTGGTGCCCGAAGTGCCGCGGATTCGGGGAATTATTTTACCTGCCGGAGGTGGAACGCGGTGCCCGGGCCGATGCCATCGAAGAATCCTGGTTTGACTGGCAGGAAGGCAAGCGCGAGCCGTGCCCGGATTGCGCCGGGGCGCGCCTGAACCCCGTTTCCCGGGCGGTGCGCCTGATCATTGAAAAGGAGATCGAACCCACCATTGACGTTTTTGCGCAAATGCCGGTTAGCGAGGCGAGCTGCTTTTTTGAGGGGCTTTCCTTCGGTGGCCGGGAGGGGCAGATCGCGCGGGACATCCTGCCGGAGATCGCCGAGCGCTTGAAATTCCTGGCCGAAGTCGGGCTCGGTTATTTGCAACTGGGTCGCGGCGTCCCCACCCTCTCGGGCGGCGAGACCCAGCGCATCCGCCTGGCGGCCCAATTGGGTTCCAACCTCAGCGGGGTGTTGTACATCCTCGATGAGCCAACGATCGGATTGCACGCCCGGGATAATGAGCAACTCCTGGGGGCCTTGCTATCCCTGCGGGCGCGGGGAAATTCCGTCGTGGTCGTTGAGCACGATGAGGAAACCATGCGGCGGGCGGATCACATCATTGACTTGGGCCCCGGTGCGGGCATCCACGGGGGCCGCGTGGTGGCCAGTGGCACGCTGACGGAATTGCTGCGGCACCCGGAATCGATCACGGGTCAATGCTTGCGGGAAAAGCGAAGCTTTCCCGCGCGGGGCCAGCGACGGCCGGTGAATCAGGGCAAATCCTTGCATTGGCTGACTTTGAAACAGGCCCGGATCCACAATTTGAAGAACCTCACGGCGAGGTTTCCCCTGAACCGGCTGGTGGTGGTAACCGGTGTCAGCGGATCCGGCAAAAGCACCCTGATCCGGGAGTGCCTGCTGCCGGCCATCACCGGCGCCCTCCGGAAGGGAAAAGAAAGAGTCGTGCCCACGAACCTAAAAGGCAGTGAATTCATCCAAGCGGTTTACGAAGTGGACCAGTCCCCCATTGGGCGCACGCCGCGTTCCATTCCAGCCACTTATGTGGGCTTTTTTGATTTGATCCGGCAGCTTTATGCGCAAGTGCCCGAGGCGCGGTTACGGGGATACTCCCCCGCCCGCTTCTCGTTCAACAGCGTACAAGGGCGTTGCCCCGAATGCGAAGGCGCGGGAAACATCAAATTGGAAATGAATTTCCTGCCCCCGGCGTACGTCCGCTGCGAGGTGTGCCAGGGCAGCCGGTTCAACCGCGAGACACTGGACATTCTCCTCAATGGCCGGAACATCGCCGAGGCCCTGAATCTGTCCGTGGACGAAGCCCTGGAATTCTTCGGCCCGTTCCCCCGGATCAAGCGTCCGCTCCAGGCGCTGCGCGACACCGGTCTGGGTTATCTCAAGCTCGGACAGACCAGCCCCACGTTGAGCGGCGGCGAGGCCCAGCGGGTCAAGTTGGTTAGCCATCTGCTGAGCGGCTTACGGGATGAAGACCCGGGGGATCCCCGCGCCAAACACAACCTGTTCATTCTGGAAGAGCCCACGATTGGCCTCCACATCTCGGATGTCCGCCGGTTGGTGGAAGTCTTGCAGCGGCTGGTGGATGCCGGGCATTCCGTGGTGGTCATCGAGCACAATCTGGATTTGATCGCCGAAGCCGATTGGGTCATCGATCTGGGGCCGGAAGGGGGCGAAGGCGGGGGCCGTTTGGTTGCCGAAGGTACGCCTGAATCCGTCAGCCGGGAGAAAAACTCCCATACCGGAAGATTCCTAGCCGACTTTCTCAAGCCTGCCTAAGCGGGAGCCGCGTCCCGGCAGGCCTGGACAAAGCGATCAAAAATGGCCTGGTGTTCCGGATACTGTTTCGCCAGTCGCTCTGGATGGAATTGCACGGTCAGGAAAAACGGCAGGAGTTCCGCGGCCTCCGGCTTGAGTTCCAACGCCTCGACCACTCCGTCCTGGCTTTGCGCCGAAACCTGAAACGGATCCGCGACCCGGCCCACCGCCTGGTGGTGGGTGCTGTTCACGCCGAGAACCGCGCGCCCCGTGATCTGGGCCAGCAGGGAATCCGGCTGGATTTGGGCTTGGTGGACGACCTCGCACTTTTTCTCCATCCGCCGATGGCCGAGCGTCCCGGGAACCTGTTGCGGGATATCAATGATCAAATCCCCGCCCAACGCCACATTCATGATTTGGTGACCCCGGCAAATTCCCAGGATCGGCTTGTGCTGCCGGAAAACCTCGTTGACCAGCAGCAACTCCCGCAAATCCCGCCCGCCCGGTTCCGGAACCACGGTACGGGCGAGCTCGGGCGCCACGTTGGTGGCATAAAGTTCCGGATGGATGTCGTCGCCACCGGTCAGCAGCACGCCGTCGCAACGTCGCACGCACTCCGCGATCAGCTCGGCGGAAGCCGAACCCGGCAAGGCCAGCGGCAATCCGCCGGCCTGGATGATGGCCTCCTGGTACGTCTCCGAAAGGCTGATCGAGGTATCGCCAAACTCGACCCCTTTGGACTCGGCGCTCGGTGAAACCAGGATCAGGGGTGCCTGTTTGAAATCAGATTTTTTCTTCCGGGAATCGCTCATGAATGCTTCTTTTGACTCGGGCCTCTTCTTCGGGACGCAACAAGCGCCGGCTGATCCGCCGCTGGACGGCATCCAGCAGTTCCAACCAATCCGCCAACTCGGGCTCCGCGACCGCCTGCCATTGATCATAGCGGGCACCCCGCTTGAAAAACTTCCATTGGTCGCCGACATGCTGGGCGTAAACCGCCACCCGCTCGCCGTCGTCCGTCCGGCGTTTCCAACTGATTTCTGCTTTTGCCATCTTGGTCTTCTTACCAGCCGCGCGACCGTGACGGGCGCGCGACTAAATTAAATCATTTCCGTGACCGTGTCCGCCGTTTTGGCGGGAGCATCGTCCACGAAAGGCATATCAATGGTGGCCACCGCCATGGCGGCAATACCTTCGCCCCGGCCGATGAACCCGAGATGTTCGTTCGTGGTGGCTTTGACGGCCACCCGGCGCACGTTGATTCCAAGCGCCGCCGCCAGATTGATTTTCATCTCCGGCACGTAGGGGTACACCTTGGGTTCCTGCGCAATAATAGTGGAATCGATATTGATGATCTTGCCACCCCGCGCCGCCACCTGTCGGGCCGCTTCCAGCAAGAAAATCCGGCTGGCCACCCCCCGCCAACGGGGATCAGTATTGGGGAAAAAATGACCGATGTCCTCCTCCCCCAGCGCGCCCAACACCGCGTCACAAATCGCGTGCATGAGGACGTCCGCGTCGGAGTGTCCCTCCAAGCCACGGGGATGGGCAATTTCCACCCCGCCCAGGACGAGCTTGCGGCCCGCTACCAAGGGGTGAACGTCATAACCAATTCCAGTATGTACCATCGCGGGCACCATAACCCATTTCGCCGGTGCCACCAAGTGATTTCCCCTGCCGGAGGCTGCGCCCTTTCGAGAGCGGAGATTCAGACAGGATTTAAAGGATTTTCCATGATGGAAAACGCTTCTGCGGGGCAAGTCTGTTTCGAGCACCTGACCGGAGATCTTGAAATTCGGGTCCGGCGAGCACGACGGGTGGACGAAACTGGACCCGACTTCGCTGGGAAATTCGCCGGGCGGGTTAACTGTCCAGAGGTTGGACTCGGTTCGACGGGCTCAACGGTCCGAGATTTCGGGATTTGGGTCCGGTGAGCACGAAGAGTGGACGAAACTGGATTAAGTGTCCGCAGGTTGGACTCGGTTCGACTGGCTCACCGGCCGGAGATCTTGGGATTCGGGTCCTGCGAGCACGAAAGTTAAACGAAACTGGATTAACCTTGTTAAACCTGGACTTCGACCGTTTTGGCGGTCGAGTTTCAGCAAATGTCTGCTCGAGGAATGGTTATTAAACCTGACTGTTTTAGTCGGGATTGTAGGCGAATAAGGCGAAAATGGTGCCGCACGCTCACAGCGTGGATGGCGGGGTGCCGCGTGCGCTGTCGGTTGGGACAGCTGGCACGCAGCACGGGTCACAGGCCGCTATCCGCACCAGTTTCGGCGGGTGGCTGGCCGACGTCTGCCGACATCGAATTCAATATGTCAAAGAGCGAGTCCGCCGGAGCCGAGAAACGGCTGCGTCGGGCGGGCAAAATCCACGGGTGACTAACACAGCGGCTTCGTTTTGAGCAGCGGGCGGGCCAGCCTCCGGTTGGTTTTTATCATGGGATGCGGGAATTCGTATTACTCCGGTAGGAATTTAGCGCCGGATTTTGAAAACAATTTACCGAAGCAAATCAATAAAACGAAAAAGCTTTACGGACTCATTCCAGAGCCCTGAAACACAACCATTGCATTATCAGAGACTGGCGAATGAAACCAATTGCGCCCGACCACCACAACATCGGAGCAAACAAGCGGTTGAGGGCGGCTGAAGTTTGTCGATTCCGCACGCAACCCATTGTTGATCTTTGAACAAAAGCATGCACATTGGCCCAGGGTAGTCGCCACACGAAGCCCATTGCGGGCTCCGTGACGCACGCAGGTGAGCGCTAACGGCAATCACATCACGTATAATGACGACCTGATTTATGGCGCATAAACTTGGCGGCACCCCGGTTTCTTTAGTGGGTCATCCGCTGGTCCAGGAAAGCAAAAACGAGGTTGCCCGCGATGATCAAATCGCCATCCCGCAAAGGGCGTCGATGCACTTTCTCGTCAGTGCGGTTCACCCAGGTCCCGTTCCGGGAATCCAAATCGCGGAGCACCCATTCGTTGCCTTCGGGACGAATAACAAAATGAGTGCGGCTCAGGAGCGTATCCCCGGGAAAACTCAGGTCGGCGGCGCCTTCCTGCCTTCCGACCACAAAACCTTCCCCGATCATCGCGTAGTGGACTGAGTGATCCAATGCCCGCCAGACGAGGATGGGCTGGGCAGGCAGAATTGGGGAGTTGAGCAACAAATCCGCCACATGTTGGAGCCGGATCGCCAATTGGTCGTTGGGGACCGCCAATCCGGTCATGGTGTGGCAGGCAGAGAGTTGGTCCTGGGCGGAAATCGCATCCGCCGGTTGGGGCAATTCTTCCTTCATGGCTTCAAATCAGGACTTTGCACGGGGCCTGGCACAAACCTCGGAAACGCTTCAGACTGGTGTTTTTGGAACGGTGTTCGCGTATTGGGAGACTTGCGTTGAGGCCAGGAGAACCCGATTGAGTGCCGCATATAACAAAAGGTCGCAGGGGGGACAAATCTTACGCGCGAAAGGCCGTTATTGAACTCCCGCCGCAATGGCCTGCAGATCAGTGGGATGGTTGGCCCTCAGCTATTTTCGTTCCGCCGGCGCTTGTCCTGTTGGAGTGGCTTTGTCGGCAGTTTTCAGTTCATCCAGCCGATGCTGCCACGTCGCGGCTGCATCCGGGTTCCCCGTGTCCTGGTAAAACTTGACCAGACGTTCTAAGGGGGGGCGAAGACCCGGTTTGTCTCCGCCTGGCGCTTGGTGGTCGCGCTGTTTAATGCCCTCATAGCCGGAGAGCAGGAGTGATTCCGCTTCCGCAAATTTCTTTTGGCGGGCGAGGATGCCACCCAAGCGGCTCCGGACACTAAAATTCCAAACCGCATCGGGGGCGGCTTTTTCGCGGATGGCCAAGGACTGCATGAGCAAATCCTCAGTTTCAGCAAGCCGCAACTCCTGTTCATAAACTTCCGCCAAATGCTCCAACGACAGAGCGACATCCAAACTATTGGTTCCCAGCACCGATCGTCGTAGCGCCAAAGCCTCCTGAAGAAACGGCTGGGCGTTAGTGAATTTCTTCTCATCGCTCAAAACGCGCCCGAGCGCATCCATGGATTGGGCCAAATCAGGGTGATCCTTCGGCAGCACGCGCTGGCGGAGTTCCAGGGCTTTCCGCGCCTCTGATTCCGCCTCCGGCAATTTGCCTTGATCGGACAAAAGCAGGGCCAGATTGTTGAGGGAAATAGCGAGGCTGGGATCATTGGTGCCCAGGAGCCGGGTGGAAAGCGCCAGTTCCTGCCGTTGCAACTTCTCGGCCTCGGCATATTTGTGTCGGCCTACCAAGATGGCCGCCATATTGTTCAGGGAGGAGGCCACCTGAGGCGATTCCTCACCCCGCAGCTTTCGCGACAGGCCAAGGGCTTGACCTTGCAGTTGTTCGGCCTCGTCCAACAATCCTTCGTCAAAAAGCACCATGGAAAGGTCATTGAGCGATTCGGCGACTTCCGGGCTTTCCGAGCCAATTAGTTTGCGGCGCAACTCCAGTGCCTGCCGGTGCATTGCCTCCGCCTCCGTCATTCGATTCTGGCTGGCCAGAGTGGTGGCCAACAAACCGAGTTCCGTGGCCAGCGGCAGGCTCTCCCTCCCGGCGGCGGCCAAGCGGGCCGCAATGGCCGCCCGCTGGGTGGCTTCAGCCTTTTCGTATTGCCCCAGCACAAAGTAAACATGACCGATAGTGTCTCGGAGATCGGCCTGCATTTCCGGATCATTACGCAGGTCCTTGGCCACCCGGCCGGCGGTGTCGTCCAATACTTTTTGGAGCATGGCTGCCGTGTCGCCCTGCGCCATCCCGGGATCAAGGCTGTTCAGCATTCCCACCAGGAATCCCGTTGCAGTGTTTAAGCGTTTTTCATGGATGTAGAGGCGGGAGAAGGCGCCCAGACCGGTCAGCAATGCGAGGAACAGGGCAGCAGCTACCGTGAAGGCAATTCGATGGCGCCGCAACAACTTGCGGAGCCGGTCAGATAAGCTGGCCGGCCGGGCGGCAACCGGCTCGTTGTCCAGGTGCCGCCGGAGATCATTGGCCAGCCCGATGGCAGTGTCGTAGCGACGATTGCGATCTTTCTCCAAGCATTTCATCACGATCCAGTCCAGGTCGCCGCGCACCCGGCTGAGCAGGCGGGCCGCTTCCGTTTTGTGCTGTTTGGCGGTGGCCGCAAGCACATCACCTCGTAGCGTGCTCAGCCGAGTACTGGGGCGGGGCGGCTCCACTTCCCGAATGGTGCGGCAAATGGCCTCCAATCCGTCTTGGAGCAACGCTTCCGGATCAAATGGCGGCCGGCCGGTGAGCAACTCATAGAGCAGCACGCCCAAGCTGTAAATGTCGCTGCGGGTGTCTACGTCCGGATGCTTCATTTCCGCCTGCTCCGGGCTCATGTAAGCCGGGGTGCCGAGAAACTGCTGCAGTTGCGTCAAGGTCGTCGCCCCGGTCAGGCGATCCCCGGTAGCTTTGGCAATCCCGAAGTCAATGACCTTGGGAACCGGTTCTCCATCCATTACGGTAACCAGGATATTGGAAGGTTTGATGTCGCGGTGAATGGCTCCTTTCTGGTGGGCATGCTGGATCGCCTGACAGACCTTGATGAACAAGTCGAGCCGTTCCTGGGTGGTCAGTTGATTCCGGTCGCAATAGTCCGTAATCCGCGTCCCGCGCACGAATTCCATCACGAAATAGGGTCGGCCGACTTCCGTGCTGCCTGCGTCGAAAACGCGGGCAATGCCGGGATGATCCATCATTGCCAACGCCTGCCGTTCCAGTTCAAACCGCCGGACCACCGCCCGGGTATCCATGCCTAGCTTGATCACCTTCAGAGCCACCGTCCGCCGAACGGGTTCCCGCTGCTCCGCCGCATAAACGGTCCCGCACCCCCCTTCGCCGATGACCTCGAGCAGGTGGTAAGGCCCGATCCATGAACCCGGAGCCTCGGCTGAAAGGTAGGACCCGATGGGTCTGGGGACGGCCAGAATCGTGGAGTTCATGTCCCTGGGCAAAGGAGCGCTCGATTCGGCCACCCCGGGTAAAGGAGCCCCCGAAACAGGGCCAATTGGGGGCTGCCCGTCTTTGCCGGAGGGACTCTGCGATCCATAAGCTGGTTCATGTTCGGGCATGATTCGCTTAACCCTACGACAGGGTTGTTTCGCCCAGCTTTTCCCAGGTCTTGCGCAGTAGACTGGCCTCCTGGAGGACCAGATTCTCACAACGGTGCTTCACCGCATAGATCGCGTTCGGCTTCATGGCATAGGTGACGGCCAGTTGAGCGACATCCGCACTTTCTTCCAGCAACGCCAGGTAAATCGCGAAGCTCTGGGGCTTAACTTGTTCTTGCATCCGCTTCATGGCCGCCGCGAGCAAAGCCTGGCGCCAATCCTCATCCAGCGGGAGTAAATCCAGCGATTGCGGCACGTCCGCCAGGCGGCGGTGGCCGGTGCCCGGAAACTCCTCATCCATCAGCGGGGAGGAAATCTCCACCTTTTCATCCTTCCGCCGGATCGCGCGCACCCGGTTGCGAATGACACCCCAGAGCCATGCTTGGAAGGAGCCTTTTCGGCGGTCAAACCCCGCCTCCTGCCCATGCTGACAACGCACCAAAGTCGTCATGACCTCTTGCAGGACGTCCTCGGCCGAATGGTCATTCAAGCCCATGCGCCGCGCGTAGGCTTTGATGGCAGCCGAGAAATGATCGTAAACGTAACGCCAGGAAGTATTCCAGACCGTTGTGGCTCCCTCAATGTGAGGTGGCGGTTCCGGAATTGAATCGGGCGGGTCGGTGGGGTTTTCCAGCATAATAGGGCGATTAGCATTGTGGACACCATGCGGGCTTCTTTAAAGCAGTTTTCCCCTCTCCCGGCAATTCCGAATGTCAGTAATGAATTACCTCCCCCCGGCTTTCCTGGATTGCTTGCCGCGACAGCACCCCGAAGCGCGTAAGATTTTTGCGTCCCATTGCCTGTAATGACAGAACTTGGTCCGGATGGACACGAACCGAAGGCAATAAAAATGAACGCTTACATTAATATCCTTAATTTCCTTACGCGAGGACTCCTTCCTTCAATCGCCGACGACCGTCTGGCAAAACTTTTGGCGATTGGCACAATGGTCGGACTGGGCCTCCTGACTCCCCGAAGCGCGCAGGCGGATAATTTTCATGTGGCCAACGGCCAGGCCTTGCAAAATGCCCTGACCACCGCGGCCGCGAACGGGGCCGATGATGTCATCTATCTGGCCGCCGGCTACTACGGAGGGAATTTCAACTTTAACAGCGCGGAAGCGCGCAGCCTCACGCTCCAGGGAGAACCGGGCACGACCAACACGCAGATTACGGTGGACGGTACGGGCACGGGGATTTCCCTGAGTCTCTCCTGTAGTTCGGACGCCAATTTCACGATTCAAGGCATCACGTTCGTTCGCAATGGTAACACGGGTTTGCACGTGGCGACCGGCACGGGTGCCGCCGTTCTGGTGTTGGACTCTCGGTTCTTGCCACCCGCCAACGGCGCCAGCGGGCTCGGGTTGGAGATCGTGTCGGGACAAAGCGCCAACATTCTCCGATGCACGGCTGCCGGTTACGGTCGGAAGGGAACCGGGATTAGCATTAGCGGGATCACAGGTAATGTGGCCCTGATTAATTGCGTCTTGAGCACAAATCTTGCCTCGGTGTTTACCGGGGAATATGGGTACGCAACGGGCGGCGCTGGCTTTTATGCTGCAATCGCTGGAGTACTCACCATTTCCGGCAATTCGTTCTTGGGAGATGGTCCCCCTGCGACACCACCAAATCAATCCGCCGTCACCATCGGGGCGGGAGCGCATTGTTCAGCGGCGAGCATTCTGCTTGTGAGCAATGTTTTCAGTGGGTGCTCGGCATATGATGGAAATGGAGCATTCTTGAAAGCAAGTCAGGTAACCGTTTCCAACAACAACTTCAATGGCAATTCTGCGGGTTATGGCGGTGCGCTCAGCTTGCAAACCGCCTCCGGAACTTACAACATCACTGGGAACACCTTTGTTGGCAATGGGACTGGTGGGTTAACTGCCGGTGGAGCAACCGGAACGGTGACGGGAAATACCTTTTCGGGAAATACAGGAAGCGGTGCCAACGCCTCGGCCGATGGTGCACTCTTGGTGAGCGGCAATTCATTCCAAGCCAACCAGCAGGGGGGTGCTTATTGCCAAGCCGCCACCCTCGCAGTCTCCAACAACCGTTTTTCGGGCAACTACGGCGCTAACGGCTATGATGGGGGCGGTGGGCTGACGTGTTCTTACTTCACCACGGCGACCGTGTCGAACAACACTTTTACCGGTAATTCGGCCGGAGGGGCGGGTGGAGGCCTTTACGTGTGGCGAGCCTCTGGCGGTGCCATTTCCATCCTGAACAATAATTTCACCGGAAACTCCGCGGGCGGCTTTGGCGGTGGCATTGCGTGCCCGCAAGTGGACTACAACCACGCCTACATCGCCTCCATGCTGCTTTCCGGGAATGTCTTCAAACAAAATGCGTCCCGCGGCTCCGGCGGCGGAGTTATGGTTGCCGGCCCGACTGTACAGGTGACCGACAACCTGTTTGTTCAGAATTCCGCCGGTAATTCTGGTGGCGGGATTTACGCCAATCCGCAGGTCCAACTGGACATGATCAACAACACGGTCACGGGTAACACGAATTCGGCCAATGGCGGCGGCGCGGCGTTCCAGATCGACGGATTAACGGAAATCCTGCACGTCTATAACAATATCATCTGGGGCAATTCGGCCACCGGCAAAGGAGCGGACGTGTATCTTGCCGGCACTGGACAGCGCAAAGAGTTCCTCTTCAATGACGTGGACGACATGTATGGGGTCTGGGACCTGGCGCTCAACAATCCGGATATCGACCCCCAGTTCTTCGATCCGATCAACGGGGATTTCCATTTACGGCCGTCCTCGGGTTGCGTCAACACCGGGACCAACGGCGCACCAGTCATCCCCGGACTGGACCTCGATGGCGGCCCGCGCATTGTAAACGGCACCGTGGATCTGGGCTGCTATGAATTTAACAACGGTGCCCTTCATCCGGCCGACACCAATATCGATTGGACGATCAGCCTGGCCGAGTTCAATCCTTATGCCTATGCCTGGCAGAACAGCCTTCCATGGGCGACGGGACCGACGCCCATTACGGCTGATTTTGTCACCCGTGCGGGTTACCTGCTCCAGAGCGGCGGGACCTATCACAACGATGGCAGTTCCCAACCCACGAATTGGAAACCCGGCGCGCAATAGCTCCCCATCCACCACTCCAAGGAAAGGGAACTCGCGTGAACTGGATTATCATCCGATTGTCAGGACTCCAGGGGCCTCCCGGCAGAATGCCAGGGGCTGCCGCTGTGCAGGGAATAGCCAGGCGCACCCGGCTGGCATCGTTAGTATTTTGCCTGCTTTTCTCCGCTGGCGGAGCGCGCGGACAAGCCCTCCCCACGCCCATTTTTACTCCTCCTTCGGGAACGGCGACCCCGGTCGTGGTGACCTTGACGAATCTCAATTCCAGTGTGGCGACCTACTTCACGCTGGACGGCACTCTACCCGACACCAACTCGCTCCGCTATACCGGCCCGCTGGTGCTTTCCAACTACACAGTCATCCGCGCCCGGGCATTTCAGCTGGGCCAACCCCCGAGTCCCGCGATCTCCGGGTACTACTACCCGGTGGGCGTGGCGCCGGCAAACTCCTATGTCCGCCAAATCACCAACGATCTACGCACAACGCCACAGGTGGTGCTAAACGTATCCAATGCCACCAATGTCGCATCGTTCACGGTGGAGGAACGCCTTCCCGCCCCGCTGCAAGCAATCGGCATTTCGGGGGGCGGAGTCTGGAACCCGGCGACCGGCACAATCCGCTGGGGGCCGTTGAGCAATACACCTTCATTTAGTGCCTCCTACCGGGTTGCCGGTTTGGCCGGGGTTTATCCAGTGAACGGCTCGGAATCCGTGGATGGCCAATGGACTTTCGACCCCGGGCCAACGTTTCTGACTATCGCGCCAACCGCCGGGGTGTCAGACCTCCCGGTGGCTCCGCCCAGCCAACTTGGGATGCCTTGGTTTACCCCGCCTAGCGGGAGCGCCGTGCCGGCCGACATTGCATTAAGCTCTCCAGACACGAACGCGGTGATCCATTACACTCTGGATGGCTCGTCCCCAACGGAGGCTTCGCCAATTTACAGTTTTCCCTTGCATTTTGACCAGGCGGTAATCGTGCGGGCTCGGGCCTTTAAAGATGGCTGGCTGCCCAGCGCCGCCAGCGTCGCCTATTTCGGCCCCCGGTTGGGCTCATCGGATATGGCGGTTGTCCGCTCGGTGGATACCAACGCTCTGCTCGGTCCGCTGGTGAGCCTCCTCGCCACCCCAGGAACGAACACCCTTTGTTACTCGGTGGAAGAAAGGCTGCCGGCGGGGTTGATCGCCGCCAACATCAGCGCGGGCGGGGTTTTCCTTCCGGAACTCCGGAGCATACGTTGGGGACCATTTGTTGATACGAACGCGCAATCGTTTTCCTACATCGGGGCCGGTTTGCCGGGGATCTATCCGGTGCAGGCGGTTTGGAGTGTGGATGGCGTCAGTTCCGGGGAACCGCAAGGCACCAATTTGGTCATCCTGTCACCCCTCATTTCCCCGGTGGTTTTGTCCGCCCCGGGCCGGGAACCGGCCCCAGTCATCTCGCCGGCGAGCAGCGGTGTGCTACCTGTCACCGTGATCATTGCCGATGCGGACACCCAGGCAGAGTTGCATTACACCTTGGACGGTACCACGCCTACGCTGCTTTCGCCCCAGTACACGGGTGCCTTGGTGTTGGCCAGTCCGACTACGCTGCGGGCGCGAGCCTTTGGCAATGGTTCCAGTCCCAGCGCGGGAGCCGTGGCCTATTTTGGAAATTCGTTGCCCACGCCGGATATTCAATTCACCCGGTCCGTGGACCAATCTGCTGGTTTCGCGCCGGTTATTACTTTGTCGGCCAATTTGGGGGCCACCAACTCTGGTCCCATTTGCTATACGGTCGAGGAATTGCTCCCGGCCGGATTGACGCCGCTTAACTTGTCGGCCGGCGGGTTGTTCGACGCGGCACGTGGAGTGGTGCGTTGGGGCCCGTTCTTCGGCCGCAGTCCCCTCGCATTAAGCTATCACGCAGCCGGCTTGGCGGGTGCCTACCCCCTCAGCTCGGTCTGGAGCGTCAACGGAGTGACGACGATAGAAGCTGCGGAAACCATCCTCGCGATTGTCACGTCACCCATTGGATCCGTCGCCTTGCCCGAGGTGCCGACCCCGGCGCCCGCCCCGGTGGTTTCGCCGGCCACGGCCACCAATCTGCCGGTTACCGTCACGCTCGCCTGCGCTGATCCACAGGCGCAAATCCGCTATACACTGGATGGTTCGTCCCCAACCTCCGATTCCGCTTTATACCTGAGCGCGCTGGTGGTGGCCTCCCCGGGCACGGTGCGGGCGCGCAGTTTCAGCCTTGGCTTCCTGCCCAGCGCCGCCGCGGTGGGATACTACAGCGCCGCCAGCAGCAATTCCCTGGAGTTGGTCCGCAGTGTCTCCGGAGACGCCACCTTCCTCCCCGCGATCCACATCACCGCCGCTCCCCGAGGCGTCAAATGCTATGCGGTGACCGAAACGCTTGCGAGCGGCCTGACACCATCCCGGATCGGTCAAAACGCGGTCTGGGACGCCGCTAACCGAACGATTAAATGGGGACCTTTCCCGGATAGCGAGCCTCGTGTCCTCACGTACGAAGTGACCGGTCCGACCGCGACCTACGCGTTGGCTGGTCAAGGCAGCTTTGATGGCCAACCGGCCGCCATCGGCGGGACGACAACCGTGCGGATTGATCAGACCACGGTCGTTTATGGAGGAAACACCAACGATGGTTTCGGGGGCGCCATCGGGCACGGAAGTCTGGTGCTCAGCGATGATGGCACCAATATTTTCGGCAACGTGATCGCTAGCGGCCCCTTGGACAATGCATTGGTTATTTACCTCGCGCCCAGTCCGACCGGATTTTCATCGACACTGGGCTTTAACGATGCTGCGGACCCGTTGCGCTCCGCGATTTCGGGTTACACGGCCACCCAGAACAATGGAGGACCAGGGCAAAGCATTCTGAGCTTCGCCTCCGGCTTCCGCCCCACCTACGCGATCGCGCTGCAACCTGGCGGAGGGGTTGGTTTTGGTGGTCTATGGGAGTTGGCGGCCGGGGGAGACCAAAGTTTACGTTTGGTCAGCAGTGTCTACCTGTCGCCGGCCGGCACTGACAATGCCGGGTCCTACCGCTTCTCGCTCAATGTTACCAACATCGGTCTGACTCCGGGCGCCGGGCAAAGTTTTGCGCTGTTTGGCACCTTCGTTTCCGATACTGGATTCCGCTCCACGGAAGCGGTCGCGGGCGAATTGACTGGCATCCAAGGCTGGAACCCATTCAGCCAAACTGCTTATGACACCTACCAGATGATCCCAGCAGTCTTCCCGCTGATGGTGGCGCCGCCGGAAAGCCTCACAGTTTTCGCGGGGCAGGACGCCCGGTTTTCGGCGACCGCGATTGGCGCCTCCCCTTTGGTTCTTCAGTGGCAATTGAATGGCACCAATCTGATCGACGGAGGACGCATCAGTGGTTCTCAAAGCAGCGTGCTAACCATCGCGGGGACGCAACTATCCGACATGGGGGCCTACTCATTGGTCGCGAGCAATTCCTTCGGCACCACGACCAACGATCCAGCGATCTTGCGGGTCATCCAAATTCCGCCAACCCTTTCCAGCCCCAGCATCGATGGGTCCGGACAATTCACATTCGTCATCACGAGCAATCCCGGCACCGGGTTCGACATCCTAATGTCATCCGACCTGGTGACGTGGACCCGGGTGGGGATCACCACCAACCTGAGTGGCCATGACACAATCACCATTCCCGTTGGCAATCAAACCATCGCATTTTACCGACTGCAAGCGCACTGAATCAGTTTACGCCGCACCTTGCGGTATGGCCGAAGGGGTGGCGGTTCGGAGAAGGGTTGCGGCAGGTTGTTTGCAGCATTTAAGCACATGCGACGGCTGACGGCGACGGAGAGTTTCGAGCAACCAGCTTCGAGGTTGGGATTTTTTTAGGTTACCCGGGGTAGGCGCTCGTGCCTCGCGCCAACCCCGGGCTGAAGGGCGCAACACCGTTGGTGTTGGCGGGGAGAGCGCAATTGTTTGGTAGTCCAATTGGGTCGCACCCTGCGCCCTTGGGGAATGCTCTGACGGAATGGCTCCCTAAGACGGCGCGGGGCGCTTTGCCCCAGGCTGGTATGAGGCGCGCCTTTGGCGCTGGCCAAATTGCGTGACGCCGACAGGCGCGCCATTAGAAAATATTTTTTTGGTGATTTTCCAGAAGTGCGCGGTTAATCTTCCGGGATGTTAATCTGGACGTTCGCAGTGGTTTTGCTGGCTTCGGTCGGCATTGTCGCCTTTAACTTCGGAGCCATCCGGGCGAGTTTTGCTTTTGTCGGCTTGATTTTCGCCACTTTTTTCGCCCTTCCCCTCGGCCGGCTGCTAACGCCGCTGGTGGCAGTTTGCGGGGTGACCGACCCGATCTGGCTCTGGGCGCTTGGGCCGTTGCTGGCGTTCACGGTGGTGCTGGCGGCCTTTAAAATCGCCGGGGCCTTTGTGTTCCAAAAGGTGGATGTTTATTACAAATACAAGGCGGGGGATTTGCGAATGGGGCTTTTTGAACGGGTCAATCACCGGCTCGGGCTGGCGATCGGTCTGGCCAATGGGTCGATTTATTTGATGCTGGCCAGTGTCCCGATCTACTCCCTGAGCTATGCCACCACGCAATTGTACTCGGATGATTCGGTCGGTTTCTTCACGAAATTGCTGAATACGGCGGGACATCAATTGGAATCTTCGGGACTGGTTAAAATCGCCGCCGCCCTTGATCCCGTGCCGGCGGCTTATTATGACGCCGTGGACACCGCCGCGCTGATTTATCGCAACCCCCTCGCGGAAGGCAAACTTTCGCGGTATCCCGGTTTCCTGTCCCTGGGTGAGCGCTCGGAGTTCCAGGAGATTGCCAAAGACACGGAATACACCCAGTTGCGGATGAAACAGCCGCCCTTAAGCCAGATTTTGGAACATCCCAAGGCGCAGGTTATTTTGGGCAATCCCGACACGGTCCGGCTCATCTGGCGCACGGTGACCCCGGACATCAAGGATTTTCAAGCCTACTTGCGGACGGGGCGGTCGCAAAAATATGATTCCGAACAGATTCTGGGACGCTGGACTTTTGATCTGAACGGATCCCTGGGCATGATTCGCCGGGCGAACCCCGATTTGGGCTCACGCGCCATGGAAAAGCGCAAATATGATATGACCCGCACCATGGGCAAAACCACCTTCATGGCCGCACCCGACAAGCTGGCCATCTTGAAGAGCGTGGGAACCATCAAACCCGGCCCCCGCGTTGCCGCGGTTCCAAATCCCCGCGGCGGACCCGCTACTCCGGCGCAGCCGACGGAAACCATTGAATTCGCCGATATCACCGGCAAATGGTCGTCCACCGGGGGCGGCAAATACCAATTGGACGCCGGCAGCCGGGGCACCTTGGAAGCCGTGGTGGAGGGCGACACTCTGAGTGTTACAGGCGACACCCTTCCCTGGCGTTTCTCCCGGGACTATTGAGACCGGGGCAGACGGGGCAGCGGAGCGGGAATGGCCGAAAACGGCCACCCGCCCGATCACCTATTGGTTGAAGCCGAGATTCAAGGAAACGGGCTTAACGCTCACCCCGGAACCCAGCGTGGCCATTCCGGGAGAAACCAAGGCGCCAAAAGCTCCGTTAGAACTGACGGTATCACTCGTATTCACCAAGTTCCCACCCAGGAATGGAGCCGGTCGTTGTTGGGCCAGCATCTGATCCCCTTCCCCATTGTTTACCAAAGCGGGTGTCCGGTCCGAAAACTCTGAATAGACGATACCCCCGATCATGAGGGCGCAAATACTGGTGGCAAAAGCGCCTGCCGCCAGCGAATTGGTCTCCAGGAACTGAAAGAAGCGCTGCAACCACGGGGCTTCCCGCCAAACTCGCGCCTCCACGGTGTGGGCCGCCTCATCCCGCAAGCGGGTGATGACGTGATCCGAAAAATCACCGAAATAACGGGGCGGCGGGCACTCGTACTGCTTCAGCTTCAAGAGCTTGCGTAACTGGCCAAATTCATCAGGAGGAGTCGTCATGGGATTACTTCAAATAGTCGGCCAAAAAGCCTTGCAGTTGTTGGCGGGCGTAGAAAAGCCGGGAACGGACGGTTCCAATGTTGCAATCCATAATTTCCGCAATTTCATCGTGAGACAGGCCCTGAACGTCATGCAACGTAACCACGAGCCTATGATCATCCGACAGCTTGCGCATGGCTTCGTTCAATTTTTCCTGCAACTCCGCCAGACCGGCTTCGCGCCGGGGGGTTTTCTCGGAAACCAAAGCCACCAGATCCGGGTCGTGTTCCGCGTTGAAATCCAGGTCGTTCAGGCTCATATGCGCACGGTTTTTGCGCTGTTTCAAGAAATTAATCGTCTTGTTCACCGCGATCCGGTAGAGCCAGGTGTAAAAGCTGGATCCCCCCTTGAAGGAGGGCAACGCATGAAAAGCCTTGATGAAGGAATCCTGGGCCAGGTCGTTGGCGTCCTCATGATTGGAGGTCATGTGGTAAAGGGTCGCGTAAATCCGCTCCTGATACCGCCGCACCAGATCATCGTAGGCGGCCAAATCCCCGGAGCGCGCCCGTTGGACGAGGCTTAATTCGTCGGCGTTAGCCCCGGCGCGGTCAGCGCTGGAGTTTCGCGGCTCATTGGAGCCGTCCCTTGCCTTCCCAGAAGCCGGGTCAGTCATAATGGCGGCACCGTGCTCAACCACGCTCGCCCAACGCCGCAGTTTGCTGGGCGAGAAAATCCGTCAATCCACGTAACCCGACCAAATTTGCCCCTTCGGGCAATGCCCGCAGCGACTGTCGCGCCTGGTCCAAATAGTGGTGAATGAACGCAACCGCCCCGGCCAGCGCGTCATGGCGCTGCAACATTTCCCGGACAATCGGAAACGATTGCGGCTGCCAGGGGGTTACCAATTCCTGGAGACGGAGCCGCTCGGCGGCATCCGCGCGTTGCCAGAGCACCAGAATCGGCAGCGTCAGTTTGCCCTTGGCAAGATCCGTTCCCAGAGACTTGCCCGCAGCCACTTCGGTGCCGAACAAATCGAGACAATCATCGTAAATCTGGTACGCCGTTCCCAAGCCCATGCCGTAGGCGCGCAGGGCGGCGCGTACTGCCAGGGGGGCGCCCCCGAGACAACCGCCCATTTCGCAGGAAAGCGCGAATAATTCCGCGGTCTTCATCTCCATCACCTTGAAGTACTCCGCCTGGGATAGCTGGAAATTGCGCCGCTTTTGCGTTTGCAGGATCTCCCCCGAGCAAACCGTGTTCGTGGCCGTGGCCACGGCCCGGCAGATTTCCGGAGTGGGAAAACTGGCCGCCAGTTTCAATGCATGGGCGAAAAGGCAATCGCCGAACAAAACGGCAATTTCATTTCCCCAGTTGGCGGCCAAAGTCAGGCGTCCACGACGGATTTCCGCTTCATCCATGACATCGTCGTGCACCAGCGTCGCCAGATGGACCATCTCGATGATGACCGCCACCGTGATGTGGGAGTCATTAACCTGACCGATGGCACCGGCGCTCATGGCGACCAAGGCGGGGCGCAATTGCTTGCCCTGCCCCGTCAAGGCGTACTCGGCGTACGATAGGATGGCCGGATCAAATTCATGGACTTGCTGGGCCAGTCGAACGGCGACCGCCTCCAGAAAAGGCTCCACCGGTTCCGCTATATCCTTCCACGTTACAAGGTTATCCTTCCGCAATGCACCGGTGATGGGATCAGCAACCGCGCTCGTATCGGCAGCAATCATTCGGGGTGAATTTAGGGTTGCCCTCCCGCCAAGTCAATCCGTTATACTTAGGAGACTGTGGATGCTCCCAAGCGGCCGGTATTCGGATCAAGGGGCCAGCACGACGCGATAATACTGTTGGGAATTGCTGACGGCTAGTCCGGTCTGGGTCATCAGCGCATTGGTCGCCAACCGGGAGCCCCCGAGCGTCGTCCATGCCGGGGAACCGAGGCTGGGACTGGACTGGAGAAAATAGGATTGCCCCGGCAACGCGGCCCAGGAAAGGGTGAGTGAACCCGCAGTGCCCGGATGGAAACTGGCCGCCAATAGCGTGGCATTGAATCCCGCCGAATACAGCCAACGGACCTGGCTGGAACTGAGGGAGTTTGTCAACACCGCTACTTCATCAATGGCGCCGTTGAAAAACTGAAAAACGCCGGCATCCGGACTGCCGCCGATCAACAGATCGGCGATACTCGCGCCCGGGGCAACCGCGGTGGCCGGCGAAGCGGCCGCCAACTGGCCGTCCAAATAAAGGTACTCGCGGTTGACGCCATCGAATCCACCGACCAATTGGTGCCAGCGATTGTCGTCGATGCGCACTGGCCCGACCAAGTCGCCGAAGGATTGCGATCCGGCGCCAAAATGTGGCAACCCTTGCGCGTCCATTGCCAGATGGAAGGAGTTGCTGCCCCGACTCAAAATGGTTTGGACCTGCCCGGCAGCGCTTGGAGTCAGCACCCATGCCACCAGGGTGAGCGGACCGGTGGTATTGAATAGGAGGCCCGGGATGGCGACGTAGGCGCCGCTGGTGAAAGCCGGGGCGAGATTGCCCTCCCCGAAGCCCGCGCCGGGCACACCGGGCAGACCGGGCACACACCCGGGCTGGTAAATGCCATCGGCCAGATAGGAAAGACTGCCCAAATTAAAAGCCATGGGCAGGGAACCGGCCGCGACGGTGTTGTAAATGGGTTCATCCAGCGGCCAGTAGCCGGCCGGCAGGCTGGCGAGTATTTGCCGGCCATAGCCGGAATTGTTGGTCATCGCCGCCTGGTAATGCGCCGCGATGGTAGCCGCCGACAACGCATTGGTGTAGCAAGCGACTTCATCCACCGAACCATCAAAAGTCCGGTTGCCGAAACTGGTGGCACCGATGCGCAGCGGCAGCGCGGGATTGACGCTGGGCGTGTAGCCCGGAGCCGCAGTGGGGCCGGCGACGCGACTGCCATTCACATAAAGTGAGGCATTCGCTCCGTCATATACCGCCGCCACGTGCTGCCAGACTCCTGCCTGCAGAGTTCCCCCCGCCAACGTGGCCACGTAACCGGACGCATTACCAAGCCGGAAGGACCATTGATTCCCGGCACCCTCGTAGAAAATCCAGCCCGGGCGACCGGATCCATTCGCGGGCAGCACCTCGAGGGAGGAAACCGGGCAGAAAAAATCGCCGGGCGTAAGCCCCGGGCGCGCCCAGAACTCGACCGAAAATGGACCGGCGGTATTGAACGCGGCATGGTGCGGGATATCCACATAGGATCCGAGGTAGCCCACCGACATTCCAGGATTCGCGAAGGTAATGGAATTGGACACGATGCCGGCCTTGCCAAGCATGGCCTTGTCATTGGGAAATCCATTTTCGACGGTACCCAGCGTGCCCGCATTGGCAACCACATTGGCCGCGGGCAAATGGTTGGTCTCGTTCAGCGGCCAATAGCCGGCGGGCTGGAGAGCCAGCAAGGCATTGGCGTAGGTCGGAGTTGCGCCCGGTGGATTCACCAGCAGGACCGCCTGCCGGTTCTGCGCCAAGCCATCGCTGGTGTTGCTCAGCCAGAGATTGGCCGTGTAGACCCCGGCGACCAACTGGCTGGCCACAGCCGTCAGACTCACGGCCACCGGTTTTGGCGGAGCACCCGGTGCCAACGTTCCGTTGGCGGGAGTCACCGTCAGCCACTGGTCCGTCACCCCACAACTCCAAGTCAGGAGGCTGTTCCCACGGTTCGTCAGGAAAATGGTCTGGTTCACATTTGTGAATGGCCCCCCAACCGGGCCGGCCGCCATTAATCCCGGCGCAGGAAGGATGATGCCCAAGCCATCTGGCGCCAAGGCATCGATGAGGGGTTGCCCGGCGGGAGTCCCCCATCCGGTGCACAAATCAAAGCCGGGCACGGCATAATACCGCGACGGACTCACCCCGCTGGTGTTGTTTCCCACCAGAATATCATGAAAGCAGTTGGCGTAATTTGTGCCCGTCGCCACCGCGTAAAGCGCGGGATTGATGAATCCCACCGGCGCCCGATGGTTCGCCGTGGCCTGCTGGTTCACGAGCGCACAAAAGCCCGCCCAGAGTGGCGCGGCACAACTCGTCCCAAAAGAACTCGCGGCCTGTCCATTCCCGTAGGTCACCCAGATGGAATCCGCCGCCATCGCCACATCAGGAATATTGCGCCACACCGCGGATCCCTGGTTCAGCGCCATACTGATTCCCTGCTGCCAGCCAGGCATCGCATATGCAGTGGTAAAACCGCCACCGCTGCCCCAATACCCATTTCCATTGGGTCCCCAAGCCGAACTGGTTCCCAGATTACCGGTATTCCAAACGGTCTCACCACGGTAGGATCCATCCGCGCCCCCCAACGTGAGGGAAGTACCGCCGACGCTGGTCACATAAGCGCTGCCGGAGGGCGTCTGGATGGGATTCACCCAGGCATCGCCATCGCCCGAAGCTTGAAAAAAGGACTGGCCTTGGGCCGCCATTCTCTGAAAAACCGAATCAAAGGTCAGATTGGGACTGGCACCGCCCGAAAATCCCCACGAAGAGCTGAATTGCCGAACCTGGTTGCTGGAGGCCATCGTGTCCAGCAAATCAAGCCAGTTAGCAACGCTATTGGGAGCTTCAAAAACCACCACGCCAGCCAGACCAGGCGCCATGGAGATGGCCATTTCAATATCCAGCGCCACTTCGTTATTGGCGGTTCCTGGCGGACCGGTAAATCCATCCACGGGAACATTGATCAAAGGAACGTGCGGCAACCCGGCCAGGGTTTCGTAGGTGAGAATGTCGTTGGCATAGTAACCATCAAACTCAATCAAGCCAACCATCTCCCCCGCGCCATCGAGAGTCACCCGGGGAGCGTAAGCCCGGCGAAAATCAGCTCCCAGGTAACTGCCTCCCGGCCCGGAACCGACGGCGGGTACCGCAGTTTGGTCGAGCGGTCGACGGTGTGCGCCGGAGCGCAGGAGTGCCCAATCGCTCAGCCCCGCAATTTCGACCACGGGGAGTTCCGCGGGCAGGGACGGCTCCGCATCCGGGGCGTAAAACATTCGGTTCTCGGTGGGATGTTGGTAGGTGCGCAAGGTGACCTGCAGGGCTGCTTCCACCGTGGCCACGCTACCCTCCAAATCCAAAATCAGGCGACTGGCGCGCGGCGCGGCCACGGTCAGCCCGTGTTCCCGCGCAAAACGACTGATGCGCTCATAATCCGCCGGCAAAGGTCCGAACTCCTCCGTGAATTGCTCTGGGGTCAGATAATGGTGATACTCCGGGCTCTCCGGGTCATAAATCCGTTCCAAGAGGTTGCTCAGTCGCGCGGTATTTCGCAGGGGCAGGCCCACGACCAAATGCAGGCGCCGGGCGGCGGCCAGTCGGCCGCCGGTGGGAAGCGACTTCACTGCCGCGGGTACGTGCCCGGTCAAATGCCGCAGCGTCAAGGTCTGCGCCCGGACGGGTCCAGCCGGCGCAATCAGCAAGCAGGCCAATGCCGGGAGAAACCAGCCTAGGCGCGCCGCCGCGGTGAATCGAAATGGCTGCAAAGTCGAAAGCATAAGCTGGGATCAATCAAACCGGCACCCTCGTTCCGCTTGAATTTCGGCACCACGCGCCCTCATCCCCTCGACCACCGGAGCAAGTTGGGGACGTATGGCCCCCACCCGCTGAGAAAATTCCAGATTCGCGGTACGGCTCATCGGCTGGAAAAACTTTCCGTCGGACCTCATCCGGTTTAAATTTCCAGCGTGATTGCAGATTCCTACCTTCCGGACGTCCGGCGCTTTGCTGATGCCATTCGGCATTTCGATCAACATAACGCGGCGGACCCAAATGTCGAGAACTGGCAGGGCCACTCCCGGCCGCGGGAACTGGTTTACGCCGAATGGCTGACGGAATGGGTGATGCGACTGGCTCCGGAGGCCTCCGAAGCGCTCCGTCTGGCCGCCCGCTGCCAGCATATTCGCCGGTGGGAAATCCCCCGAAACAACTTCCCGCCGGACCGGGCCGGTTACCTTCGCTGGCGGGCTACTTTGAAAGAATTTCACGCCCGCATCGCCGGGGAAATACTGGCTGAGGTTGGTTACGGCGCGGAGACGATCCACCGGGTCCAGGAATTAAACTTAAAGCGAAATTTCCCCCAAGATCCGGAAAGCCGGATTTTGGAAGACGCTCTCTGCCTGGTTTTTCTGGAGCACCAACTCCCGGCTCTGGCGAGCAAAACGACCACCGAAAAAATCCTGAACGCACTCCGAAAATCCTGGCAAAAGATGACGCCGCAGGCTCGGGAACTGGCCCTGGGATTGCCCTACGCCGAAACCGAGCAAATCCTGCTCCAGCAAGCACTCGCCCGCTAGGCCCTACCGGCCATCGACCGCTGTCCGCAGCGGGCGATCACATCGATCGTGGCGGCATAATGCGCCAGATTGGGCGTTGCCGACTTGTCACTCACCTGGCTTAGCCGCCGGGTGGTTTCATCCGGTGCCAGTCGTGAAAATTGCCGATCCCGGTAATAGTAAAGCAATTCATGGTGGGGATGGTCGGAGGCCGTCGCAATAAATCGCCGGGGATCGTCCCGGGGAATTTCGGGATGCCGGGCGCAATCACGGTGGTAGCCTTCGCTGCTGTCCCAGCGACAATCCGAGGGCAGAATCGCGGTCGCCAATTCTGAGTCCACAATCAGTCGCGCCCCCTGGCACTGGTCCAACAAAGCGGAGGCCCGGTCAACCAATCCGCCAGCTGGTAATTCGGCATGGAAGTTTTTCACCGCGTAACGGCAATCCGCCGTCATCATCCCGGGAACCACGGCCCCGGCAATCAGAATGTTGGCTTCCAAAAGCGAGACATACAAATTGTGCAATAAACGCAATCCTGCTACGGCCGACGACCCAAAGAAAACCATGCTGTAGGAGTACAACTGTACCCCACTATCGGCCTGAAACCCCTGACACGCTGGATTCAGATGCTCGTGGCACAGCTCATAGAAGCGTTCAAGTTTATGGTAGGTCTCCCCGGGGGCCAAAATGTATGAAGCTGGGATGCCTACCAAACTCCCATAGTACGTGAAAGGCACTGCGTCTGCCGCTGATTTTGCCATATTATTTTGGAATTTGGATTCCAAAGAATTATAAATAGTTGCCATCCGTTAAAATCGGTGACTGATCGCCCGTCACCCATCGTTGATAATTACTGCCTCGAAATCCAAGCACCTTCCATGCCTAAGGCAGTTTTTACGCCTCAAACTTAACCGAAAAACCATACTCTGCAACCGTAAAATCGCAAACCTCGCAGTTTACCACGGAAGCACTCTGCCTACTGCCAATTCCGCCACGCCATTGCAGCCAACCGCATCACCCCTGCCAAAACCCGGCCAAGCTCCGGCTTTAATTCCTCACTCGTACCGCAACGATTCAATCGGATCCAAATTGGCCGCTTTGTAAGCAGGATAGGTGCCGAACACGATGCCGACGACGGAGCAAATGAACAACCCGATCACCACCCAATCGAAGGGAATCACGGCGGATAAATGCATCATGTGAGCGGCAATGTTGCCCACAATAATCCCCACGAGTACCCCCATCGCCCCCCCTAATTCGCAAAGCATCACCGCTTCCATGATGAATTGCGTCATAATATTGCGCTTTTTGGCGCCAATCGCCCGCCGGATGCCGATTTCACGGGTGCGTTCGGTCACGGAAACCAGCATGATGTTCATGATCCCAATGCCAGCGGCCAACAAGGCGATGGAACTGATCGCGGCGACCCCGATTCGAACCGCCCAGGTAAAAGCGTTGATTTGGCCGAGGATGGAATCACTGGAAAAAATCTCGAAATCATCCTCCTGCCCCGGTTCGACTTTGCGAACGGTCCGCAAAATTCCCCGCACCTGATCCACGGTGTCGTCATATTTTTCCCGGTCCGGTGCCAGGACGGAGATGGTAATGCTCTGCTTCAAGCTCCCGTAACGAGTCAATCCCGTGGTGATGGGAATGATGGCAAAATTATCCTGATTTCCCCCTTCCATCGAACCCTTGGACTCCAAAACACCTACCACGGTGTAACTTATTCCGTTAAATTTTACTTTTTCTCCCACCGGGGACCCAAAAGGAAACAGGTCCTTGGTCAGGCCGGCCGCCAGCACACAAACATCATGGGAGCCCTCCACGTCCGATTCCTGCAAAATTCGACCGTCTTGCAGCGTCCAATTTTGCGCGGCAAAGCTACCCGGCGTCTCTCCGGCCACGTTAAAGTTCGGCGGCGCTTTTCCGTACCGCGAAAGCATGTCGCCGCCGGGAAACCAGGTCTCCAAACCAATGGCAATCGGCAGCGTAGCCTTCCGCTGCAGGGCCAATCCCTGGGCCAGGGTAATATCCTTGCGGCGGCGGTACTTTTCGTCGCCGCCCGGGCCACCGAAATGGACGGCCGGATACTTTTGCACCATGAACGTCTGACTGCTCAGCGAACTGAGATCCGTCTCGATCTGGTGTTGCATTGCCCGCATGGTGGTCATGACCACGATAATCGAAAACACCCCGACCAGCACCCCCAACAAAGTCAAAGCGGACCGCAATTTGTGGGCCACCAGAGCCCCGAAGGCCATGAAGAAACTCTCTTTGAATTCCGCCTGGAAAATCTGCCAGGATTGGAATCGTCCGGTGGCGGATCCGGCGGGCGGGCGGATTGGGGAGGAACCGTTCATGGGGCGGTCATTCATTGCGCAGGGCGTCCACCGGATTCATCCGCGCCGCCCGCCAGGCCGGCAGGAAGCCGGAGATTACCCCGGTCAACAAGGAGACCAGCAACGCCAATCCCATGACCGAAAAGGACATGTTCACCGGAATCAACCGGCGGAGCGCGAAAGTCAACAAATAGGTGATTACCAACCCGACCAAGCCCCCCAACATGCAGACCGTGGCCGCTTCGATCAGGAACTGAAGCAAAATGGTCCGGCTTTTCGCGCCGATCGCCTTGCGCACGCCGATCTCCCGGGTCCGCTCCGCCACGGAGACGAACATGATGTTCATGATGCCAATTCCCCCCACGAACAACGAAAGTCCCGTAATCAAAAGCCCCACAGTGGCGATCGTGCCGGCCACCGTATTGAACATCGTGATAAATTGCTCCTGCTGGTTGATCGAAAAATCATCCTCGTCGCCCGGCGCCAAACGGCGGATCTTCCGCATCACCCCGCGCACCTCTTCTTTCGCTTCATCCAACTGTTCCGGGGAAATGGCTTTCACTTTGATCGTGAAATCCGGATTCCGCCAATAACCAATCAAAAACTGCTGGATCGGGATGATTACCTGGTTATCCAGACTGCCCATGCCCAGGAAACTTCCCTGCTTGTCCAAAACCCCGATGACTTCCATGATGCGCGGTCCCACCTTGATGCGCTTCCCGATCGGGGATTCATTGATGAACAAATTCGTCGCCACATCATTGCCGATCACGCAAATGGGACGTCCACCTTCCGCTTCCCCCGGGGAGATGAAACGCCCCTCATTCATGGAAAATCCGCTGGTCGCCAGAAACTGGTCCGTGCTGCCGAGGATCTGGACACTGCTCGAACTGCGATTCTTATAAGCCACGGTTTGAGCGATACCCACAACCGGGGCCACCGCCCGGGCCAGACTGAGCTCCCGTTCCACGGCCCGGCACTGTTCCAGCGTGATCTCCCGCCGCTTCAGGGTTTTCAGCCACTCCGCTTCGGAATGAGCAAACCAGGTATTGCGACTGACAAAGAGCATATCCGCTCCAATAATCGAAATGCTTTTATGGAAGGCTCCGTTCAAGCCGTTGATGGCGGTCGCCATCAGGGTCACCGTCACGATGCCGATGACAATCCCCAGCGTGGTCAAAACCGACCGCAGCTTGTTCGCCCGGATCGCATCCCAAGCGATCCCCAAACCTTCCTTGATTTCGCGGAAAAAATTCATGGTCAGGGCACGATTATCAGGGATCGGTCAGACCTTGCCGGTGGGTTCATCGCTGGCGATCAATCCATCCCGGATCCGGATGATCCGCCGGGCGTGGCGGGCGACATCCTCTTCATGGGTCACCACAAAAATCGTGTTGCCCTTGTCCGAAAGCGCCGCGAGTAGGGCCATGATTTCCTCCCCGGTGCGGGAATCCAGGTTGCCGGTGGGTTCGTCGGCCAGGATGATGGAAGGACTATTGACGAGCGCCCGCGCAATCGCGACCCGCTGCCGTTGTCCCCCAGACATCTCATTGGGCTTGTGGTGAACCCGGTCCGCCAGGCCGACACTCGCCAACGCCTCGAGCGAAATCCGGTAGCGTTCCTCGGCATTCATGCCCGAATAGATCAGTGGCAATTCCACATTGCGCAAAGCGTTGGAGCGGGGCAGCAGATTAAACGTCTGGAAAACAAACCCAATCTCGCGATTACGGATTTCCGCGAGTTGGTTGTCGTCCATCTCGCTGACATTATTCTGGTTCAGCTCGTAAAGGCCGGAAGTGGGCGTATCCAAACAGCCCAACAGATTCATGAGTGTCGATTTGCCCGACCCGGACGGCCCCATGATGGCGACATACTCTCCGCGCTGGATCTCCATGGAGACGTCGCGCAGGGCGTGGATGGTCTCCGCGCCCATTTGATAGCGGCGGGTGATGTTTTTGAGTCGGATGAGGCTCACGGGCTTTAGGTTTGCAAATAAGGAATCGGTTTGGCAAAGGCGGAATCCGGCAACACCGGTCGATCCCGACCCGGAGGTTACTTCGAGCCCTCCTTGTCGTCCTTGTCGGAAATAATGGGCTTGGTCCCCACCACCACCTTCTTGCCGTCCTCCAATTCCCGGTTGATGGCCTTGTACCCGCCGGAAACCACTTCTTCCCCTTCTTTCAGTCCTTCCACTATCTCCACGTAGTTTTCGTCACTGATTCCCCGGGTTACCGGGACCATTTTGGCATGGTCGCCATCCACCACAAAAACCACTTCCAAGGGTTTTTTCTTTTCCCCAAATTTCACTTCATTGGTCCCGGTCGCCTTGGGCGTCGCGCTGGCGGCGGCCATCCCGTTGGTCGCGCCCGTCTTGTCTTTGGACGGGTCCTTGGGCAAGCGCGTGGCCACGCTCTGAATCGGCACGGTCATGACATTGGTCCGGTACCGGGTTTCAATTTCCGCCGTCACCGACATGCCGGGACGGAAGGACTCCTTTTCGGCAATCCGGATCTTGACCTCAAATTTCGTGGCTTCGGTGGTACTGGCGGTGGCGGAGCTACTGTTCTTGGAGGAATTCGCAATTTCCGTCACCACGCCTTTGAACTTCCGGTCCTTGAAGGCATCGACTTCCAGGCGGGCCTGCTGCCCCACTTTGATCAAAACCACATCCACCTCCCCGATATCCACGCGGGTTTCCATTTCGTTAAGATCGGAAACCGTCATGATCTCGGTTCCCGCCATCATGGCGGTGCCCACCACTCGCTCCCCCAGTTCCGAATTCAATTTGGTGACCGTGCCGGTCAGAGGTGAGTAAATCGTGGTTTTGAACAAATCGGCCGTCGCGGTCTGGAGGGAGGCATGCGCCACTTCCACCTGTTGCAAGGAGCCCGACAAAGTTGCCTTCGCCACGTCATACGTGGTCTTGGCTTCCAGAAAGGTCGAGTCAGAAACCAGCTTGTTCTTGAAGAGTTCCAGATTCCGCATGTATTCCAACTCCGCCTTTTGCAAATTCGCGTAGGCCGTATTGCTGTTGGCAAGGGAGTACTTGTAATTGGCATCGGCGGAATTGCGACTGGCCTGGTAATTGTCAGGCTTGATCCGCACCAGCAAATCCCCTTTTTTCACGCTCTGCCCTTCTTTCACGAGCAATTCAATAATCTCACCGCTGACTTCGGGGCTGATCTTGACCTGCACGACCGGCTGCACTTTGCCATTGGCCACTACCAGTTCCGTGAGGCTTCGCCGGGTGGCTTTTTCCTTCTGGATGACCACTACTGGCTCCTGTTTCCGGAAGTACACCGCCCCGGAGACCGCGAGCGCCACCACCAGGAGGATCCCGCCGACGATCCAGATTCTGCGTTTTTTTCGCTTGGGATTTGCCATTACCATTTCCTTAGAACCCGGCTAGGCCGGTTTTGTTTCACAAATTATTGCGGTTTCGGACCCCGTTTAAAGAAGGCGGTGCCCAAGGCTCCCCCGATCAGGCCGGAGATGCAGGACATGATCACTTGCATGCAGCCACCCAACAGCAGCATGTTGGTCGTGACTCCTTCGGCCTTTTGCTTATCCATCTGCTCCTGCATTTTTTGCGCGACCTGGGCAAATTGCGGCCCCAGTTTGGTGTACAAGTCCACCATCAGTTTCATGATTTCCTGCCCGACCTGATAATGGACCGTCATCAGCAGCAAAACTGAAATCAGCCAGGCCGAAACTCCCCCGATCAAAACCGTCAGCATGCCCAGTTTGATTCCATCGCCGTAAGCCAGGGTCAGTTGGTACTGTCGGGTGAAGAGATGGAGCGCCAGGAGCGCGCCCAGAATTTGCGGCAGGCAGCACAGGACCCCCGCAAATGGTATGAAGGCAACCACGAAAATAACGGTGGCGCCAATCATCATGGCTTTGAAATCATCCGGTTCCACCGGGGTGGGAGCTGGTTGCTCCGCCTCTGGTTCAGTTGGATTCATAATCAATCTTGTTTGTCTTCTGGGTTCCTAACCATTCTGTCAGGCCGCGCAGTATAAACCACGAACACGCCACGCCAAAAAGAAATCCGGTCACCGCCCGGGTGCCTTTGAGATTGTCATACGCGCCGAGCATTTCCAGCGCGACATCTGCCAGCAGCAAACCGGCGGCTCCGGCCACGAACCGGATGGCCCATTTTTCCGGCACCCTAAATCCGGCAAAACCGGGATGGCCCACCGCCAACCCCAGGTAAATCCACCAGCAACGCACGCACAAACCAAATGGCCTTCCGGCCAGCCTATGGCAACGGGATGGGTCTTGATGGCACACGGTGGCGAAAACGTAACGCACGGAATTGCCGTCCGGCAGGGCGGCGACGACCGCCAAAGCGCAGACCAGCATGAAAAACGCCGCCATCACCCACGCAATCCGCCCTTCGGTTGAGTGTTCGGATATTACCATTTTTTCCACTCCGTCCCATCATCCGCTTTGACCCGGTAGCTTTTCCCAAAATACCGGCGCGACGTCCAGCATTAAACCACCCCCTCGCCACCCCAGCATCCGGGCCGGGTGGGACTCGATGAAAGAGGGCCGGGGCGCGTACTGGCAATCAGGCAGTTTTCCGCCGGCATCCGCCTGGCAGTCCCCTGGGTCGATGGCGTAATCCGGAAAAGTGAGTATAATATTAACCATGCCCTTGATTGCCTCGGACCGACCGCACATCAAACCACATTCGGCGTGTCTACGACGGTTACAGTTGTTCGTCGCTTACCAGGATTTATTGGCAGCGCACCACGCCCGGGCCACTTGTGACTTTCTGGCCCGGCGGTTGCGCCGGGAATTTGCCTTGAACTGCCGCTATTGGAGTTTTGGCGTACTCCGCAATCCGCCGCTGCAGGCGCACGCCTCCCGGGAGGCTCGCCATGCCGATCTCATCTTCGTCTCCTCCCACCCCGCAGCCGTGCCGCCCGCGGAATTTTTTCTCTGGGTTGACTCCTGGGCTCATCAAGAATGCCACGCTCAGGCCGTCGTCAGCCTCATGGATCCGCCGATCGCAACCGCGAGCCAGGGCAGCCGGGTGCGCCAGCACTTGGAGTTGGTGGCGCGGAAACTGGGAATTCCCTTTTTCGCCCAACCGGACCTGTGGCCAGAAAGCCCGATGCCAGACATACCCATTGGCGCAGCCCCTTCGGGGACACTGCCGCCATTACCGCCCGAGAACATTCTGCGACCGCAGGACAATTGTGCCCATTGGGGAATCAATGAATGAGGTGGCGGCAGGCTCGCTTCGGCCCATTTCTCATCGCTCAGCCTTCGCGGACGAATGCGCCAACATTGCGCGGGAAGCGTGATTTCCACACGCCCCAGCCGCTCTGGGTTGCATTTTCCAGCCAATTCAGGCGGTATTCGTCCCTCGCCCTGATGGTACGGTTTATGCAATTCATCAATTGCGATGACCAATATCAACAAATCCTACGCCACGGAAATGATCGAAGTTTCGGCGAACCCAACGAAGGCAATTCTGCAGTTTTGCGAATCCCGCAAACGCCGGTTGAACCCATTGGGCAGTAATTGCAGCGGTCCTCAAACTCCCTTGCCGACGCCCCAGTCCTTCGGGGGATCATCCCAGCAACCGGCCGCTGACATGGGGAAGCACTCCTCCTGAGTTCGGTGAGCAGGGACGGAAACCCGTCTCCAGCAAGCTCACGGCTGCGTCCGCGTGGGCATTGCGAAAACGCTTTCGCGGGCACGCTGGTTGCGGGTTGGGTGAATCAGGCTGCGGGCAGGGTCCGGGTGCGCGACAAGATGGCCGCGATGGTGCCCAAGGCGCTCCCCTCAAAGCGGTTGTTAACATAAATAAAGGTTTTCCGCCGGATTTTTTGCTGCAATCCCTCAATCAATAATGCGGCGGCGGCGCTGCGTCCGGCTTCGTTCGGTTCCGACAATTTGTCGTAGGGCGCAAATAGTTTCACGGCTTCATCGTATTTGCGGCCAGGTCGCAAGAGAAACCGGGCCGCCACCACGGAACTGGTCCGACTCTCCGGTAGCGCCATCTGCTCCCCCACCTCCGGCATACCGCTCCAGGCATTGAAGACGTGCCCCACCCCATGCCGCGCCAGCATTGCGAAGTATTCCGGTTGGAGGAAATTCCGATTGCGGATCTCGACCGCATAGGGCCAACCCGCCGGCAGCGCGCCTAAAAAACGGTCCAATTCGGCGACAAAATCACGGCCATGGTGGTAGTCCGCCGGATAGAACTTTGAAAACTCAAACATCAACACTCCCACGTGCCGGCGAAAGCTTTCCAGTGGGCCAAGAAATGCGGAGGCAAATAAATCCGCATTCAAAAAATTGGGATTGGGTGTGCCGGCGCGCGGACCGAAGCGCGGCAGGTTTGGAAAACGGCGAATGGTGATTTCATCCGTCACCTTGAACCCAAATTCGAAATCCGCCGGTACCTGCGCCATCAAGCCCGCGAGATTGGCCGTCGTCGGAAAAGTATAGAAGGCGGCATCCACACAAACGGTTTTGAATACTCCCGCGTATTCTTCCAAACAGGATTTTTCAAAACGGCTCGTTGCGAATTTCCCGTGGAAAAGGTAGCGATCCTCCTGATAAAGCGTTCCCCGCCAGCCAGGATATTTCCAGGAGGAGGTGCCGATGAAGACACCCTCCGCGGCCAGGTTTGCCACGGCCACCCGGACTGCTTCCCGGTCGAACATCAGATCCATGGCCGGCACTCTAGCCCCCTGCCCTTCCCGGAGAAATCCCAAACCGGGAGACGCGGTGAATTTCAGGGCCGCTGATATAAGTAAAGCACACGCCCCGGGAGATAACCGAAAGTATCGTTATAATTACCCCCCCCAGTCCCGCCGCCCCAAACCAACATCTGGCTGCCGGCCCAGACCGCCGTGGGCCGCGACCTTGCGGCGGGCGCGTTCGTCAAATCGCCAGCAATCTGACTCCAGGAGTTGGCTGCCGGGTTATACCGTCCGCCATCCGCGTAATAGATCCCGTTGTTACTACCGCCCCAAACGACCATTTCGGTGCCGGTCCAAACCGTTGAGTTTTGCGCGCGAGCCGAGGGGGAATTGGCCAAACTTCCGGAAATGGCGGTCCAGCCATTAAGCGCCGGATTAAAACGGCCGCCATCAGCCAGATTCCCCACCGCTCCCGTCCCGCCCCAAACAATCATCTCGGTGCCCGTCCAAACGGCCGTCACCCCAGAGCGTCCAGCCGGGGTGTTGGCGAGCGAGTTAGGCAGGTAGCTCCAACTGTTCCCTGCGGCATTATAATGACCGCCATCTGCATAAATTGTTGCATTGCTCGCCCCGCCCCAAACAACCATTTCCGTCCCCGTCCAGACGGCCGAATGACCCGCCCTGGGCGCGGGAGTATTCGGCAGGCTGCCAGGCAGCGCCGCCCACGTCCCGGCACTGGGATTGTAAAGTCCGCCATCACCAAGGGGGCCGGCCACACCGGTTCCACCCCAGGCAATCACCTTCGCACCCGACCAGAGCAAGGCGTGGTTCAGCCGGGGTCCTGGACTATTGGCCAATCCACTGGACACTGCCGACCAACTGTTCAACCCGGGGTTGTAACGCCCGCCATCACCCAGGGGCCCGCCCGCATTCTGCCCGCCCCATACCATCATTTCGCTACCCGTCCAAACCGCTCCGGCGGTCGTGCGGGGAGTCGGTGTATTCGGCAGCGATCCAGACAAATACGACCAACTGTTCAACGCGGGATTGAAACGTCCCCCATCATTGAAATAGCTCGTGCCGTCGGTCCCCCCCCAGACGATCATTTCGCTGCCGGTCCAGATTCCCGCCTGCCCACTCCGGGCGGAAGGCGGGGAGTTCACCGCGGTGCCGGAAAGGTAAGCCCAGGCGTTCGCGGTCGGGTTGTAGCGCCCCCCGTCATTCAGCGGGTTGGCACTGGCGCCGTCACCGCCCCAGATGATCATTTCGGCGCCGGTCCAAACCGCCGTGTGCTGGAACCGCGCCACGGGGGTGGCGGCCAGAGTGTTCGGAATTGCCACCCAAGTATTGCCGCCGGGGCTGTAACGCGCGCCATCATTCAAAAGTCCCGCGCTGGTGTCGCTGTAGCCACCCCAGACGATCATTTCCGTCCCTGACCATACGGCGGTATGGGCCTCGCGGGCGGAAGGGGTCGCACCCGCGGCATTGTTAATCGAAGTCCAGGCGTTGCCCACGGGATCGTAACTCCCGCCGGTCGCCAAATCACCATTCGCGCCGGCGCCGCCCCAGACCAACATACGGTTGCCGGTCCAAACCGCAGTGTGATCACGGCGGGCAACCGGCGTGGCCGCCAGCGTGCCCGGCAGGTACACCCAGGCATTCGCGGCGGGATTAAAACGCCCGCCATCATTCAGCAGACTACCGCCACCCGTGCTGTCCCCGCCCCAAATAATCATCTCGGTCCCGGTCCATACGGTCGCGTGAAATTCGCGGGCTCCGGGACTGTTCGGCAAGGTTCCCGGCAAATAGGTCCAGGAATTTAATCCGGGATTGTAGCTGGCTCCGTCATTGAGGATCTGGGAACCACTGGTTCCGCCCCAAATGAGCATCGCATTGCCCGTCCAAACGGCAGTATGATTCAGTCGGGCAACCGGGGTTCCTGCCCCGCTGCCGGAAAGATAGGTCCAATTGTTCTGCACCGGGTCATAAAGCCCGCCATCATTGAAATAATTGGTGCCGCCGACTCCGCCCCAGACGATCATGGTACTGCCCGACCATACCGCCGAGTGGTTCAGACGGGCTTGGGGGGTCTTTCCGACGGTGACGGGTAGAGCCGTCCAGGCGTCCACGGCCGGGTTGTACCGTCCACCATCATTCAGGTAATTGCCACCATACCCGCCCCAGATGATCATCTCGGTGCCGGTCCAAACGGCGGAATGCGAATTGCGCGCCAACGGCGGCGGCACCCCCGTGTTGGGGACAAATTGGCGCCAGGCTTCCGGAGTGCCAAAGGAACCGTAGATTTTTACGTAGCCGGCGTTCACCAGATTGGTGTTGTTCTCGGTGGCGGAAAGGATCAAACCACTGCTGGCCACCCCGCTTTGGCCGCCAGCACTCAAGTTCACGGCGGCGGCGTTCGGGGCCAAATCCGCGGCCGTGACGGAACCCGCCCCGATATTGCCCGACGACAAAGTTCCTTGAATCTGACCGGCCGCCACCGGCCCGGTGACCGTCCCGGCGCTCGCGGCAACCATCGCGTAAGGGGTAGGCGTACAAGCCTGCCGCGGCGACAGGATGCTGAACCCATTGACGCCCGCGTGCCGCACGCCCAGTTCCAACCAGCGGGCTTGCCCATTGAAGGGAGTCGCGCCAAAGTCCAAATTTACGGTGAACAAGCCATTCGTCAACGCAACTGCGGTGTTGGTGAGCAAACCGCCCTGTCGATTTCCCCCGCTCGCGGCATCCCAGACGGAGAAAGTCAGATCGTAAGAGCCATTCGCCGGACTGCCCCCATCCAGCAACCGGCCCTGGTAAGTGAAGGCCGTGCCTTGGGCCAATACCCGGCTGGGCAAGAACAAACCGATGCCCGAAAGCGAGAGGGCCAAAAAAAGGCGGCGGAAATTCTTCATGGTGTTGGCGGTCCTTTTCGGCGTGAAATGGCGCATCGAGAAAAAATAATATTACTGCACGACCAGCCGGAAAAACCGGGCCGTGGCTCCGTTCGCGGCCGCAGGGAGGTGCACTTCCGCCGTGGCGATACCCGGCGCATAATAAAACGTGCGCGGCGTCCCGTTGGCGCCATCAGCGGGGAGAAGAAACGACGCAGTGTTCCAATGCCGGGCATCCGGGGAGGACTCGACGCTGTAGTAACGCCCGGTGATGGTGGGGAATTGCAAAACCGCCACTCCGTTTTGGATGCCCATGAAATTTACCACGCAGGGCTCATCGGGATTGAAGGGATAAGTGCCAAAAAGGTATTGCTGCCGCAACGTCAGGCCGTCCGGCGTTAGCACGGTGTTACCGTTGAGGGAAGCCAGCGGGAGATCCACCCCGAGGGTCGCCAGAAAAGCAAATTCCCAGGCGTCCGGAATGCCGTCCCCGTTGGCATCCACGCCCAAAGTGAGGTCGATCCGGGCGGTTTTACCCGGTTGGCCCAGCGTGGCATAGCTGACTTTCATCTCAATCGGCAGGTTCGTCACTCCATTGATCACCACCAGCAGCTTGAACTGGGCGGGCGCCACCAAAGCGTTGGGCAGATAAGGCGTGGGCGTATTCCCGGAATCCATGGGCACCTTCAGGCGGTAATTGACCCCTGGCGCATAGCCCGGGACCAGGGCCCCGGAGATCATTACCCCGGCTGGCGTTTGCAGCAGCACCGTGACGTTGGCGGCGGCCAGGGGGGTGCCGTACATGTCCCGGACGACTCCATAAATGAGATTGTAGGGCGCGGGAGGATTCGCCTCGACGGTGGGCGCACCCACCAACCACACACCCAGCAAACCCATGGCGAGAACACTCCGGGTCAGCCGTGTTAAAGAGAAGTATTTTTTCATGTGCACGCTTTTTGGGCTTTGGCTCAATTGCCGGAATAGGAATAGGTAATAAAATACAATTTCACATCCTTGACCGTTTGGATGAAGCGGTCCAAGCCATGATTGGGATCATTCAGCAGGGTTTTGCCCGGGATCACCAGCTTCCATTTGCTGTTCCAGATCGACCGGCCAATGAGCCGCTTGTTGGTGTACTCCGTTGGCTGCAGGGATCCCCCCGCGCCGTAAATGCTGGTGTTAAACACGCTCGTCGTCGATACGGGCCGGAAAGCCTGGTGCTCCCGCACCCCAAACAGGGGTTCGGAAAGCGAACTCGCGGAATTGTAGAAGGGGTGACTCGCGAAATCCGAAGCGCTGATGTTGAACGGCAGCGGCACCGCCACATCATCCACACTCCACGCCCGAATGGCGCTCGCATCCCCCAACGGCGGACTGCGCATGAAATCCTGCCCCACGGGAATCAGGTAAACATAAGGGGTCGCGGACAGCCCATTGGGATTGAGAGTGGGATCCGGCGGCGTGATGGCGCCTCCCGGGGCCGGATTGTCCATGCCGATATAGCCGTCGAGACAGACGCCCACGGAGAAAATCTTGGTGGCAAAGGAACTCGGACTGAACGCGTGGTCGCCCGTCGAGAGTTGGTTGCCGAACAGATTCAGACCGTCGGTGATGGTGGTGCTGAACGAAAGGATGATCCCGGGCACGGGATTCCCACTGGTGTCGCCAATTTGCAGACAGAGCCGCTTGACATCCGAATCCTTCGTGACGTCGGTCACCCGGGCACTTTGCAGCACTTGCTGCCAGGTCGGGTCACCGTTGGTGCCGTTGAGAATCCGGTAATTCTCCGCCCGTAGCGATACGGTCGTGCCATAGCCATCCGGGTTGTTGAAACCCAAACGCCCCTTCAGGACGTCCCAATCACCCTTCATCCGGGCCAACGCTCCCGCCAATCCCGGATCGCCACTGGAACCGCCAGAATATTGCGGCACTCCGCCGCTGACCACCCCCAAAGCCTGGGCGCTGATGATTTGATTCAGGAACGCCTGCCCCTGACTGGTGCCCAACAATCCCGTCTCGTAATCGTATGCTTGCGCGGCCAGGAAGGAATATTCCCCGGCGAGGTTGAACAAAGTGAGATACCGCCCCAACTTCTCATTTTGGAACAAGCGGAACGCGGCATCCCGGGTGCGGTAACCCTGCACCAATGCCGCCGCGTGCTGCCGCCACGTGGCGCGATCGGATTGAATGCGCAGTCCCTTGGCCACCAGCGAATTATAGGCGGCCTGGGCATCACTGACCGCCCGCATCTTTTGATCAATCGTGAAAACTTCACCCTGCAAAGCGAGTTCCTGTTGGCCCAATGCCTGCACGGCATTCTTGGTATCCGTGTCCAGGCTGACATTGTTGGCGGCAATATTATCCGCGCTGATTGCGGCCTGCCCCAAGCCGGTGGCCACCTGATAAGCCGTATAGGCGATGTCGTCGATGTGCGTGATCACTCCCCCGGCCTCCAAAGCGGCAGCGTAAAGCGCTCCGCGGACGGGAGCACCCAAATCGCCACCATCTGCCAGGCCCGCGATGAAGGTAACGGGGATGGTTTGCACGACGATATTGGCCAAATCGGTGGCATCCCCGGCGGCGGCGGTCAACCACCGGTCCGCAATGTTGTATGCCGCCGTAATGGTGTTGAGCCCCAGGTTGATGCCCTCATTGGCGTTGTTCAGATCGTGCAAGGTTTTTCCGTTCCCCAAAACCAGAGAATTGAAGGTGTTCTCGGCGTTGTCCAAACTCTGCTTGTCGTAGACCATGTTCAACTCCGCCTGCCGCAGCGCATCCTTGGCTGCCAGCAAAGCCGAGATGGCTTGTTGAATCTGTCCCGGGGAACTCCGTTCCGAAGTCCAGCCTTGCGGTTTATCGAAAAAGCCGTCCGGCCCCATCACGAGACCCGTGGAATATTTCTTCGTGGGGTCCGTATAACCGGGCGCGGTGCTGGCAATGATACTGCTGAAACTGGAATACATGGTCGTGCTCCAATCCGTGGGCAACGCCTGGATATCCACATAATTCGTGATCGCCACTTGGGGATCGGGCAGCAATCCGCCGAAGGTATTCGTGTTGGGCACCGAAACGTACGTGTAATGCTGAAGATCGGGGCCCTTATATCCCTGGGGGTAGGCCCCACCCGGACCAACATCATCGGGATACGGCGTGCCATAGATTTCGATCAATTGATTGTTATAGGCCAGCTCCTGGGAAACCACCCCGGCTTGAAAATCCGCCAGGGAATCCTCCTGGGAGCGCATCTGTTCAGTCACGGATTGGGCATCATTAAAGGCCACGACCGCATTGTTCAAGGCCGCGACCGCCCGTTGATAAATCTGCTCAAAATGGGTCTGCGGATTCGCCCCCGTCACCTGCAAGGGATTGATGTCAAACGGAATGGCGTTCTGCGCCAGATTGAACGGGGTGAAGCCCGCCTCGGCGTTGTTCATGCCCGCTTGCAATTGGCTGGCGAGTTGCGGCAGTTGGCCCAACTCTGGCACCGTCGTCCGATCCACCTTCTGAATTCCCTGATCGTTCACATTGGGGTCCGTGGGCGGCAGGATCGCATTACCCACCACCCAGTTGAGGTACGCCCCGGCGGCGGTGCGCGACGCCCAATGATCCAGCCCCCAATACCGCGCCACGGTTTGCACATTCGTGCCGTTCAAATAGATTCGCGGCGTGGGGTTCGTATAAACCGTGTCAAAACTGTTCCAACCCTGGCTTGTGCCTGGCAGATATCCTTCGCGCCAGGTGAGGTCAAAGACCTTCAAACCGGTCTGCGCCAGCGCGCCGCTGGATGCGGCAAATTTGCGCTCATGCTGGTAATTGACCGCCACGGAGGCGCCCAAAATACTGACCGTCTCCGGTTGCGGCACCCAATCGAAATTGGGATTGGTCAGCAATTGATAATAATTGTTGAGCGCCGTGAGATAATGACCATAGGCATCCCCGTGGCCCATCGGATAGAGGACGGCGGCATCCTTGGCATCCACTTTACCATCGTCGTTTTCGTCCAGAATATTGTAGTTCAGGGCGTAAATGACCTCGCCATCTGCAATTCCGTGGGTGTAGTTCCAATACAACCGATTAAACACCGGCGGCACGATCACGCTGGTCACCGAGTCATCCCGTCCGCGGAGGAGCGCCAATTCTTCCTCGAGCAGGGACGGCTCCTGCCCCTGGAAGGCAAACAGCGACGTCGCCACATTTCCGTAAGTCGCATTGTCCGTCCCGATACTGATCGTCGGGTTCGCGGCATCCACGGCAGCATCGTTGGCGACGTAAGAATAAAGGTCGCTGATTTCCCCGGCCGCCAGCAAAAGGGCGTCGTTCGCCGGCCCGTAATTGATGCCCGGACTGGCGTTGATGCTCAAGGACTTGCCCCGGTTCAAAACGGTTTCATAAATCTGGATCAGCCCGGTGCTGGCCAATGTATCCGCATTAAGGGCAACATCGCCCTGCCAACGCGAACCGGCCGTCGTCAGAATGTTGCCGACGGTGTTAACCGGGTTGTTAAAGAGGTCGGAAGTGGTCTGCTCGAATGGATTAATTCCGGTCAGCACCCGTTTGATATAACCCGGAGCAAATGCCGGGGTCGTCCACACGGACCAATTGGTGTTCGCCGGCGTCGCCTGGGCATCCGTTTCCCGATACCGGACGGCTACAAAATTGTCCGAGAGTGACTGCACCCCGGCCCCGCCGCCCAGGGTGAAATGGGACAAATCGTTGACCAAATTGGTCAGCGGCTGCCACGTGGAAGGATCGGTCGTGGGCGTCAATCCGTTCATCGGCGGCTGAATGCGCCAGTCATACTGATAATTCGCGGTGTTCCCGCCCAAATCCAGAGTGTGCTGGAAGGAAATGGATTCGCTCAACGGATTGGGATCGTAAACCGTGACCAACCCGCCGGGATACAAGCCGGGAAGATTGGTGCCCGCCTGGTATTCCGTCACCAAGGACACGTAAACGCTGACCGGATTGCCACTAAAAGTCGGATTGATCGAATTATTGACGATATAGGTGATATATCCCAGACCCGGCCCGGTGGTGCCCAGCGCATAGGAATCCACCAATTGCTCGCTGTTATCCACCGCGACGACCTGGCCCACGCCATAACTCTTGGTCAGCCACGGCTTTTTCACGTAGGTTCCGGGAATTCCTTTGCCCAGGTTGTTCGTGGACTCGCCATAAGTATATAGCGGAGCGGACAAATTGCCGACCGCATTGGTCCAGAGGGAATAATTCGGATCGGCGGGATCACACAAACTTTGCACCGCGAGCAGATCAGCTCCCTTCAGGACGTTCAAAAAGATGAAATTGTCCCCCACGGTCTGCTGCTCAAACAACCCGGCCAGGACCAGGTTGGTCGTGTTGGGATCCAACCAAACTCGGCTCGCCAGGTTGGCCGGCAAATTCGGGAAAAAGTAAAAACCGTCGTACGAGGAGGATACCACACTGGTCGGCACCACTCCCAACAATCCGCCCGAGACATTCGTGAGCCCGTAATTGGGAAGGTAAGCCTTCTTTTCCACGGTGGGATCAAAAAGGGTGACGCTTTGATAGGCAATCGGTTGGGTGACATCGTTGGTCGCAATGGACTGCTGATACAGCACCTGGGCGCTGCTCTGACCGCGAACCGCGGCCAGGCCATTGATCGGAGTCGTCAGCGTCTGTCCCGAGTACAGTGACGGGATCGGCTGGCCATTCACCAACGCCGGCCAGACGGGGCGGTAAACCACGTCGAGGCTGGGCGTGCTGTTCAGGGTCGGGTCTTCGCCGGCGAATCCGTTCTTCGGATCAAAAGGCAGGAGGTAAGGAACAATGGCCCCGTTGGTGGGGGCCTGCGCCACGCCCGGCCAGTCAAATCCGGCCTGGTTTTTGTAATAAAACCGCATGGTAAAACTGTTGGTAATGGTCGGGGATGCCGCGAGAAAGGGCGGGCGATTGCTGTAGGTCACCGTGGCTTTGGAATACTGGTTGCTGCTCGTCAGCGCCAGCGGAGGTTGCGCGACCACCACGCCATTCGTCTGAATATTGAGCGACAGCAAAGCGGTGGCGACACTCCCATCGGTATCCGTGATGCTGATGGAATAATTATTGGAACCGGCTGCCTGGGGTGAGCCAGCGATAAACAATCCGTTGGTGGTATCGCCGCTCAGTTTCAAGCCGCCCGGTAACTGGGGGCTAACGGCCAGGTTAAACCCATCCACCGGCCGCGAAACATGCAGGAAATACGTGAAATTGCTACCCACCAGCGCGGTGGCGGGGGGCAACGCCCCAAAAGTCTTGGTCGCGGGAGCGTACTTTCCCATTTGCAGGGGGGGGAGTCCTCCATGGAGGCCACGATAAACCCAGAAGTTATTCTTGCGATCCTGGAAAGTGAAGCCGCCATAATTCGTGAGTGCCGAAGCGGGATCCAGGTTGTTCCAGTTGGCGGGTAAGTCGCCGGCCGTGCCCGAAGGGGGCGTATTAAAATTGAGGGCACTCGCGCCCGAACCTTGCACCGGCGGCGTCATCAAAGGCAGGGGCATGGGGGCCTGCAAAATGGTGCCCGCCTTCACGACATAATCAAACAAGATCCCCTGCTCAGGCGCTTCCCGGCGGACTTGAAAGGCCACCATCGCCGGTCGCATATCGGACGCCAGGTAATCAATCAGCACAAACGGGGCCGAGCTGTAGCCCGGAGAGTTGGTCCGGTTCAAGTCATCCCGCAAGGCATAAGCGGTGCCCCCCAGAATCAGAGCATGCTCTTCGTTGGGATTGTACCCGGGGAGCGCCGGATTGTTCTGCGCATACACCGCCGCGTTGGCCAGGGCATTCAGCGGTCCGCTGCCGGCGTTATTCGCCAGAATGATTTGATTGGGGGCCGGGGAGGGCCATTGGAGGTTGTAATAACCGATTACCGCCGGCCAATATGAGGGTTGGAAACCGAGTGCGGTGTTCGCATTGTCCGAACGGAACCACATCACTTCCAGGGTATTGTTACCGGGCATCGCGTTCACCGGAATAATCGCCCCATTGTTGGCGGCGGCAAATCCTTTGTCAAACGGGTCAATATAATCCTTGGGATTATAGGAATTCCCCACTCCGGGCACGATAAAACCGGCCAGATAATTGGAACCATTTGCGCCTAACTCGCCCTGGGGCGCCACGATGCGGTCGCCCACGTTCACCGTGTTCGTGATCACGTAAGGCGCAATGGCGGAATTGCTGAACACCAGGGACGAACTCACGATCCCGGCATTGGTGACCGTGACCCATTCGTTCAGGTTGGTGGCCACGCTGCCGGCATACATCGAATTCGTATCCAGGGCCAGATCCAACCAGGAAAATACCCGCTCGTAGGAGACGTTGTTGCCGGAAAGGAACTGGATCAAAGTCCGGTGCGCCGGATGTCCCAAATCAAGGTAGGTGTAAAAATTCCCGGCGGAGTCCAGCACCGCCGGCGAACGATTTGTGAAGACATCTTGATAAGCAATGGACGGAGCTTCATTGGGGGGCAATTTGACCGCCGTCGCGGCGGCTTGCGCCTCGGTGGTCACGTAGGGACGCACATAATTCACATAGTCGGAGGCATTCGCCGGCCAATACTCCGCATAGCGGTCAAGGAAAAAAGGCCAACGGAGACCCGCCACGCCTTTGGTCAGCCAATAGCACTGGAAGTCGTTCTGGTTGAAGGTCAAATGGGTGGCGTACAAATTCACCACACCGTTGGGCAGCGATTGCTTGTAATAGAATCCGCCGGTACCGTTCAGTGGGGCGGGGATCAATTGGGAATCATCCGTGCCATCGGGGTAAGCCCCTATGCGAGTACCCAGCTTGACGTTGATGTCGATCGGCGTGGGCGCCGCACTGATATTGACGATCTCAAATCCGAGGAACCGCCTCCCGCCTTGCAATTGCTCACCCAACAATTCGACGAAAACCTGCCCTTGCGCATTGTCCGCCCGTAAAATATTGAGGGAGGAATCAAACCAGATTGTGTTCGTGGCATAAGGGGCAAACGTCTGGGCAAAATCACCATTATTGGAGGCCACGTTCTGCGGAACATTATTATTGTAAATGATGTTGACGGCATTGACGGCTGCTTTGGGCACCGACACTGGATAGCCCGTCGAGGTATAATTACCCTCGGTCCAATACATGTTTTGCGGCTGTTTCACCGGCACCCCGGAAACCAGATAGGTGTTCGTAAACAGCAGGTAATAGGAGTAGGAATTGCTAATATAACCGAAATTCTGGGGTAAACTTCCCGGCGGTGGAACGGCGTTCGTGGGCGACACTTTTTGCCAGACTACCGTGGCCTGCCCCGGTTGCGTGGCAAACACCGCATTGGCGTTGGTGCTGTAGTAATAATTGCTCGACGTCTGCCAACCCAACGGGGCGGTTTGCCAATACGTGAGGTTAAGACCATTGAGCAGGGCATTACCCGATTCATCGACCAAAGGCGGAGGCAGAACGGAGCCAAACGGAAAGGAACTCAGGTTGTTCAGGTAGGGTGCGCCAACCTGCGCCGAACGCAGCAGGCCGACGACGTGCCCGCTACCATCCTTGGCCGCCGGCCAGCCAAGATTGAGCGCGTTTTGGGCAAAAGTTTGGCCCGCAATAAGATTGGTGGTGCTCTGGACGGTCAAGGCCGCGAGCGCCACCATGCCGCCGAACTGATTGGTGGTCGGGGCGTTCGTGGGATAGAGCGCCAGATTGGTGCTGCCGCCGAACGCCAACTGCGCCGCCGGCGTAGGGGCACGGCCGCTGGATCCCCCCGCCACATTGGTGACCAAACTCAGGGGGAGACCGCCCACGGAAAGCCAGTTGATTCCCGGGATCGATTTCGGACTGGCGTTCGTGGTCGGCGTAAGCAGAAAGTCATTCTGGCTCATCTGCAACGGAGTCACTGGCACCTGCGCTTGTACTTCCAACAGCGCACTCGGCGCGCCGACCAGCAAGGTCGCGGTCAGGATCAGGCGGGTGAATCGGTTCATAACTTTAAACTTTTTCCAACTAACACGAAACTCGGTCCGGCGGTACCACCAAATAGGGTGCAAATTCGCGGATCATTAATTCAGCAAACGGCGTTCCGGAACGACGCCCCAAGGTTACTGATTCTGAGTGGAATTCAGTGTGCCCACCCAAGCAGGGCTGTTGTTGGCGTCGCCAAAACGGGAGATCACGACCTGGGTCATCCCGCCGGTGTTATAAGGATCACCCAGTGTCAGGTGGAGAAAACAAATATGTTCAGCATCCGTACAAATCGTATACGTTCCCACCCCACCGCTATATCCCAATGCCAACACCCCTTTGACCGCACCCGTCTGATCCACTTTGGTTCCGGTGATGACCGGTCCCCCGGCGAACGCGGAGATCACCACCTTCAGGCCCCCGGCCGTGCCATCGCGCTGCAACTGGATGTTTCCCATGACGGCCACAATCTGCCCATTGGCGGAATTATTGCTGTTAACCCGGCGAACCACCAAGCCGGACTGGTTGGGGCCTTGCGAAGTGCCGGTTTCCGAGCCGTTGCGGAAAAGCCCCGGTAAACGAGCGCCCCCGCCGCCATAAATGCGCATGTTCTCATTCATACTGGCGCTGCTGCCCGTGCCGAACGCGATGTCGGCGCCCACATCCGCATGGATTTGCAGCAACGAACTCTGAATGCCAAAACCATAGGAATTGCCGCCGGAGGAGGTCCACAAGGAGATTTTGTCACCGAGGGACTGGGAAAAAGTCAGCGGATAGCCCGCGCCCGGAGCCCCAATGCCTACATTACCATTGGCAACGTTAAAACTTGCGCTATTCTCCAACTGTAAAGTGATGTTTGCCGGTTCCCAGCCCAGATAGCCCATGCGCAAGGCGCCCGGCTTGAAAATGGCCAGGTAACCCGCATGCGTGGTATCGCCCGGCGACATGCTGAGGTATCCATCGGTGTTGTTGGCGGTGGTGGAGTTGATGTTGCCTACCACCTGGAGTGGTGCATTCGGCGTGGAGGTGCCGATACCCACTGCGCCTCCGGCCCGATATACGTTCGCCCCGTTCACCGACCAGAGACCGATATCCGGGCCCAAATTCGTCGAAGAGATGCTCTTGGACCCCGTCACGTTGACCGCATTGGCGGCCAGCAAAGCGTAGGGCGAGGCCAACAGGCGGAGGCGTGGCACAATTTCACCGGTCCCCAAGCCACCCACAGTGATCCCGATGTAACGGGACTGGGCGCCATTCGTGGCGAACAGGTAGGTCAGATCATTGGTATGAAAAGTGGCGCTGCTCGGGATCGTATTACCCACCCCCAAGAGCACCGTAAAAAAGCCTTGGTTCACCGTGACCACCTGGGCCTCGCCCCACAACGGGGTCCCGCCGGTCGGCGCACTATAAATATTGAACAATACATTGAAATTCTGAGGCGTATTCGTCGCCAGTGGAATGCCATTGGCGTCCGTCAGGTAGCCTTGGTAACTGATCTGGCCCGGCGGTTGCGCTTGATTGGTCTGCGCGCGGACGACCAGGGGAGCCCCGGCGAAGCTGAGCGCCAGCAGGACCAGACGGAGGAGGTTACTTTTCATATTGCTTGGGAATGGTTCGCGAGTGGTATGGGAAAACGGGAAATTTGAATTCTCTTAACGGGGCCGGGTGAGCGTCGGAATGGAACTGATCCGGTTGATGGTGAAAGCGCCGGCGACATTGAACGTGCGCGTGGCAAAGCCAACGCCGGTCAAAGTCACCAATTCGGCGTACGCTCCGGAGAACGATTGTCCAAATTGGGTCACGCTATTATAATCGTTGCCCGGGGGCGTTAAATTGAGCGTGATTTGGCGGTCGATTTGATAAGACTCGCTCCCGATGGGCAATTGCTTGTTAAACGTGGCATCCAGGTTGTCGTGGTCCGGATGGTAGGTATGCAAGAACGGGTTGTTGGCCTGGTCGTCATAGTTGATGGTGATTTTCGGCGAGGTCACCAGAGTGGCCCCCGGGACCAGTTTCCCGCTCAAACCCCAGGTCTGATTGCCGGGAGTCCAGGGGAACTGGACCGCGGTAATGCGCCGGGCGGAACTCAACTGGGCGGGGTCCAGCACACTCTCCGCGGTGGCCAGAATCGTGTTGGAATTGATGTCCGAGCCGTAAAACACCCGGTGCATCAAATTAACATTGGTGCCGTCATTGTGCAGGATCAGCCGCATGGGATACGTGGCGGAGGAGGCCACCGCCCCCAAATTGGTGTTCACGCTCGTCACCACATAAGCACCGTTGCTGCCTTGGGCCAGGCTGCCATCGGGGTTGGCCTGAAAAGTTTTCAGGTAGTTCGACACCTGGGAAACCACCGCACTTCCCAACCAGAGCCCGGCATAGGACCCCGGTTGCGCCGAGGCAGGCACGTCCACTTCCGTAAAATTGCCGGTGTCGGTGAAGCGGAGAATACCCGCATACAGCGCCCCGGCGTTGTTGGTCAACACGGCCCGGTTGACCCCCAAAATGATGGCAATGTCGGAACCCGCCTGCCCTTGCGGCGGCAGCGTCCAACTCATCGGACTGGCGGCACTCAGCGTCGTGAAGGCATAAGAAAGGTTCGTGGAATTCAGAGCGCCGCGCACAATCAAGGGTGGGACCCCCAGAATTGGCGTCTGGCCAGCCGGAGGCAATTCAGATGGCTGCAATGTCAACCGGACCGTGATGGCCGTTGGAGTGGTGTTCACCAGGCGGATCGTGGTGCTGCCGGAATTGGCACCGAAGGCGGTCGCATTGCCATTCACGACGACCTGGAAAGGCCCGAAGTAGGTATTCACAAAATTGGTCTCATTGATCCAGAAGGCCTGTCCACGCGCGACTTTGACGGTATGCGGCGCAAAAACCGGCGCCGGATTAATGGCGGACAGGTCTCCCCCGGGATATTGATAAAACGTCGCCACGCTTTGAAAGGAAGGTGCCAGGGCGAGAAAATTATCCAAGGGAGGCGGATTGTTGGTGACCGTGGGAAAACCAATGAGATTGATCGCGGAGGCGTTCCAAGCGTAGCTCGGAGAAACCGGCTGGCCTTTTACATTCCAGGTATAATTGGTGGTGGCGGTGGAATGGATCAAGTAGGCCGCATTCGGCGCCAGCGATGCCAGGTTGCCCGACAAACCGGTATTGATCCGCGCCCAATTCGCCCATTGACTGCCGCCAGTGATGGGTGCCAGTGGATTGTTGATAAACTGCGCCGCCCCCGACGCCGGCTGCCACAGCCAGACCTCGGCGATGGGGTTGCCGGGATCACTTCCGACCAGGTAATCCAAATTTGTGTAGGAAGCGTCCACATATAGGTAAACGGCTGTCCATCCCGGTTTGATCACAATGGATTGGGTCTGCCATTGGGCCAGCGCGGGGCTGGCGGTGCCCAGCAAAACTGCGAACAGCGCCAGCAGGTTTAAAACACGTCTCTTCATAATTCAAATTGTGGTCAGTCGAAATTCCCACGACCCTGGGCACTGAACATCTGCTGATTCATCGGCAAAAGACAACCCGGCAGCACACTGCAAAAGTCAAATCAGTTAAAAAAGGCCCTCAACGCCCTAAATTACAATGATTCAAAAGCATGCTGACCGCGAAATTCTTCAACCGCTACTTCACCCGTCGGCAAAAGCGCTGGTGCATCCCTGACAAAGCTGTTTCCTGTGGATGGTGCAGCAAGAAAGGGTGTAACGAGCAAGCTAAAAGTTTATTTTCTTGAACGCCAGTGACTTGCGCCGGTGAAAGGCATCCAAAAATCCAAATTCCTGCCGCCCGCGATCATGATCGGAGAAATCACCGCCCAAATGCACCCGGCGCCGAAGTCGAGGCAGGATGCGCGGAATCATTTCCACCTTCCTACGGCAAGTCCCCGGTGGAAATCCGCACGCGCAGCGTCGCCGTCTCACCCGGCGCAAGCAGGCGCCGATTCGGACCCACATTGCCCGATTCCACGCACACCATGCGGCGATATTCCTCATCGCCGAAGTCTTCCATTCGCCGCGACTTGGCGATCCACGGATTCCACACCACCGTGGAGGTGGACCCTTGCTTGGACACGATGATCCGGCGCCGTTCCGCGCGATCATTAATTTCGACCGTTCCGGTGGTATCCAGGTACACCCGGTCCACTTCCCCCTTCACCGTAATGGCAGCGGCGGACTCCACGCAACGGGCGCCGCCCGCGACCTTGTCCAGGTAGGTCACGCCCTGCAATCCGTGGATGGACAGAGAATCAATTTCGCCCACCGCAAAATAGGTGTGGAGACAATCCTCCAAAAGGAGGTTCTCGTCGTTCGACAGGTTTCGGACCGTCAATTCCAAGTCCAGCGACCGGCCCACCGTCACCTGGAAAGTGGCAACGAGCGGGGCATACCCGGGAACGGTGGGACAATCGAGCTGAAAAGCCACCCTGATCTCCCCCGCTGGAAGCCACTCGACAGCGCTGACCGTCCAAGGCTGACTCCGCACCACGCCATGGGCCGGAAACCCCTCGCGCGGACCAAACCAGGGCAAAATGATGGGGATCCCGCCGCGGATGGGAATTCCGGCTTGAAAATGAGCTGCCTCGCTCAGGAACAGCACCGGTTTCCCTTCCGCCACCTGAAAATGAGTCACGTGCGCTCCCTGCAAATATATTTCCGCCACGCTAAACCCGGTGTCCACCCGGAGCTTGGGCAACTCACCCTGGCCGGTCAAAAATCGAACTCCAGGCCGGGAACCGGATTCGGGGAGGTTGGAACTGACTGGTTTGTTATTCATGGTGCGCGTGATTGGGCAGGACACTAGCAACCGGGGCATTTTTGACCAACCATTTTTGCCCGCAACCACCGAAGTTTTAGTGATCACACCGGAACCGTTTCCGGTCCCGCCACATCTTTTCGCTTTCCCACCGGCCCGCAACGTCGCTAACGTGTGAAACCTATGCCGCAAGATTACAAGTTTTGTTTTGGCCCCTGGAACCTCTCCGAGGGTCAGGACCCCTATGGGCCGACCACCCGCCCCGCCCAAACTTTCGACTGGAAACTCGCGCAACTGAAGCAGCTCGGCTTCGATGCCATGATGTTTCACGATGATGATGCGGTCCCGGATATTGATGGCAAATCAGCCGCCCAAATCAATCGCGAAGCGAAGGAACTAGCCCGGCGGCTGGCCGGCGAAGGCGTCGCCGCCGAAATGGTTGCCCCCCGTTTATGGTTCAGCCCCAATACGATTGACGGGGCCTATACCAGCAATGATCCCAAACACCGGCGCTACGCCATCGACCGCTCCCTGCGGACGATCGACATCGCCCGCATTCTCGGCACCGACTTGATTGTGCTCTGGCTCGCCCGCGAAGGCACCTACGTTCGGGAATCCAAGAACGCCGCCCGCGCGGTGGATCACCTCGTCACGGCCCTCGATCGCATGCTGGCCCACGACAAAACCATCCGGCTGGCGATCGAACCCAAGCCCAACGAGCCGATGGATCATGCGTATATCCCCACCATCGGCCATGCCCTGGCCCTGGCGTCCCTAACACGTGATCCCAAGCGCGTGGGAGCGCTGATCGAAAGTGCCCACTGCATTCTGGCCGGGCTCGATCCTGCGGATGAAATCGCCTTTGCCATGGCCTTCGGCAAGTTGTGGTCGTTGCATCTTAACGATCAAAACGGGCTGAAATACGATCAAGACAAGCCCTTCGGCAGCACCAATCTCCGCAGCGCGTTCGATCAGGTGCGGGTGCTGGAACAAAACCGCTATGGGCGCAAGGGCGAGTATGTTTGTTTTGACGTGCATCCCTTCCGCACCACCAAGCCGGAACATTGGCTCGCGCATCTGGACAACAGCCGCCGGACTTTCCTGCGGTTGGTGGAAAAAGTCCGTTCCTTCAATGAAACCAAAGCGAAGGAACTGATCGCCGCCCGTGATTACCAGGCGCTGGACCAGTTGGTGATTGAACATTTGCTGGGCCCCGCCTGACCGCGGACCCCAACCCCCCGTCAATTGCGCACCTTCTCCATGTTGCGGTTGTCGCCCATGGCGACAACCGACTCCCACTTCCCACCGCCCTCGGAATCCCCTCTCCGTCTTTCTTTCCCACCTTGTCATGAACCCCATCCAATTCAAACCCGAACCGGAATCCGCAAGAACTGCAGTCGCCGCGACTTTTGACCTCGTTGGCTTCACTCCTTTCTGCGAACAAGAGGTGTTCCCCAAACTGGTCAACCGCTACCTCAGCCACCTATTCCAAACTTTTGACCAGGCGTTTGTGGATCCCTGGCGGGATCATTTCAAGGCTCCCCATGAACTGATCCAGGTGCGACGGCCGGACTTTGCAAAATTTACCGGCAATGGCGCACTGCTGCTCTGGTTTCGTAATGAGGAACAAGCGTTGGATGCTGCCTTCGCCGCTTCGCTGGTGACTGCCCTTCGAGACTTCCAACGGCGACTTCCGGCCGTCGTTTCCGACTGGGAGCAACTGTGGCAGTGCCCGCCCCTGCCCAAAACCGTCCGGATCGGAATTTCGGGCGGCTCCGTCCACCCGCTGCGCACCGCCGCCATCCGGATTTTTTCCGAAAGTGTGGATTACACGGGCGACTGTCTGAACCGTGCCTTCTGGCTCCAGAACCACTGCCCGGAGGTCGGATTCATCGTGGACGCGGCCCTGGAGCCCAAGGTCCCCGGACTCATTCCCTTGCTGGCGCGCCGGGTAAAAGAAACGCGCACAGCCCCCGTGTTCGTTTTTCAGGAAGATTACGAACGGGCGACCAAGGCCGCGACCGAACAAGTGGTCCAACGTTTCGCGGCGGGCGCGCCCGCTTGAAGCCGGCACCCGACCTCACCTTTGTCCGCCCACCAACCGGCTCGCCGGGATCGTTCCAGCTGGGAAATTCAGGCGAAAAATTATCATTTGACGCCTACGGCGGCCAGGGTTAAGAGTAAGGCGTGATCAATCAGGCAAATCTCCGACTGCTGCTGGCCAACGCGCTGCGACTTCGCGGCGTGGCAGTTGGTGGTTGATCCGAACTCGCTGATTTTCAACCCCGCTGCCGAATGGCAGCGGGGTTTTTTATTTACCCGGCTGACCAAAGGCGCTAACTAAAACAACAGCATGCTCAAGCAGCCATCGACCAAATACCGCCCCTTCCCGTCGGTCAATTTACCCCAACGGCAGTGGCCGGGGCGCACCCTTACCACGGCCCCGATCTGGTGCAGCGTGGACCTGCGCGACGGCAATCAGGCACTGGCGGTACCCATGAACGTGGCCCAGAAATTGGAGCTTTTCCAAACCCTGGTCAAGTGCGGCTTCAAGGAAATCGAGGTGGGATTTCCCGCCGCGTCCAACACGGAGTTCGCTTTCAACCGCCGCTTGATCGAGGAGGAGCGCGCCCCCGCCGACGTCTGGCTCCAGGTGCTGGTCCAGGCCCGCGAAGAATTGATCGACCGGACGGTCGCCTCCCTGGTCGGGGCGCGGCGGGCCATCATTCATCTTTACAATTCCACGTCCCCGGCCCAGCGACGGGTGGTCTTCGGCCTCTCCAAGGCGGAGATCATCCAGGTGGCCGTGCGCGGAGCGACCTGGATTCGCGACCGACTCCCGTTATTGGCCGGGACGGAGGTCATGTTGCAATACTCGCCCGAAAGCTTCAGCGCCACCGAGGTGGAGTTCTCCCGGGACATCGCGCAAGCCGTCATGGAAGTCTGGCAACCCACGCCCGCGCGGAAGATGATCCTCAACCTCCCCGACACGGTGGAAGTGGCCACGCCCAATGTTTACGCCGATCAGATCGAATGGATGTGCACCCACCTCAAAAACCGGGACTCCCTGATCATCAGTCTCCACACCCACAATGACCGTTCGACCGGGGTCGCCGCGACCGAGTTGGGCCTCCTCGCCGGGGCGGACCGCGTCGAAGGCACGCTGTTCGGCAATGGGGAGCGGACTGGCAACCTGGATCTCGTTACGCTGGCCCTCAATTTTTACGGCCAGGGAATCGACCCGGGACTGGACTTTTCCGATCTCAACGGCATCCGCGAAGTTTACGAGCGTTGCACCGGCATGGCCGTGCCGCCGCGCCAACCCTATTCCGGGGAACTCGTTTTCACGGCCTTTAGCGGTTCGCATCAGGACGCCATCAAAAAAGGTCTCACGGAGTGGCGGGACAAGAAAGTGACTCACTGGGACGTTCCCTATCTTACCATCGATCCGAATGACCTGGGCCGCGAATACAACGAAGTCATCCGGGTGAACAGCCAGTCGGGCAAGGGGGGAGTGGCCTACCTGTTGGAGAATGAATGTGGCATCGAACTGCCCAAGGACATGCAGCGCGAATTCGGCCCTATTGCCAACGATGAAGTGGATCGGCTGGGGCGGGAAGTGAGTGCCGGGGAATTAAAAGCCATGTTTTGGCGCGAATACATCGAACGACTCACCCCCTGGTCCCTCGTGGAATTCAGCTCCGAGGGCGGCGCCGGCGGGATGATCCGCTGCTTCGGCTCGCTGCGCAAGGCCGGCGAAACCATCGCCTTTGAAGGCAAGGGCAATGGTCCAATCGCTGGATTCGTCCATGCCCTGCAACTGATTGGGGCGCCAAAATTTGAAGTGGCTTACTACAAGGAGCACGCTCTGGGAGCGGGCGAGGAAGCCAGCGCCATTGCCTACATCCAACTGCGGCATCCTGACGGGAAAGCCCGCTGGGGAGCCGCCGTGGATACGAATATTGAGCGGGCTTCCATCAAGGCCGTGCTGTGCGCCTTGAACCGTTCCTGAAGAGCCTGGCTGTGCCCGGAGGGGCGCGGCCAGTGCGCGCCCGGGGGCGGGATCTTCGTTCAAGGGTTGCCAGCTATGGCCAATACCGGATCCCCCGCGAGTGCCTGGCCGTTGGCGGGGGGTGCGCCGGTGCTGCTGCGCACGATTAATTCGGCCTGCATTCTCCGTGCCTCCACCGGTTCGCCCCGCAGGAGTTTTTGCATCAAATCCATGGCCGCAATCCCGAGCCGGTACTTGGGCTCCCGCAGCGTGGTCAACGGAACCCGGAAATACTCACTGGTCATGATATTGCCGAAACCCACAATCGAAAGTTCCTGCGGAATCCGGACACCCTGCTGCAGAAAGGTGGTCGCACAACCAATCGCCACCGTGTCATTCACGGCCTGGATCGCGGTCGCCTGGGTGGACTCATTCACGAATTGGAGGGCCGCCGCCGCCCCGTCTTCAATGGTGCTGCCCGCCTGGAAAACCAATCGCTCATCCACTTCGAGGTGCGCTTCCCGCAGCGCCCGACGATAGCCTTCGTAACGCTCCTGCGACCAGATGGCCGCATTGGGTCCCGTAAAATAGGCGATCTTCCGGTGCCCCAGTTGCAGCAGGTGCTGCGTGGCGGAGTAACTCGCCAGCAAATCGTCGGTTCCCACACTGACAAACTGGCGGCAGAAGGGCGCGGGCGGCCCCAAAATGACGACGGGTGTGCGCCGTTCCGCGAGGGTCTGGAAAATGCGCGCGTCCGGGCGCATGCGATGCGCCGGCCAGATGAAAATACCATCCACCCGGCGCGCGAGCAAACGCTGGATGCACACCTCCTCGCGCCCTTCCTGGTTCAAACTATGGGAGAGGATTAATTCGATCCCCAGTTCAAAGGCCCGCTCCTCCAAGGCCAGCAAAATCCGGGCAAACGTGGGATCCGTGGCCGCCGGAATCACCACACCAAAGAATTTGCTCGTCCGGGTGCGGAGGGATTGCGCCGTGGAATCGGGAACATAGCCCATCTGGTTCGCCAGGGCCCGGACCCGGGCCTTCGTCGGAGCCGAAATGTCCGGGGCGTCTCGCAACACCTTGGACACCGTCATCACCGAAACGCCCGCCTGCTGCGCAATATCCTTGAGTCGCACCATAATTCTCAAACGTTGGCTCCGCTCCAGTGAAGCTTGTTGCGAAGGGTTTCAAAAAATGAACTGCCTTGCAAGCGCAACAAGCGGACCGACTTTTGGCTCCGTCGGATGGTGACGATCTCGCCTGGGCTCATCTCGCTCACCCCCTGCCCGTCCGCACTCAGCATCGTCTCGGGCTTGGGACTGACCACCCGCACTCCAATGGCGGAATTCAGGCTGACAATGACCGGACGGTTGGAAAGGGTGTGCGGACAGATGGGCGTGATTTCAAAGACTTCCGCGTCCGGATGCACAATGGCCCCTCCGGCGGAAAGGGAATACGCCGTGGAACCCGTGGGTGAACTGACGATCAACCCGTCACACCGATAACGCGTCAGCACCTCGCCCTCCACGCTCACCTCCAGCGTGATCAAGCGCGACGAAATCCCCCGGCTAATCACAAAATCATTCAAGGCACAGCGGTGCACTGGCTGCCCGTTACACAACCCGCTGGCTTCGATCAGGGGCCGGGATTCCAGGGTGAATTTGCCGGCCCAGACCTGTTCCATCGCCCGCGGCATCTCTTCGGCCGAGACCCCCGTGAGAAATCCCAACCCCCCGACGTTCACTCCCAAGATTGGAGTCGGGGAACCGGCGGTCTCCGTGGCAACTCGCAACATGGTGCCGTCGCCACCAAAAACCAGCAGCAAATCCACCATTCCGGTGAGCGCCGCCGCGTCCGGCACCGTCGGTGATTTGAGTCTCGCCATCTGCGCGGTGATCTCATCGCTGAACACTTCGCGCCCCGCCCGCGCGATCAACCGGGCCGCCTGGCTGATGAGGCTGCTGCGCGACACCTTTTCGGAGTTCCCGATCAACCCGATCCGTTTGATTGTTTCAGCCTTTTTTTTCAATCAACGCCAAGAATTCTTTGTTGCCCGCGGGACCCAGGAGCGGTGACTCCGTCGTCCCGTGCCAAATCAACCCGGACTGCCGACCGGCAAACGACTCCAATTCCCGCAACACCCGTTCATGGATCGCCGGATCGGTAATCACCCCGCGACCTTTGTCGGCTTCGGCTTTTCCCGCCTCAAACTGTGGTTTAATCAGCGCCGCGATCTTACCCGATGGCCGGAGTAATGCAACCGCAACAGGAAGAATTCGTGTCAGGGAAATGAAGGAGCAATCGATCACCACCAGATCCACCGGGACAAAGGGGGCGGGAAAATGCGCCAGCGTCAATTGCCGGGCGTTGGTGCGCTCCATCACCACCACCCGCGGATCCTCGCGCAGCTTCCAGGCCAACTGCCCCTGCCCCACATCCACCGCATAGACCCGCGCGGCCCCGTGTTGCAGCAGGCAATCCGTAAATCCGCCCGTGGAAGCCCCCAGATCGATCGCGGTCACGCCGTTGACCTCCAAGGCAAAATGCCGCAGCGCATGTTCCAGCTTGGTCCCGCCGCGACTCACATATTTTTCCGCCGTCAGCAGGGAAATACCATCCCCGGGACGGATCCGGTCACTCGCTTTGCGGGCCGGTTGCTGGTTCACCATCACCTGCCCGGCCATGATGGCACGCTGCGCCTTTTCCCGGCTCTCGCACAAGCCGCGCTCCACCATCGCCTGATCCAGCCGTAGGATTGCCATCAGAAAGATCCAACCACAAATCCGTCGGAACAGCCATGCATTTGCGCCCTCCCCAATTCCACGCCTAAGCCACCGCCCAGGCAATGCCCAACTGGCGGGCTCGCTCGCTGTAAGCGGCGATTTGATTACTCGTCAGGGCGGCGGCGGATTCGGTCTCCCGGCATTCACGATACCACCGCGTGGTCTGCGCGATGGCTTCCGGAAAAGTCCAGACCGGCGCCCAGCGTAACAGGCTGTGGGCCTTGTCAGTGCTCAATTGCAGCAGGCCGGCCTCATGCACGGCGCGCGGATCGCTTTGGTCCACCCACTCGCCCGGCCAATGTTGCAGCACCTCGTTAACCAATTCCAATACGGTGCGGTTGGACTCGTGGCCCGGTCCGAAATTGAACGCCGGCGTGAAGCGGCGCAAGTCGTGGGCCGACAACGCGGGATTCGCGAGCACCGCCGCGAGCCAGAGGTAACCGCTCAATGGCTCCAGTACATGCTGCCATGGCCGGGTGGCGGTTTTGTTGCGCACGGGGATCGGCCGCCCCGCTTGCAAGGCACGCACGCAATCGGGCACAATCCGGTCCGCTGCCCAATCCCCGCCGCCAATCACGTTGCCGGCCCGGGCCGTGGCCAGGGTCACGGGATGGCCGCCAAAGAAGGAGCGGCGATACGCGTTGGTCACGATCTCGGCCGCAGCTTTGCTCGAACTGTAAGGATCATGCCCCCCCAGCGGATCTTCTTCGCGATATCCGTGGACCCATTCGCGATTCTCGTAACATTTGTCCGTGGTTACCACCACCGCCGCACAGGGATGGGTGAGTCCCCGCAACGCCTCCAACACGTGCGCCGTCCCCATCACATTCGTCGCATAGGTGTCGACCGGTTGGGCATACGACAGCCGCACGAGGGGTTGGGCCGCCAGATGGAAAACAAAATCCGGGCGCGCGCGGGTAAGGGACTCCCGCACCGCGTCCCGATCACGGATATCGCCGGTTTCATGCGCGATTTTTTCGGCCAATCCCAGCTGGCGGAAAAGGGCCGGTGATTCCGGCGCCGCCAGGGCGAAGCCGCGCACGCGGGCACCCAGGAGGATCAACCAATATGCCAGCCAAGACCCCTTGAAACCCGTGTCGCCGGACAACCAGATCGTTTTCCCGCGAAAGGCGTCGGCGAACATTACCAAACCTTCCAGGGAGCCTGCTGCCGGCTCCACATTTGGTTGAGCATTTCGAATTCCCGGAAGGTGTCCATCGGCTGCCAAAAGCCGTCGTGGGGATAACACATCAACTGCCGGTCCGCCGCGAGCTTGCGCAGCGGCTCCTGCTCCAGGATCAGTCCCTGGTCCGAACTGAGGTAACGAAAGACTTCCCGGGAAAACACAAAAAAACCGCCGTTGATGCGACCACCACTGGTTTGCGGCTTTTCGTTGAACTCGGCAATCTCGGTGTCCTGCGTCACCAATTCGCCAAATCGTCCGGGCGGCCGCACTCCGGTCAAGGTGGCCAGGCGGCCATGGGCGCGATGGAATTTCACCAGCGCATCCAGATCAATATTGCCCACCCCGTCGCCATAGGTGAGGAGAAACAGGTCATCGGTGATGTGCTTTTCAATCCGACCCACCCGGCCGCCGGTCATGGTGTCTTCTCCCGTATTGACCAGGGAAACCCGCCAGTTTTCCGCCTGATTGGTCTCGTGAAAGGTGATCGAATGGTTCGCCCCCAACTGCACGGTGATGTCGTTGACCACCTGACGGTAGTTCAGAAAATAGTCCTTGATCACCTGCCCCTTGTAGCCCAGGCAGAGGATGAAGTCGGCGTGACCGTAGTGCGCATAGAGCTTCATGATATGCCACAAAATCGGGTAATTGCCGATCGGCACCATCGGTTTGGGCCGGTACTCAGTTTCCTCGCGGAGGCGCGTTCCCTTGCCGCCGCATAATATGACCACTTGCATGGCGCAGTCTAATGAGCCGCGCCGGAGAATGGCAAGCGTCTTGCGCAGCCGCCAGAAGCCCCGCAGCACCGGCGAAGTGGATTTAATCACGGCCGGAGATTGACCACCCGGGTGGTTTCCGGCTTTAATCTCCCCGATGACCCGGATGGCGGGAATTGCATGAATGTACCCAACAAATTGACCTTGTCGCGCTTTGCGCTGACGCTGGCCTTCCTGGGGGTCATTTTTTCCCAAGTGCGATTCCGCGAAACGGTGGCGCTGCTTCTCTTCAGCATCGCAAGTTTGACCGATTATTTCGATGGCAAGATCGCCCGTCGGGACAAGCTGGTAACCAATTTTGGGATTTTGATGGACCCCCTGGCGGATAAGATCCTGGTCTGTTCCGCCTTCATCGCCTTCGTTGGCTTGCAGTGGATGGAGGCCTGGATGGTGGTGGTGATTGTGGCCCGGGAGCTGGCGATCACCGGGTTACGGCTGCTCGCCGCCTCAAAAAACATCGTTCTCGCCGCGGAAGGTTTTGGCAAACATAAAACCATCGCCCAGATCGTGGCCATCATCGCCATCCTGGTCTTCCATAGTTACCGCGAATGGGGCACCTTCGGCACTTCCATCTTTGGCTTTCCCCTCTTCTGGGGTCCTTGGATCACCTGGTTCAAACCGCTGGCTGTCTGGGTGGCCGTGGGCTTGACCATGCTCTCCGGGTGGCTTTACCTGTGGCGCAATCGCGCGGTTTATTTGCAGGACTTGTAATCCCCAGAACCCGGGACAACCCACCAGCGGGTTTTTTCACCACGTTTTCATTTGACACCCCTCGGAGCGGTGGGATATTTATCCTACACAGCCCCGTTCCATGATGGTTATGAAACGATTGTCGCCAGCAGGCACACGTCACACGCACTCGCCCCTACCCGGGGCGGGCACGGGAGGTGTTTTGCCGGCCGCTATGCCATTTCCTCGCACCAAATGGCAGAGTACATCGACTCTCAACCTCCTGACGGCGGGCGTTGCGCCAACCTGGTTCGACCACCAGTAGCAGCCCAACCCACACGGTTAAGCACCCTTATGAAACGATTCAAACTCCCAACCAATAGCCAGCCCAACCGCTCCCGAATGAGCGGGTTTACGCTGATTGAATTACTCGTGGTAATCGCGATTATCGCCATCCTCGCCGCGATGATCCTTCCCGCCCTCGCCAAAGCCAAGGAAAAGGCCCAAGGCATTCAATGCGTCAATAACCAACGGCAACTCGGCATGGCCTTTCTGATGTATCCGGATGACAATAGCGGCAAACTGGTGCGCAACGGCAATGAAGGCAATGTGGCGTCCTCGCAAGGCGGACCGCCGATCGGTTCGTCCTGGGTGGAAGGCATCCTGGGTTGGGGCAACACCTATTTCCTGGACAACACCAACACGACCTACCTGACGGGCGGACTGCTGGGACAATATGTCAACAAAAACACTGGAGTTTACAAGTGCCCGGCGGACAAATTTGACCAGGCGAAATTCGCCGGATTTGGTCCCCGGGTGCGCAGCATTTCCATGAACGGGTTTATCGAGGGCGGGGTTTACAATAACAACGGCGTCGGTCACTCGACTTGGTATTCCGCCTGGGCCGCCTACAACAAGGTCAGCGACATCAAAAACCCCCGTCCCGTTGATCTTTGGGTCTTTGTGGATGAGCATCCAGACAGCATTAATGACGGCTGGTGCATTGTGGACGTGCAGAATTTCTCGACTTGGGAGGACCTCCCGGCGAGCTACCACAACAATGCCTGCGGCTACGCCTACGCGGACGGACATGCCGGCATCCACAAATGGCAGGACGCCAACACCCTCCAACCGGTGCGTTACCAGAATTTGAACGGGGGCTGGTACAATTCCACAAAATTGAGTCCGGATATCCAATGGGCCATTTCCCATTCGAGCGCGCCCTACACCTCGAATTAATTTTCCAGCTTCGTTTTCTCAGATAATAATCATGCGCCATGCGCCCGGCAACGGGCGCATTTCGCTTTTTGGAGTTCTGCATGCGCTCCCTTGCCCAGACTAAAGTGCTTAGACAGGCTGGCCTGGCGGCCTTCGCCACGCTCGCCCTCGGGTATCCGCGCCTGGCCGCCTGGCCGCACCGCACCGAGGCATTGTTCATTCTCTGCCTGCTCCTGCTTTGGAGCGCCTTCGTCTTGTGGGCGTTTGTGTTTGCGTGGCCGGAGCGCGGCACGGCACCACGCCCCTTTGAATTTCCCCGTTCCGCCGGTCTTTGGGGATTGGCCACCGCCTATGCCGCTTTGGCAATCCTTTGGTTGCACTGGATCGTCGATCCCCGACTGCGCGTTGCCACCCCCGGAGATTACCCGCAGGACTTGCCATCGTGGGCGGCCATGAGTCTGTTCATGCTGGCGTTTGAACCCCTGTTCCTTTACTTCGCGCCATTCGCCGTGTGGTCACGGCTCACCCGGCGACCCGCGATTGCCTGGTGGGGTACGGTCCTCTTCGGCGTCTTTGTCTTCCTGCTAAAACTCCAGTCGCTCCCGGTCCTCCCCCCACCCTCGCTTTTTGCCCTGATGATTCTGGTCCGGATAACCTCCGGGTGCCTCACGCTTTATTTTTATGTCCGGGGCGGGGTCTGGCTGGTCTGGTGGCTGATTTTTCTGACCCAATTGCGCCACCTCCCCGCCGTGTTTCCCGCTTGACGGATTACCGCGAAATGAGCTTGCGCGCAACCCCGAACCCAATGATGATGGGCTGGGCGGGCGATTGGCGCAGTGGTAGCGCAGCAGCTTTACACGCTGTGGGTCGGGGGTTCGAATCCCTCATCGCCCACCATTGCCAAACTTCTTCCTTTGCGAAAGGCCGGTTCCCCCCTAACATCTCGCCCCAGCAAACAACCAAAAACCGGAAGACCATGAAATTCACATCGATTGTATTAACGGTCGCCGGGCTCGCGGTTGGCGGCCCGGCTTTTGGCGGAGACTGGGCGCAATGGCGCGGCCCGCACTTCAATGGCGCCTCGGATGAATCCGGGTTACCCGCCACCTGGACCAAGGATTCCCCCACCTGGGCCACCGATATGCCAGGTCCCAGCGCCGCCACGGCGGTTACGTGGGGCGACCAGATTTTTCTGCCCGGCGTGGACCTCGCGGGCAAGACCTTGCGCGCGCTTTGCCTGGATCGAATCTCGGGCAAAATCCTCTGGAATAATTCCGTCGGGGAAGGTTTGGTGGCCCGCGACGAGCAGAGCAATTTCGCCTCTCCCTCCGCCATCGCCGACCAGGAACGCGCTTACTACTTTTACGGCAATGGAGACTTGGTGGCTTTTGATCACCAGGGCAAGTCGGTCTGGACCCGCAGCATCCAAAAGGATTACGGGGAATTTGCCTATCAATGGACCTTTTCCGCCAGCCCGTTGCTCTACGGGGGTAAATTATACGTGCAAGTCCTGCAGCGGAACCAACCCGTCCATGGCCATGGTCAGCCCAACGGCGAATCTTATTTGTTGGCGTTGGACCCCGTCACCGGCAAGACCCTCTGGCGCCAGGTGCGCCCCGACGAAGCCGTCCAGGAATCCAAGGAGGCTTACTCGACGCCGATGCCTTTCACGGCCAATGGCCGCACGGAAATTCTCATCACGGGTGGTGATTGTCTCACCGGTCATGATCCTGCCTCCGGAAAGGAACTCTGGCGTTGGGCCACGTATAACCCGATGAAAATCGGTCATTGGCGCCTCGTGCCCTCCCCGGTCGCCGGCGCCGGGGTCGTGCTGGGTTGCGCTCCCAAAGGGGATCCGGTCTTCGCCATCAAACTCGGCGGGAATGGCGTGCTCACCGATTCCGCCGTCGCCTGGACCAGCGACAAACGCGTCATTTCTTCGGACGTGCCGACGCCGCTTTTCTACCAGGGCGATTTCTTTGTCCTAAGCGACGGTCGGAAAAGCATCTCCCGCGTTGATCCCGCCACCGGTGCCGCCAAATGGACGACGCCGCTTCCCGGCCGCTCCAAATATGAGGCCTCACCCACGGCGGGTGACGGCAAGCTTTATATGATGAATTTTGCCGGCGAGGTGGTGGTTGTGAACTCCGCGGACGGGGCGATTCTCAGCACCGTCGCCATGGGTGAACCCGGGGATGATCGCAGCCGCGCCTCCGTCGCGATCGCCCATAACGCCCTCCTCATTCATACCAACCACAAACTCTTTTGTGTCACCAAGAAATAGCCGCGTGAGCGGCTGGTTGACACCAACGGGCACGCTCGTCCGGGCGACTCCGCATCGGCGCGGCAAACCCGGAAATCCATGACCCCCTCCCCCACTAACACAGCGGCGGGGAGCACAGCCGGCCGGTGGCATCCGCTCCTGCTGCTCCTGTTTGTCGGGAGTGGCTGTGCGGCCCTGATCTATGAGATCGTCTGGTTCCAGTTGCTGCAACTCGTGATCGGATCTTCCGCGGTCTCGCTGGGCGTCCTCCTCGGCACCTTCATGGGCGGCATGTGCCTCGGAAGCCTCTGGCTCCCCCGTTTCGTCCCCCGCCACCTGCATCCGATCCGGGTTTACGCCCTCCTGGAGTTCGGCGTTGGAATTCTGGGGCTGTTGGTTTTGTTCGCCCTGCCGGCGCTGGCGCGGCTCTATACCGCGGCCGCCGTCCCGGGCTTCGCCGGGATTCTTTTGCGGGGATTGATGGCGGCCAGTTGCCTGCTCCCGCCCACGCTTTTGATGGGGGCCACCCTGCCCGCCATCGCCCGGTGGATCGAAACGACCCCCCGCGGCGTTTCCTGGCTGGGATTCTTTTACGGCGGCAACATTGCGGGCGCGGTCTTTGGTTGCCTGTTTGCCGGATTCTATCTCCTCCGGGTCCATGACATGGCTTTCGCCACCTGGGTGGCCATCGCGATCAATGCCGTTGTGGCAGCGATTGGCTTGCTGATCGCCGCCTTCACCCCGCATCAATTCGCCGGTGATGACGCCCCCGCCGCCACGACCGCCACGCCGGCGGTGATCGCACCCAAGATCCGCCTCATCTATGTGGCCATCGCCCTTTCCGGCCTGTCAGCACTGGGTGCGGAGGTGGTCTGGACCCGGCTTTTGTCGCTTTTGCTCGGCGGCACGGTTTACACCTTTTCCATCATTCTGGCAGTCTTTCTGGTCGGTTTGGGGCTGGGCAGCACTGTCGGCTCCTTTCTTGCAGGCACCCTCAAGAATCCGCGCCTGGCCCTCGGCGGCTGCCAATTGTTGCTGGCCGCCGGCATCACCTGGACGGGCATCATGCTGGCGGATTCACTCCCGTACTGGCCCATCGATCCGTCGCTTTCGAAAAATGTCTGGTTCAATTTCCAAATTGATCTGGCCCGGTGCCTCTGGGCCATCCTACCCGCCACCTTCCTCTGGGGAGCCAGTTTTCCGTTGGCCCTCGCCGCCGCCGCCTCGGGCGGCCAGGACGGCGGCCGGTTGGTCGGGCGCGTCTATGCCGCCAACACTGTCGGCGCCATTCTCGGCGCCATCCTGACGAGCGTGGTCTTGATCGCCTGGGTGGGGACCCAGCAAACCCAGAGAATCCTGATCGGCATCGCCGCGCTTTCCGGCACCCTGATGTTGTTACCCAGCCTGCGCACCGGCGGCAACTCCGTCCGGCGCGTCCTCAGTCCCCCGCGCACCGTCGGCCTCCTCCTGGCCCTGGGCGTCGCCGCCGGATTGGCTTGGGTTCTCCCCGCGGTGCCCTGGCGGTTGATCGCGCATGGCCGCTATCTGGCCACCAAGGGGAATGAGGGCAAGGTGTTGTTTGTCGGCGAAGGCATGAATTCCTCCGTGGCCGTCACCGAACTCGGCACCGGCATCCGCAATTTCCACGTCAGCGGCAAGATTGAGGCCTCCACGGAGCCCCAGGACATGCGCTTGCAAAGAATGCTCGGACACTTCCCCGCCCTGTTCCACCCGCATCCCCGCTCGGTCCTGATCGTCGGCTGCGGCGCCGGGGTCACGGCCGGTTCGTTCCTGGTTCATCCCGAAATCGAAAGAGTGACCATCTGCGAAATCGAACCATTGATTCCCCAGTTGGTGGCCACCTATTTTGGGCGGGAGAATTACAACGTGGTCAAGGACCCGCGCGTTCATGTGATTTATGACGACGCCCGGCACTTTGTCCGCACCACGCGGGAAAAATTCGACATTATCACTTCCGACCCCATTCATCCGTGGGTCAAAGGCGCCGCCACCCTGTATACGGAGGAATATTTCAACATGTGCCGGGAGCATTTGAATCCCGGCGGTATGGTCACCCAGTGGGTCCCGCTTTACGAAAGCAACTTGAACGTCGTAAAGAGCGAGGTCGCCACCTTCATGGCCGCCTTTCCCCAGGGCACCATCTGGAGCAACGACGAAAACGGCGGCGGTTATGATGTGGTGCTGCTCGGCCAGGTCGGAGCCTCCCGGATCAATATCGACGACCTGCAGCAACGGTTGGACCGTGTCCCTGCCGTGGCCCGCTCTTTGGAAGATGTGGGCTTTAGATCGGCCCTGGACGTTCTGGGCACCTACGCCGGTCAGGGACCCGATCTGACGGCGTGGATGAAATCCGCCGAGATCAACCACGACCGGAACCTCCGTTTGCAATATCTCGCCGGCATGGGCAACAATCTGTACGCGCAGGGGTTGATTTTTGATGACATGGTGGTTTCCCGCCATTTCCCCGAGGAAATCATCCTCGGCTCTGCCGCCAACCGGCAGGCTTTACGTCTCCTCATCGACCATCCCAAAACATCGAAATAGGCAGTCCTCCCGGGAACTCGACTCCGGATCTCCCGGATCTCGACGGAATGCACGCGATCCTGTTTCAATGTGGGCGTGATCGCCCTGACCCACACCCCTTCGCCGCGGCTGGTGGAATGTCAATTGACCCACCTTTCGCGGCAGCCCATCGACTTCGCCACCGCGCTGCGCCAACACGCCGGTTACTGTCGCATGCTGGAAAACTGCGGTGCCCACGTCCGGGTTCTGGACGCGAACCGCGACTGCCCCGACGGGGTGTTCATCGAGGATACGGCGGTCATTTTGGAGGAAGTGGCCATCCTTACTTCGTTGGGCGCCGCTAGCCGCCGGCCGGAGTCCACCGCCGTCGAATCCGTTTTGCGGGAATATCGCCAAGTGGTCCGGATGGATCTCCCCGCGACCTTGGAAGGGGGCGACGTGCTGCGGGTGAATCGCCAACTCCTCGTCGGCATTTCTTCCCGTACCAACCGGGCCGGCATAGCCGCCCTGACTGAACTCGCGGGGTCCCACGGTTACCGCGTAATTCCTGTACCCGTCCGAAACTGCCTGCATCTCAAGACCGCCTGCACCGCCCTGCCCGATGGCCGTCTCCTCCTCAACCCAGACTGGCTGGACACCGGGGTCCTTGCGGGATTCCGCCACATCTCCGTGCCCGAAGCTGAACCTTGGGCAGCGAACGTGGCGGTGGTCGGCCAGTTTGTGTGCGCCGCCGCGGGTAATCCCCGCACCGCGGAACTCCTCCTCTGCTCAGGTTTCGCCCTCGCGACCACCGAGTTGTCCGAGTTCGCGAAGGCCGAAGGGGGCATCACCTGCCTGAGTTTGCTGCTGGCGGACATTCCAAAGTTGACGCCACACTCCCCCCATCCCTAGAGTGTCGCCCGACAACCCTAGAGATGAATTTATGGACGTAAAAGCGAGTTCGGCAAACATCTCCTCCTTCCAGCAGGAGGACCGGATTTTCCCTCCGCCAGTGGAATTTTCCGCAGGTGCCCACATCAAATCGATGGCCCAGTACCGCAAGCTCTACCGCGAATCGGTGACGGATCCGGAGAAGTTTTGGGGCCGCCAGGCGGAAAATGAGCTGGTCTGGTTCAAGCCCTGGAAAAAGGTGCTGCAGTGGAAAGCCCCATTTGCCAAGTGGTTCGTGGGGGGAAAGCTGAATGTCAGTCACAATTGCCTGGATCGCCATCTCGGCACCCCCACCGCCAACCAGGCTGCAATCATCTGGGAAGGGGAACCCGCAGGCGCCGGTATCCATGGCGAAGTACGCACGCTGACCTACAAACAATTGCACCGCGAAGTTTGCCTCTTCGCCAATGTGCTCAAGCGCCACGGTCTGAAAAAGGGCGACCGCGTGATCATCTACTTGCCGATGGTTCCCGAGGCCGCCATCGCCATGCTGGCCTGCACTCGCATCGGCGTGGTCCACTCGGTGGTTTTCGGCGGCTTCAGCGCGCAATCGGTGGCCGACCGGATTTTTGATTGCCAGGCGAAAATGGTCATCACGGCCGACGGTGGGTTCCGCCGCGGAACGGTGGTCCAACTCAAGAAAAACGTCGATGACGCCCTGGCCATTAAAGACGCCCAGGGTCAACTCCTCGCCCGCACCATCGAGAAAGTGATCATTCTCCGCCGGGCCAATAACGATATTCGCGTCGAGGAAGGCCGGGACGTTTGGTGGCACCGCGAAATCGAACACGTCACCGCCGATTGCAAAGCGGAACCCATGGACAGTGAAGCCCCCCTGTTCATCCTCTACACCAGCGGTTCCACCGGCAAACCGAAGGGGATTCTCCACACCACCGGCGGCTACCTTCTCAGTGCCAAACTGACCAGCAAATACGTCTTCGATTTGCGGCCGACGGATGTTTATTGGTGCACCGCGGACGTGGGTTGGGTCACCGGCCACAGCTACGTTGTGTATGGTCCTTTGGCCAACGGCGCCACCAGCCTCATGTATGAGGGAGCGCCGAACCATCCCGAACCCGACCGCTTCTGGCGGATCGTGGCGCAGTATGGGGTGACGATTCTTTACACGGCGCCCACCGCCATTCGCGCCTTCATGAAGTGGGGCGAGCAATGGCCGAAGAAGCATGATCTCAGTTCTTTGCGCCTGCTGGGTACCGTGGGCGAACCCATCAATCCGGAGGCCTGGATTTGGTATAACGAAGTCATCGGCGGCAAGCGCTGTCCCATTGTCGATACCTGGTGGCAGACCGAAACCGGTGGCATCATGATCACCCCGCTGCCCGGGGCCACTCCGACCAAGCCCGGCACTGCGACCCTGCCCTTCTTCGGAATCGTTCCGGAAGTCGTGGATGATCAAGGCCAGGCGGTTCCCAAGCTGAGCGGCGGCAAACTGGTCATTCGCCAACCCTGGCCCGGCATGCTCCGCGGGATTTGGGGCGACCCGGAACGCTACAAGTCCACGTATTGGTCCGAAGTCAAAGGCAGCTATTTCACCGGCGACGGCTGCCGGCAGGACAAAGATGGCTACTTTTGGATCGTGGGCCGGATTGATGACGTGCTGAACGTCGCCGGCCATCGCATCGGCACCGCCGAGGTGGAAAGCGCCCTCGTCAGCAATCCCCACGTGGCGGAAGCTGCCGTTGTCGGCCGTCCGGATGAACTGAAAGGCCAGGCCCTGGTCGCCTTCGTAACCGTGAAGACCGGAGTGATCGCGGATCAGAAGCTCCGCGACATCCTCCGCAATCACGTCGCCAAGGAAATCGGACCGGTGGCCAAACCCGATGATATCCGATTCGCCGAATCGTTGCCCAAGACGCGCTCGGGCAAAATCATGCGGCGCCTGTTGAAACAGGTCGCCTCCGGCACGGAGATCAAAGGCGACACGACAACCCTGGAAGATTTCAGCGTGCTGGCCCGCCTCGGCAGCAGCGAAGAATAGTCCCCGGACGCAATGAACTTCCCTCCGCGAGGCGCGCGGCTCGGTGTTGCGCTGCTCCTTCTGGGAGCAGCGCAGCGCGGCCCCGCCGCGGAACCGGGGAACACCGCCGCCACCAACAACACCATGACGATCGCCGACGTCCGACAACTCCTGCGCGCCGTCCCGCTGATTGATGGCCACAACGATGTGCCCTGGCAATTTCGCAAGCGCACGAATGACAACATCAACGGCATCGACCTGCGGAGCGATACCCGGCAGTTGCATCCACCCATGGTCACCGACATTCCCCGGTTGCGGGCCGGGGGCGTCGGGGGCCAGTTCTGGTCGGTTTACATCCCGGCCACCCTGACCGGATCGCTGGCCGTTCGCGCCGTGATTGAGCAGATTGATGTGGTCCACCAAATGGTGGCGAAGTACCCGGATACCTTCGAACTCGCCCTGACTGCCAACGACATCGAACGCATCCATCACCAAGGCAAAATCGCCTCACTCATCGGCATGGAAGGCGGCCATTCCATCGATAATTCCCTGGCCATCCTCCGCATGACCTACGCCTTGGGGGCCCGGTATATGACCTTGACCCATACCAAAACGCTGGATTGGGTGGATTCGGCCAACGACGAACCCCGGCACCATGGATTAAGCCCATTCGGTGAGGAAGTGGTGCGCGAAATGAACCGCCTGGGCATGCTCGTGGATCTTTCCCATGTCTCCGCCGACGCCATGCGCGCCGCCATCCGCGTGAGCCAAGCCCCGGTCATTTTTTCCCACTCCTCCGCCCGCGGTGTTTGCGATGATCCGCGCAACGTCCCGGACGATGTCCTCCAACTGATTCCGGCCAACGGCGGCATCGTGATGATCACGTTTTTGCCGCAGTACTTGACCGAACGCGCCCGGGCCCACGCCCTGCTGAAAAAAGCCGAGCGCTCCCGCCTCGAACAATTGTTCCCTGAAGTCCCGGAAAAAGTTCGGGCGGAACTCACCGCTTGGGACACCGCGCACCCCCTGGCCCACCCGGCTACCCTGAACGATGTGGCCGACCATATCGACCATGTCCGCGCAGTGTGTGGCATCAACCACTTGGGGTTGGGTGGCGATTATGAAGGCTTTGAAGGCCCACCGGAAGGCTTGGAAGACGTTTCCTGCTACCCAGCCTTGCTGGCCGAACTGAGCCGCCGCGGCTACACTGCGGACGATCTCAAAAAGGTGGCCGGTCAAAATCTGCTCCGGGTCCTCCGGCAGGCTGAAGCCGTGGCCAAGCGCCTCCAGACCGGCCGCAAAATCGGCGAATAAAATAACTTGCGCCCCACCCGTTCCGTTTGTAGCTTCTCCCCCGCACTGAGCGCACCCATAGCTCAATTGGATAGAGCGTCTGACTACGGATCAGAAGGTTCCAGGTTCAACTCCTGGTGGGTGCACCACTGCTTACCAAGGACTTCCGAAGTCGAATCCTGCGAAGTCCTTCCCCCTTCCAACCGATCCAGCGTGATCGAACGGATCTTTAACCCACAGGGAATTTGGCGATTTGCATACGCTTTTTAAGCCCACTGGACGTCAACCAGGAATCTTCTTCCTCCCCACCGGAAGCTGCGGAGGGAACGTCAAAAAAGCCAATTAGCCCTTTGCGGTGCCTGACGAAGTCGTGTCGCCGGCGGGAACCTTGGCGTAATAATCCTTGTATTTGTAGTAGTGGTAGTAGTCCAGGGTGGAGGGGCGGATGGAATTGAAGACCAGCCCGAGGACGCGCACTTGTCGCTGGTAGAGGGATTCCAAAGCGGAATGTGCGACCCGGGCGGAGGTGTATTCCGCGCGCAGCACAAACAGGACGCCGTCGAAATGCGGAGCAAGCCCGGCCACATCGTCCGCCGCCATGACCGGAGCGGAATCGAAGATGACAAAATCGAATTGGGCTATGGCTTCCTTGAGCAGGATTTCAATCGAGCTGATCGCAAAAAGGTCACTGGCCTCCTGGGTGGCGGCGCCACGGAGCAGCAAGGATAGGCGCGGTATCCCGGTGTCCTGCAGAAGTTCGGTCCATTTTCTGCCCTCCTTGAGGACTTCAAAAAAGCCCGGCAGGGATTTGAGGCCAAAACGGGTATGCAGGGAGCCCTTGCGCAGGTCACCATCCACCAGCAGCACGCGCGAGCCGGCGTTGGCCAGGGTGATGGCGAGGTTGGCGGAGGTGATGGACTTGCCGTCATTGGGCACCGAGCTGGTCACCAGGATGGTCTTGGGCCGTCGTCCGGCTTCATGCATGTAAAGCAGGGAGGAACGCAGATTACGGTAAGCTTCGAGAAAGGCATGCCGTTCATCCCCGGGCTTGATCAACGGAATTTCACCATGCGGATCGGCCAGCTTTTCCCGGGGGATCTGACCAAGAACCTCCTCTTCGAACAGTTCCGTCAGTTCCGAGCGGGAGTTGATGCGGTCATCGAGGCGGTCCAGCACGATCAACAGGAGCAGACTGATGCCGATTCCCGCCAATGCCCCGATCAGCAGGGAGGAACGCAGTTCGCGCCGTTCCGGATAGGCGACCGAAGCCTTTTCCATGATGTTGACGCTCTCGGGACTGATTTCCTTGTTGATGTCCAGGGTCTGCATGGTGGCCAAAAGCCGGTCATAAAGCGCTTGGATCCGCTGGGATTCCGATTTGAGTCGCTGAAACTCGGCCGTTTTGCCGCCGATCTCCAAGGTTTTGACATCCCACTCTTTGACATCCTTTTCCAGATTCTCAATTTGAATTTTCAAGGAGTTCTTGCGACTTTCCAATTGTTCGGCGCTTTGTTGCTGAAAAATCGTGAGGAGCCGCTCCCGGCGGGAAATCTCGTCGCTCAGCGCCATCATTTTGGGGTGTTTGGGCCGGAGATACCGGCCGAGATCTTCCCACTCCGCCTTGAGCAGCATGATTTGCTGCCGGGCATGCAGATAATCGGAATTCATCCGCTCCCCTCCACTGGCGGCGGCGTCGGATCCATCGCCGGCCGCCCCCACCTGGCTGGCCGACTGCTGCTGCCGTTCCAGATTCTGGTTCAGGGAGAGCGCCTGCAACAGGGCGTATTCGGATTTGAGGGCGGCGAGCCGCTGGTTAAGCCCGGCCAGGTATTGGCCGGCGGTGTTGCCCTGCTCCTGCAGCAGCAGCACACTGTTGGTTTGCTGAAATGCCACCATTTCCTTGTCGCCGCGGAGCAACTCGGCCTTCAGGCGGAGGACTTCCTCGGTCAGGCCGGCGATGGTCGTATCCGATGTGCGCATGCGCATATCCTTCTTGAAGGTGACATATTCCTCCATGCAGGCTTGGACAAACGCCTGGGTGGCGCGCGGTTCACTCCCGGTACCTTGCAGCAGGAAGATCGTGGTCTTGGGGAGGATGTTGACCCGGAGTTGCACGGAAGTGGCGGGCCAATCCGGATGGGCGGCCCCCAACCGTTCGTACGCGCGATTGATCACCACGCCGCTTTGCATGAGGGCCGCCTGGGTGCCCAGGAAATTATTCAGTTCCTCGTTGTAAACCGAACCTTCCGGAATGGAAAGCTTGATGCTGACGATCATTCTTCCGGCGGACGTGTACAAGGGCTTTTCGCCGCGCCATTTCCAGCCTTCAAACCCCAACCCCAGGAGCAGCCCCAGGACGGGAATCCACCACTTCGTGGTCAGTTGGTTCTTGAGCCGGTTAAGCCGGGCAACCACCTGGGCGCGCCAGGCATAACGAACATACGTCGGGCCGCGCTCACTTTGCGGAGAGTCAGTCATAACGCGGGGCGGCTATAAATTGATGAGGCGCGAAGGCACGATGATGAAATCATCTGGTTTCAGGATGATGTCCTTCTCCACCTTCCCCTGCTCCAGGATTTCCACCATGTTCAGCTCCACATTCTGGCCGGAGGCCGCGGAACTGTGGATCAGCTTGACGTGTTTCTTGTTGGCAAAATCACCAAACCCGCCCGCCCGCAGAATGGCTTTTCCCACCGTCAGATTTTCGTTGATCGCAATTTCAATGGGGCCCTGGGTGCGCACCTGACCGAGAATGTAAACCCGCCCCAGAACCCGGTTCGCCGCGTCCAGCGCGATGATCACCGTGGCCCGATAATAGTATTCCTTTTCCAGCAGGGCTTTCAGTTCCGCCGCCAGTTGTTTGCAGGTTTTGTCGGCGGCGGCCACGCGGCCCAGGTAGGGAACCTCCAGTTCGCCGGAATCGGCCACCGTCAGGCTCCGGGGCAAATCCCGATCCTCCAGAATTTGTAAACTGACCCGGTCGCCGACCCGTAACTTGTAGCGGTCGTCCGGCACATACCCAGCCAGACTCACGGGGGGCATATTGCTGCCAAGGTTGGTGCTGGTGACCAGGGCCGACGGCGGGGTGCCGCCCCGGTCGGGCAGGGTTTGCGCGGCGATTTCGCCGCCGCCCAAGGCCAGGAAGAGGCTGAGGATCAGCCCCCCGGTTTTGCCCCGCGCCAACGTGACCACCCCGAATTGGATCTTCCGTTTCATCGCATTAAAATTGCCTCACGAATTGCAGAAACACTTCATTCACCGTGTAATCCCGGCCGGCCAGATCCGAATTGCGTTGCAGGTGGCGGTAACTGACCTTGCCCGACCATTTCTCCGTGATGGCCCGCCCCAGTTCCACCAACGGCCCAAAGTAATCAAAGGTCTCCGCCAACCCGGTATCGACCTGCCGGCCATGCTGCCAGTCAAATCCGGTGGTGAAGCTGAATTTGTGGAAAATCTTCCAGTTGGCCGAAATGTCAACTTTGTCCAATTCCATGTAGCCACCGTAAACATTGGCATCCAGGCTATGGCCGCCGGAAAGGGTGTAATCCAGAAATTGGTTGACGCGGTGGTCCAGGGCGGCCTGGGCGTAAAAGCCGTTGAAATCCGCCAGTGGTTTGGCGCTCCCATTGGCTTCGGGCTGATTCGCCGCATACCCCGCGTGCAGGGAGAAATTGATGTGGTCGGTGATCCTGGTTTGGATGAAGGGACCCACGTTCCATTGCGAAGCCAACGAGAACGCCGCGTTGGTTCCCGGATTCGAATTCTGCAAAAGGCCCCCCCCCGCTTCCAGTCCCGCGACCATGGCCGGCAGGATCGAATAACCGGCGGAAATTGAGAAAGTATCAGAACTCCGGTCGGGCAACCCATTGCCACCGTTCACGGCCAGATAGTCGGCATGATCGTAACCGGCCTTGAGGATGAGTTTGTTCAGATCCCAGATGACATTGAGTCCCACGGTATTCTGGAACTCCGCCAGCCCGCCGTTGCCCGCGATCGTGGGATCCAAAAACGTGCTTTCATCCAGGGAAAAACGGTCGTGCAGGTTGATCCGGAAATCCCCGGCAAACATGTTAAACGCGAGTTCCGAGTTGGGGGTGATGAAGGGACGGCTCATGGAGGAATGCTCCAAGTAAGCCGAGTAGCCCCCTCCCAGATTCAGACTGAGACTTTGCCAGTCTGATACGGGCCACAAGACCCGGGCGTCCATCCGAGGGGAAAGGATCATATCCCACTCCCTGTTCAGGGGCACCAGGTTGATGTTATCGTCGAAACGAAATCCCATCCCGGCACCAACCCGCCACAGGGTCTGGCCAAGTTGGAGGTTATAAAATCCCGGGTTTGCGGTGGCCGCCGAGAGGCCTTCGGCGGCCGAAGCGCCCGCCAGAGACATTCGGATTGCCTCTTGTGCTTGCACAGGTGCGATCTCTCCCAACGCCAGGCATGAAAGCACTGCCAGAATGCGGCGAACGGGCAGCCGGTGACCCGCCATTGCCCTGAGTCCACCGCGGCGAATCCGGGTGGAAGTGAATGTGGCGTTCACAGAAATGCCACGCAAGCGAACTGACTGTTGCACGTTTTTGGAAGGAAATCCCACCATTGTGGCAGGAAACCATTACTTTTGCAGCGCCGCGGATTGCCGCCAAAACCAACTGGCGCTGATCCTTAGCCGCTCTACCAGATCCGCAAACGTGGGCAAACGTTAATGGATCGACAAAGAACCGGGAAAATTGAACCAGCACCGCAGATTGGCCGCAGCGCACCCTGCATTCGATAGCAAAACAAATACACGACGAACCGGCCCTTCACAATACTTTTTGAAGTGGACCAGAACACCCGATTTTCCCCTTGGTTGGCGAAGCACGATCCCCCCGGCCCGCGACTCGGGCGCCTCGTGGGAGGACGATTTGCCTCCTTGCGGCAGGCAATCCGGTGGCTGCGAATCGATCCTCCGCCCGTCCCTTGCTGGATCGAGCAAAAAGGCGTCTACGGGCGCCAGTCTGCCAGCGGTTGGCAACGAAGCGCCGATTTTAGCCGCCGATTAAAGTTGACGCAGCGGCATTTGCGGCGTTCAGTGTATTTGCCTTTTTGGCGCTTAAATGCGGGTCGCGGTTCCGGCCCAGATTTCAGTCTCGGTAAATATCTTTGTAAACGCTCTCAAGGTATTGCCGCTTCGGCGGACAATTGACCAAGTGCGGAGCATTGCACTTCGAATGGAGCTCGGTTTACGGTCCCTTTCTTTGGGCCGCTCCCCATCCGACGGACGATTTCAAATCACGGGCCGAGCCAGCCCGGCAGATGTCTAACCTTGAAGATTCTGGTTTTTCGCATCGGCCAATTGGGTGACACCCTGGTGGCACTGCCGGCCATGTGGGCGGTCCGGCGGCACTTTAACGAGGCGGCGCTTTCATTTTTGGGCGACAGCCATCCCGGGCGCAAATTGGTGGCGGCGGCGGATTTGCTCTCCGGGACGGGGCTTTTCGATAGTTTCCTCTCGTATCCGGCCGGGCGCGGAGCCTGGGGAATGCCGGTGCGCCCGTTGGCCATGTTCGCACTCTGGCGCGAATTACGCCGACGGAATTTCGACGCGTTGGTTTATCTCGCACCCAGCCTGCGGACGGCCGGTCAGATCCAGCGTGATCGCGCCTTTTTTGCCGCGGCCGGCATCCGGAAATTCTATGGACTGACAAGTTTTCCGCGCTTGCCGGTGCGCCTGCCGGGCCAGCTGATGCCCGCCGTCGCCGCCGAGGCGGACCTGTTGCTTGCGCGGTTGGCGGCGGATGGCATCTTCGTGCCCGCGGGTTTGGATCGCTGCTTCAATTTGAACCTGGGGGAAGCCGAAACGCAGGCGGTGGCCGCTTGGCGAAGCGGCCTTCCCGCGGATGATGCCCGGCCATGGATCGGCGTCGGGCCGGGTTCGAAGATGCCCGCCAAGCGGTGGCCGGCGGATCGCTTTACCCGGGTGATTAAATCCCTTGTCGAGCATCAGGGCGTTTGGCCAGTCGTGTTTGGCGGGCCCGAGGATCAAGCCGTGGGCGCGGAAATGATTCGTCATTGGGGCTGCGGATACAACGCTGCGGGCGCGCTCGGCGTGCGCGCCGCCGCGGCGGCGCTTGCAAAATGTCGTCTTTACCTTGGTAACGACACCGGCACAATGCATCTGGCCGCCGCCGCGGGCGTCCGTTGCGTGGCCGTTTTTTCATCTCGCGATCACGCCGGTCGATGGTATCCTGCGGGTGACGGTCATCTTGTCTTTCGTTCCAAAATTGCCTGCGAAGGGTGTCGCCTCGTTGAGTGTGTGGAACGCCAAAATGAATGCCTGCGGCTCATCTCCCCGGAAGCGGTATTGGCCGGTTGCGAAGCGGTCCTGGCTGGCCTCCCAATAAATTGTGATTCGCCCTGCCATGAATCCCGTTGAACCCCGACCATCGAGCCCCCGGCCGCGTTGGCGGCGGGCACTGTATCTGATCGGAAGCCTCGGACTGCTGGCGGGGTTGCTATTCTGCTTTCGTTCTCCCCTTCTGGCTGGGACGGCACGGACGTGGATGGTCAACTCCCCTCCCGCCAAGTCTGACGCGATTGTGGTGCTGGGCGGGGATCCGAATTCGCGCGCTTTCGAAGCGGCAAAACTTTATCATGCGGGCTGGGCTCCCAGAATTCTGGTGATGAGTCCAAAACTCCGCGCAACCGACAGCCTGGGCATCACAATTTCCCAGGCAGAACTGACCCGCCGCATCTTGTTGTCCAATGCGGTGCCCGAGGCGGCCATCCAAATCCGCGGGACGGAGTTGACCAGCACCTTCTCCGAGGCCCTCATTGCGCAAGCGTGGTTGCGGGAAACCGGGGGCGATTCCTTGTTGATCCCGACCGGACCGTTTCATTCGCGCCGTGTGCGCTGGGTTTTTCGCCGGACCCTCGGCCCGACAACCCGCCTCACGGTCACCAGCATTCATCCGGAGACGTGCGACCAATGGTGGCAGCATGAGGAATCGTTGATTGATTTCGCCAATGAAATCATCAAATTCGCCTACTATCTGGCAAAGTACTGACCATGAGCAACCAAGGGCTGACGCCGGGAGCGACTGATTCGCCGGAGGCATCGCCGGACCCGGAATTGGGCGGGAAAGTGTCTTGGGATCTCGTGATCCGCCCCGCGGGCGGTTGGTTTGATTGGCGCTTGGGGGATTTTTTGCGTCACCGTGATTTGCTCTGGTTGCTGGTGTGGCGGGATTTTGTCACTTTACACAAGCAGACCATCCTCGGGCCGCTCTGGCATGTCATCAACCCCCTCCTCACGGCGCTGACCTACAGCCTGATCTTTGGCCGGGTGGTCAAGATCCCGACGGATGGGCTGCCGCCGGTTCTGTTTTATCTGGCGGGAACGGTCGCGTGGAATTATTTCACCGCCTGCCTTTACAAAACCGCGAACTCGCTGGCGGGCAATGCGGGTTTGTTTGGCAAGGTTTACTTCCACCGCCTGATCGTCCCCCTGTCGGCGGTCCTTTCCTCGCTGATTTCCTTCGGCATCCAATGCGCCATCTTCGCGTTGCTGGCCGTTTTTTTTGCCTGGCGAGGCTACCCCGTCCAGCCCAACTCCTGGCTGCTGGCCTGGCCCTTGTTGGTGGCGATGCTCGCCGGCTATGGTCTGGCCTTGGGCTTGATTTGCTCCGCCCTCACCACCCGCTATCGGGACCTCGGTCAAATCGTTGGGTTTGCGACGCAGCTCCTGATGTACGCCACCCCGGTCATCTATCCCCTGGCCTACGCGCGGAAGGCGTCTTACGGCTGGGTCATGGAATGCAACCCGCTGGCGGCGGTCATCGAAACCTTTCGGCACGCCGCCCTCGGCCATGGCTCGGTCGAACTCATCTGGCTGGGCGTCAGCGCGGCCATCTTGGCGGGCCTGCTCCTGCTGGGTGTCACTCTCTTCACGCGCGCGGAGCGGACGTTCATTGACACGGTCTGAAAGCAGCGGAGGATTGCAATCAACTAAAGAACGGATCGCCGTCGTCACCAAGGTCAATAAACCCCTGCGGGACACACCGACCTGGTGCCAGTAATTGTCGCATCCGAATTTCCCCTTTCCGCTTTCGGTTTTTTCCCATGCCCCCCACTGCAATATCAGTCGCCAACGTCAGCAAAGTTTACCGCCTCGGCAGCGTCGGCTCAACGACGCTCAAGGAGGATCTCAGTCGCGCCTGGGCGCGTTTGCGGGGTCAGCCCGATCCCACCCTGAAGGTGGGCTCCCCTCATCACGACCGCCAGGAAGGGGGCGTTTTCTGGGCCTTGGACGATGTCAGTTTCACGGTGGAGCAAGGCGAAGTCTTGGGGATTATCGGCCGGAACGGCGCGGGCAAGAGCACGTTGCTCAAGATTCTCTCGCGGGTGACCGCGCCCACGCGCGGAGAGATCCGTATGCGGGGCCGGGTGGCCAGCCTGCTGGAGGTTGGCACCGGATTTCACCCGGATTTGACCGGCCGGGAAAATGTCTTTCTCAACGGTGCGATTCTCGGCATGCGCCGGGCGGAGATCGCCGCGAAATTTGCCGAAATTCTTGCTTTCTCCGGAGTGGGGGAATTCATCGACACCCCGGTGAAACGCTATTCCTCGGGCATGTATGTCCGGCTCGCGTTTGCGGTGGCCGCTCACCTGGATCCGGAAATCCTGATCCTGGACGAAGTCCTCGCGGTGGGGGACGCGGAATTCCAAAAGAAATGCCTCGGCAAGATGCAGCAATCCACCAGAGAGGGCCGCACCATTCTTTTTGTAAGCCACAACCTGCAAGCCATTTCAACGCTCACCAAGAACTCTGTCCTCCTGCAAGATGGAAAATGCGTGATGTACGGAAAAACCGACGCTGTCCTCGCGAAATATCTGAGTGGCAACGCGCCCAAACTTTTGACCTACCTCACCAACCCGTCGGGGAAGCTCCCGGAGGTGGTCGGGGTCAGGCTAACCACTTCCGAACCCGGGAATTTCCATAAACAGGGAAACCCCTTGCGTTTGACCTTTGACATTTTTACGCCCCGGACTATCAAGGGCGCGGCGTTCTCCTTCAAAATCTTGAATTCGCACCAACAGCCCGTGGTGCACATGTGTCTTTTTGATTCCGCAACTCCATTTTGCCGCCAAGCAGGCCGGTTCCGCCTCACCTGCGAAATCCCCAACCTGCGCTTATACTGGGGTCAATATAGCGTTACCACCTACCTCGCTGAGGCCGAGGGAGGCCAACACTTCCAGACTTTGGAAAGCGTCTGCCATTTTGAAGTCGTGATGCATGGCAAAAAGCGCGACTGGTCCTGGCAACCGGGTGATTGTCAATACCTTGAGGAAGGGGCGTGGAGCGTTGCCTCCGGGGTCATCCCCGACCACGCGCGGAGTGAAATTGGCGTCCCGATCGTCGGCCCCGCCATTTAGCCTGTCCAGCACCCTGCCATCCTGGCGATCCGAGACCGCCAACCAACCAAATGATGAACCCACTTAAAAAGCTTCTCCGGAAATTGCCGGGGCTGCATCGCCAACGGCAACCCATCCCTCGACCGGCAAGTCTGGCGGCCGCGGCCGCCGGTTTTGAGTTTGCCCGAAATTGGCCGGCCATCCCCGAAGCCCGGGCTTCCGAGTCGCCTTCAATGGCTCCCAACCTGGCCCCCAATCCCCTGAGGACGTACTTTGAGAAAAACAAGGTTGGCCGGGGAATCTGGAAGTGGGAGCATTATTTTGAAATCTACCACAACCATTTTCGGGAGTTTGTCGGGCGGGACGTTGGGGTCGTGGAAATCGGAGTTTACAGTGGCGGCAGCCTGCGGATGTGGCGAAACTATTTCGGATCGCAGTCCCGGATCCATGGGGTGGACATCGAGGAGGCGTGTCGGGTTTACGAGGAGGAAGGCGTGCGGTTGCATATCGGCGACCAATCCGATCGCGCCTTCTGGCGCCGCTTCAAGCAGGCAGTACCCCTCCTCGATGTGGTTATTGATGACGGCGGACACACGGCGGAGCAACAAACCACCACCCTGGAGGAATTGTTACCCCACCTCCGCCCGGGTGGCGTTTATCTCTGTGAGGACATCCACCGCGACCATAACCAATTTGCGGCCTATCTCAGCGGTTATGCGAATCACCTCAATTTCCAACTGCCAAAACCGGGCGTGCATTTGACCTCGGCCGTGTCCAACTTTCAGCGGGCGGTTTATTCGATCCATCTTTATCCCTTCGTGGGGGTGATCCAAAGATGCCGCCAATCCCCCACCGAATTTGTCGCCCCCAAAAACGGTTCGGAATGGCAGCCTTTCTTATAACTCCAGAGCTATGCTGCAAAAATTGTTCCCCCACTTGCGCTCCGCCGGCCAACGCTCCCAGTCCGCCCCGGTCCTGCGTGATCCGGCAGCCGCCCACCCCGTCACGTCGGGTCAGGCTATTGCGGAGGACCCATTGTCCGACTTTACCGAAGCCGACCGGCGGCTGGAGGCGCAGGTACGCCCGTACACGATGACGAGTTGCGAGCGCATCTATCAACTCGCGCGGGCGGTGGAGTATCTTGAGAAAAACGCGATTCCCGGCGCCATTGTCGAGTGCGGCGTCTGGCGGGGAGGCAGCATGATGGCCGCCGCCCTGACCTTGCTCCGCCTCGGTGCGACCTCCCGGGAAATTTACTTGTATGACACTTTTGAGGGCATGCCCCCCCCGAAATCCGTTGACGTCCGGCATGACGGCGTGGCGGCAAGCGCGATCTTAGATACCCGCGCGAAGTCGAAGGACGATACGTATTGGGCGTACGCGAGCTTGGAAGATGTCAAAGCCAATCTGCGATCCACGGGCTACCCGCCCGAACGCATTCACTATGTCCCCGGCAAGGTGGAAGACACGCTTCCCCAGACCGGGCCGGCCGCGATCGCGCTGCTTCGGTTGGACACCGATTGGTACAGCTCCACCCAACACGAATTGTTGCACCTTTACCCGAGGTTGTCCCCGGAAGGGGTTTTGATCATTGACGACTACGGTTGGTGGAAAGGCCAGAAACAGGCCGTGGACGAGTATTTTGCCCAACTCCCGTTCCAACCACTGCTCCAACGCATTGACAGCGCCTCCCGGATTTGTATCAAACCCAGTCGCTGAGTTGGGAGCGGCAGAATCACCCCGCCAGTCGCGAACGATCCATGGCGCAACCATGAAACTATTGGTCATCATCGGCACCCTGGCCCACATGGGGGGTGCCGAGCGGCAGGCGCTGCATCTGGTCGAGCACTTGGCTAAGTGCCCCGGTTGCTCCGTGGAGGTGCTGGCGTTCGAGGACGGCGAGGTGTTGCGAACCACGCTGGCGGCCCTCCGGGTGCGGACGCACGTTTTTCCCTATTATTTTCGCTGGCCCCGGGGCCGTCGTTTGCGTGGATTGGCCCGCCTGGCCTGGCTCCTCCGCTCCCAAATTCGTCCGACTGCCCTGCTGCCCTTTGTCGGCGTCCACAGCAAAACTGCGGCCCTGGTGTGGCATTACTCGGGCGCTCGGTTTTGCTGGTGGAATCAACAGGACGAAGGCCGCGACCTCTCGGGAACCCCCACGGAACGGCGGATTCTCCAGCAACTGCCCTGCATCACCTCCAATTCGCTTGTGGGTCGGGATTTTCTGGCCAAAACCTACGGGCTCGCCCCGGAGCGCATCCGGGTTTACAACAATGGCACCCCCCTGCCGGAATTGGACAAGTCGCCCCGCGCCGGCCATTGGCGGAGGGAATTTGGCAGCCGACCGATTATAACCATGTTAGCCAATGTGACGGCCTTCAAGGACCACGGTACGCTGGTGGCGGCGTGGCAAATCGTCCGGCGACGGATTCCCGCGGCCGATCCCGTCCTCATTCTTGCCGGGCACTTGAAGGAGACAAAGACGGTCACGGAACTTAAGCTCCAAGCCTTCAGCCTTGGGTTGTCCGGTGAAAACGTGCGTTTGGTTGGACCCGTAAAGAATTCCACCGAGCTGCTGCTCGATTCCGATCTCGTGGTTCACAGTTCCCTCACCGAGGGTTGCCCGAACGCCGTTTGCGAGGCCATGGCCCTGGGTCGGGCAGTCGTGGCCACCGATATCCCCGGTTGTCGGCAGGCGCTCGGCCCGGGCGGAAATGAATGGTTGGCGCTGCCCGGCGACGCGCCGGATCTGGCGGAAAAGATTCTCCATCTTCTCGCCGACGCACCCTTGCGTCACCGGGTCGCCGCCGCTAATCGGGAACGCATTCGGACCGAGTTCTCCATTGCGGCAATGAACCAGTTTTTTCGCCAATGCATTGGCGATGGACTTGGCTGTCCACTCCCGGCCCCGTCCGCAAATGCCGCGGATGAGCAATACCACAAGAACCTGAACTAACCTGGCCCGCCAGTCAGCCGCGTGAAAGTTCTTAAACTCTTCGAAGCGTCTGCCACCGTGGTTGACAACCTGTTCGCCCGCAACGCGCCCGGTTGCTTCGCCCCGCCCCCGTAATGTCCAAGTCCATCGAAAGCTTTCCTTACCGACCCGAGATTGACGGTCTCCGCGCCGTCGCCGTTTCGTTGGTGGTGCTGTTTCACGCCGGTTTTGGGTTTCCCGGGGGCTATGTGGGAGTGGACGTGTTTTTCGTCATCTCCGGCTACCTCATCACTGCGCTGGTGCGGCGGGAATTCGAACGCGGGCAATTTAGTTTGGCCGGGTTTTGGGAGCGCCGGGCGCGCCGTATTCTCCCGGCCCTGGCGGCGGTGGTGGTGGCCACCCTGGTCGCCGGCTGGTTTCTGCTCCTGCCGCGGGAGTATGCCGCTTTGGGCAAATCCGCCGCCTTTCAAGCGGTGTTCGCCGCTAATTTTTATTTCTGGCGCACCAACCTCGGCGGCTATTTCGCTGGCGACGCCAACGAAATGCCCCTGCTCCACACCTGGTCCCTGGCGGTGGAGGAGCAGTTTTATGTTTTGCTCCCCATTACTTTGCTGGGACTCGCCCGTTTCTCCCCTCGACGCCAGGGACCAATTTGGTTGATCCTTTGCGCCGCAGGGGGCGCGGCTAGCCTTTTGGCCGGTTGGTATTGGCTGCGGACAGGTCATCGGGTGTTGGCTTTTTATCTGCTCCCCGCGCGTGCTTGGGAATTATTGCTGGGCTCCGCGTTGGCAGTCCTGCCCGCGATCCCGGCCCGGCCATGGTTCCGGGAGCTCCTGGCCTGTCTGGGGCTGGCCGGAATCCTGCTCCCGGCCTGCTGGTACTCGGACAAGACGCCTTTCCCAGGGCTGGCCGCCCTGCCGCCTTGTTTGGGCGCAGCGGGCATCATCTGGGGTACCACTCCGGGCACTCTCCCATCACGCAACGCCAGCTTGGGCCGGCTGCTGGCGCTGCCGCCGCTCGTATTTGTCGGACTCATTTCCTACTCCTTATACCTGTGGCATTGGCCGATCTTCGCCTTCGCCAAATACCGCGCGGCCGGCGAACCGTTGTCCCCACCCACCCGGGCACTCCTGTTGCTCCTGGCGGGCGTTCTCGCCGTGCTTTCCTGGCGGTGGATCGAAACGCCCTTCCGCCGCCGAAGAATCTGCGCCAGCCAACCTGGCATTTATGCCTTTGCGGCGCTGAGCCTCCTCGCCGTTTTGCTGGGGGGTGGTGCCATCCTGTTGCTGCATGGCCTGCCGGGGCGCCTGCCCGCCGCCTTGCGGAACGCGCTCGCCACCAACCCGGAGGATGATTTGCTCTTTGCCCGGGAGATGACCACGGAAGACATCGCGGCGGAAAAGCTTGTCCCTTTCGGTAAAATCGATCCCACAGCGCCCGTCGATGTGCTCGTGTGGGGGGATAGCCACGCCATGGCGGCCCTGCCGGCTTTCGATTTGGCGCTCCGCCGCCGGGGCTTGTCCGGACGGGCAGCCTTGCATTCGGCCACCGCTCCACTGCTTGGCTATTGGCTGGAAACCCCCTCGGGGCTGGGCCGGGAAGCTCCGCGGTTCAATGAAAGTATTCTCTCCTACCTCCAAAAGAAAAAGATCCGCCATGCGGTCCTGATAGCCCATTGGATTGGCTACCAAACCGCGTGGAACTCGACCAATCCCGTTTCCACCATTACGTTGGAGCAAGGATTGCTTTCCACCATTTCCCGATTAGCTTCGCTGGGCTGCCAGACCTGGATCATGTTGGATGTCCCGCATCAGCAGTTGAATGTGGGCTTGCTGCTGCGCTCGCGCCAGCTCGAACTTCCGGATCTCAACCAGCCCCGTTTTTGCGCCAAGCCCACTCGCTGGAACGGCCTTTCTGGGGAGGGAGAAGACTTTCCGGCCCGACTGACGGCCGCGGGTGCCCGATTGCTGGATGCCCGGCGGCCGTTTTTGGACGAAAAAAAGGAACTCTATCGAATTGTCGTCAATGAAGTCGTTCTTTACCGGGACGAGCACCATCTGACCAAGCGGGGCGCGGAACTGATGCTGGTTCCGGTTCTTGAGCAGTCCTTCCTGCCTTTTTTGTGAACCCTTGACCACTTTGCAGGTTATGCCGGCAAGATTTTGGGAGGATCCGTGCTAAAACGCCTGGTTCGCTCCACGCTGCGGGGCACGCTGGTGCCGGGAATCCGGGCCAGGGCCACAGAAGTCTGGACGCGCGGGCGTCAGGCTGCGGAGCGGCAGCGAAAGACCAAGGCGTTGGATCTTTGGCTGGCCCGCTTGGGAGCGCAGCGGCCGGACGTCATCATTGGGGCGAATTTGGCGTGGGGCGGCGTGCGGCAACATATCCACGCGCTCCGAAATTATTCCGCCCTGCGCTTGGAGCCCGCGCCCCCCGACGAGTTGCTGGAAGACTTTGGCCCGGAATTGCAAAGTTTGTTCGCTCAGTTCGTTCCGCTAGGCGCCCGCGCCATCCATTCTCATGTGTTCCCCTGGTTCATTCAGTGGTGCCGCCAAAGACAGAGTGCGGGACTCCGCTGGCTGCATACTTACCACCTCAATTATTTTCCGGAGCACGCCCGGACGGAATTGCAGCCGTGGCAGCGGGCGATTAACGCGGCGCTGCTGGGGGAGGCCCGACTGGCGGACGTTCGCATTTCCGTTTCGCGCTGGCAGCGGGAGTTTCTTGCCCGAACACACCAAATCGAAACAATCTACCTGCCCAACGGCGTGGACGTCGCGGAGTGCGACCGAGGTCAGGCCAGCCGTTTTCGGAGCCGGTTCGGCGATCGGCCGTTCCTGCTTTACGTGGGCCGCAACGACCCCGTCAAAAACCCGGCCGATTTTGTGCGACTGGCACAACGATTGCCCGGCCAGGCTTGCGTCATGATCGGTCACGGATTGAGCCCGGAAATTCTGCGGACGGAGTGGCTCGTGCAACTCCCTGACAATCTTGAGGTCCGCGGCGACGCGACACATGGGGAGGTGCAGGACGCACTGGCAGCCTGCGCCGCCTTGGTGGTGACCAGCAAACGGGAGGGCCTGCCCACCCTGGTTCTGGAAGCTATGACCCACGGAAAACCCATCGTCGTGCCGGACGAAGCCGGCTGCAGAGAGGCGATCCATGACGGAGAATTCGGGTTTATTTACCAACCGGACCAGCTCGACCATTTCGCGGAACAGTCCCAGGCCGCCCTCGCGGATAAGCAAAAACCGCGGGGAGCCCGTGACCGGGTCTTGTCGCATTACGACTGGCGGGTGGTGGCGCCGCAGTTGGACCAGTTGTACCGCGGTGGCGGGGAAGGCTTATGAACCGGCCCAATTTATTTACGAAAACCTGGCACTGGCTGCGCCTGGGTGCGCGCTTTCTCCGGACGATGCCCGCGGTGTATTACGCGGTGCTGCCCGAAATCGAAAAGCAAGCCACCATTGCCCGCTTGAATCAACGGTTTGGCAGTCACATTCACCGCGGTGCGGTTTTGAACTTGGAGTATGAGGAGGATTTTCAGTTGGCGCCGGGCGTGATGATTGGAGCCCTCAGCTACGTAATTGTCGAGAACGAGCGCGCTGGGTTGCGAAACTCCAAATTGGTGGTGGGCGAAAACACCCGCATTTTTGAGCAGAACAACATCCGGGCCTGTGGCGGCGAAGTGCGCATCGGGAAGAAATGCCTCATCGCCCAACAAGTCAGCATTATCGCGTCCAATCATCTGCTTCGCAATGGGGTCCCGGTCCAGGACCAGGCCTGGGATACGGAGCGGAGTGGCGTCGTGATCGGGGATGACGTCTGGATCGGCTGCGGAGCCATCATTCTGCCGGGCACGTCCATTGGTAATGGAGCAGTGATTGCCGCGGGGAGCGTGGTCAATGGGGAGGTGGCGGGCAACTCCATCGTGGCGGGGGTTCCCGCCCGCCTGCTAAAAATGAGGCAATGAGCGGCCTGCCGAAAATCACCATTTGCGTCCATGATCAGCCGGGCAATGTCGGCGGGCCGGTGGTCTGGATCCGGCGCCTCCTGCCCGAATTGCGGCAGCGGGGCTTTGAAACGCGTTGTCTTTTCCTGACCTGGGGCGGCCTGGGTGCCACCGGTCTGAGCCTGCAGGCGGAAGGATTCGATTGCCCATCGGTGGAATGCCCAGCCACGACCGAGGAACGCATCCGCTGGATCCTGTCCCGGTTGCAGGAAAACCCGCCCGATATCTTTGTTTCCAATGTCGTGGTGGCGGCCTACTTCGCCAGCCGCTGGGTGATGGCTGCGGGAATCCCTGCCCTCGGAGTTTTGCACTCGGATGACGCGCACCACCAGGCGCTGCAGGCGCAATTCCTGGCGGGCGACCCCGCGAATCGCCTCACCGCTATGGTCTGTGTCTCTCACGAACTGGAGCAGCAAGCCCGGGGGCGGAGCCGGGGACAAACCCTGGTGCGACGGATTCCCTACGGCGTTGCCGTGCCTTCGGAACCGGTGCGCCGAAAAGCCGGCCGATTTCGCCTGGCCTATGTCGGGCGGCTGGTGGAGGAGCAGAAGCAGATCTCCGCCTTGACGCGCGCCCTGTGCCGGGTGGTCCGGATGTTGCCGGGCACAGATGCCCTCATCATCGGAGACGGGCCGGATCGGAACGCGGTCGAACGCGTGCTGGCGACTGAAGGTGCCGGACTCCCGGTGATTCTGGCTGGTCGCGTGGACAGCGAGGTCATCCAGGATCGCTTGTTGGATTGCGATGTAATTGTTTTGCTTTCGGACTATGAGGGGCTTCCCATCGCCTTATTGGAGGGCATGGCCTGTGGTTGCGTGCCGGTGTGTCTGCAGATGCGGAGCGGCATTCCCGAACTGGTGCAACCCGAGGTCACCGGCTTGATTGTCCAGAACCGTGACGAGGACTTCCTCACGGCGATCCGACGCCTCCAGCAGGAGCCGGGGCTGTGGGAACGGCTTTCCCAGGCCGCCCGCGCCCGGGTTGCCGCCACCTATTCGAGCGAGTCTTCGGCCGTCCAATGGGCCGGTTTACTGGGCGAGTTAAGCAACCCTGGTTCATCCAAGGCGCGGATCAACATCCCCGCTCAATTTGACTTGCCGCCGGTCCATCCCGGTCTGGCCAGGGAAGACCTGCGAGCTCCCCTCCCCGACTCATTTGCTCGAAAAGTCATGCTGCGGGGCAGGCGGTTCGCTGGTCGGATTCGTCGGCGTATCGTAGGGAGCGGTTCGCTCTCCTAGTTTCGGCGGCAGTCAGGAGTTTTCATTTCCAATCATGGGTGCCATTTGCATCATCAACGGGTCGAGCAATGCGGTCAGCGAGACCTTTATTCAGGCTCACCTTGAGCATCTTCCCGGTCCGCCGGTGGTCCTTCAAAATTATTATCCCGAATACGTATTTAACGGCCGCCAGATTCGCTACTTCCACAGCCGTCACCCTTGGTTGCGACGGTGGCAGAAATTGCTGCCGCAATTCCTCTATCAACGGCTGATAACCCGCCACCAGAATTCCCCGCAAGCGGTTCAGGACTTTTTGGCGGGCTTTGTCCGGGATCACAATATTGATGTGATCCTGGCCGAATACGGATTCAATGGCGCGGATATCTGCGCTGACGCCCAGGCACTGCGGCTTCCGCTGGTGGTGCACTTTCACGGGCACGATGCGCATCGTGAAGCGGAGCTTGCCCCCTACCGGGAACGGTACCAGCGGATGTTCGACTACGCTTCGCGCCTTATCAGTGTCTCGCGGTTCATGACGAAGAAGCTGGTCGCCATGGGCGCGAATCCCGAAAAAATCATCTACAATCCCTACGGCCCGCGGGAGTACTTTTATGAGGTTGCCCCGGATTATGCCGACACGATTCTGGCGGTGGGACGGTTTGCTGATATCAAGGCGCCCTACCTGACGCTGCTGGCCTTTAAAATGTTACTGGAGGAAATGCCCCACGCCCGCCTGGTCATGGTGGGCGACGGTCCCCTGCGGGAGGCCTGTCTGAACCTGGCCACGGTTTGGGGAATCGGTGCCAGCGTTGCTTTTCCCGGGGCGCTGCGGCATGAAGAAAGCCTTCCGCTGTTCGCCCGTGCGTGCTGTTTCGTGCAACACTCCATCACCACCTCTGGTGGTGATGCGGAAGGGACACCCGTGGCGATCCTGGAGGCGGGTGCGGCCGGTCTTCCAGTCGTTTCCACACGGCACGCGGGTATCGTCGATGAGGTCATCCATGGGCACACCGGATTCCTGGTGGAGGAACGGGATGTTTCAGGGATGAAAAATCATCTTCGTCAATTGCTGCTGGACAAGGCGCTTTGCCGGAGCCTGGGAACGAATGCGCGGATCCATATCCGGAAGAATTTCTCCCTTGCGGCGCACCTCAGCCGCTTGCAGGAAGCGATCACCGTCGCGCGCAAATCCGCCGGCAAGCACTGAATGCTCCCCCTTCGCCGACCGGCAAATTAAATGTCCCACCCCGTACAAATCAGCGTCTGCATGGCGGCCTATAATGCGGCCTCCTTTGTGGGCGCCGCTATTACCAGCGTGCTGGGCCAGTCTTTTCGGGATTTTGAACTGTTGATAGTGGATGATGGCAGTGGCGACGGGACGCTGGAGATTCTCCGTCAATTCGCCCGATTGGATCCACGCGTGAAGCTCTTGCGGAATGATGGAAATCGCGGACTGGTCTACTCGCGGAACCGGCTGCTGCAATGCGCCTCGGCGCCGTTTGTCGCGATCGCCGATGCGGACGATATTTGTGAGCCCACGCGGTTGGAAAAGCAAATCGGGTGGCTGCTGAATCACCCGGAAACCGGGGTTTGTGGCGCGGCGGTCACCTTCATCGGCGACAGTCCGCCCGGTCGGCGGGACGATGTTGCGGTGTATGGGGAAGCGCAAATTCGCTTTTTTATGCGCCTCCTGCCCTGTTTTTGGAATACGACCACCATGTATCGGCTCGGATTGCTGAAGCAGGCTGGGAGTTATCGGGCGGGGTTTGACGCCGGGGCGGAGGATTATGATCTCTGGTCCCGGCTCCTGCCGCTGACCCGTTTTGCGAACCTGCCCGAACCGCTGGTCAAGGTCCGGGTGCATGCGGCCTCCGTCACGGCGCAGGGAAGCCGTTGCTTCGAAAACGTGTTAAGCGTATCCGCCCGCCTGCTGGGCGATTATTTGCAACAACCCGTCCCCCTCGCAATCAGGACAGATTTCCATGCCTTTCTGATGCGGGGAACCATTGAAGCAACGGCTTGCGAACGTGCTTTTCGATTCGCGCTGGCTTTGTATCGGCAAGCCCGCCGCTTGGAAACACCGGAAACTCTTCGGGCTTTCACTCAGTTGCTCGCACCGGCCGCCTGGACCCACGCGCGCAACCTCGTTTACTCGGCTCCCGGCCTGAGCCGGGAAATGGCCCGATCGGCCTTCCGGATGCAACCGTCCCTACTGGCCAGGGGCGAAGCTTGGGGATACGTGATCCGGACCGGGATGCCCCGCACGGCCACTCGCTGGATTAGCCAGTGGCGGCGTCCGGCTCGGACCGGCGGCAAGCCCGTCTAACAGAATCAATTCCCGACCAACTTCGCCGCTCCCGATCTTCATGCCAAAGCGTGCCCGCATTCTCTTTGTCTCGCCGGAGACTCCCCGTCCCACCGGAACCGGTGGCCGGGTTCGCTCCTGGCATTTGTTGCGGGCCCTCGGCAAGGATTTCCAAGTCACGGTCCTGCTTCTGAACCGGGATGAGCAGGAAATGGATGCGGAATTGGCGCGGAATTGCGTGCGGCTCATTCGCCCCGCCGCCGGGGCCAAAAAGACTCCCGTATCCGCCTGGAAAAGCCGGCTCAAATCGGTGGGTGTGCTGGCCTTCCCCTGGCAACAGGATTGGACAACGCTTGCGTCCTACGCCGGACAATATTGCCCAGGACGCGGCGGGAATGGGAGACCGCGATCCACCCGGATACTTTCGACGCTGCTGGGTTGGGAAATTCAGGCGGCAGCCCGTTTCTTCGCCGTCCCCCCGATGTTGACACTTTACTTGCGCCATGGGGCGGCCGCGCTGGCCCCGCAAGTGAAGGCTTCTCTGGCGGGGGAGAACTATGAAGTCCTGTGGTATGAGCACAGCTTTTGTCATCCGGTTGCCGTTGACCTGCTGCCGGTAAATCAGCGTCCCCTGGTGGTGTGCAGCACCCAAAATGTCGAATCAAAACTGCAGCTTCGCTGCGCCGCGATTGCAAGGACGACGCCGGAAGAGCGCTGGCTGTCACTGCAAAGTCAATTGCTCCAAAAGGTCGAAGCCAAAGCCTTTGCGGACAGCCAGCTCGCGGTGGCCTGCTCCGAAGACGATGCCTCGCTCATTGCCAACCTCGCCCCGGGGACGAATACCCTGGTGCTGGCCAACGGTGTGGACACCAGCTATTTCCGTCCCCCGCCCGGCTCGGCGCGCAATCCCCTCCCCACCATTCTGTTTACCGCGGGTTTCGCCTACCAGGCGAATCACGATGCCATCGACTGGTTCATCCGCCAGATATTCCCGCTGGTCCGGCAGGCGGTGCCGCAAGCTCGCTTCGTTTTCGCCGGGCTCGCGGCCCAGGCGGCCTTTGACCGGATGCAAGATCGACCCGATGGGGTAAGTTGTGTTTCGGATCCGGCGGATATCCGGCCCCAGTTCCAGGACGCGTGGGTATTCGTGGTTCCGTTGCGCGCCGGGGGCGGGACCAGGCTAAAAATCCTGGAAGCCATGGCGATGGAACTCCCAGTGGTGTCCACCCGCATCGGCGCTGAGGGCGTTCCTTACCAGGATGGCGAGCACCTGCTACTGGCGGATTCGCCGCCGGAATTCGCGCAGGCGGTTGTCCGCCTGCTGCAAAGCGCTGACCTGCGCTGCCGAATCGCCGAAACCGGCGCCCGGTTCGCCCGGGATCATTATGATTGGACTGCCCTCACGGCGACGATCGGAAGCAAATTGAATTCAATGCTGTCTGGTGACCAGGGGGCGGTGGCGGCGTGATCACCAACCGGAAACCACGCGTGCTCATGCTCTCCCCGGACCCACCGGGACCTTATGGCGCGGCCGTAAGGCTGTATCATTTCGCCCAAGCCCTGGCGGCTGAGGCGGAATTGCACCTGGTGGTTTTGGATCAATCGGAATTCCATCCTGTCCCCGCTGAATTTCGCAGTCGCCTCGCCTCATTCCTGGAATTGCCGCGGGACACCACCCAGCAGGTAAGGTCGGAGACAGCTCTGGGGAAAATACTCAAGGTTGCTGCCGTCGTCGGCTTGCCGTGGCGCAAAGGCGGCCGGGATCTGCTCCACTCGGCCTTGTTTCATGCGTGCCGGTTGAACGATGGCAAGGTTATTGGTTCCGGCGGGATCGCGCGCAGCCTTTATGCGCGCTGCCTTTTGACCGAGGTGGCGCTGGGCACCCGCTGGTTGGGATTGCAACCGGCGCGCTCCGTGGAGCGCGCCCTGGCATTTGAGCGCATGCTCCCGTTGATCCTCCAACGTTATTCCGGAATGCGATTTGATGTGTTGTGGTTCGAGAACAGCTACCTGCTGCGCGAGGCGCGCCAATTGCAGGCCGCCTTTCCCGGGAGCGTGTTGATGTGCAACGCCAACAACGTGGAGTATTCGCTCCATGAAAGACTCGCCGGAATCGCTGTAACCGGAGTCATGCAGCGCTGGTTCCGGACGCAGGCCGACGCCTTGCGGCGCCTCGAGCGCCAGGCCTATGCCCAGTCACGGATCACGTTCGCCTGTTCGACGGAGGATGATCGGCTCATTCGCGAACTGGCTCCCGGGGCGACCACAGTTGTCATATCGAACGGCGTGGATGTGGAATTTTTCCAGCCGCGAAAACGGCTCCGGAGCGAACCGCGTCTGTTGTTCACCGGCACCATGGGTTACGAGCCAAACCGGGATGCTGTGGAGTATTTTCTGCAGGACATCCTGCCCTTGATCCGGAAGCAGGTTCCGGATTGCCAGTTCTGTATTGCCGGTCGTTCCGCGCGCGATTACTTCGGTGCACGAACCGCCACTGTCTCCGGCTTGGAGATCGCCTCGGATGTTCCCGACATGCGGCCCTATTACGAGCAGGCTTCGGTGGTCGTGGTTCCACTGCGGGCCGGCAGCGGGGTGCGCACCAAAATTCTGGAAGCGATGGCCATGGGCCGGGCGATTGTCTCAACCACCGTCGGGGCGGAGGGGATCGAATTGCAACGGGACCACCACGCCTGCCTCGCGGATGGACCGGAGGAGTTTGCCACCCAAGTAGTGTCGCTCCTGCTGAATCCCGACCGGACGCGCAAAATGGAACTGGCCGCTCGTGAACTGGTCTGCGCGAAGTATGATTGGAAATCTCTCGGCAACCGTGCGTTGGCGACGTTTCAAGCTAGCCTCGAGCCGGCCCGGGATCAAAACTAAGCTAACTTTACCGGGGGTTGCCCTCCGCTCCGCCAACCATGCCAAAGCCGAATTCTCGCAGCCTCCTGAACCGAATCGCCGCCCGGCTGCGCTCCGCAAACGAACGCCTCCGACGCTGGGCCGCAACCTCTTCTTTTGCGATTCCCGGACGGGCGCAGGTCGAGTGCAATATCTGCCAGTGGCGCGGCCGCCGATTTGCGGACTATGATTGCGGCTTTGGCCACATCTACCCCCAGGCGGCCTGCCCTCGCTGCGGAGCGCATCCGCGGCACCGTTCCCTGCAGCTTTTTCTCCAACAGGCCATCCCCCGGGGGAAACCACAACGCGTGCTGCACTTCGCGCCCGAACCCGCGCTGACCCGGTTGTTGCAATCGTTTGCCAACGTGGATTATCTCAGCGTGGATATTCACCCCGGCGCGGCCATGCAGCAGGAGGACATCACCCGTCTCTCGTTTACGGACGAATTCTTTGATGTGATTGTCTGCATTCATGTGCTGGAGCATGTGGAGAAGGATCGGCAGGCCATGGGCGAACTGTTGCGCGTGTTGAAACAGGATGGCGTTGCGATCCTGGATGTGCCCCTCGATTACCAGCGGGAGATGACTTACGAGGATTCGTCCATCCGCACGCCGGAGGCCAGAACCCGGGCTTTCTGGCAGTCGGACCACGTGCGGTTGTATGGGCGGGATTTCGGCCGGCGCCTCACGGATGCGGGGTTTCAAGTGACGGAAGACCCGTTCATCGCCTCCCTGGGCGCGGAGGTCATGCGGTTTCACGGGCTGCAAAGTTCGCCTTTGTTCCTTTGCCGTCGTGGTGAATAAGGTGAAAATCAACTTTATCACCAGCGAATCCCGGGAGCGCACCAGTGGTGGTTGGAGCGGGCTGTCCTTTAATATTTTTTCGCATCTGGAGGCCCGGCGGGAGCTCCAGATAAATTACGTGGGGCCAATTTACCCACCGGTCAGCCGCCTGGCGAAACTGGTCTCCAAGACCTGCCGCGTGCTCGGCGGAAAGGGCCGCTTTTTTGCCTTCTCCGAGGGCCGGCTCCAGCGGGTCCGACGGCAGGTGGAGACCGCCCGAATTCCGGTGGACTATGATTTTTTTCTGGGGGTGACCCCCTGGGTCCGCTGCCGCTTCGCTCCGCCGTACGGCGCCTATTTGGACGCCTGCTTCCGCACCTACTTCGAAAACAACCTCCCCACCCGGGAGTTTTCCGCCACTGATATTCGGCGCATTGAAAGCGCGGAGAAGGCCTGGCTGGAGGACGCACGCCCCATATTCTGGGCGTCCGCCTGGTCGCGCGACCAGGCCGTGCGGCATTATGGACTGGCTTCCGGGAATCATGAAGTGGTGGGCATCGGCGGCAATTTGGAAGTCCCCGCCGCCGACACCTACACGAGTGGCGCCGGATTCATTTTTATCGCCCAAAATTTCGCCCTCAAAGGTGGTCCGATCGCCTGCACCGCCCTGCAGACCGTGCGTCGAAAATATCCTGAGGCCACGCTGACCATCCTGGGACAGGAACCGCCGGCCGAATGGCTGCGCCTTCCCGGTATCCATTATGCGGGCTATTTCCGGAAAAGTGTGCCCGCGGAATTGGCCCGCTTCCGGGCCCTTTTGGCGGAGTCGTTTTGCCTCCTGCATCCGACCCAGTCCGACATGGTTCCCCAAGTAATTATTGAAACCGCTTACTTCGGTGCGCCGGCAATCGCTCCCAAGCGATTTGCCATCCCGGAATTGATTCGGGATCGGCAAACTGGGGTGCTGGTGGAGGCGGGATTTACCGCGGCAGATTTTGCGCGGGAAATGCTTTGGCTCCTGGACGATGCGGCCCGCTACCGGGAAATCCGCCGGGCCGCCCGGGACCACTCAACCACCCGGTTCACCTTTGCTTCCGTCACGCGCAAAATCGTGACTTGTGTCGCGGCAGCCACCGTCGAGCGCCGTTCATGAAAGCCAGCGTCATCATCCCGCTTTATAACAAGCAATCGCTTATTCGGCGGGCGGTCGCATCCGTGCTCGCCCAAAGTGAGCCGGATTTTGAGTTAATTGTGGTGGACGACGGTTCGACCGATGCCAGCGTCGGGGTAGTCCGCGGCATCGCCGACCCCCGACTGCGGCTCGTTTCCCAAAGTAACCAGGGTCCGGGCGCGGCGCGCAATCGCGGTGCCGGCGAAGCACGGGCGGGTTATTTGGCGTTCCTCGACGCGGACGATGAGTGGCTGCCGGAATTTCTCGCCCAATCCTTGGCGGCGCTGGACCGGAACCCCGATTGTGGATTCAGCATGAGCGCTTTTTTCGACGGCCCGGAGCGGCGCAACAGCCAGGCGCATCTGGATAAGCGGGGTTACCGGCCCGGACGCTACGCGGTGGGACCAGCCACCCGGCCCGACAGTTTTGATTGGTTGCTCCATGCTTATCTCCCCTCCACCTCCGTGTTCCGCCGCCGCCCCTTCCAGGAATGCGGTGGGTTTTACTCGAAAGACCGTTGCCGCTTGGGCGAGGACATGTACCTTTTCGTTGCCGCCTCACTGCGTTATCCATTCTGGCGGCTCGGTGAGCCCCTGGTTTGGTACCATAGCGAGGACTCCGCGCTGGCCCGGCAAAAGCATCTGCTCACTCCGCTCCTGCTGGACCCGGAACCCGTGTTCGAGCTTTGTCCGCCACCGCATTTGGACATCCTGCGGGGCTTGCTCGCGGACCGCGCCATCCAGGAATCGCTGACCATGGCCTATTACGGAGAATTCGCCAAGTGGCGTTCGCTCTTTGAGCGTTTCCAATGCGAGCGCTATGCCGGCCACCGCGGTCGGAATTCCCGCCGCCAGATCATGACCTTGCGCGCCCTTCCGGCGTTCGCGCGCGACCAGTTCCCTGGGGCGGTGCGCCGGATTTTGAACCGTCTGTTTCCGCTCCGGACGGCCTGACCCAACCTGGAAATCGATCGCCTCCGCTCGCGAAGCTATACTTCCTCAGCCCCGGCCGCTAATTTCCCCATCGTCAACCGCAATGCGGGGCTGGTGCCCTTCTAAAAATATGAGCCTGCTTGAAGAAAGTCCCGTCTTGCGGGAAATGTTGGCGACGGGCGAAATCGTCGGCGCCACTGGTGAACGTATCAAAGTGCGTTCGCAAATCAGCCTGGTTTTCGCCGAGGCGCTCTACCGGACCGTGCTCCAATTTCAACCGCGCGTGGTGCTGGAGGTCGGCATGGCGTATGGCGTTTCCACCCTGGCAATTCTCGCCGCCCTCCAAAAGCTGGGATCCGATGGGCGCCTGGTCTCGATCGATCCGCACCAGACGATTTATTGGCACAGTGGCGGGCTCCTCAATGTCTCCCGGGCCGGTCTCCAATCCCGGCATCAATGGATCGGGGAATCGGACTTTCTCGCCCTGCCCCGGTTGTTGGCGGAAGGCTTCCAGCCCGGATTGGCCTACATTGATGGCTGGCACACCTTTGATTACACGCTGCTCGATTTGTATTATATCGACAAAATGTTGGGCGTCGGTGGGGTGGTTGGCCTCAATGACTGCGGCTTCCCGGCCGTCCACAAGGCGATCAATTTCTTCCTCAGTCACCGGCGCTACGAGGAAATCACGGTCGGTTTGCCGACCGTGTATTCCCGCAAACGGGAGATCTTCCGCCGCTTGGCCGGCGATTTCTCCGCCCGCGGACGCAGGCTTTGTCAGGATCGCTACTTCAAGAAACTTGAAGTCTGGGAACCCACCCATGACTTCTTCGCCGATTTTTGAACAGGATTAGCGATTGTCTTCCCCCATGTCACAACCTCCGTCCGCAACTTTGCCAGCACCCCTGGTCAGTGTCCTGATCACCGTTTACAACCGGGAGCAGCATCTCCGTGCCTGTCTGGCGAGCGTGCTGGCGCAAACCTGGCGTGATTTTGAAGTCATCATCGTGGACGATGCTTCGACCGATGGCTCCCTGGCCTTGGCGCGGGCCCTGGCGCGGGAGGCGGGGGACGCGCGGGTGCAAGTTCACGCCAACGAGCGCAACTTGGGGGATTATCCGAACCGCCACCGCGCGATTGAACTGGCCCGCGGCCGCTATCTAAAATTCGTGGACTCGGACGACCTGATCTACCCCCATAGTCTGGCCATTATGCTGGCGGCCATGCAGGCGCATCCGGACGCCGTTATGGGTCTGTGCCAGTCTGCGCCGGAGTTGGAACAGCCTTACCCGTGGAAACTTGCCCCGGAAGCAGCGTGGCGGCGGCAATTCCTGGGGCGGGGTTGTCTTGATTGCGGCCCCACCGGCGCCATCTTCAGCCGGGAAGCTTATTTCGCGGCCGGCGGATTTGGCCATTGGGGGGTGCTGAGTGACACGGATTTCTGGTATCGCCTGAGCGCCCGCCGGCCCGTGGTTTTGCTGCCCCCCGGTTTGGTCTGGTGGCGGCGCCACGAGCAACAGGAATTCCGGCGGGACAATGCGGCCATGGTCTATCTCGAACGCGGCTTCGCGCTCACCGTGGCCGCTCTGAACTCTCCGGAGTGTCCGTTGTCGGCGGTCGACCGCCACGCGGCCTTGCGGCGCGCCCGCCAGCACCATGCCCGTCGGCTGCTGGCCTTGGGTTTGCGCGCCCGCCAGCCCGCCGTGGCCTGGCGACTGTGGCGGGCGTCGGGATTGGGCGCTGCCGGACTCTTGCAAGGACTGCGGCCATACCTGGTGCTTTGAATCTTCGTTGGGGCACCCGATTGACAGATAACATTCAAACCAAGAATGAATTTAATGACACCATTCCTGAAATTTGTTGGCCGTGCCTTTTTGCCCGCGCCCTGGCGATTCCGCCATTGGGTGCCGCAGAGCCTCAAAAAACTCGTGGCGAAGCAATGCGGTAATCAGGTTGCCACGGGGCCGTTTGCGGGACTGCGCCTGCCCGATGAATCCTATTGCAGCGTTCATACGGCCAAGTTGATCGGCTGCTACGAACGGGAATTGAATCCGAGCATCGAGGCGATCATTAGTTGGCAACCGGACCTGGTGGTTAATATTGGCGCGGCGGAAGGCTATTACGCCGCAGGTTTCGCAATCCGCCTTCCGAATGTTTCCGTTCGGGCTTTCGAGTATGCCCCCGAAGCCCGCCGCTTACTCGAGAAGACGATCCAATTGAACGACTTGACCGGGCGGGTGGCCATCGCGGGGGAGTGCACGATCCCCGGGTTGCGGGAATGCCTGCAGCAGACTTGGCTCAAACGGGTCGTGGTTTGCGATTGTGATGGACCGGAACGCTTTTTGTTGAATCCGAGCGAACTGCCCGAACTGGTGGGTTGCGCCATTCTGGTCGAGACTCATGAGTTTCTCGACGCCAGAATAAACGAGGATCTCAAAGCTCGCTTCGCCCCCACTCACCAGATCATTGCCCTCGGCCAAACCCCGCGATCCGCGGCAGATTTTCCTTTTCGCTCCTGGGTTACCGTCTTGGCGCCCGCTGGCTACCGCCTGGCCGCGGTGAGCGAACAACGCCCGGCCAAGAACGAATGGTTGTTCATGCAGCCGCTCGCCGTCGCCAAAATTTGAGGGAATCCAATTTTGACTCCTGCAATATTTCCTCCAGCCGGCCACTTCCGGTCAAACTGGTGAGAGCCGACCGTCGTCCACCCGCGAACGAGAAGGCTGGAGCACTTGATCCTGGCGCGGCGGAAAAAACCCCATCAATTTTTCTCCCCGGCATTCTATGACCAGCGCCAAGCCGAACCAACCCCACGACCAACCAGATCAAAACATTCATCTGCTTTGCTCGTGCGACCATAAATTCATCAAACTTGCGGCGGCTATGCTTAAATCGGCCGAAGTTAATATGAATCCCGGCGAACGGTTGACGGTCCATTTCATGGACCTGGGAATTCTCAGCCGGGCAAGAAAAATGGTCATCCGCACGCTTGATCCGGACAAGGTTCAGGTTAAATGGTACCCCGTTCGGCGGCCCCTGCTGCGTCAGCTCGAAAAAGAAATGACCGTCATGGGACACCCGTCCTTCCAAAAAATGGTTTTTACCGAGGTGTTGCCCAAAAGCGTGAACAAATTGGTTTACGTGGACGTGGACGTGCTCGTGCTCTCCAGCCTGCAAGCGCTTTACGTGACCGATCTGGGCGGGAAAACCATTGGGGCCGTGCAGGACCGGGCCGGCACCGTGGACTGTCCCTGGGCGGGCATCCCCAATTACGCCGCCCTCGGCATTCCGGCCAAGACCCCCTATTTTAACGCGGGAATCATGCTGATCGATTGTGCTCGCTGGCGGGCCGGGGCAGTCACCCAGCGGGTTATTCAGATCAGCCGGGAAAACCGGCCACACGTACGTTTTGCCGAGCAGTACGGGCTGAATGTGCTGTTGCGAGACGATTGGAAAGAACTAGACCCCGCTTGGAACTGCGGCGACGACCAAGCCCCCCAGCCAAAGCTATTTCATTTTCTGAACCGAAAACCAACCGCGCTTGATTACGCCGGACAAAAGGGCGGTCTCTTTTACCATTATCTTGATCAGACAGCGTGGGCTGGCTGGCGTCCAAAGGCTGGCTCCAACCGACTGCGTTTTTTGAGGGAAATAATTATCAAGAAACTGTTGGTCCCGCTGGGGTTTTGAACCCCTCGCCGACCCTGGCGCACCGGCGGGCGCCGTGCCCCCTCGCCCAAATGCGGCCAACCCAATCCAATCCATGACCACAAATCACCACCGGTCGGAGTTGTTGGTCTCTGTTATTGTCCCGGCGTTCAACGCGGCGGAGTACCTCCCCGTGACGCTGGACTCGGTGCTGGCGCAGACGTGTTCGGCCCTGGAGGTTATCGTGGTGGATGACGGCTCCGCCGATGACACCTCCGCCGTGGCCCGGTCGGTGTCCGATCCGCGCGTCCGCTGGCTCCGCCAGGAGCACCGCGGCGCGGCCGCCGCCCGCAACCGCGGCTTGGCCGCCGCCCGCGGCAAGTTTATTCAGTTCCTCGACGCCGATGATCTGCTCGCCACCGACAAGCTGGAACGCCAACTCACCGCCCTGGCCGCCGCGCCGGCGGGTGCCGTGGCCTCCGGCCCCTGGTACCGGTTCAACACGGACGTCCGCTCGGCAATCATCCAAACCGAGCCGGTCTGGACGGTGCGCGAGCCCGTGGAGTGGTTGATTGCCTCACTTTGCGGCAACGGCATGATGCAACCCGGCGCTTGGTTGACGCCGCGGGAGATCATCGCCGCCGCGGGCCCATGGGAGGAATCGCTCAGCCTGCATGATGATGGGGAATTCTTTACCCGCGTTTTACTCAAGGCAACGGGCAATATCTTCGTTCCCGGGGCGACGGTGTTTTACCGTGAGGTCGCCGGGAGTCTGAGCCGCAAGCGGAGTCGCCGGGCGATTGAGTCAGCGTTGGCCGTTTGCCGCTCGCGCCATCGGCACCTGCTTGCCGTGCGCGATGATCCTTTGGCACGCCGGGCAATTGCCACGCAGTACGCCCAATTCGCTTACGAATTTGCCGCAGCTGCACCGGACCTTGGCCGGCAGGCGCTGCGTGCGATGCGGGAACTGCGAACCGCTCCTGCGTTCGTTATCGGCAGCCCGGCGTTCCGCTGGCTGTCGCGGGTGTTTGGGATGAGATTGGCTTTGCTCACGCGCCACCTGCTCGGGGGCGCCAACGCCGCCGCGCACCCCACGAAAGCATCGGACGCCCCTTCGTCATTCGGAAAATAGGCGCGCGCAACTGAACCCGATTGACCGAATTGTGGAACCGAACCTCGATGCCCTGCTGGTGCTGCGCTCCTGCGCCGAGCACTACCCTCCGACCGTCAACCAGGCCAATTTGCTGGCCGGGGCGGGTTTGCGGGTGGGAGTGATTGATTTGAGCTTCGCCGGCAGCGTCAACGCTCTGACCCCGGACATTCAACGTTGGCGGGTGCATCCCATGTGGAACTCCAAGCTGGAGCCTCCCTATCCGGTCTGGCGGCGCTGGACCAACTGGCTGCGGTTCCGGCAAACTTGCCGGCGGGTGATCCGGACTATGCGCCCTGGGGTCGTGATCGGCTATGACACACTGGGCAGCCTGTTTGTGCCCCCTGCCCTGGGCCGGTACCGCACCATCTATCATTTCCACGAACTGTCCGGACCAGAGGCCGGGGAAGGCTTCGGCCCCCGCCGCGCCCGGTTGCAGGCGGCCCGGAACAGCCGGCATGCGGATTTGGTGGTGTTTCCCGACACCCAACGCGCGCGAATTTTTCAAACCCGCGTCGGTTTGCCCACGCCCCCGTGGATCGTGATGAATTGTCCCCGCCAAATGCCGACGGTGCCCCCCTCTCCCTTGCGGCAACGGCTGGGAGAAACTGGCGCGGCCGGCGGCCCTTTGGTTTGCTACCTCGGCAGCATCGGCGCCGACCAGGGCCTGGTGGAAGCCGCCCGCTCCCTTCGCCACTGGCCGGCAGAAGCCCGGTTGGTTCTCATCGGCGGCGCGGCCGATTCCATGAAAAATTTGATTCTTGCGGCCGCGGCCGAAGTGAACGCCGCCGGGCGTCTGGTTTTCCTGGGACCATACCCCCACACGGAGGCCCTGGCCCTGGCCGCCGGCGCCGACTTGGGGCTTGCACTCATCCAACCCAACAACGAAAGTTGGACCTATTCGGCGGGGGCCATTAACAAACGCTTCGAATACATGGCCCTCGGTTTGCCGCAAGTGACGAACGACGGACCGGGTGTCCGGGAAATAATCGAAGCCAACGGTTGCGGTCTCTGCGTTGATCCGCGGAATCCTGCAACCATCGGGGCAGCGATCCGGCAGTTGCTGAATTCCCGGGAAATGCGCCAACAAATGTCAGTGGCCGCGCGGACGCGGCATCTGGAAACCTACAATTACGAAACCCAGTTCGCCGGAGTCCTGGACTGGATTCATAACCAATGCCGGACCTCCCGGGCGGAAGGCCGGGGACTGCCCCTTCCGTGATCCTGCTTTACCATCATATCGCCCCGCCGGAGGACCTCCCGCGCGACCCTGAAAGGCTGCGCTCCGAAGGCTGGGCATTTGTGCATTCCCCGGCGGAGTTCCAGCGCCAATTGGAATTTTTGCGCCGGCGCGGCTATCAATTCGTTTCGTTGGGCGAACTTCTCGGCCAGATCGAGGATCAGGGCCAGGAGCATCCGCAATCGGTGGTGGTCACTTTTGATGACGGGTGGATCGATAACTGGGTGCATGGGGCACCCGTACTCGAGAAACTGGGAATTCCGGCGACGTTCTTTGTCACCACTGGCCACTTGCGGAGCGGCCAGCCGGATTCGACGCGCCTGAGCGGTGGGCAACTGCGCAGTTTGGCGGACCGGGGCTTCACCATTGGAAGCCACACCCGCAATCATGCGGATCTGGCGCGCGTGCGGGTGGAGGTGGCGCGGGAGGAATTACAAGGCTCCCGGCTGGATCTGGAGCGCGTGCTCGGCAGACCGGCGGATTTCCTTGCCTACCCCGGGGGATCTTTCAATGCGCGGGTGGTGGACTTGGCGCGCCAGACCGGATACCGCGCCGCGTGTTCGGTGCTCGGCCCTGACCGGAACACGTCGGACTCCCGGTATTGGCTCTTCCGGGATGTGCTGTCGCCCGGCTTGAACACCTTGGGCGATCGTTATCGCCTGTCCCCGCTTACTCGACGAATGTTCTCGTTCCGCGTCCGTGACAAATTGCGGAAACGACTGGCGGGGGTGGGCCCCGGACCGGATGAAGAACCATGAACTCTGGAAGCGAAATGGCATTTACCGCGGGCAAACAGCATCCGCAGCGTCTGATTCTGTTCCTGGGCGCAAAGTGGTGGGGCTCGGACTCCCGGGCGCTGGCTTCCGCCTTGCGGCGGCTGGGGCACATCCTGATTGAGGTGGATGCGGAAGATTATGTGCCGGTGCAATGGTCATCGCCCGTCCTGCGGATTGCCCGCCGGGCTTTGTCGCCGTGGTCGGTGCGGGAATATAATCGCGTGATCCGCCGGCACGCGGAAAATCCCGGCCTTGATTTCATGCTCGTGTTCAAAGGCAAGCATCTGGCGCCCGAGACGCTGGAAATGTTCGTGAACTCCGGCCGGCCGGCTTATTGCATGTATCCGGATGTGAGCTTCCTCGATCACGGGCCCGACATTTGGAACTGTCTGCCGCTTTACGATTGCCTGTTCACCACCAAATCCTTCCACCTGCAAGATTCGCGACTGCGGGAGCGTGTCCGCCGGCTGGAACTGGTCTCCCACGGTTTCGATCCTGAAGTACACCGTCCCGTTGCCGTGGAGAAATCGGAGTTGCCGGCTTATGCGTGCGAAGTTTCGTTCGTGGGTTGCTGGTCTCGCAAGAAACAAAGCATCCTGGAGGACCTGCTGACCCGACGTCCCGGGCTTGCGCTTCGTATCTGGGGAAACGGCTGGAACCGGGCCTCCAAACACTTGACACCGTTCTGGCAGGGGCGCGGCGCATTTGGTGATGAATTGTCCCTCATTTACAGGTATTCCCGAATCAATCTGGGCTTATTAAGCGAAGCCGGCGGAGGAACCATGGTGGGAGATCAGGTGACCGCCCGGACCTGGCAAATTCCCGCCGCAGGTGGATTTCTGCTGCATGAATCCACCGCGGAGTTGGCACGGTATTTTTCCCCCGGCCGGGAAGTCGCGGTTTTTGCCTCCGGAGAGGATTTGGCGGAGAAAACCGCCCGCTACCTCGCCGATGAACCGGAGCGCCTTGCCGTGGCCACCGCGGGGCATAACCGGTGTCTGGCGGCGGGGTATACTTATTTGGGGGCGGCGCAACAGATCCTGGGGTTTCATGAATCCCCGCGCGTCGTCCCCGCCCAGCCACCAGCAGTTGCGCCGCGCCCCCGGCCAGCGCCGCCCTCGTCCAACTTGCCGGTTCTGGAGCAACGTCCGCTGTCCATCCTGTTTGTCGGCCCGCTGGTGGCCGGCGGCACCGCCGCGCAGCGCCTGGAGGCATTCAAGTCATTGGGCCATGCCCTGACCCCCGTCACCACCAGGCTCGGCGGGCCGTACACCGGGGAAAATCCGCCCCTGCTCCGCCGGGTCCGCAACAAGCTGTTCGGCCCCGCCGATCTGGCGGGCGCCAACGAGCAGATTCTGGCCCGGGTCCGCACCACGACATTTGACGTTGTTTGGATTGAAAAGGGGTTATCCATCGCCCCCGCCACTCTGCGGGGCATTCATGAAGCTCAGCCAGCTTGCCACCTTGTTGGATTTTCTCCCGACGACATGTCCAACCCGGCCAACCAGTCCCATCATTTCCTGGCTGGTCTGCCGCTTTATGACTGCTTTGTGACGAACAAGAGTTTCAATGTGGCCGAACTCAAGCAAATGGGCTGCGCCCAGATCCTTTTCGTTGACAATGGATTTGACCCCAACACCCATCGGCCCGTGGAACTTACCCCGGAATTGCGCCGGCAATTCGGTGGTCCGGTGGGTTTTATCGGTCAGTGGGAGCCGGAACGCGCAAATTCCTTGCGGCGACTCGCCCAAGCCGGAATGCCGGTCCGGGTTTGGGGTTATACCTGGGAGCGCATGCGCGACATCCCGCCCAATCTGACCATCGAGAACCGGCCGCTGTGGGGGGATGATTATGCCCGGGCGTTGTGCGCCTTCGATATCAACCTTTGCTTCCTGCGGAAATGCAACCGGGACCGGCAGACCACCCGCTCGATTGAGATTCCGGCTTGTGGCGCGTTTATGCTCGCCGAACGCACCGATGAGCACCTTCAGCTATTTGCCGAAGGCAGGGAAGCGGAGTTTTTCAGCGATGACCGGGAACTGCTGCAGAAAGTCAGGCACTATCTGGCGCATCCGGAGGAACGCTTGCGCCTTGCGCGGCAGGGATTGCAACGCTGCCGGCAGAGTGCCTACAGTTACCGCGAGCGATTGCGGGACGTGTTGCTGCGTCTGGACAAGTCTCCGCTCGGGCGGGTGACACAATAACATGGGCACTTCTCCAACCAAACGACGGGTCGCACCCGGCGCTTATCCGTTAGCCGCGGGCCTGATCACGGCGGCCGCCACCTGGTGGTGGTGGCGCGGGGTGTCCGGCTGGCTGGGTTTCGTGGTCGCTTTGGTGGTGGCCACGGTTGCCGATATGATCCGTGCCTCCCGGTTTTATGTGCCACTCCCGCATATCGTGGTCTTCATTGCCGGATTGCAATACGGCCTGGCTGCCTGGGCGTCCAATTTTTACCCATCACTCTATCCCGAGTATCAGATTGAGGATATCCACCGGTATTTTGCCTACATCGGGCCTGCCTTGGGGGCCGTGGCGCTTGGATTCCTGTTTGCCGCCATGGCCATGCCCCGCGAGCCTCGGGAATCCGTGCCGATCCGTCAAAATGCGCGCTTGTTGGGCGAATTGGATTGGATGCTCTGGGGTGGCCTGGTAATTGATATTTTTGTCCCGAACCCGCCGGGCGGACTGGCTTTTGTTGTGTTCCTCCTGGCGGGCTTGCGTTTTGTGGGTGCCATTGGCTGGATGATAACGCAGGCCGCGGGCTGGAAATGGCGCCTGGGTCTGCTCCTGATCCATGAAGTTTACGTGGCCACCCGCATCGGGATGTTCCATGACCTCATCCTCTGGAGCCTGAGTCTGCTGGCGATTTATGTGTCCCTGCATCGTCAACGGCGCCTGGCCATGGTGGGCGGAACGGTGGGACTGGTTCTGGCCGTATTTGTCCTCCAGGACGCCAAGTGGACGCTCCGCCAGGGAATTTGGAATGATCGGAATGAGGCGGTGGTCTTTGGCCGCACCGTGACCTTCTCGGACTGGAGCCGGCCGCTGGTGACCAGTTTGTGCATTGTTGACAGCACGACCAAACTGGTCCGCGGTGGCTTTACCGATGAATCACTGGGAAATTCCATCACCCGGTTCAACCAGGGCTGGATCATCGACCGTGTGATGACGCATGTGCCGAACGATGAACCCTACGCCCGCGGCGAAACCATCTGGGCCGCTTTGGAAGCCACCTTGCTGCCCCGCGTGCTCGTCCCCGACAAACTCCGGATTGATGGCAAGGCCAACATGGAACGTTTCGCCGGGCACATCCTGGAAAGCAATGTGACGATGAACCTCGGATTCGCCGGCGAGATGTACGCGAATTTTGGCCGCGGGGGAGGAGTCGCCGGCTGCGCGGTTTACGCGCTGGTACTGGGCTTGTTTTTCCGGCAGGCCGCCATTCTCGCGCGGCGATCCCCCTTCTGGTGGGCCTTCGCGGTTTACGCGGCGCACTGGGCACTCAAGGCGGAGACCGATGTCGCGGGCGTGCTGAATTACCTGGTGAAGGCCATCTTCCTGATCTGGATCCTCACCTTTTTCCTGCCCGCTCTCCGCGTGGAACTCAAAGGTGGGCTGGGCGCATCCCAGCGGGAGACCCGTCACCCGGGTCGTCGTCGGCCGCGCTCTCCTTTGCGCCGTCGGGGGAGACCGTTTCCCGCCGCTGAATCCTTGTCGCCCGCGCCTCGGCTGGACCGGTTGCCCGCGCCAGGAAAGCACGGAATTTGAAACAGCGGTCTGCGCCAAGCGAATATCTGATGCCGGAAATCGCCCATTTTATTGCCTACCTCGGAACCGCCATGGGTGGCCCCGTACACGGGATGGCGGCCTATGCGAACATTTTGGCCGGTCGCGGCGGCAAGGTCACCGTTTTCAGTCCATCCAGGTCGTCCGATGGCCCGGGTATCCGGCTGGATTCCCGGGTCCGCTTGGCGCGGAGTTCGCCGCCGGCCCGGAGTCCGTTCCGGCACAGTGCCGCTTTGCGCCGGGAAGTCCAGGGATCGTCGATCGAACTCATCCATTCGCACGGACTCTGGACTGACATTCATCGACTGGCAGGCCAGGTGGCGCGCGAACGTTCTCTTCCGCATCTGCTCGCTCCTTGTGGAATGCTCGAGCCGGGCGCCCTGCGGCATCACCGCTGGCGCAAAATGGGAGTGCTCCTCTGGTTTCAGCTGCGGGCACTGCGGGAATGCCGCTGCCTTCATGCCAAGTCCCTCAAGGAATTGGCGGACATTCGCCAGTTTGGTTTGCGCAATCCGGTTGCCGTCTTCGGCAATCCCATTCCCCTACCACCCCCGGAACGGCGCAAAACTGCCGCGGATTTCCGGAACCGGCTGCAGCTTGCCGGTAATTCCAAGATCCTCTTGTTTCTTGGCCGGTTGCACCCCATCAAGGGCTTGCCCCGACTCTTTCAAGCCTGGTCTGGACTTTGCGGGCGGCATCCGGAGTGGGTGCTGGTGGTCGCCGGGCCGGAGGAAGCCGGCCATGGCGCGGTGTTGCGCGCTGCGGCCGCCGTTTTGCCGGATCAGGGACGGATTCACTTCACCGGTGAATTGGACGAGGCCTGGAAATGGGCGGCCCTCGCGGCGGCGGACTTGTTCGTCCTGCCCAGTGATTTTGAGAATTTCGGCAATGCCATTGTGGAAGCCATGTTTTGCGGCGTCCCCGCCATCACCACCACCGGCACACCTTGGAAGGAACTGCCGGGCGCGGGGGCCGGTTGGTGTGTGGCCCCGACCGCGGACGCGCTGGCAGAAGCCCTGGGACAGGGGCTGTCCCTGTCCGACCAGGAACGCAAAAGCATGGGCGAGCGGGCGAAGACCGTGGCCGCGCCCTTCAGCGTGGAACGAACCACGGCCGATCTGCTCGCGGTCTATGAATGGTTGCTGGGCCACGGGACGAAACCGAAATGTGTACATGAGGACTGAATGCCGGAATTGAACTCATTGGAAGTAAACCTCGCGAATTATTCGCCGGGAAATTTTGATCGGGGCGCGAGCCGTTGGCGGGAAGCCGCCTGGGTGCTGACCGGCCTCCTGCTCTTCCGTCTTTGCCCGTTGAAGCTTTCGGGATTGAAGGCCTTGGTTTTGCGTTGCTTCGGCGCCCGGGTGGGCCGCGGAGTGGTGATCAAGCCCGGTGCCCGGATCACCTTTCCGTGGAAATTGACCCTCGGTAACCACGTCTGGCTGGGGGAGGATTGTTGGCTCCTCAACCTGGATCAGGTGGTCATTGAGGACCATGTCTGCATTTCGCAACGCGCTTTTCTTTGCACGGGGAGCCATGATTACCGACAGCCCACGTTTGATTTGCTGATTCAACCGATCCGGGTGGAAAAAGGCGCCTGGATCGGCGCCGGGGCGTTTGTGGGTCCGGGAGTGACCGTGGGCTCCCATGCGGTGGTCACGGCCGGTTCGGTGGCGACGAAGGATCTGGCCGCCTTCGGAGTCTTCCGGGGAAACCCGGCCGTGTGGATTCGCCAGCGGGTGCTCACGCCACAACCCAGGGGCTGATTGATGCTTTCCCAATCCCTTGCAATCCCGGGCCCCCGGGGGTGGCTTCCCATCTGGCTGGGAGCTTTCCTGGTGGGCTGCTTTTGGCTGGTGGTCCTGCGCCAACTTGGCGCCCAATGGTCCATCTACGAAAGTTATCACTTCGGCTGGGGCATGCCCTTTCTGTGCGGCTTTCTGGTTTGGCGACGCTGCCGGGGCAAGGTCATGTCTTCCGTGCCCGCGCGCGGGGCCCCCAGCGCGGGGCTTAATCCCACGGCTGCCGGTTGGATTGTGGTCGGCATCGCCCTCCTCTACGCACCCACCAGGTTTCTTCATGAGGCCAACCCGATCTGGCGGTTGACCAGTCTCTTGCTGACGCTGGAAGTCATCGCGCTGACCCTCGTCATCATCACCCTGGCCAAAGGTCCGACGGGTTTCCGGAATTGGCTATTTCCCTTGCTGTTCTTCCTGGTGGCGGTTCCCTGGCCCTCGAGCCTCGAGAATTTCCTGGTCCGCTCCTTCACCAGCGCCGATGCCTCGGCTACGGTCGGTTTGCTGGGAATGCTCGGGATTCCCTCCCTGCAGCATGGGAATGCGATCGAGGTCGGCACCGGGTGGGTGGGGATCGACGAAGCTTGTAGTGGCATTCGCTCTTTTCAGGCCACCGCCATGATCGCGCTGTTTTTAGGCGAGTTTTACCGTCTGGGATGGTCCGCCCGCTGCTGGTGTCTCCTGGCGGGTGTGGGCTGGGCCTTCGGCTTGAACCTGCTCCGCACCACCCTGCTCGTCTGGTTGGAGGCGACCCGGGGCACCCGGGTAATGGAGCAATGGCATGATCCGGCCGGAGTGACAATTTTGCTGGCTGGCTTTTTGGGGCTCTGGAGCACTGCCCGGCTGCTCGCCGGCCCCCCGCCAGCGGTAAAGGATGAAAATCTTCCCCGCTCCCGCAGCGATCCTCTACCCCGGCAACTTCCGCTTGCCCTCACGGGCGGGTTGCTCGCCTGGCTGATTCTGGTGGAGGCCGGAACAGAAGGTTGGTACCGCGTCCACGAAACGCCGCCTCCCGGCGCGGTTCCGTGGGATTTGCGCGCCAATAGTTCCCTGCCCGGATTTGCCCGGGTCGGAATTCCCCGCGAGGTGTTGGGCCAGTTTCGGGCTGATCGTGCGATGGAATTTCGCTGTCCCGATGCGTCCGGAAATCAATGGCAGGTTTACTACTTCCGCTGGTTTCCCAGCCGCACATTGGCTCACCGCCTGGCGGTCCAGATTGCCAAGACTCACGGGCCGGAGAAATGCCTGCCGGCCATGGGAATGAGTCTGGTTTCCCATCCCGGACTCTTCACCGTTTCGGCCGGCTCCCTCACCCTGGCCTTTCAGCATTATCTGTTTGCCGATCAAGGCCGGGTTGTGCATGTTTTTTACGCCCTTTACGAAGATCCCTCCGGGACCGCGCAATTGGCCAATCGTCGCACCGATATGGCGGGGCGGATCGACGCGGCGTGGGCGGGCAGCCGCAATTATGGCCAACGTCTCCTTGAGATCGCCGTCTCCGGTCCGGAGCGGCCGGCCGATGCGCGCGCCGCGCTCGCGCGTGAGTTGCCGGCCTGGATCGGCGCCGTCGAATGATCGACCTCGTTCTTGTTCAATTTTGTCCCGCCCCTTTTCTGCTTTGAAATTTTTGCTGCTCAACCAGGCGTTTTATCCCGACGTCGTTTCCACCGCCCAACACCTCCAAACCGTCGCCTTGGAGTTGGTCCGGCGCGGGCATGAAGTTACCGTAATCTCCAGCCGGCGGGCTTACGACCATCCCGGGCGAAAATTTCCCGCGTTTGAATGCTGGCGGGGCATTCACATCTACCGGGTTAATTCGACCGGATTTGGCAAGGCGGCCAAATGGCGCCGGGCGGTGGATTTTGGCTCGTTCATCCTGGGCTGTGCGGTTCGAATGCTCTTGCTGCCACGCCATGACGCGATCCTGGCCCTCACCAGTCCGCCCTTGATCTCCTTCCTCGGCGCCTGCTTGTCCGTGCTTCAACGCCGTCGCTTTTTTTACTGGGTGATGGATTTCAATCCGGATGAAGCCATCGCGGCCGGTTGGTTGCGGCCCGGTTCCCCGGTCACGCGCGTTTTGGAATGGATGTCGCTGTTCAGTTTCCGGCGGGCAACCAAGATCATTGCCCTGGACCGCTTCATGCACGAGCGGATTGTGGCCAAGGGGATCGCCGCGGAAAAGATCGTGACCATCCCCCCCTGGTCGCATGATGATGAGATCAGCTTCGACCCGGACGGGCGGGCGCGCTTTCGCCAGGCGCACGGGCTGGACGGCAAGTTTGTCGTGATGTATTCCGGCAATCACAGTCCCTGTCACCCCCTGGAGACATTGTTGCAGGCCGCCGAGGGTTTGCTGGATCAGCCGGAAATCGTATTTTACTTTGTCGGCGGCGGAAGCGAGTTCCACAAGATCAAGCAAAAAGCGTTCGCTTCGGGAGGCGGAACACAGCCCGGCGCCAATCTGCGCTGCCTGCCCTATCAACCTTTATCGGAACTGTCCGGTTCCCTCTCCGCTGCCGATTTGCACGTGGTGGTGATGGGCGACCCGTTCGTCGGCCTGGTGCATCCCTGCAAAATTTATAACATCCTGGCCGTAGGCTCCCCTGTGCTTTGCATCGGTCCGCGGCCCAGTCATTTGTCGGAATTGCTTGATTCCTTGGGTGATCATTCGCACGCCATTGTTTCCCATGGCGACGTCGCCCAGGTCAGGACTGCCATTGTCCAGCTGCGGGAGCAAACGCGAAACCATCGAACGCGCCCTCCAGCGCCGGCCGGCTTGTCCCATCGGCAGGAAAGTGCCCTGCCGAAATTTGTGGGCATTCTGGAAGCCTGTTAACATGAAAAAAACTGCCCTGCTGCTGTTGCTGGTGGTCGCCGGGATGCTGGGTCTTTGGCATTTCGGCCGCCCGGCCTACCGGAATTATCGCGAACAGCAATCCGCCCAGCGCGCCCGCGCGTTCCTTTCCTCCGGGGCCTATACCAATGCCTCCTTATCCGCGCGTCAGGCGTTGCTCCTGAATTCGAACAATCTGGCCGCGTGCCGGGTGATGGCGGAGTTGGCTGCCTTGTCCCACGCTCCCGCCGAACTGGATTGGCGGCGGCGCGTCGCGGAACTGGCTCCGACCATCGAAAACCGGCTTCTTTTTGTTGCGACCTGCCTCCGCGTGGAGGCGCCACCCTATTCCCTGGCGGTCCAACGCCTGGCGGAGCTGGCGGCCACGGCGCAAAATTCCGCGGCCTATCACGAACTGGCCGCCCAATTGGCCTTGAAACTGGGCCGCCGGGATGAGGCGGCGTTGGAATTCGCGGCGGCGACGCGGCTGCAACCCACCAACCAGTTCAATCAACTGAATCTCGCCGTCTTGCGCCTGGCTTCGCCGGACAAAAATGTGGCCGCGACCGCATTGACGACGTTGCAAAACCTGTCCTCCGATCCCGCCCTGGGGGTCGTGGCGCTGCGCTGGCAGGTGGCCGAGTGCCTGCGACGGGGAGACCTGGCCGGCGCGGCGCTCAACTCGGATCGGCTCCTGACTAATCCGGGCGCGGACCAATTCGATCAGTTGGAACAGTTGCATATCCGGCTGCAAAGTCACCGCCCGGATTTTCGCAGCTATCTCGCCGTCCTCCAGCAGCGTTGTGCCACGAATGCGAACATGACCTATAACCTGGCCCGCTGGATGATCGCCCATGGACTGCCGGACGATGCCTCCGACTGGCTGGCCGGGTGTCCCGCCAAATTGCGCGCGGAACAACCCGTGCCCCTGGCCCTCGCCGAGTGCTATCTGGCGCGCCAGGATTGGCCCGGGTTGGAAGCCTACCTGGCGGGACAGACCTGGCCGGATTTGGAGCATCTGCGTTTCGCGTTTCTCTCCCGCTCGGCGGAGCAGCAACACCAGGAATTCGCCGCGGATTCACGCTGGCGTAGCGCGCTGCGCGAAGCCGAGAATCGCCTGGGCGCCCTGATTTCGCTGCTGGAACTTTCACGTAATTGGAGCAACCCCCGCCATGCCACGGAGGTGCTGTGGCGGATCGGCAATCGCTTTCCCGGGGAACGCTGGGTTTGGCGGGACCTGGAACATGGCTTATACACCGCGGGCAACACCTCCGGCTTGCTGAAGCTCTATCGCAACCGCGCCAGTTTTGACCCCACCAACTTTGTGGTTCAAAACAATCTGGCCGCCACTTCGTTGCTGCTTAAGGACGACCTGCCGGGAGCCTATCGGCTCGCCCGGGAACTTTATTTGGCGCATCCGGACGAGGGGATCATTGCCTCCACTTACGCCTGGTCCCTTCACCTCCAGGGCCGGAGCCGGGAGGGCCTGGCCATCTTCCAGAAGGTGCCGGCAAAACAACTGTCGAATCCCTCCATCTCCTTCTATTACGGCCTGTTGGCCGCCGCCAACGGTGACGTCGCCAATGCCCTTCATTATCTCGGATTGGCGGACGGAAGCCCGCTGCTTCCCGAGGAAAAATCCCTCCTGACTGCGGCTCGCGGATCCCTTCCCGGGCGTTGACCCATCTTATTGCGTCTTCTTGTAAGGCGGCGGCGGGCCTCCACCCGCCGCGCCGGGCGGGAAACTCGCCTGCCCCCCGCCGGGTGGCGGGATCGCGTTCCGCACGCCTTGCGTGACGGCGACGACAATCTTATCGCACAACTCCGGCGCGACCTGACAAACCGCCCGGCGAATCTCCTCCCCCTGGGTTGCGCTCGCCATCGCCGCCACCCGGGCTATCTCCACAGCCTGCGCGGGCAGGGCTTTTGCCGCCGTGGCGGCGATCAGCGGAGCCAGGGCGGGAAATTCGCGCGCCAGCGCGCTCACAACTGCGGTCGTGGCGGCCGGATTCACCGCGATCGCCGCCCGGATGACGTTGAGGATTGCCGCGCGGCGTTCGCCGGGCTTCACCTGGCGGACCATGGCCACCACCCGCATGGGCAGTTCCGCGCGAGGGCCCTGGTTAAGGGTGGCAATGTATTCGTTGACACTCCCCGCCGAGACTCTTACCCCATCTTCACCCAACGCGTTAAGCACCAGGGCGCAACAAAAAATCAGGAGGCCGGCAATTCTCATAAGGAAATTTGGCTGGGTGGTTCGCAATTTGGCAAGGTCAGGATGCACGAAAAGGTCAGCCGGATTTCTCCGGGCTGGAGAATGGGACACCGAGAGTGCTGCGGGCCGTGGATGAAAATCTGGCTACCGCCTCGCTATTGGCGGCGAACTGCAACGGACGCTCCTCATGTTCCAGGCAATGCTGCGCGGATTTGATCCACCCTTCGGCCAGCAGCTCGCTCACGGTATTAAACAATCCCTCATCTGTGATGGTCGGGCGGTCCCAGTTCCGTTGCCGTCCCCCGGCCACATTTTCACCGGCCTCCCCCGGCGCCTCAAACTCCAAAACCCCGCAACGACCCTGCATCAGGCTATGGCGGACAAAGTGTCGCCGGGCTTGGGGCAATTCGCGTTGGCCGGGCTTCGGTGATGCCTCCCGGAACCACGTCCGCTCGCCGTCGGCGAGCTGGATGCGGACCATGCTAAAGCCGAGCTTTTCCGCCGCGATTATCAGCGTGGCCCACAAGGTTTCCACATCCCCGCAACGCTTGCCCTCCAGGGCCAGCCATTTACTCAGGCAAAGGGCATATTCGATCTCCCGCCGCATTTTAAGCGAGTTCTCGAACATTCTCCCAATCGCGAACCAGCGCCGGCTGAACTGGAAGCAACTGGCAAACCCCAGAAGAATCAGCACGCTGATCCCAAACAAGGCCGGGACCAGATGTCCGCGCGACCAGTAGGCGGCCATTCCGAGAACCAGGAACATCAGGGTGAGCGCGTAAAAACCAATCACCACTTTAAACTGCGAGAGTCCGGAATCCAAAAGATGATGGTGCAGATGGCGCCGATCGGGCCGGAACAAAGGAAGCCCGCGCAGTCCCCGCCTCAAAATGGCCAGCCCAGTGTCCAAAATGGGCAGGGCCAGCACGAACAAAGGCGCTATCAGGGCCGCCATCACCTCACCCTTGTGCGAACTAATCAGCGCGAATAATCCAATTTGATACCCCAGAAAATAAGCCCCGCCGTCCCCCAAATAGATCCGGGCCGGCGGAAAATTATACCGGAGAAATCCCAGCAACGCGCCCCCCATACCGGCAATGACCATCTGCGTGCCGGCCGTTTCCGCTCCGACGTACCCGAGCAGGACCATGAGCATCAGTGAAATACCCGCAGCCAGACCATCCATGCCATCGATCAAATTGATGAGGTTGGTAAAGCTTACCAGCCAGAGCACCGTCGCCACATAACCCCATGAGCCAAGGCTGATGATCTGGCCCGTGAAGGGAACCCGAAAGATTTGGATTCCCGCACCGCCGACACCGACTAACAAGGCAATCAGGATCTGGACGATCAGCTTCTTGCGCGCCCCCAAGGGTTTGAGATCATCCCAAAAACCGAGGCCAAACATGGCCAGGCCACTTAACGGGATGACGGGATGCAGCCGGAGCGTCGCCCAGTACTCTGGATTGACCACAGCGGCCAACGCCTGCACGGCGAAAAAGGCCATGGCGATGGCGGCTCCGCCGAATCGGGGCACCGTGCTGCCATTCCCATGGTGCAGTTCCGCCGGGCGATTCCGCGCCATCCGGCGGCGACACCCGGCCAGCAACAGGGGCACGGTTGCCCAAACCGTCACGAACCCCAACAATCCCGCCAACATTTCCCATCGTGTCATGGTAGGTTTTTCTGGGCACAACCTGTGCCGTTTTCCCCGGAGCTTCCTCCGGACATTCCGGTTGCCGCGAGTTTACTTGCCGCACCCCACGATTTCCGCAGTTTCCCCCATCCCCACCCCCCGGCGACCATTCCTCCAAAAATCAGTAGTGCCGCATTGACGGGCTCGGGCACGGCCGTGATATTCAAGGACCATTGGTTGAGTGTGCTCGTTCCCCCGCCACTTGTCGGATCAGAGAAATACAAATCCCAGGTTCCGTTCGGATTTCCCCCATCGAAATTCGCCAGCGACCCCGCCGCCCCATAAGTGCCACTCAAAACCGACCCGCTGGTTTCGTCCTGAATGTTGCCGCTGCCGGCGTCCGAAAGCGTGATGTTCATCCCCGCACCATAGGCCCCAAAACCATTCACTCCCACCCCGGGTTGGTTCATCAACACAACCGTCGTCCCGTTCGGCGCCACCAACATGGCAAAGAGATTGCCGTTGTATCCCCCGCTGATCTGCAAACTCACCGTCAAATTGCCAATCACCATCCCCGCCGGAATACCGCTCACCGTCCCGCCAAAAACAATCCCCAGCGGATTGGCCTGGGGAATGGCTCCCACTGAACTCCCGCTGTTGAAAGTCTCGGTGTAAAGTCCGGCCCGCGCCCCCCCCGTGCCAAACCAGAGGACTGCGATCAGGATCAGGGTATGCCTGATGATCTTCGTCACACTGGATTCTCCCGCTGCCAATGGCCCAGCACAGGCCGGGCCCGGATGCCCGGCGGCTGCGCTCGCCCGGGAATCGCTCCAGCTGGAAAATATATCTTGCTTGATGGTCACTTCAAAATGCCCGAAGGGATACCTTCTGCCCCGGGAAAACGTGTTTGGCTCAAATTAGTCATTATTCAATCGTGCGCTCGCCTCACGGCTGCCATTTGAATCGGTAATAGGCCGATGTCGGTTGCACCGAGCCCAAGTCCGTAAAATGATCTTGGATGGATAGGATCCCGTTTGCAGTCGCGGAATTGGTGGAGATGGCCACCCAACTGACCAGATTCGTGGATCGCTCGGCGATGTAACTGTATCCGGGAATCCCGTAGGCCACGATCTGGGTTGGGTTCCCAGTCTGCACACTCACAATCGAATTGGTACCGGTGACACTCGCTTGCATGACAATACTGATGAAGCCGGTGTTGGTGCCGCCAAAGCCGTCGGTGATCCCATAGGTGATCCGGTCCGTCACGTTGGGGCTGTTCGTATAAAGCACGAAAGCGCTGTTCGTTGCGAGATGGGTCCCGTTGGTGGTGGTCAGCGTGATCCCGTTGGCGGTCAGACTGTCGCCGTCCACATCGGTCCAATTGGTCGCAATGTCCGACCACGCGATCAGCAGGCGTAAGCCCGCCACCCGCGTCACCGTCATCGTCGCGGCGGTCGGGGCGTGATTCGTGACGGTTTGGGACAGGATGTTGGTGGCCGGCAGATAATCCGCGTCCCCGGAATAGACCGCTGATATGACGTTCGTACCGCGCGGCAGATTCGTAATGACCAGACTGTTCGCGGCGGCGCTGACAATTACGTTGGTACTGAAGGCCGTTCCGTTCGTCGCAAAAACCACGGTCCCAGTGGCATTGGTCGCTGACAAACCGACTGAAAAACCCACTGCCGCGCGAAAACCGGAGGGGTTCAGGCTTGAAGTTAAAGACAAACCCGCCGGGGCCTGGAGCACCGTTAATGCGCCCGGCACATAACTGATCAGGTAATTTCCCGGAGTGAATGTTCCCGCGGTCGCCGCACTCGGCGTCAGGGTGTAGCTGCCCGGCGGAGCCGTCGCCCCCAGGCCGCCATTTGCCGTGATCGTCACCGAGCCGACGGTTTCGCCATTCTGCAGCCCCCCGCTGGTAAAGGCGCTTGAACCGGCCCCGTAGGCTTTCGTCGTGCCGTAAACCTTGCTGTCATTGTTCGCCGTGATGGTCAAAGGCGCATTGGTGATGGTGATGCTGCCGATCGCACCCGTTGCGGTGTAGTTCGTCGCCCGCGCCCCCCCCAGCGCCAGCGTGCCCCCGGATGTCACCGCGCGAACCCCCACGTTGGGGTTGCTAAAACCCGCGGCGCCGGAGGCCAGGACCACGCTATCGGCCCCGACGATATTCGTAATGCTCAAAACGGAATACGCCGCATTCGTCGTCCCGTCATAGGCCCGGGTGCCGCTCAGCCCCACCGGCAATGGATTCAGGGTGAGCACCCCGTTGGTGAAGAGGAAGGTATAATTGCTCGCCGCCAGCGTTCCGCTCAGGTTGGTGATCACATACGTGCCCACCCCGGTGTTGCTGGTCGCGCTGTTTGTCAGCCGGGGCGCGCCAGTCAATACGCTCCTCGTATCGCCATTCACAAAGCCGGTGGCCGTATAAGTGAACACCGGATTGGTGGCGCCGTAAAGCCGGTTCGTGTTGTCCGCCGTGATTCCCAGCACCGCCGGGCTCACCACCAGCTGGACCGTCATCGTCCGGTTCGAATAATTCACGTCCGTGGGCGTGAAGGACACGCTCAGATTGTTCGTTCCCGCCGGCAGTACCGCCCCGTTTGTCGGATTGTAGACATAGGTGCCAGGCAGGGTCGAAGCAGCATTGTTCTGGTTCGTGCCCAGCGCGGTGCCATAAACCAGATTCGTTGGCGTGGCCCAACTCAGGTTCGGCGTCGCCGGGTTCACCGTGAAGGGTGCGCTGACCCCGGTATACACAGTGCCGGAATTCGTACCCGTCACGCTGATGGTCACCGCCGCCCCGGCCTGCGACAGTGTCACGCTCTGGCCAGCGAGCGTCCCCGCGGAAAAATAGGCGGAGTTGGTCGGGGAAACCGTCCCCCCGGCGCCATCGCCGGTTTCGGTCATGGTCACCAGGTTGGTGAAACTGGTCACCGTGTTGTTGTTCGCGTCCTGCGCCGTGATGGCGATGGTGAAGGGGGATTTTGCCACCGGCGTGCCCGAGACGGACACGCCAAAATGGTCCATGAGAATCGTTCCGACCGTCAAGATGCCGCTGCCGGCAAAGTAGGTGTTGTTCTTGTTGGCCGCCACCGAAGTCGTTGATCCATAGGTGGTGTTTTGGGCCTGCAGGATCCCGGCGTAACTCAGCGAGCCGGCGGTGACGGTGCCGCTGCCGAAGGTCAGGGCCAACTTCGCGGTGCCGCTGATGTCCACATTCCCGCTGATGGTATTGGTGGTGCTCAATGTCTTGTTGCCGCTCCCGCTCAACTTGAGATTCGCGTAATTCGTCAGCGCGGCGACCGTTTGCGCGGTTCCGGAATATTCGACCGTGCTGCCCGAATTCAGGGTTTCGCTACTGGTGAAACTGGGAAAGGAATTGGTGCCTCCGAGCCGGAGGGTGCTGTTGGCGTTTACGGTCAAATCACCGTTATTCACCGGGTCCTCGCTCACACTGTTGGTCGCCGTGTCCAGGATGCCCTGGGAAACGGTAAGCACGGTCATGTTCGTCGCGCTCAAAGCCAGGGTGACGGTGTTGGTGCTCGCATCCTTGGCGACAATGATCGAATCAATGGCGGTGGCCGGGGTGTTCCCGGCGATGATCGAATTGGCGCCCCCGATAAAGTACAAATTACCGCCCGGGGTGCCATCATACGCGCCGTTGTTGGTGAAATTGAGTCGCACCGATATATCCGCGCCGATCGCGAGATTGCTGCTGACCAGCGCGTTGTAAATGACCGTCACGCCGGATCCGCCAATCAGGGTGTCCCCGTTGAACACCACCAGGCTCGTGCCGCCGTCGATCGTGCCATTGTTGTTCCAATCCCCGGCCATCTGATGCGTGAGCCCGTTGCCAGCGTGGAAAATGGCGCCCCCATCCACTTGCAAATTGTCCGTCAATGACCAGTTGGAAACCGGCGTGATGCCGGCGGCGGCGGTGTTGGCGATCTCCACCGAGCCCAGCGCCAGCGCCAGGCTGTTGATCGTCAGGGGATGGCTGCCCCCGAAAATTACGCTGCCCGTGCTGGAAAAATTTGTGCCCAGCTCCAGCGTGGTGGCGCTGGCGGGACTGAAATTGAGCGTCCCACTGCTGGTCATCACCCCATTATTGGTGACGGTTCCGTAGAACGTGTGTTCGAGACTGCTGCCATCGAAGGTGGCTCCCGTTCCGACGTTGAACTGGAAGAAAACCGTCCAACCGACGCTCGCCGTCACCCCGCCGGTATTGTTGATGTTCACATTCGCGAACAACGGTGGCGTGGTTGAATTCAGCACGGGCGGCACCGCACCGTTAAAATTGACAATGCCGGTGGACACCGACTGAATGGCGTTGAGCAATTGGATGGTCTGGACACGGGTGCCCGTCAAAGTCGCGGTGCCCGCACTCATCAAATAACCGGCGTTTAGCACATCCCCGTCGAAGGTGTGCGTTCCCGTGCCCGTGAGGTAACTGCCATAAATGGCGAAATCGCCGGTGACATGGATGTCGCAGTTGGCCACGGTATAGCTCCCGGAAATCGTCAGATTGCTAAAAGTGGTGTTGCCGGCCACCGACTTGCTGGTGCCATTCAGCAGCACCGTGCCGGTGCCTGGGGAAAAACTGCCGCTGTTCGTCCAATTGCCCATGAGCGTCAGATTGTTGCCGCCGGCCGCCAGCGTCGCCGCGCTTCCGATCAGCAAATCTCCCGCCACAAGGCAGTTGCCTCCCAGCGTTTTGGCGTTGCTCCCCCCATTGTTCAAAAGCAGGTTTCCGTAGGTCACCGCCGCCACGGCCTGACTGGTGGAGCCATAGTATTCCACCGTGCTCGCCGCACTCAGGTTGTCGATGAAACCACTGGGAAACGTCGCCGGCGTCCGCAACGCCGCTCCGGCGGCGACCGTCAGGGTCGAACCGCTGCCCGTCGCACTGATGGTGTAGCCCGCCATATCCACCGTGCCGCTCACAATTTCCGTGTCCAGATAGCTGGAAATGTTTCCCGCGAGCGTGGCGGTGCCGGAAGCCTTGTTGACGTCCACATCGTAAAAGGCGCAGGGACCGATGACTTGTGCTCCGGCGCCGTTGAAAACCACCAGGCCGCCCGCAGGGTTGAGTGATCCGTTGCAAATCCAGTCGCCGCCCACCGAAATCGTGGCGGTCAGCGTCGGATTCAATACCGTGTTGGTCTGTATGTAAACACCGCCGGCCACCGCCACGCTTCCGGCAAAGAAGAAGGTTCCCCCGTTGGTCAGGGTCAGGTTGCCATTCACCGTGGCGTTGCCGGTGAGGGTGGCCACGCCGGTGGATTTGTTAATGACCAGTTGATTGTAGGTCACCGGCGCCACCGCCTGCGCTGCGCCGCCCCGATAAGCCACCGTGGAAGTGCCCGGCGTGAAAGTCCCGCTGGTGTAATTGAAGTTGCCGGAGAGGTTTAGGTTCGCCGCGCCGCTGCAGGTGAGGTTGGCCCCGCCCGACTCATTCAGGTCGCCGGCCATGTTCACGGTGCCCGTGCCAATATTCAGATTGATCACGTGCCCGGCGGTGCCGTCGCTCAACGACATTGATCCGCCCACACTCATCGTTTGCGCGCCCACGTTGATGGTGTGCGTCGCGCCACCACTCCAGGTGCCCGATACATTCGCGACGGTCTGGAGGGAACCGCCGGCGCCAAGGGTCAGGGTCATCGCCTGCGCGCTCCCAAAGGCAAGGGTCTTCACCACCGCCGCCGACGAGAGGGTCGGCTGATAGGCGGCCGCCACCGTGCCCAGTTGCACAATGTCATTGGTGGCGGGCGGCACGTTCGGAACGCCGGACACCACCGTCCAGTTGGCCGGCGTTTCCCACACCGTGCTGATGGACCCGTTCCAAACCACCGTTCCGCCCACGGTCCCGGACAGTGTCCAGCGCCCGGCGAGGTTGGTGATCGCCGATTGCGACACCCAGTTGTTGGTGGTGTCATTGGCGGCCTTCCCGGACAACAACCAGATCCCGTTGGCGTTTTGATCCAACGCCAGCAGCGTCTCCGAGTTGCCGTTTAACTCCGCATCCTCGTAATGCGCCTGGAACGTGGCGTTGTAGGGATTCGTCGTCGTCAGGCTCACCGTGTATTGCCGGTTGATGGCCCCGCCTCCGGGAAAATCGCCCACGTTGCCGACGGCCACCGCCACGGTCACGGAACTGATGTTTGTCGCGCTGGCGAAGGTGACCGTGTTGTACGGGCTCTCAAAGGCATAGCTGACATTGGTCGTGAAAGTGTGCAGCCGGGTGATGGTGCCGAGCACAATGCCGCTGTTGGTGCGGGTGGTGGTCAGTGTCAGTGTGTTGGTGCCGGTGTTGACCGTGCCCTGGGTCATGTCCAGCGTGCCCACGGTTACGTTGGTGGACAAGTTGATGACCAGCGAGCTGCCGGCCTTGTTCACGCGCAATTGATTGAACACCGTCAAGCCGGCGATGGTGGCGTTGCCCGCGCCCGTCATCTCCACGGTGCCATTCCCCGCCGTAAAGGTGCCGTTGTTCTGCCAATTACCCGCCACGTAATTCGTGTAGCCACCGCTCCCGCCGTTCAGGGCCGCGCCGCTGTCGATCTTGAAATTTCCCAGCGCGGTAATGTTTCCGGTGGTGGATTTGGTGCCGCCGCCGGCGATTTCGAGGTTGTAATAAGTGACCGGGATCACTGTCTGGCTCCCGGCGCCGTTGTAAATGATCGTATTCGGCGCCTGGTTGGTCACGTCGAGGCTTCCGGCGGTCAGGGTGAAGGCGCCTCCCATGCCCAGCGTCGCGGCCGAGCTCATTCGTAACAGTGTGCCGTTCAGGTTCACATTGAACAAATTGGCGGTGCCGTTGAACAACGTCGAACCGGTGAACGTGACCGTGCCCGCCGTGGCGGTGAAACTCCCGCCCACGGAAAGGTTCCCCGCCAGTGAGAAACTGGTGGCGGTGCTGATGCTGCCCGGAATGCTCAAGCTGTTGAAGGCGATTGCCCCGGAGCCGGAGATGGTCCGGCCCGTGCCGCTCAGCGTCACTGTCCCGGTGGTGTTCGTGAGGGGGCCGCCGTTCACGGTGAGATTGCCCGCGATCGTGCTGGAACCAGCCAGCGTCTTGGGGTTGCTCCCGCCGTTGCTCAACACCAGATTGCCATAGGTTGTCGCCACCACCGTCTGGCTGCCGGAACCGTAGTATTCCACCGTGCTCGCGGGATCAATACTGTAGCTGAATCCGCCGGGGAAAACACCCGCCGTCCGCAGCGAAGCCCCGGCGGCGACTGCCAGGAGGGAACCGCTGCCGCTGGCGGTAACCGTGTAAGTCGCCAAATCCAGCGTGCCGGCCAGCACCTCCAGGTCACTATAGCTGGAAATGTTTCCCGCCAGGGTGGCCGTGCCGGAGGCCTTGTTGATATCCACATCGTAAAACGCGCTGGGCCCAATCGACTGCGCGCCTGTGCCGTTGAAGAGTACCAGTCCGCCCGCGGGATTAAGCGTGCCGTTGCAAACCCAGTCCCCCCCCACCGTCACGGTGGCGGTGAGCGTCGGATTCAAAACGGTGTTGGTCTGAATGTAAACACCCCCGGCCACGGCCACGGTGCCGGCAAAAAAGAACGTCCCCCCGTTCGTCAGGGTCAGGTTGCCGTTCACCGTGCAGTTGCCGGCCAGCGTGGCAACCCCGGTGGATTTGCTAAAGACCAATTGATTGTAGGTCACCGGCGCCACCACCTGCGCCGCGCCCCCGCTATAAGTCACCGTGGAACTGCCCGCCGTAAAGGCGCCACTGCTGTAATTAAAGTTGCCGGCGAGGCTCAGGTTCGCGGCGCCGCTGCACGTGATGTTGGCCCCGCCGGCTTCGTTTAAATCGCCCCCGATGACCACCGTGCCGGAACCTACGTTCAAATTGATCTTGTGCCCGGAGGTCCCGTCGCTCAACGCCATCGAACCACCCACCGTCAGACTTTGCGCCCCCACCCCAATGGTGTGCGTGACATTGCTGCTCCAGGTGCCGGAGATGTTGGCGATCGTTTGGAGTGACCCCCCGGCGCCCAGCGTCAAAGTCATGGCCTGGGCGCTCCCAAAAGCAAGGCTCTGCGCCACCGCCGCCGAGGAGATCGCCGGCTGGTTAGTGGCGGTGGTCGTGCCCAGTTGCACGATGTCGTTAACCGAGGGCGGTAGGGCGGGAACTCCCGCGACCACTGTCCAGTTGGCCGGATTCTCCCACGCGGTGCTGACCGATCCGTTCCACGCCACCGTGCCGCCCACCGTGCTGGACAACGTCCACCGGCCCGCCAGGTTCGTGATCGCGCTGTTGGCCACCCAGTTGTTGTTTGTATCGCCTCCGGTGCGCCCGGACAGCAACCAGGTACTGCCGTTGTTCCGGTCCAGGTCCAGCAGGGCCTCCGCGTTGCCATTCAGTTCCGCATCCTCGTAATGCGCCTGGAATGTCGCGCTATACGGATTGGTCGTCACCAGGCTCACCGTGTATTGCCGGTTGATCGCCCCGCCCCCCGGAAAATCCCCCACGTTGCCCACGGCCACCACGAGGGTCACGGAACTCAAATTGGACACCGCGGCAAAATTGATCGTGTTATAAGGGCCTTCGAACGCGTAATTGATGTTTGTCGCGAAACTGTGTTGCCGGGTGATCGTCCCCAACACGATGCCGTTGTTGGTCCGGGTGCTCGTGAGGGTCAGCGTATTGGTGCCGGTATTGACCGTGCCCTGCGTCATGTCCAGCACCCCCACCGTTTCGTTGGTGGTTAGGTTGACCACCTGCGTACTGCCGGCCTTGTTCACCCGCAGTTGATTGAACACCGTCGTCCCGGAAAGCGAGGCATTGGCGGCCCCGTTCATTTCGACCGTGCTGTTGCCGGCCGTGAAGGTGCCGCTGTTCAACCAGTTCCCCGCGACGTAATTCGTGTAATTACCGCTCCCGCCATTGAAGGTCGCGCCGCCGTCGATCGTGAAATTACCCAGCGCGGTGATGTTGCCCGTCGCAGACTTGCTGCCGCCACCGGCGACTTCCAGATTATAGTAGGTGAACGGGGCGACCGTTTGGCTACCCGCACCGTTAAAGATTATGGTGTTGGGAATCAGGTTGGTCACGTCCAGGTTGCCTGCCGTCAATGTCAGGGCCCCCGCCACCCCCAGGGTCGCCGCCGAACTCATCCGCAACAGGGTGCCGTTCAGGGTGGTGTTGAAAAGGTTGGCCGTGCCGCTGAAAATCGTCGCTCCATTAAAGTTGGCCGTTCCGGCCGTGGCCGTGAAACTCCCGCCCACCGTCAGGTTTCCCGTCAGGGAGAAACTGTTCGTCAGGGTGATGCTTCCCGGAATGCTCAGCGCGCTGAAGCCCAGGGAGCCAGTGCCGGAGATGGTTTTGCCCGTGCCACTGAAGGTCATCGTTCCGCTGGTGTTGGTCAGGATTCCTCCGTTCACCGTCAAGTTGCCGGCCACCGTGCAGGCACCCGCCAGCGTCTTGGGGTTGCTCCCCCCGTTGTTCAGCAGCAGATTTCCATAAACCGTCGGCACCACCGTTTGGCTTCCGGTGCCGTAATATTCCACGGTGCTCGCCGGATCGAGGAATTGGTTGAATCCGCTGGGGAAAGCTCCCGCTGTTCGCAACGTGCCACCGGCCTGCACCGTCAAACTTGAATCAGTGCCGCTGGCGGTCAGGGTGTGGCTGGATAAATCCAGCGTGCCATTAATGACCTCCACGTCCAGGAAACTGGAGATGTTCCCGGCCAGGGTAGCCGTGCCGGAAGGCTTGTTGATATCCACATCATAGAATGCGCACGCGCCGATGGATTGCGCGCCCGAACCGTTGAATATCACCATGCCGCCCGCGGGATTGAGTACGCCGTTGCACACCCAATCACCTCCGACATTCAAACTGGCGCTGAGCGTCGGATTCAAAGTTGTGTTGGTCTGGATGAACACGCTCCCGGCCACCGAGAGGCTGCCCGCAAAACCAAATGCTCCCCCGTTGGTCAGCGTCAGATTGCCATTCACCGTGGCATTGCCGGTGAGCGTGGCCACCCCACCGGACTTGTTGAAGACCAGCCCATTGTAGGTCACCGCGGCCACCGCCTGCGCCAGTCCTCCAGTGTAGGTGATGCTGCCCGTCCCCGGTGTGAATGTGCCGCTGGTATAATTGAAATTACCGGCGAGATTGATGTTCCCGGCCCCACTGAAAGTGACATTGGCCCCGCCGGATTCGGTCAGATCCCCCGCCAGATTGACCGTGCCCGCGCCCAGGTTCAGGTTGATGGTATGTCCACTGGTTCCGTCGCTCAAGCTGAGCGAACCACCCACCGTCAGCGTTTGCGCGCCCACGTTAATTGTGTGCGTGGCGCTCGTGCTCCAACTGCCGGAAATATTCCCGGCGGTTTGCAGCGAACCGCCGCCCCCCAGCGTCAGGGTCATGGCTTGTGCACTGGCAAAGGAAATGCCCTTGGCCGTGGCGGCGGAGGAAATCGTCGGCTGGCGGGTGGCACCCCCCGTGCCCAGTTGCACGATGTCGTTCGTGGAGGGCGGCAGACTCGGGGTGCCGGATACTACCGTCCAATTGGCTGGGGTCTCCCAGGCAGTGCTGGTCGAACCATTCCAATTCACCACCCCGCCACTGGAGCCGGACAGGGTCCAGCGCCCCGCAAGGTTGGTAAGGGAAGCATCGGACACCCAGTTGTTGGTAGGGTCATTGGCAGTCTTGCCCACAGAAATCCAGGAACCGCCGGTATTCTGAAACAAGGTGAGCAGCGATTCGGTGTTGCCATTCAATTCCGCATCCTGGTAATGCGCCTGGAACGTGGCGGTGTAGGGATTCGTCGTCGCCAGACTCACCGTGTATTGCCGGTTGATCGCCGCTCCGGAAGGGAAATCGCTGATGCTGCCAATCGCCACCGCCACCGTCACGGAAGTCACATTGGTCTCGGCGGCAAAAGTGATCGTGTTATACGGACTTTCAAAGGCGTAACCGACGTTGGTTGCGAAACTGTGCTGGTGGGTGATGGTGCCCAGCACGATGCCGCTGTTCGTGCGCGTGCTGGTGATGGTCAGCGTGTTTGTGCCCGTGTTCAGTGTGCCCAACGCCATGTCCAGGGTGCCCACGGTGGCGTTGGTCGCCAGACTGACGACCACCGCCGAATTGGTTAGATTCAAACGCAGTTGGTTGAACACGTTAGCCCCGTTGATGCTCGTATTGGCCGCACCGTTCAACTCCACGGTGCTGTTGCCGGCGGTAAAGGTGCCGTTGTTCTGCCAGTTGCCGGTCACATAGTTCGTGTATCCGCCGCTCCCGCCATCGAACGCCGCCCCCGTGTCAATCGTGAAATTCCCCAGGGCGGCGAGGTTGCCGGTGGACGTCTTGGTGCCGCCGCCGGATATTTCCAGGTTGTAGTAAATGATTGGGGACAGGACCTGACCGCCGGTGCCATTGAATACCACCGTGTTGGGAATATGGCTGGTGGCGTCAAAGGCTCCGGCCAGCAACGTGGTGGCGCCCGCCACCCCAAGGGTCGCCGCCGTGCTCATTTGCAGCAGCGTGCCATTCAACGTCAGGTTGAACAGGTTGGCGGTGCCACTGAACAACGTGGACCCGGCAAACGTCACGGTTCCCGCCGTGGCGCTGAAGCTGCCGTCGATGTTGAGATTGCCCGTCAGGGAAAAACTGTTCGTGGTCGTGACGCTTCCCCGGATCCACAGCCCGTTGAAGCCGATCGTTCCCGTCCCGGCAACGGTCTTGTTCGTGCCGCTTAGCGTCACCGTCCCGGCCGTGTGGGTCAGGGTGCCGCCGTTGACCACCAGGTTTCCCACCACCGTGCTGGAACCGGTCAATGACTTGGGGTTGCTGCCCCCATTGCTCAACAGCAGGTTGCCGTAGGTCGTCGCGGCCACGGTCTGGGGGCTCGCTCCGTAATACTCCACCGTGCTCGCAGGATCCAGGCTGTTGATGAACCCGCTGGGAAAACTTCCCGCCATTCGCAGGTTGGCCCCGGCGGAAACCGTCAAAAACGAGCCACTGCCACTTGCGGTGGCCGTGTAGCCCGCCAGGTCCAGCGTGCCGTTGAGCACCTCCAAGTCGATTTCGCTGGAGATGTTTCCCGCCAAAGTGGCCGCGCCGGCGGATTTATTGATGTCCACATCATAAAACGCGCAGGCACCAATCGACTGTGCGCCCGAACCATTGAAAACCACCAACCCCCCCGCGGGGTTCAGCGTACCATTGCAAACCCAGTCGCCCCCCACCGTCACGGTGGCAGTAAGCGTCGGGTTCAATACCGTGTTGGTCTGGATGAATACGCCGCCGACTACCGTCACGTTGCCGCCAAAGAAAAAAGTGCCCCCGTTGGTCAGGGTCAGGTTGCCGTTCACCGCGGCGTCGCCGCTGAGGGTGGCCACGCCGGTGGTTTTGTTAAAGAGCAATTGGTTGTACGTCACGGGCGCCACCGTCTGCGCCGCGCCCCCGGTGTAGGTGACCGTGCCAGAGCCCGGCGTAAACGTTCCGCTGGTGTAATTAAAATTGGCGGACAGGTTTAGTTTACCGGCCCCGCTGCAGGTAATCGCCGCGCCGCCGGACTCCGTCAGGTCGCCCCCGATGTTCACCGTGCCGGAGCCGATGGTCAGGTTTATCTTGTGCCCGGTGGTCCCGTCACTCAACGCCATCGAACCACCCACCGTCAGAGTTTGCGCGCCAACCGCAATGGTGTGCGTGACATTGCTGCTCCAGGTGGCGGAGATGTTGGCAACCGTTTGCAGTGAGCCGCCGGCGCCCAGCGTCAAAGTCATGGCCTGGGCGCTCCCCAGGGAAATGCTCTTCACCGCGGCGGCGGCGGCGATCGTCGGCTGGAAGGTGGCGGTGGTCGTCCCCAGTTGCGTGATGTCGTTGACCGAGGGCGGCTTGGCGGGAACCCCCGCGACCACCGTCCAGTTGGTCGGATTTTCCCACGCCGTGCTGACCGATCCGTTCCAGGCCACCGTGCCGCCCACGGTGCTGGACAACGTCCACCGGCCCGTCAGGTTGGTAATCGCTCCGTTCGCCACCCAGTTGTTGTTCGTATCGCCGCCGGTCCGCCCGGACAGCAACCAGGTGCCGCCCGTGTTCTGATCCAGGGCCAGCAGCGACTCCGCATTGCCGTTCAACTCCCCATCCTCGTAATGCGCCTGCCATGTCGCGCTGTAGGGATTGGTCGTGATCAGGCTCACCGTGTATTGCCGGTTGATCGCCCCTCCGCCCGGAAAATCGCCCACGTTGCCGATCGCCACGGTGACGGTCACGGAACTCACATTGCTCGCCGACGCAAAATTGATGGTGTTATAGGGGCCTTCAAACGCATAGCTCACATTCGTCGCAAAGCTGTGCTGGCGGATGATCGTCCCTAACACAATACCGCTGTTGGTGCGGGTGGTGGTGAGGGTCAGCGCGTTGGTGCCGGTGTTGATCGTGCCCAGCGTCATGTCCAGCGTTCCCACGGTTTCGTTGGTGGTCAGGTTGACCACCAGCGTGCTGCCGGACTTGTTAACGCGTAATTGATTGAATGCCGTCAACCCGGCAATGGTGGCGTTGGCCGCGCCATTCATTTCGACCGTGCTGTTGCCGGCGGTAAAAGTGCCGTTGTTCAGCCAGTTGCCCGCCACATAATTCGTGTAGCCGCCGCTTCCCCCGCTGAACGTCGCTCCGTTGTCGATGGTGAAATTACCCAGCGCGGAAAGGTTGCCCGTCGAGGACTTGGTGCCACCGCCGGCAATCTCCAGGTGGTAGTAGGTGATTGGGTAGGTCGTCTGGCTGCCCGCGCCGTTATAGACAATGGTGTTGGGCACCTGGTTGGTCACATCGAACGTCCCGGCTGTCAGCGTGATCGTGCCCGCCAGTCCCAGGGTCGCGGCTGAACTCATCCGCAGCAGGGTCCCGTTCAGCGTGGCGTTGTACAAATTGGCCGTGCCGCTGAACACCGTCGATCCATTGAAGGTTACCGTTCCCGCCGTGGCGGTGAAACTCCCGCCCACCGCCAGATTCCCCGCCAGCGAAAAACTGTTGGCGGTGGTGAGGCTGCCCGGAATGCTCAAGTTGTTGAAGGCGATGGCGCCGGAACCGGAGATGGTCTTCCCCGCCCCACTCAGCGTTACTGTCCCGGTGGTGTTGGTCAGCACGCCGCTGTTGACCGTCAGATTTCCCGCAATCGTGCTGGAGCCGGCCAGTGTCTTGGGATTACTCCCGCCATTGTTTAACAGCAGGTTCCCGTAGCTTGTCGCCAACACCGTCTGGCTTCCGGAGCCGTAATATTCCACCGTGCTGGCGGGATCCATGTTGGCCACGAAACCGCCGGGAAAGCTGCCCGCCGTCCGCAATGCGGCCCCGGCGGCAACCGTCAAGGTCGAGCCGCTGCCGCTGGCAGTAACCGTGAAGCCCCCCATATCCAGCGTGCCGCTCCGCACTTCCACGTCAACGAAACTGGAAATGTTCCCTGCCAGGGTGGCCGTGCCCGCCGGCTTGTTAATATCCAGGTCGTAGAAAGCGGTCGCGCCGATGGCTTGCGCGCCGGCGCCGTTGAAAGCCACCAGGCCGCCAGCCGGGCTGAACGTACCGCCGCAATCCCAGTCGCCCCCGACGGAAAGAGTCGTGGATGCCGCCGGATTCAACACCGTGCCGGCCCGGATATAAACGCTGCCCGCCACGGTCACATTCCCGGCAAAATAAAATGTTCCTCCGTTGGTCAGGGTCAGATTACCGTTTACCGCGGCATTGCCGGTCAGAGTGGCCACCCCCGCCGCCTTGTTGAAAGTAAGTTGGTTGTAACTCACGGGCGCCACGGTTTGTGCCCCGCCCCCAGTATAATTTACCGTGCCGCTTCCGGGAGTAAAAGTACCGCTGGTGTAGTTGAAATTGTTGGTCAGATTCAGGTTTCCCGCGCCGCTGAAAGTGATGCTGGCTCCGCCGGATTCACTCAGGTCGCCAACCATATTTACCGTCCCTGAGCCAATATTGAGATTGATCACATGGCCGTTGGTCCCATCGCTCAACGACAACGAACCACCCACGGTCAATGTTTGCGCGCCCACGGCGATCGAGTGCGTGACGTTGCTGTTCCACGTGCCCGAAATGTTGGCAATCGTCTGGAGCGAGCCCCCGCTCAGGGTCAAGGTCATCGCCTGCGAGCTGCCAAAGGCTATGCTCTTCACCGCCGCGGTGGCGGAGATGGTGGGCTGGTAAGTGGCTGCCATCGTGCCCAACTGCACAATATCAATGGTCGACGGCGGGATCGCCGGCACCCCGGAGATCACCGTCCAGTTGGCCGGAGCCTCCCACGCCGTGCTCACCGACCCGTTCCAAGCCACCGTGCCTCCCACCATCTCGTCCAGCGTCCACCGGCCGGTGAGGTTGGTGAGTCCACTGTTCGCCACCCAGTTGTTGTTCGTGTCACCGGAAGTTCGCCCCGATAGCAGCCAGGTGCCGCCCGTGTTCTGGTCCAAGGCCAGCAGCGACTCCCCATTGCCGTTCAACTCCCCGTCCTCGTAATGCGCCTGCAAGGTGGCGTTGTAGGCATTCGTCGTCCCCAGGCTCACGGTGTACTGCCGGTTGATCGCCCCGCCCCCGGGAAAATCCGCCACATTGCCAACCGCCACGGTTACCGTCACGGAACTCAGATTGGTCTCCGCCGCAAAACTGATCGTGTTGTATGGGCTCTCAAAAGCATAGCTGACGTTTGTGGTGAAGCTGTGCTGATGGGTGATGGTCCCCAGCACGATGCCGCTGTTGGTGCGCGTGGTCGTCAGCGTCAGCGTGTTGGTGCCCGTGTTGATGCTGCCCAGCGCCATATCGAGTGTGCCCACCGTTTCATTGGTGCCAAGGTTGACCACCAGTGTGCTGTTGGCTTTGTTGAGCCGCAGCTGGTTGAACACCGTCGTGCCGTTCACAGTGGCATTGGCGGCGCCGGTCAATTCCACGGTGCTGTTGCCGGCCGTAAAAGTGCCATTGTTCTGCCAGTTGCCCGCCACGTAATTCGTGTAATTACCGGCACCGCCGTTGAACGTCGCGCCGCTGTCGATGGTGAAATTGCCCAGGGCGGTGAGGTTGCCAATGGCGGACTTGACGCCGCCGCCGCCGATTTCCAGGTTGTAATAGGTGAGCGGATAGGCCGTCTGGCTGCCTGCGCCGTTATAGACCACGGTGTTGGGTACCAGGTTGGTCACGTCAAACGTCCCCGCCGTCAGCGTGGTGGTGCCCGCCAGCCCCAAGGTCGACGCCGAACTTAGCCGGAGCAGCGTGCCATTCAACGTGGCATTGAACAAGTTGGCCGTACCACTGAACAACGTCGAACCGTTGAAGGTGACGGTTCCCGCCGTGGCCGTGAAGCTGCCACTCGCCGCCAGATTCCCCGCCAGCGAAAAATTGTTGGTAGTGGTGATGCTGCCCGGAATGCTCAGCCCGCTGAAGGCGATGGCACCGTTGCCCGCGATGGTCTTGCCCGTGCCGCTCAGCGTGACGCTCCCGCCACTGGCGGTCAGTGAACCGTTCACGGTCAGGTTATCTGCCACAGTGAATGAGGCGCTGGTGCTATTGGTGCCGGAAACGACCAACTTGCTGAAGGCGATCCCGGTGCCGCTGATGGACTTCCCCGCGCCGCTCATGGTCGCGGTGCCGGTGCCGCCCGGAGTATGCGTGAACGCGCCCGCTCCCGTGGTGGCAAAATTTCCCGCCACCACCAGGCTGGTATTGGCGTCGGCGGTGATCCCGGCCGCGTTCAGGGTCAGGTTAAAGAAATTGTTGGTTCCGGCTCCCGTCAGGATCGCACCGGATCCGTTCAGGGTGACGGTGCTGTTGCTGCCGGAGAAGGTGCCATTGTTCGTCCAATTGCCGGAAACCGCATGCGTAAAATTACTGCCGTTAAAGGTGGTGCCGCCGCCAATACTCACGCTGCCGTTGACGGTAATGGTCGAATTGGCGGTGAATGTCACGGCCGCACCGGGGGCATTGGTGGCGGTGGTCAGATTTCCGGCGACGACCAGCGCGTTGGTCGCCATGGTCTTGGAGGCCGTCCCGCTGCTGCCCAGGGCCAGGTTGCCATATGCATTGGTGGCCACGACCTGGTTGGTGCCGTAATATTCCACCGTGCTCGACAAGGCCAGGGAGTGGGTGGCGTAATTGGCCGGGAAAGTGCCCGTACCGCCGATTCTCAGGGTGGCGCCCCCCTCCACCGTAAAGGTGCCCCCGTTGGTGGTGGTTCCGCGGTTCGCCGTAAAGGTGACCAGATCCAAAGTGCCACTGGCGATATCAATATTGCCATTGGCGCTGGAGCTGGAGGAAAGCGAGGTGAGGTTGGCGGCCAGCGATTTCACGCCGCTGCCGCTGATCCGGAGCGTGGAATAGGTGAGGTTGGTCACCGTCTGGTTGCCGGTTGCGGTGTAATCCACCGTGCTGCCGGCACTCAAAGTTTTGCTGCCGGTCAGGGCGTAGTTCCCGCCGAAGGTCGCGGCGCGAATCAGCAATTTGCCCGTGGCACTTACCGTCGTGGTGCCGGCACCGGTAACGACGAACCCCGATCCCGCGCCGGGATCCAATGTGCCGGTGACCGTCAAGGTGTTCGTCACACTGATGTTGCCTGCGAGGGTGGTTGTGCTGCCGTTGTTGATCGTCAGTTTGCGGAATCCGGTGGCCACCGTGCCGCCAATAATCTGGTTCGTACCGGAAAAAGTCACCCCACTTCTGGTTCCCGTACCTACATAGGACCCGGAATTCGTCCAATTCCCCGTGAGCCCGATCACCCGGGTATTCGAAGACACGGTCTGCGAGATCGCACCATTCGTGCCGATGGTGATGTTCCCGGAAACCGTGAACGTTTGGTTAACTGTCAGCGTGGAGGCTTTGGTTCCCGTGCCCAGCGTCAGCGATTTGCAGGTGGCGGCGGCTGTGATGCCAGGCTGGAAAGCTCCTGTAAAATTCGTATCGCCGATGATGGCGTCCACCGTCGCTGTCGGAACCCCGGCGGTCCAGTTCGCGGCCGTCGCCCAGGCCGTGCTGCTGGTACCCTTCCAGGAAGTTGCCGCCAGCGTGACATTCGCGGTCAGCAACAGCAGCAGGGTAATGATGGCAAATAATCTCGTTTTCAATGCATAACCTGACGAGAATGTCGATATAATCTATCGGCATTATTGAGATTACCTCGCGTTGCCTTCGGCACGGAGCTCGTTCCGCGACTTCGGATCGATTCGTTCGGGGGCAGCAAGGATTGATCCCCGATCATCTTTCTTTGGGTGCCACGCTGATTTCCACCCGCGGGATCGCTAGCAATTGATTTTTGGCCGATATTCAAGCACTTCAGATCCTGCTTTGCGTCACCAAGTTTAGGGAGAAGCGAACCCAAAAACCGAAAACCGATAAAGACCCCCACAAAGCCGATTGGTAATGGCCATTACGGAACATAAATAATTCATTTTAATACACCGAATTAGCGCTGGTAGATATATAAGCGTATTTAATTACCACCCATTAAATTACGTGAAACCATCCGGATGTCAAGTACCGGCTGTAAGGTTTGCTAGCCCGAAGTCCCATCAATTTGCCGCGTGGGTCGCCCCCCACTGCACCCGCAGGATTACTTGCCAGAAATACTTGGTCAACGCTCAGACGGTTGAGCCGATCATGTTTGCCATGAAGGAGTTTCGCATGCGGCAAGCGACTAAACCCAGAACCGACCAATTATCAAAGTTGTCAAAACAACAAATACCATCAATTAGCCCATCTAACACAGATCAATTGACTACATTAGTCAATTTACTTTAGTAAGCTACAGTAATTCAAATCGGAGAAACTTTTACAGCAGTTCCACGGCAATGTCAATAACGGCTTGAGTTCAATGGGCACTTTTTCAACGGTTGAACGACGATCAGCCGAGCAGGACTACTGCGCCATCTATTGAGAAATTAAAAGCCCGGTAATAGTTACCGGTCACTACCGAAGCCTCGTGGGTATCGACCGGCCATTCTCGCCCTTGGCCTCCCCCCGACAACTCTTTCCTCACGGGCGTAGAGCCGGGTTTAGGTTGCGGGTTTGGCCTCAGGTGAATATCGTGGTGCGGATGAGCATTTCGCACCGCGGCAACCAGAGGCGTCCGGTCGCCGGGGATTTGCACCTGTATCAAGCCAGCGAAATTCTCTCCGAATGGCTCATTCTTTTGATGGTGGTGTTTGGGCCCTGGGCCTTCGGAGCAACGGATGACTGGGCGGTCCGGGTCCTGAATGCCGGCGGTTTTGCGCTGGGTATCCTGCTCGCCATAAAGCTCACAATTCGTCTCACCAGTGGCTACCGACCACCGCGTTGGGAAACGGCGGAGGATTGTTCCTCCAAGGGGAAAAAGGTAATCTGGTTACTCATCGTGCTGACCTGGGCTATTCCGCTCTATTGCCTGTTGGCAGCGCTCAACGCCCGGGGAAACTACCGCCCAGAGTTGGGTGGGTTTGAGTATCGGCAGAATATTGCCTGGCTGCCGGCATCGCTGGACAGCTCGGCCACTTGGTTCGTTTTTTGGTGCGCGCTGGCATTAGTCTGCTCGTTCTGGGCCGTGCGGGATTGGCTCTTGGGAAAATCCCGGGAGGACGCGTTGCGCTTAAAACAGCATTCCGATCGCTTTGGGGCCGGAGCCGGGGGATTTCCACCCGACCGCTGGCGGACCTTGTTCTGGATTCTCACGTTCAGCGGGGGGTTGCTGGGCTTGGAGGGAATGGTTCAGCGATTGGCCAACTCGCCAAAACTGCTTTTCCTGGTCCTGCCGAGTATCCACCAGACAGCGGACACCCAGTTCGGGCCGTACGCGTATCGCTCCAACGCGGCGCAATATTTCAACCTCCTCTGGCCGCCAGTTTTGGGATTTTGGTATGGCCAGGGGGAAAAGTGGCGGTCCGGGCGAATCCGCCGTTATGCGCCGCTGGTCTGCGTCATCATCATGGCGGCCTGCCCCATCATTTCGACGAGCCGTGGCGGCGCCATCATCGCGGTCGGCCAATGTTTTCTGGCCGGTTTGGTACTATTGATCGGCCCGTGGCGACACCGCGGTCAATCCGCCGCGGATGGGACCAGCCTCAAAACCCCATCGTCTGCCCAACCGGTCTGGCGTCAGGTCCGGCTGGCGCTAGTCTTTCTGGGGGCATCGCTGCTCCTCGGATTTGCCCTCGGGTGGGGCACCTTGAAGCCGCGAATGGAACGATTCCAGGAGGGCTACGCCTTCCGGGAACGCATGTATCAGAATGCCCTCCCCATGGCGGTCGATTACCCGGTGTATGGCATTGGTCCGGGCGCCTTTGTGGATGTCTTTCAATTGTACCGCGAATCCACCAGCACCTATTGGCCGCCCGAACTGCACAACGACTGGCTCGAAACCCGGATTAGCTTTGGCTGGGTGGGCAGCACTATCATCCTCCTCGCCCTATTGGCGGTTGGGCTCCGCTGGTTCGTTCCGGGCGAAGTGGAAGGACCTTTATCGTTCACGGCGCTGTTATGGCTCTCCTTGGGTGGCTGTCTGGTGCATGCGCGGTTCGATTTCCCCTTCCAGGTCTATTCCGTCGTTTTCCTGTTTCTGCTCTGGTGCGCGATGCTGACAGTTATATCCCGGCGTGGCCGGGGTTGTCCGTAATATCGCCGCCGGGGGCATTTTGGCCGCCAAATTGGCGGCCAGGAAACAGCCCCAGAAATTTTGTCGGATTTGGGAGGGCGGCGCCGTTATCCTTGTGTGACGATGACCGCCAACGACTCGGAACTGCTGGGCCAATTTGCCCGGGAGCAGTCGCAGGATGCCTTCACCGCGCTGGTGAACCGGCATCTCAACCTGGTTTATTCGGCCGCCCTCCGCCAGGTCCGTTCCCCCCAACTCGCGGAGGAGGTGTCCCAAACGGTCTTCACCCAACTCGCCTGCTCCGCTGCCACCCTCCAACCCACCACCATTCTCCCCGCGTGGCTCTACCAGGTCACCCGCCACACCGCCATCGACCTTATCCGGAGCGAAGCGCGGCGGCAGGCGCGGGAACAAATCGCCTACCAGATGAGTGAACTTCACGAACCCTCCGCGGAATGGCCCCGGATTGAACCGTTGCTGGATGAGGCCATCGCGTCGCTGGAGGAGCCGGACCGCGCCGCCCTCCTGTTGCGATTTTTCGAGAACAAATCCTTGCGGGAGATCGGTATCGCCTTGGGCTCCAGCGAGGATGCGGCCCAAAAGCGCGTGGGTCGGGCCGTGGATCGGTTGCGCGACTACTTTTCCCGGCGCCAAATCTCGGTCGGTGCCGCCGCTTTGGCCGCACTCCTGACCACGCACGCCGTCCACGCCGCTCCCGCCGGTCTCGCTGCTTCGGTCACCACTGGGGCCGTACTGTCCGCCGCCGCTTTTTCAAGTCCCGTTACTACCACCCTCATCAAATCCATTGCCATGACCACCTTACAAAAGACCGCCGTCGCCGTCGTTGTCACCGCCGCCCTCGCTGTCGCGGTGTACGAAAACCGCCAAACCGTCAGCCTGCGCGCCGAATTGGAAGCGGTGAAGCAGCAACAGGTCCAACAAGCTCCGCTCACCGCCCAGGTGCAGCAACTGCAGCAAGAGCGTGACCGGGCCACCAACCGGGCCGCCGCGCTGGCGGGGGAAAATGCCAGTCTGAAAAAGAGCCCGCCTGATGTGCTTAAATTGCGCGGCGAAGTCGGCCGCCTCCGCCAGGCCAATTCCGAAATCGGCTCCACCAACGCCATCAGTAAGCTGACTTCCAACCCGGAAACCAAGAAGCTCATGCGCGATCAGCAGAAAATGGGGATGGCCATGATTTTCAAGGGTTTCACCCAAAACGCCGGGTTGTCCGCGGATATGTCCGACAAATTCAATGATTTGCTGGCGGATCACATCATGGACAACGTCAACAACGTCACCACCGCCTTGCGCGATAAACCGACACCGGACCAACTCACCCAAATCTTTGCCGCCCAGGAAGCCACTCTCCAGGAAAAAATCCAGACCCTGCTCGGGCCGGATGGATTAGCCAAATACCAGGATTACTCCAAAAACCTCCTAGGCACCCTGACCGCCGACCAATTCAAAAGCAAGCTGACGGGCACCGACGCGGAGCAGCAGGACAAATCCCAACAATTGGCGAAATTGCTCCACGAATCCACCCAGGCCGCCCTGACCACCGCCGGACTGCCCGCGGATTTCCAAACCGTTCCCATCCTGAACTTCCGGAATATCGCCTCCGAGACCGAGGCCGACCAGAGCCTGAAACTGTTGAGCGACATCTACGGCCGCGCCATGTCCAGCGGTGCCTCATTCCTCAGCCCCGAGGAAGTGACCAAATTCAAGGAATTCACCGCCACCGCCATCAATAATAACCGAGCCGCCCTCACCATGAATCGGACCATGATGGCCCCGATTTCCAACTGAGCCGCGCGACCCTAATTCAACGCCGCCCCGGCATTGCCCACCGGGGGGCGTTTGGGAATTTTGGCCCGCTGCTCGGCGAAGAATGACTGGATCAACGTGCGACACTCCGCTTCCCGCACTCCCTGCGTGATCTCGCAGCGATGGTTTAGTGTGGGCCATTGCAACAGATTCATCGCCCCGCCCGCCGCCCCGCCTTTGGGATCCCCCAAACCGAAGACCACGCGGGTGAGTCGGGTGTGGACCACCGCCCCGGCACACATGGGGCACGGCTCCTTAGTCACGTAAAGAGTGCAATCGGTCAGCCGCCAATCGCCCACCAACCCTTCCGCCTGCGTCAGCGCCAGCATTTCCGCGTGCGCTGTCGCGTCCTTCAAAAGCTCCACCTGGTTGAACGCGCGCGCGATGATCCGGCCTGCGCGGACCACCACCGCGCCCACGGGCACTTCCTCCGCCTCATACGCTTTGGCCGCCTGGCGCAGGGCTTCCCCCATGAAATAATGGTCGCTCTGCAGATCAATAATCGGTTCATCCGGCATCCCGCCAATGTCAAACGCCGCCCCCCGCTTGTCGAATCTATTTCGCCAATTGACCTCCCCCCCCGGGATTGGCACAATCTTGTCATCTCGAAGTTGAAAACTCGTCACATGAAAAAGACCAGCAAACCCAAATATCGTCGCATTTTGCTAAAGCTGAGCGGTGAAGCCCTTGGCGGCCAGGCCGGCATGGGGATTTCCCCCGAAGCCGTCCATGACATGGCGCAGCAAATCGGCGAAGTCCGCGAGTTGGGCGTGGAAGTCGTGGTCGTGATCGGCGGCGGGAATATCTTTCGCGGCCTGGCCGGCAGCGAACGCGGCATTGAGCGCGCCACCGGTGATTACATGGGCATGCTGGCCACGGTCATCAATTCCCTGGCCCTGCAGGATGCGCTGGAAAAGCTGGGCGTGGCCACCCGCGTCCAAACCGCCATCACCATGTCCCAAATCGCCGAGCCGTTCATCCGCCGCCGCGCCGTTCGCCACCTCGAAAAAGGCCGCGTGGTGATTTTTGGTGCCGGCACCGGCAACCCCTATTTTTCCACCGACACCGCCGCCGCCCTGCGCGCGAATGAAATGAGCGCCGAAGTCATCCTCAAGGCCACCAAGGTGGACGGCATCTACGACAGCGATCCCAAAAAGAACCCTACCGCCAAGCGTTTTGCCCACATCAGCTACATCGATGCCCTGCAAAAACAGCTCAAGGTGATGGACTCCACCGCCTTCTCGCTGTGCATGGACAACAAAATGCCCATCATTGTGTTCGACTTCTTCAAGCCGCACAACCTCAAGCGGGTCGTCCTGGGCGAGGAAGTCGGAACCGTCGTCACCGCCTGATCTTTTTTTTCAGACGGGCGAGTTCACCCGCGCCCGTCCTGCCCACCCCGGCTGGCGGGCAAAAATTCGCCCGAAAATCCCCATTCATCCAGCCCCGACCTTCCGTTCGCCCGGCTTACCGGTCCCTTTCCCATTCCATCCGCCCCATGCCTGAACTCCCCGAAGTCGAAATCCTCGTCCGCCACCTCGCCCCCTTGGTTAAAAGCCGCACCATCCAGGGCGTCGAAATCCGCCGCCCCCGAGTCTTGGGTCCCACCCCGGCCACCGAAATCACCCAAGCACTGAACGGCGCCCGCTTCACGCACCTCATCCGGCGGGGCAAATTCTTGCTGTTCAGCCTGCGCTCCGCCGCCGACCGGGAACCCATCCTCCTCGTCGGACACCTGGGCATGACCGGCCGCATGTACCTGCTCCCGCACAGCGCCGAATTACCCAAACACGCCGCCGTCGTCCTCGACTTGGGGCGACACAATTTCGTGTATGAAGACCCCCGCTATTTTGGCCGCCTGACCTTGGACCGCTCCAGCCTGAACCGCCTCGGCCCCGAGCCTCTGGACCCCGAATTCACGGTCGCCAACTTCGCCGCCGACCTCCGCAAATCCGCCCAAGCCATCAAAATCAAGCTGCTGGACCAAAGCCTCGTCGCCGGCGTGGGCAACATCTACGCCAGCGAAGCCCTGTTCCGGGCCGGCATCTCGCCCCGCATCGCGGCCCGCCGCCTCAAGCCCGACCAAATCGAGCGCCTGCACACCGCCATCCGGGAAGTCCTCACCGCTGCCATCGACGCCGGCAGCACCCTGCCCCTCGATTTTGCGGGTGACACGCCCAATCGCAATCGCAACCGCCTGTTTTATTACGGCGCGGCCGGACCCGATTCCGGCTTTTACCAGGAGCGCCTCCAGGTGTACGACCGCGCCGACGCGCCCTGCGTCCGCTGCGCCACCCCCATCCGCCGCCTCATTCAGGCCGCCCGGAGCACCTTTTTCTGCCCCCAATGTCAGCGAAAATGAAACTTCAAAAAAATCATTAAATCCGTTGACGCCGCCCCGCCCCGCCATTAGATTTTGCGTCCCGTTGGCATCCAAAGTAGCTCAATGGTAGAGCAATCGGCTGTTAACCGATCGGTTGTAGGTTCGAGTCCTACCTTTGGAGCCATTTTCAGCTGCTGCTGACGAAACGGGCTCCTCTTCAGCAAACGGGCACTTCTGGTCATCGCTCGTCCAACCACCAAGAACGAGTCATTCCACCAACCTCCGCGCCGCGGCCTGTCCAGCATAGCCTTGGCGAAGACGGATTCTCCCTGCGAATTCGGTTCCAGATTTACGGCCGAGACCCCATTCCTCGCCCCAGCCAACCGGTGCCCGGCTCAATTCATTTGCCGGATTTGGGTTTGTCCGCCAACTCAGCCCGAATCCGGGCGGCAATTTCACCGCTTAACTTGGCCAGGGCCCGGCTATGGGCCGCCGCCAGCGGTTCGTAGCCGACGCTGTTGACCGGTTCGACCGCGAAAGTGTGCCCCACGAAATTGGTGCCGCCCGTCGGTTCCTGAATCACCCACAAGGCCTCGAGCTCGGCGGACTTTCCTAATAGCGAATTAAACCTCTCTACATGAATCGTCACCTGGTAGGCCGCTCCGAACTTGGCCCAGGGGGCAGTGGCGACGTCCGTGGTGCCCAGCAAAATGGCCAGATCCCCCGCCACCACGCGGGCAATATTTTTGTCCAACGGTTCCGCCCAGCGATCCAGTTCGTCCTCCTCGACCCGGTTGGGCGCAACCTGGACCGTGATCTGGGGGTGGTCCACCATCGCGGGCACGGTGACTGGCCCGACGACGATCGCACAGGTTACCGCCGGCAGACCCGACGGTTGCGCGGTCGAATTCAGCGTGTAAAAGCGGGACGGCGCCGAGGCGCAGCCAGCCGCCAGGCAGGCCAGTCCAGCGAGGGCGAGGAATCGGGAGAAGAATTGGGCGATCATTTTACCTGTCCGGTTTTGCCGCGTATGAGGGCTTCGGGGTGGCGTTCAAGATAGTCAGCGAGTACGCGCAAAGCCCGTGCGGCATCGCCGCCCTGCAGCAGCAACTCGTTGAGTTCGGCGTTCAAGGGCGAATTGGGTTCGATCAATTTATGAGCGTCAGTCAACACGGTGCTGGCTTTGGCCAGGGCATTATCCGCGTTCGTCAAAGTCCCGCGCGCGTTGGCGAAGGTGGAACTAAATTCCGCCTGCATGTTCGTCAGCGCCCCTTGCGCGCCAGCCATGGCGCTTTGAACTTTGTCCATCAGGCCTTTGACGTCATCTTCGAGTCCACCCCCGGCGCCCGACACAGTCGGCAATTGGACCGGGATCCGGGACCAGTCAAGGGTCGCCGCCGGCTCATTGGTCATGAAATCCACCGAAACAAACCGGGCCCCCGTCAACAAACTGGCGGTTTTCAATTGCGCGCGCAATCCCCGCCGCACCAACGCATCCATCACCCGCTTATGTCGGCTCAACTCGTCCAGGCTCGGCAGCGCATTGACGAACGTGACGTCATATTTCTCCGGGGAGATATGCGCGGTCACCGAGACGGTCAATTCCCCGGTCTTCGCATCAATTTGCGGGCTGATCCGGGTAACCTCGCCAATGGGAATGCCGCGAAATTCCACGGCCGCGCCTACCGCCAAACCCCGAATGGGCTGCTTGAAGTCGAAGACATAGAAATGCGGATCGTCGGTCTGGGGTTTGAACGCGTCGGCGCGGTCGTTGAACAAAGGAAAAATGGCATCCTTGGCCGCGGGCGGTTGGGGTGAATCGGCGGCGGGCGTTTCAAAGGCAATCCCCCCCGCGAGAATGGTCATCAGTGATTCCGTTTGGACATGCAGTCCGCCGGTGCTCACCGAGAGATCAATCCCGCTCGCATGCCAGAACCGGGTGTCCTTAGTGACATAACGATCGTAGGGCGCCTGAATAAAGATTCTCACCTTGAGAAAGTCGCCGCTCTTGTCCAAATCGCAGGTTTCCACCTGGCCTGCCGCCAACTGTCGCAAAAGCACGGGCGTGCCCGGTCCCAGCGATCCCATTCGCGCAGTCTTCAGGGTAAAATGGCGTCCCAGAGTGTCGTCCAAAGGGGGCACCTCGTCCGCGATGAACTCGCGCACACTTTCCTGCGAGTGCCCGAGCTGCACGCCCAGGTAATCGCCGGAGATGAGCGTGCCGAGCCCCGTGATATTCAAACCGGACACCCTGGCCTTCACCACCCAGAACTTGGTGTCCTTCACCAGGATATCCTTGGCCGACGGATGAATCCGGGCCGTGGCGATCACGTGTTTGTGGTCTTCGGCGAGTTCCACCCCCGTGACGGTGCCAATATGAATGCCGTTGTAATTGATTTTCGTTTTGTGCGCTTCGATGCCCTCGGCGGACACAAACGTAATCCGAATCTCGGGGCCCTTGTTGAAAATCTCGGTGGCGACAATCCAGAGCCCAGCGACACTGGCGACGATGGGGATGATCCACACGATGGAAACGTGCAACCGTCTTTTGGGGACGGTTTTGGCTTCTGGAACTTGGTTGTAATCGGGATCAGGCATGTTGAGGTTGTACTTGGGCCACGGTTGATTCGGGGGAGTTGGCATCCCAAAGCAGCCGCGGATCGAAGGATTCGACCGCGAGCATGGTCAGCACAACGACGGCAGCGAAAAACAGCAACCCCGGGCCCGGCTCTACGACCATCAGGGGTTGTAGTTGAATCAGCGCCACGGTGAAGGTATCTACGAACACATCCACCATGGACCAGCGGCCGATGAATTCGACCATTCGGTAAAGCTTGACCCGCTGTGCGTTATTCCGCGGGGCGCCCCGTTTGACGGTCAACACCAGGTAAAGCATCGCGGCGATTTTCGCGCTGGGAATCATGATGCTGGCGATCACCACAATCAGCGAAAGCGGCCAACCGGTGGGTGACCAAAGGAGCACAACTCCTTGCAGAATTGTATCGGACTCGGTGCCGGCGGCCGAGGTCGAGGACATCACCGGAAGTAAGTTGGCGGGCACATAACACGCCATCGCCGCAATCAGGAAAGCCACGGTTCTTTGGAGGCTTTCCGGTTTGCGAAAATGCAGTTCCTCATCGCAGCGGGGACAGTAGCCGGTCTGGGCGCCCGGCGCCGGATGCGACAACAGGCCGCAAGTATGGCAACTCTGCAAGCCATGTTCCATGGCGCGCGGCGCGGCGGGGTTCACGGTTGCACCTCCGGTGCAGTGGCGACGGGGTGTGGTTTATGGTTCGCCCACTCAATCCGCTCCCAAACTTCGCGCGGATCAAAACAGGAATCCATGGCCGCCAGCAACATCACGAGGCCGAACAAGGAAAACAGAGCCAGTCCGGGAATAATGGTGGCGATTTCGGCGATTTTCGTCAGGGCGACGAGCACGCCGAGCAGCATGACTTCGATCATGCTCCAGGTCCGGAAAAATTGGACATGGCGCAGAAGCACCCCAACCCAGAACGGGGGACGCGGGCGCCCGCAGCCGAGCGTGATGAGCAACAACAGCCCAATTTGCAAAGCCGGCGACAGAATCGCCGCGAAGAACACCAATACCGCGACAATCTTCTCTCCGTCCTGCCAAAGTTGTTGCGTGCCGCCCGCCACCGTAGTGAAGGACTCGCGACCGACCGCGTTTACGCCCAACATCGGCACCGAATTGGCAATGACAAAGAGCGCGAGGGCGGCAATGGACAGCGCCAGCGTGCGGTTCAGGGAATCCGTTTTGTGCCGCCATAATCCTTTGCCACATTGCCGGCAGCGCACCGCAGCTCCAGTCGGCACTTCGGGAATGCGCTGGAGGAAATCACAATCCGGACACGCCACCAGTGACGGCACCGTCAGGGGACGGTTCCAGACTCCGTGGCGATGGTGCCAGGGACTGTTGGCACTGCTTCCGTCCCGTGCGTTTGGTTCCGCTCTCGACGCAAGATCCATTGGACTCAGTCTTGCCCACCCAAAATTGTCCCGCAATGAAAAAGCTGGCTGGCAAACTGCCTCTCGCTTCTGAACATATCACCAGAACTTTGAGTTATCCTCGGGCCAGGAATGGCGCGTGGATCCCCTAACAGAACAAAATCCGCAAAGGGTTTTGCCAGGAAGGGTTGGCGGCGGGAACCGGAGCGCGCGATGCTGCCTGACCCAAATGAAGCCACCTGCATGCTCCGGATTGGCGTCCCGCTGCGGGTTATCATAAATTTATGAGCACGATTCTGAAACCGGAGGGAAACGAGACGGCGAACAATTTGACCCGGCGCCAATTCCTGGCCACCTCCGGCCGGGTGGCCGCGGGCGCCGCCCTCGCCAGCGCCCTGCCCCGCGTCGGCTACGCCGCGGAAAGTAATACGATCAAGGTGGCGCTGGTGGGTTGCGGCGGGCGGGGTTCCGGGGCGGTGGTGCAAGCGCTTTCGACGGAGGGACCGGTCAAACTCTGGGCCATGGCGGATTATTTCAGCAGCCGCCTGGAAAGCAGCTTGGCCGCAGTGAAAAAGGAGCGCCCCGACCAGGTGGAAGTGCCACCAGATCGTCGGTTTACCGGCTTGGACGCCTTCAAGAAAGCCATGGATTCCCTGGACAAAGGCGATGTGGTCTTGCTGGCCACGCCGCCGGCCTTTCGATCCATCCACGTGGAATATGCGATTTCCAAGGGGCTGCATGTGTTCATGGAGAAATCCTTCGCGGTGGATGGCCCGGGAATCCGGCGTATTCTCAAATGCGGCGAAGAGGCGAAACGGAAGAATCTCAAAATCGCCGGCGGCTTGATGGAGCGGCACAGCGTTCCGTTGGCAGAGGCCATGAAGCGGATTCATGACGGCCAGATCGGCCGCGTCATCACCGGCTGGGCGTATCGCGAACACGGCCCCGTCGGCGCGCCCCACCGCAATCCCGCCGGGAGCGAGCTCGATTTTCAAATCGCCAATTTCGCCAATTTCACGTGGCTGAACGGTTCGTTCTTCGTGGATTGGTTGATTCACAATATTGATGTGGCCTGTTGGCTGAAAAATGACTGGCCCGTTTCCGTGCAAGGCATGGGCGGGCGCCAGGTGCGCCAGGACAAGGATCAACTTTTCGATCATTACGGGGTGGAATACACCTTCGCCGATGGCACCCGCATGGTCGCCCAGGCGCGGCACGCGGAAGGCTGCTGGGATTTCTGGGGCGTGCAGGCGCATGGAACGGAAGGAAGCGCCATTCTGGGGGAAGGCGTGGATTCACCCCGCCTCTACAAGGGCTTTAACCAGACCCCCGAAAACCTGATCTGGGAGTTCAAGGGACCGAAGAACAACCCCTACCAGACGGAGCATGATCTCCTGTTCCATGCCATCCGCCATGACCTGCCTTACAATGAGACGGAACGTTGCGCCAAATCCAACCTCACCGCCATCATGGGTCGCATGGCCTGCGAATCCGGACGAAAGATCACCTGGGACGAGGCCCTGAATTCCAACCTTGAACTGGCCCCGGGATTGGACGGTTACAACCAGGCATCCAATCCCCCAGTCATGCCGGATGCGAATGGCGAATATCCCGTCGCCAAGCCCGGAAAAACGAAGGCCCTGTGAATCAAGTCCGTTGGAGCAATTAACGATGAAGAAAACCCTACTACTGGTAATGGCCATCGCGGCCGCGAGCTTCGCCGACATCACCTGGCAAGCCCAAGCCGAGGTGTTGCGCGGTTACACTGACACCCCCCTGCTGCCGTCCGGCAAATGGCATGTGCACGATCCCCACCGGACGCAACCGGTCAAAGTGACGCCCGGTGCCAACTCCGGGCTCGGCACCGCCGCGCCGGGAGACGCCACTGTGCTCTTTGACGGGACCGATTTCTCCCACTGGGAAAGCGACAAGGGCGCGCCGCAATGGCTGCTGCGCGACGGCTACATGGAGATCAAGCCCGGCACCGGTAATCTGCATACGAAGAAGAAATTCAGCGACTTCCAGTTGCATGTGGAGTTTTCGTTGCCGGTCGCTGCCGCCGGCAAACCGGACCCGGGCAACAGCGGCGTATTCCTGCAGGGGATTTACGAGGTGCAGGTTTATGACATGGAAAACAGTTCCATTTATGCCGATGGCGGCTGTGGCGCGATTTACGGCCAATCACCGCCCCTCGTGAACGCCTGCCGTAAGCGTGGAGAATGGGAGTCCTTTGACATCACCTTCGAGGCGGCTCGCTGGAACGCCCAACACCAATTGATCCATCCCGCACTGGTGACGGTGTTCCACAACGGCGTGCTGATTCAGAACCGGCAGACGATTCTGGGTCCCTCGGGTCATCGGATTCTGGCCAATTATCAGCAGGAACTGCCCCCCACCGGACCGCTTTCCTTGCAGGAGCACGGGGATGTTGTGCGCTACCGCAACATTTGGATTCGCCAGATCCAGGAACAGGACAAACCCTAAGCCTTGCCCTGCAACAGGGCCACGGCCATGTCCACCGCGCTGCCGGCGTCGGGGGCGTAGCTGTCGGCGCCGATTTCCCGCGCAAACTCCCGGGTGATCGGGGCGCCCCCCACCACGATTTTGACGGACAGTCCGGCGTCCCGGATCGCTTTCACCGTGTCCCGCATGGCGGGCATGGTGGTGGTGAGCAGCGTGGATAGTCCGACCAGTTCCGGTTGATGTTCGCGGATGGCCTCCACAAAACGGGCGGGCGGCACATTCACGCCGAGGTCGATCACGCCGAGGTTGGCCCCCTTCCACATCATCGCGACGAGGTTTTTGCCAATGTCATGCAAATCACCTTCCACCGTGCCAATCACGACGATGTGCTCCGGCTTGACGCCGGCGGCGGCCAGCAAGGGCTCCAGCACTTTCAACGCCTCCTTCATGGCCCGCGCGGCAATCAACATCTCGGGCACGAAGATTTCATTCAGTTTGAATTTCTCGCCGATGATGGCCATGCCCGGCACCAGGCGATGCTCCACGATCGCGGAGGCCGACTCACCGGCCGCGAGACATTGGGCAACCAGATCGGGGACTTCCTTGCGTTTTCCGGCAATGATGGCCTGCGTGAGGGGATGGAGCTCATTCATGAATGGATACAGGCTGTCACGCCATCGCGATCCGGTCTTGTAAAACCGTGCTTTTCTTTGGTGTTTCCGTGCTTTCTGCCACTTGGGAATTGCTTTCGGCCACCCCGGCGCTTTACAATATCAACCTTCCTTAAAACTTTGACAACATGAACACCACACCCTTGCTGGAGGAAATTTCCCGGCGCCCGCTGTGCTGCGATGGCGCCATGGGCACCCAACTGTTCGCCCGCGGTCTCGCGGCCGGTCAGTGCGGCATGCTGTGGAATGTGAATCGCCCGGATGCGGTTGCAGAAATCCAGCAAGCCTACCGCAACGCCGGCTGTCATCTGCTCACCACCAACTCCTTCGGCGGCACCTGCTTCGCTCTGGAAATGCACCACCTGACCGATCGGGTCGCGGAACTGAATCGCGCGGCGGCCGAAGTTGCGCGACTGGCCGCCGGACCGACCGGCTGGGTGCTCGGTGACGTCGGGCCGTTCGGCGGCTTCCTGGAACCGGTGGGCGAGACCACGGACGAGGAATTGCGGGAGGCCTTCCAGGCGCAAATCAGTGCCCTGGCCGCCGGCGGCGTGGATGCCATCCTGCTGGAAACCATGAGCGATCCCGCGGAGGTCCGCGTGGGCATGGAAGCCGTCCGGATTTGCTCCGCCAACCTACCGATCATCGCCACCTACGCCTTCCAAAAGACCGGCGTGGATGAATTTCGCACGATGATGGGTGTGACTGCCGCCGAGGCGGTCCGCCGATCCCTCGCCGACGGAGCCGATATCGTGGGCGCCAACTGCGGAACCGCCTTGAGTCTGGAGGATTACGTAAAGCTTGCGGAGCAACTCGTCGCCGCCGCCGGCTCGTCACCGGTGATCGTGCAACCCAACGCCGGATCCCCCAAAATGGAAAATGGCCGCATCCATTACGATGCCACCCCGGCGGAAATGGCCGCGAATGCCACCCGCTTGCTGGCGGCGGGCGTTCGCATCGTGGGCGGATGCTGCGGAACCACGCCCAGTCACTTGGCGTCGGTGAGCCGGGTGGTGCGGGCGAAATCGGACTAACTCTCCCCTACCCTATCGGGGAGAGATGCTGCCTCATTCTTAGGGGCCAGTCGAAATTGTCCCGGTGTCACGCCTTTCACGTTTTGGAAAACATGGGTGAAGTAACTTTGATCGCAAAAGCCACAGGTGTCGGCGATTTCCGCCAATGACATTTCCGTGTCCCGGAGCAGATCGCAGGCGAGGTCAACCCGGCATTGGCGCAATAATTCCGTGAAGGAGCGCCCGGTGCGTTCCTTGAGCAGGCGGGAGAAATGGCTCGGGGAAATGCCCGCGTGCCGGGCGGTCTCGTCGCGCGAGATATCCCGGTGGAGATTCGCGCGCATGAAAGCGAACGCCTTGCCCACCAGCAAGGGTGGGGTGAAATCCTTTTGCTTTTCGATGGTGGCAATCACGTGCTCCAGGGTGGTGCGCAGCCAGGCGGCCATCTCCTCGGGATCCTGGATGGCGGCCAGTTCGGTGAGGGACCGGAAATTGAGTCCCAGCACTTCCGCGGGCGGCGCGCCGGCTTCCACGGCCGCGCGCGAGATCATCACCACCAGTTCCAGCAGCAGGCCCTTCAGCAGGTCGCTGCGTTCCTCCCCCATGCTGTAGATCTGGACGAGCACCTGGTTGAGAATCCCGCGCGCCTCGCCGCGATCCCCGCGACGGATGGCCGCCAGGAGACCGGGCTCCATGAACAGATATAATTCCCGAATCCGGTCATAAGGCCGATGCTCCAGCAACGGAATGGCGGGCAGATCCTTCATGGCAAACTCAAATGCTCAATGAAACAATCCTCAAATCCGGGCACCAGATTCAACTCGATAATCTCCACCCGCGCTTGCAGCGTTGCCATTTCCTCCAGGGTGGTGCGGTCCACCAGCGCCAGCAAGGCCCCGGCGAGCGCGGTATTGCCAACGACCCGGATTTGCTCCCGTCGCAGGCCCGGCAGGAGTCCGCAGGCGATGGCGTGGCCCAGGTTCAGGTGCATCCCAAAGCCACCGGCCAGGTAAACCCGCCCGAGATCCGCGGCCCGTATCCCCGCGGTTTCCAGCAGCGTCTCAATTCCCGCGCCAATGGCCGCCTTGGCCTGCAAGAGCAAGGCCACATCCACCTCGCTGATGGTCAGGCCACCGGGGCGGCCAGCCGGCAGGCGAAGGGCGCGTTCACGGTCCTCCTGATGGCGATACGGCTCCGGCACCTGTTCCCATGCCGCTGGTTCAAACCGGCCCTTGCTGCTCAGCAAACCACTACTGCGACCCATGGCCAGAAAATCCAGGTAAGCCGAACCGCAGATCCCGCCGGCCCGCCCTGCGGGAACATCGCCCACGGTTTTCAGTTCCAACCCGAAAGGGTTCAACCCGAGTCGCAGCTCACTCACGGCGCCTTCGACCGCGCGGGTGCCACAACGCAACCCGCCGCCTTCAAAGGCGGGCCCCGCCGCCGTGGCGCAGGCGCTGAGCTGGCCGTTGCTTTGCAAGAGAATCTCCCCATTCGTCCCGATATCGACCAGGAGACTGGGCACCTCATCATAAGCCATTCCGGTGGCGATGACTCCCGCGGCAATATCGGCGCCAATGTAACCAGCGATTCCGGGCAGGAGTTGGAGCGGGATCTCGGGGCTCAGACCATCCACGATCAATTGGAGTTCCCCGGCCAAAACTTGTCGCCCGCTGAGGAAGCGCGGCGTGAATGGCGCGCTGCCGAGGGAAGTCGGATCTTCGCCCACGAGCAAGTGCAACATGGTGGTGTTACCGGCGACCGCGCCGCCCGCGAACCGCTCCAAGGCCCGGCCCGCCCGTTCGGCCGCCTGGAGCAACAAGGGGCGAATGGTCTCGTGAACAATGGCGCGCTGCATCGCCGCCAGATTTTCCGGTTTCGCGGCGGCTTCGATCCGGGTGATGACGTTGTCACCGAAACGGATCTGCTCGTTGAAGCCACCGGCCCGTGAGAGGATCGCCCCCGTGACGAGGTCAACACACAGCACCACCACCGTCGTTGTTCCGATGTCCACCGCAAACCCGGTGTCCCGACCGCCGGGCACCGGGGTGAACAAGGGCTGGTGGGCGTAAGGAATGCCGATCGCGAAAGTCTCCCCCACTTGCGGGCGATGTTCCACCCGCGATCGGGCCGGAATCCGGATGGTCCCGTGACCATCCCTCCGGGCCTGGCAGGCTTTGACGATGGCGGGAGCGGCCACGGTGGCGCCGTCCACCGTCAGCGAACCCTCAATCAATTCAACCTCGCAACCCCGGCAGAGCCCGCGCTGGCCGCAACGCGTGTTCAGCGATAATCCGGCCGCGCTCAGCATCCCGGCCAGTGACCGCTCATCCGGATGGATCGGCAATGCGAAAACCTCACCCGTAGGCAACCGGACTTTCAGGCTTCCGGCAGGGTTCATGGCTCGTCCGGTGCGGGGGTTAGCGGCTCAGCTCGCAGGATGTTCTTGTCCGCGGCATGTCCGATTCGAAAACCGGGTGCGATGATTTGAAAACGATCCGGGTCCCACTTTCCCCAAAGCAAATCCCGGAGCAAGGCGGGATCGCCGCGGTGATGCTCAAACTTCCAGCCCAGCGCAGCCGCGCATTGGCGGGCGTAATCGGCTTCCGCCGCGGCATCCTCGGTGCCGAGGTCGAGATAGGCGGCGGTGTCATTCATCGCCCATTGTTCCCGCTCGGTCTGGAGCAAATACTCCACATCCTCAGCCTCGAATTTTTCGGCAAGGGTGGCGCGCATCAACTCTTCCCGGTCTGGACCCGGCACGCGCCGGCCGCGATTCCAGCCGGGGGTATAGTAGTAGCACCTCGGACAATCCCGCTGATGTTGGGCGTAAGCTTCCTTGCTGCCGAAAAACAACGTGATGCAGTCATGGGCCCGGGGAATTACCAGCGAATGATGCTGCGGATGCAATCCCGCCGTGCCCCGTCCGCACAGCCCATAGACCAACACGATGGCATCGATGTCCGTGCGTTGATCCACCGCGGCGATATGCTCCTGCAACGTGGCGCGGAGGCGATCCGGACGATCGTGCAATCCCATTTCGAACCAGCGAATCTCCGCCAAGTGTCCCGCTCCCTGCGCCAGCAACGCAATTTCCCGCTCAAACACCGAGCAGGCCAGCACCGCGATCCGCGGTGCGCCGGAGTGGGGTTCGCCCGCCTGGGGAGGGTTGTTCATGGGCACCAGCTTGGCAGAAGTCGAACCGGCTTTCAAACCGGCTGGTCCGTCAGCGCAAAGCACCGCACGTTTTCTGCCGGCGAAGAGCGGGGCAGTTCGCAGCCGGCCCCGGCGATCCAGGCCGGACCGGCGTCGACCCGGCATTTGGCCAGCGCGACGCGCACGCTTTCCGCCGTGCCATTCTTCACCACCTTCACCGTGTCCACATTACCCAGGATCACCTGGCTCGGACCCATCGCCGCGCGGGCCACGCGCAAGTCCACCAGCGTGTCCAGGTCCACAATTTCGCAGCCCAAACCGCCCAGGGCATCCGCGAGATGTTGCGTGCGGCCACAGATGTGCAAACGCACCCGGCCGCCCGCCGCATGGATGCCCGTGATCAACCTTTGCTCGTGCGGCAAAACAAATTCGTCATAGAGCTCCCGCCCAATCAAGGACGCAGCGGCGTCCCCGATGCCGATGATATCCGCTCCGGCTTCGAGCTGCGCCACGGCAAACCGCAAGCCGACATCCACCACGAATTTCGCGAGTTCATGGACGAAATCCGGCTCATCGTAGTAATCCATCATCAGGGTATTGATGCCTCGCAAATCGGCGCTTTCCGCGCAGGGACCTTCCACCCATCCTTCGACCAAGTGAGTCTCGCCCATCCGCTCACGGAGCAGGCGGACCGCCCGCAAACGATTGGCCAGGCGGCTGCCGACGCGGTGCGGATCCGGGACGCGCAGGGTCGTGAGCCGGGCGGCGTCCGCCAGCAGGGCCCGCTCCTCGATGATTCCCGGCGGCGCATCCGGCGGATAAAATATTTCCGCCCCCAGGTCCGCCGCCTCACAGCATGGATCCGAGATCACCGAGACCTGGTCAAAGCCGAATTGCTCAGCCACCGCGCATTGCCCGGCAGCCTGGATTTCGGCGCGGGTGGCGTAATCATGATATTTCGCGCCCACCAGATCGGCGGCCCACATCATGGTGATGGGCATGGCGGGGGTCCGGTCCACCGGCCGGCCGGCGATCAAGTTCAAGACCCGTTCTCGTGAAGTCATGGTAGGGTGTCCCGGAACGGACTCATAAACTCAAAAGCAGTTGCCAGATGTAAGTGTTGGCCAGCCCATCAATGTTCTCCCAGACGTTGCGCATCAGCTCCGGATCGCCGGTGAGCTTCGGGATTTCCTTCACTTTTTTCTCCCAGGGAAAACACGCCCCCGGTTTGATCCCCGGCGCGGGCCGGCCGGCCATGCCCCGCAAAGCGGAGCGGTCGGCGATGGACGACGGAACCTCGCACGGCGGCAGGCTGGTGCCGGCACTGGACCCGGAGGAATAAACTCCGAACTCATGGACCGCCTCGGTCATGACGCGCATGTTTTCGATGCTGGTGTCGTCCTGCATGATAGCCCCGGCATCCATGATGTAACCGCCATCACCGGCCACGCCTTGAATGACCTTGCGGCAATACTCCCGCACCTCCGCGGGTTTGCCATAACTCAACATCACGTTGGGAATTCCGCCGCTGAGACAGAACTTGTGGCCGAGCTTTTCATGAACCTTGAAGATATCGCCCCGATCCGCGTGGTAAACGATGGCTCGATCCGGGAGTTCCGCGAAATCATCCAAATGGTAGTTCCAATCGCCCTCGGCATAAAAAAGCGTCTGGTGGCCGTTCTTCCAATATTCCTCAATGATGGGCTTGAGGGTGGGCCAATAATGGGATTTGAACTGGGCGGGCGTGACAAAAGGCACGCAACCGCGATGCATCCAGAATCCGATCGGCACTTGCCGGTTGGGGTCCGCCGTGGACAGGCCGACATGGCAAAGGTGCGGCATCAGCGCCTCGCAGGCCTTGAGCACCTTGTCCGGTTGCGTCGCCATGTCCATGGTCAGCCCGATGTAGCCCCGCAGTTTATCCGCAATGATGTCGAACGGGGATTTGAAAATGCCCGAGATGGCGGAAACGGTGCCGCTTTCCGTGCGCAACCGGTTGATCTGCGGCCCGAAAGCGTAAAAATACGACAACATGGCCATGGCGCCCTTCACGAAGGACAGGTTGTTGCGATAGGTGCCCTCCCGCCCGGCCCGGCCGATCTCCGTGGACACCCGGGGCAGCCAGACGTTGTAAAGGAATCCCGTCGGATCATCGATCAAGGCGTCGTATTCGTCCTCCTTCATGAAGGCTTCTTCCTCCGCCGGTTCGATGTAGCAAAATCCGGTGGTGGGTGGCACATGAATGCCCGGAATCCCGTAATAGCGCAACCCAGCCGCCTGGGCCAATCCGGTCCAGACATACACCATGCTGGGAACCACGGCATCCCAGTCGAAATCGCGCGCGCATTTCCGGGCCGCATCGAAGGCCTTGTTATAATCATGCGCCACCTCCTGGCAGGTATAGCCGGCATACTTGCCGGTGAATTCCGCCACGAACGGACGGATCGGCACCCGATCCGGCTTTTCGTTGCGCATCGCCGTGACATAACGGGCCAGGCGCTGCTGGTAGAGTTGTTCGGTATTCATGGCGTCCGGAACGATGGCGCTTCAAGTTGGACCGCAGAGGAGGAACATTATGGCCACCATCAAGCCGCCAAGAGGAGCCCTCGTCTCAACACTCCTTGCCACAGTTGCGACCTTTATTGTCTTGGCCGCGAGGAAAATTGGCCGGTAGGCCCTCCTCGAACAAATGGGACAAAGGGGTCAAAGGGGTCAAACCATAGTATGGTTCGTTTTTGATTGACGACCGGCGCTGGAAAATGGATCCTTTGTTCATGCCCCGCAAATTGCGCATCGAATACCCCGGTGCGATCTACCACGTGCTGGATCGCGGCGACCGACGCGAGGACATTTTCCATAATGACGTGGACCGCCATGATTTCCTCAAGACCCTGGCCGAGGCCTGCCTTAAGACATCCTGGCAAGTCCATGCCTATTGCCTGATGTCCAACCACTTCCATCTGGTGGTTGAAACTCCCAACGCGGATCTCGTGGCCGGCATGCGTTGGTTGCTCGCCAGCTACACCATCCGTCTCAACCACCGGCATAAGCTAACGGGCCACGTCTTTAGCGGCCGTTACAAGGCCCTCCTGGTCGATGGCAGCGGAACTGGATACCTCAAAACGGTGTGCGATTATGTACACCTCAATCCAGTGCGGGCGCGCCTGCTGGCATCAGCGGAACGCTTGCTGGCATATCCTTGGAGCAGTTTGGGTTGGTACCTCGCGGCCCCGGAACACCGACCGGCCTGGATCAGGGTCGAACGGCTTTTGGGCGAGCATGGAATTGTGGAGGACTCCGTAGCCGGTCGACAGGAATTTGAGCGCCGGTTGGAAATGCGACGCCAGGCGGAAGCGCCGGAAGCGGAATTCCACGCCATCCGGCGCGGTTGGTGCTTTGGCTCGGTGAGTTTTCGCCAAGAGATGCTGGCGCTGGCGGGAGACAAGCTGGGGCCCAATCACGCGGGGGAACTGCGACAGGAATCAGCCAATGCCAAGGCTGAACGGATTATGGCCGAGGAATTGCGCGCGCGAAAGTTAACGGAGGACGAATTGAAACTCCGTCGGAAAGGTGATCCGGTTAAATTGGCGATTGCCACACGGTTACGGCAGGAAACGACGCTGACCCTGAACCGCATCGCCGCGCGGGTGGACTTGGGGACGTCCAAAAGCGCCAACGCGCGCCTTCACAAATGGATGCGTGGCACCAACCTCCAAGAGAACTTGCCGGATGGGGTTCAAAAATGAACAGCACGAACCATACTATGGTTTGCCCTCTTTCAGGGACCCTAACCTTTCCCGGACGGCGCGGGTGCGGGTGAATTTATTTCCACTGGCGGCGTCAACTCACCCGGACTCGCATCAGCGCGAGGCATCAATATTTTGCTATGATTTCATTCCCCAAGTTTCCGGTGTGCCTCGGCTTTTTCGCCTGGTGTTGCCTCACCGCCCAATCCGCGGAACGTCAGTCATGGACCTTCGAGAACGGCTACGCAAGCAGCGTGGTGGATGACCGGGGAAGGCTGACCTCCTTGCGAGATCGCCGTTCGGGGACGGAATACCTCGCGCCAGGGCTTTCCTCGCCCATTCTGGCCCTCCATGAAGCCGGGAAAGACGTCCCGCCGGAAACCGCCGCTTTCGACCCGGTCACGCAGATACTGACCCTGAATTATACCAACGGATCCACGGCCTCGGTGCAAGTGACCGCCCGGGACAAATACTTCCGTTTCCAATTGCTCAATCTCGCCCGACGCGGCCGTGTGGATAACGTCGTCTGGGGTCCCGTGCACACCACTATCTCCCAAATAATTGGCGACTTGATCGGCGTGGTGCGGGACGAACATTGGGCCATCGGCATGCTGGGCCTGGATGATAACACCATCGCGGGGCCGGTAGTGGACGGCGACTGTTATGGCATGGGTTATTACATTCATTCGCCCGACCCGGTGAAATACCCGGTGCCCGCCCCATACCATGAGGGTCAGTGGTTCAACATCGGCGGCGATGGCGTCAGCGACACCGCGTTCTACTCGCATCCCAAGGAGTATTTTCAACAGGTGTTCGGCAACGGCGCGAAACTGGAACCCGGATCCGGCTCCGCCATTACTTACCACGCGCGCGACCGGCGCCAGGCTTACACGCATCTCTTCTCGCTATTGCCCGGATTTGCGGGCTCCCGGCCGCGGCACCAGGTCAGCGACCCGATGAACGTGGATTTCATTGGTTCCGGCATCGCCCTTTACGCCTGCCCGGATGAGTCCGGCCTGGCGACGATTGAGAACATCCTCATCGCCGAAAACCTCCCGCATATCATGTTCGATGGAAAATGGGTGCGGGATCCCGCCGGCAACAAGCCCGACATCGCCTGGACTGGCCCACACGATAAACTCATCGAATATGCGGACGCGCTCGGTTTAAAGGGCGTGCAGGATGAAGGCCAGGGCGAATATTACGCCAACCCGGCGGACCATTGGCAGGGAAACCGGGTCGGCTTTTCCGACGGTCGCACCCTGCCCTACCAGGAATTCCTCGCCGAAGCCAATCAGCACGGCATCCGCTATGGCCTGCACACGCTCTGCCTCTTTCTCCAGGGCGGCCGCTGCACGGATGTGACCCCGGCCCCCAGTTCCCATCTCCAAACCGTGCTCCGCACCAAACTCGCCCGGGACATTTCCGCAACCGATACGAACATTGTCGTCACCGACCCATCCTGGTTGGCGGAAGATGGCACCTGGCCCATGCGGGATGGCGCCAATTATCTGCAGATCGGTTCCGAAATGCTGAAATACCAGGGCATCAGCACCAACGCACCGTGGACGCTCACCGGCATCGTCCGGGGTCATGCCTCGAAAGCCCAGGCCCACCAGGCCGGCGACGAACTCGTGAAACTCCAGCTAAATTGTTATCACGGATTTTGCCCGGACATGACCTTGCTACCGGACTACGCCGACTACTACGCCACGGTGATGTACGAGACCGGGATGCAATACATCGACTTCGATGGACTGGAGAGCACGCTTTATCAGAACCACGGCTATTACGCGGTGCGCACCTTCTTCCGCCGCCTGTTCGCCACCTACGCCCGGCTCTCGGGCGGCAATAGCCCGCGGGTGATGGGTTCGTGCGTGTTTGCCGGCGGCTGGGAATTCATGAGTGTCTGCAACGTCGGCGGTGGTAACCACATGTTTGATCCCGTCAACAACCGCTGGGGCATTGAGGGCAAAGACGTCCGCAACGGCTTCGCCAACTGCTATTTCCCCGCAACCTTTGGCATCCAGGGATACCAAGCCGACTGGTCCCTGTATGACGCCGAAAATCTCCAGGCCAAATCCATCGGCTGGAACGCCACCTACATGCTGGGCATCAACCAGGAAGTGGTGGAGAAAAGCGGTGAAAAGGAATCCATCTTCAAACACTTCCGCACCTGGGAAAACGCCCGCGCCGCGAATGTTTTTAACGCGGCCACCAAAGCCAGACTCAAGGATTTGTCCCTGAAATTCCATCTGGAACAAACCAGTGACAAATCATTCGCGCTGCAGCCGGTACAGGAAATCCGCCTGACGGACAAAGTGGATGGAGATCCCAAAACCTTCGCCATAACCAACACCTTTGACCGGCAACCGCTCCGTTTCGCCCTGCGTTTCACCGGCACCGGCGAAGCCACCGTGGACGGCGTCACGATCACCCTGCCCAACGGCGCCCGAATCAAGCACTCCGGAAAAATGAAAGCCGGGGAATTCATCATCTCCAACGGGAACTCGGCCTGGGCCACGGACAAGTTCCGGAAAAAAACGGCCGACATCATACTGACCGAATCCGCCACCCTGCCGCGCGGCACAACTATCATCAGCATTCAGACCGCGGACACATCGGTCGCGGCCAACAGCCAATTTCAACTCACCATATATACGCTGGGTGAGCCAGAGCACCTCGGAGATTGAACCCCGGGCTTAGTCTCAGCACTCCAGAGCACCTGAAACTTGCCTGGCCCGCAACGATGCCCGACCAACCCTCTCACCTCCCTCTCTGCCATTCATAATGGCGGAGGGCCGGGGGGAGGTGGCGCCATCCATCATCCCCGTCCCCCAATATTCCAGCTCCGGAATTCGAAGTCCTAAGGCCGCACCAAAACGGACGCAAATAACCCGACTCCTTATCCTCAACACCAAAGGTGTTGCGCCAGCTAGCCCATGGTTGGCGCGAGGCACGAGCGTCTACCTTGGGTGCCCATCAGTAGATTTTCCCAACGCGGGTTGTGGCAAACTCGGCCCTGAACCTAACATCAACACGCCCATGTCGTCGCCGACGTCCCGAACCGGGCCGACCCGCCAACCGCGGATTCTGCGCCCCGCCCGAAGCAGAGGGTGCCACAGTGCACCGCGCCCCCCTACTCTCCCTTCCAAGAAACCCGATTCACAACCTGTTGATAATCAATGATCTGCCCCTGCGGCAAACGCCCATCCCTGCCCGGTTTCTTCCATTGTCAGCACGCCCGCAGGGCACGTCAGGGCTCTCTGCCATTCGGAATAATGAGGTTGCGGAGAGGAGGTGCCATTCACCCTGCACGCACCCCAATATTCGGGTCCGGGATCAGGACTTCTGAGTCGCGTTACGATTATGAATGAGCCGGCAGTTCCCTCAGTCTGTTGGACGAGTTGGGCCTCGGCGCTAGACTGCGATACATTTTGCAATTTTTTGGGAATAAGCAAAAACATCCTCGCTATGCGGCGGAGGCTGGATTCTTGGAGACTCGCTTCTTGTTGACGGGCGACACAGTAGAGTTACAGTTGATTGGCAACGCACACCACACTATGCAACGCAGCATCACGATCGCGGCTATCGCACTGGCGACCGTTGCCGCCGCCGCGGCCGTTTGGTTCTGGGCACTCAGGCCGCTCGGCTTTGCCTCCTACCTCAGTTCCACAGGAGCGAGCGAAGCAGACACCATACGCCAGTATTGGCCACAGCGGTTGGTTCAGCCGGAGTGGGTCAGCGCCACACCCGACAGACTCATCAATTGGCATTTCGCAGAGATGTGGACTCGACTGGCAGTTGTCGCGGTGACGTGCTCAGTCACCGTTGGAGGATTTCTTTACGAAGTCATCAGGCGACGAAGATTGCGGTCAACCAGTCGCCGGAACCAACCGCCTTTTGGTCCGCAAGGGGCTTCCAAGCGAAGGCGGATGGCACTATCAATTCAGCTAAACGGCGACGGACCGTCGCGGTTGCCATCGGCGCGCCTCGTGGCCGCCGTCCTGAGATTTGGTCGTTAGCCCTTACATGACAATGAGAATATCCGCACTTGGGTTATTATTGCTCGTGACGGCATTTTGGTCCGGTTGCGCCACGCACGGTGATGGTTTGGCGAGCAGTGATGGTTTGGCGAGCAGAGAGCAGATTTTTTATTACGACAGAAACGGTGACGGGAAGGTTGACGCGGAGATGCACAAGTATCGTGGAGTCGCAGACGCAGATTGGGAGTTGCGAGACGATGATTACGATGGCAGATACGAAACAAAGATTCTCTACGGTTTTGCCGTTAAGGAGTCGTCTGTAGATCTTCCAGTTCCCACACACGTTCACATTGAGCCAAAACCATGAGGGCTGATAATTCACTCCAGGCGACGCAGGATAGCCGGTCCAGTTCCGCTGCGCGCTTCACGCCCGCTTATCCCACGTGCCTGAGCTCAGGACGTTAACCTGCTCGCTGCGCCATGAGACTACCGACACGCCAAGACATCAACGTTCATGACACGCTGGATGAGCGGTCGGCGTGCGAGCATTTCCTGGGCAAGAGTTTGCAAGAGGCTGAGGCATTGTTCCGAGAGAACTCGTTGTACTATCAGGAAGATATGATGTTCATGGGACCGAGTGGTTTTCGCTTCTACGTGCAGGCGGCCATCAGCTACATCCAGAGCGAGGCGTCCACCGGCGATTCCGCCGTTGTCAGTTGCTTTGCCAGCATTCTTGAGCACCGGTTGGAGTATGAGGCAGAAGAGTTGCGACCCGTTGCGGAGCAGCTCGCGGCCATCTGCGGTTACATCGTCGCGCAATACGACAGGTTTGACCTGACGCCGGAGCTTTTTGGTGATCTTCGGCATCGCTTTCAGATATTGCAACAAACATTCTTGAGACAGAAAACAAATGAAAAAGCAGGCTAACCAAACGCCCCGGCGAACGCGGCCATCGCGTCCAGGTTGCAATCATCGCGTCCGGTCCGTCGTCCGCAGTCACGCTGCCACGACGGATGGATGCGACGGGTCGCCGATCTTTGGTCGTTGGGCGCCATCACGCTTCATGCAATCCATCCCTCATCTCCTGTTGGCCCTGGCAGTGCTTGGTGCTTGCTCGGCTGTGGGCGCGGAACTTCCCAAGCGCGTCGGTGCATCTGCGTTTTCCTTGGCGCTCTACGATGGTGGCGGACTCTGGGGCACTCAGGAGTTGTTCGTCCTCACCAACGGAGTGGCATATGCTCGGGTTGGAAGACCGTCAAAGAAGGAGGAGGCAGGGATGCAAGAGCGGCGCTACAAAACTCAGTTGACCGCCAACGAGGTTCAGACGCTGAGGACGTTGCTCGATCAGCATCAGGTCCTCAGCTTGACTGCCACCAACCGGAAAGGAGTACCCGATGAGGCAGGTGCGACAATTTCACTCAGGTTGGCGGCGAGTCAGCGACGTGACGTTTTCCAGTGGGAGAGAGACGCGCAGGCAGGATTCAAAGCAATTCACCACCATCTGCTCGCCATTATACGCCGCGTCGCAAAGACACAGCCTGTGTATCAGGGGCAGTGGGTTCACAGATGGACACCGGAGGGGTTTGACCGATGACGCCGAACCACACGCTGCAGCGAACCCGGCGGGGCCATCGCAGTCGCAATTGGCGCGCCACGCGGCCGGCGTGGCTGAGCTTGGGTCGTTAGGCAAAATCGAATGCGCTACAAGATTATCTACCACGTCGGCTCGGAGTTGAACGTCAAGACGAGAGCCGATTCCGGGATGCTGACATTGCAGGATGATGCCATCCGCATTGCCAGTTCTTCGCCGCTCACGATTCCATTTTCGGACGTGACCAGCGTTGAGATGTTTCGGCTCCACGGATTGGGCCGGATGTTGAAGTTGGTTTGCAAGGAGCGCACCGTTTTCTTGACCGTTGTTCGCCTTAACCTTTTCGGATATTTTGTCATCATCAATTTTTTCAGAGCCGGAAAACTTTATGAGACCCTCAAACAGCGAGTTCAAAAATTTGCGGACTAAAACAGCCCTGGACCCATCGGCCACCACCCCTTCAGTTTTGGACAAGCCATGAAATTTGATTGTCACAACTCCATTTCGGAAGCAGGCTGCAGTTTTCGTGGTTCAACTTTTGGTCGTTGGGCCGTGTAATCGCATATGGGTCATCTACGACAAGACTGGTGGCGCTGGGTTCGCGGATTGTTGGCGGCCCTTCTTGGCTATCTCGTCATCGCGTTGTTCGTAATGCACTCGGGGCGGATTGTGTTCGACACCTCGGTAACTCCACCAACCCACCAGATAGTCGGCCGCTTGCCCGGCATTCTTGTCGGGGCCGTAGCCACCGCTTTCGCTCTCTCCTGTATTTTTGTGAGCATGTGGAAACGGTGGGACTTCGAGATTGTCGGATGGTTACTGCTGCTAGTTTTCATTTTCGGAGGCATCGGACACTGATGCCCCCCAGCCCACCATGCGCCCCAGCGAACGCTGGCGGGCTGTCGCGGCTACAATCGCCACGCCTCAAGGCCGCGGTCGCTGAGCTTGGGAAGTTATACTTTGAATTGCGCCAGAGTTCGATGAACGCCATTCAGGATGCGGAAGAAAAATGGGTGCCCTAAAAGTCATTCTCGGAGTATTTTGCATCGTTGCATCATTGCCGGCTGGGCTGCTTGCCATTCTGTCTTTTTCAAACCTGGGCACTGCTGATCCAGTCGGGTCTTTTTTTGGATCTTGCTTGATTGCACTTTGCGCAACCGGAATCGGCTGCGCAGGATGGTTTCTCATATCGCGGCAAAACGCCGCCGTCTCGAAGAAGGCCCTAGCGATGGTTTTTCCAGCGATTCTTGCCGGCATTTTCCCCACCGCTTGGGAATTGATTCATCCTGTGGAATCCCGAAATCGAGGAGCAGAGGCAAGTGGGCAATTACGGCAATTGGAACTGGCCATCCGCCAGTACAAGGAAGAATACGATCGCTTTCCAATACCGACTAATATCACCAACCTCGACTCTAACGATTTCACCTTCGGAACGTGGAATACCAGCGTTGCAGCGCTCGGAATTACCAACGCCACCGGGCGTCAGGCCAACAACTCTGAAATCATCACCATCCTTCTGGCCTGGACCAATTGCCCCGATTTCATCAAAACCATTAAGAGCAGAGTTAAAAATGAATTTCCGTGCATCGATGCTAATGGTGTCTTTCTCGATCCGTGGGGCCATCCATATATCATCACGCTCGACTTGAATGGCGACAACCGGTGCCGCGACGCATTTTATCGGCTCGCCAGCGTCTCGGAAATCGATTCCTCCCATTCGCAAGGTTTGAATGAACTGACCCGACTGACTCCCCCGCCGTATCGAACACCCGAAGAGCGCAATTCCTTCGAAGCCCCCAATATGGTGATGGTGTGGTCGCTAGGCCCGAATGGAAAGGCCGACCGCTCGCAGAAGGCGAATGTCGGCGTTAACAAGTACCACATCCTGTTCGGACATTAGGGGCGATTCGGGAGCGAGACACCCAGCGAATCACGCTGGAAACGGAGGCCTGAAATGAGGACCGCCGGAGGAAGCGGGGGGAGTTTGATCAGCAAGCCGCAAAGCGCGCGAAGAACAGAGCGAACAGGGAGGCACGGAACCCCTTCCCCGTTATCTCGGTTTGCTCCTGTTGAACTTTCGATGGCCGCTTGGAGAGGGTGGCCGCAGGCCGGGTGATGGGAGGCAGAGGTCGGCTGATCCACTCGGTTTTTGTCCGGATCCATCCTGTCACATCCTGTCAATCCTGTCTAAACTCCGGAGTTCCTTTGCTCGCTGGTGAAGTCGACACGATGAACAGGATTATCATGATTGGAAGCAGTGGCCGGCTGCGCCGCCGGGCCTTTATTCAGGTCCATCATGTCACATCCTGTCAATCCTGTCTAAACTCCGGTGTTCCTTTGCTCGCTGGTGAAGTCGACAAGATAAACAGGATTATCATGATTGGAAGCAGTGGCCGGCTGCGCCGCCGGGCCTTTATTCTGGTCCATCATGTCACATCCTGTAAATCCTGTCCAAAATCGGGAGTTCCCCTCCTCACTGGTGAAGTCGCAGTCCCCGCTGAGGAACTCGTGGCTGGCTTCATCCAGGGTCAGCCAACTCCCCCTTGGGGTGGCTGACCCGACTTTCAGGCAACGCTGATCACCCGCTTCCGACCACTGAGGCAAGGGAAAGCATTGGGCAACCCGTCCAACCCATCACTGGCCCAACTGCTGCAGCAACTCCCGCGCCTCGACGAATCCGGGATCAATCGCCAGCGCGCGGCGCGTAGCGGCGATCGCTTCTTTGATCTGCCCCCGGCGCGCCAGAATGGTGGCGCGGGCATAGGGTATCCGGGCGGAGTGCAGATCCGCTGATTCCCCGCGCAAAAGCGAGGTCAGGGCGTCATCAATCTGGCCCGCAGCGTTTTGGGCCAGGCCCAGGTTATACCAGGCGCTGGCGTGGCGCGGATCCATTTGCACAGCCTGCTCCAATTCCTTCCGGGCCTGCTCTACATCTCCGGCCTCGTTGCAGGCCAGGCCAAGTTGATAACGCGATTCCGCATCCTTCGGATTCAACCGGCAGGCCTCGCGCAAGGCGGCAACGGCTTCCTGGGGGCGATTCATCGCGCTGAGCGTCATCGCTAGTTGGTGATGAAACGGCGGGGAATAGGGATCCCATGCCACGGCTTTTTGATAGTGCGTCAACGCGGTGGCCGGTTCGTTCCGGGCAAAGCAGTAATCGCCCATCCGCATCTGCCCGCCGGGTTGATCCGCACTGCCGGCCAGTAATACCTGCAATTCACGACCGGCCGGCGACAGCGGATCCAGCGTGGAGCGCAAACTCCAGGCCGCCGCCAGGCGAACGTTGCGCGATGGATCGTTCAACCGTCGGCGCAGTGCGTCGGCCACCTCCGCTGCGGGCAGGGCGGGTTCCAACCCGCGGGCGGCGGCCCCGCGCACCAGCGCATTCGTATGCTCGAGTTCGCGCTGCAGAATCGCGGCGATTTCGGGTTGCGGAGCCCACGCCGCCAGGAAACCAAGGAGCACCGTCCGCCAGTAGGGCGACTCCTCGCCTGGCAGCAACCCGACCAGACCGTCGCGGGCCGCCGGATCGTTTTGCTGCGCGCGCGCAATCCATTCGGCCCGGGTCCGGGTGGGGCGATTCATTTTGGGACCGTACCACTCGTCGCAGCGCGCCCCGGCCCAGGCCGCGGTTTGGTTGGTGTGACAGCGGTTGCAGGCGTTGGGAATGCCAAATTTCTGCGTCAACAGCGGGTCGGGGATGGTGAAGCCATGGTCATGCCGACGGTGGCGCTGCATGTAGGTGGTTTGCGGCATGTGACAATTCACACATTCCCCGCCCGTCTCCTTGATCCGCGCCGGATCGTAACGCAGCAAGTCGTCGTTGATCTGCACGCCATTCGTGTTGTAGCCGAACACCTGGTGCCGGCTGTGGGTAACGGGATTGATCGTGGGAGCATTGGTGACACCCCCGCCATGGCAGCGCAGGCAAAGAAAATTGCCGGGCAAAATGGTTTTGGCCGAATGCGGGTTGTGACAATCCACGCAGATGACCCCGCGCTGATGCATCCGGCTGCCGATAAAGGACCCATATTCATAGTCCTCATCGCGCACCTGTCCGTCGGCGTAATAACGCTCACTGTAATCCACCACCGTCAGGTCGAAGTTATCGGAAAAATGGTCGCCGGGCTTGAAATCGCCCGTGAGATCCGTGCGCCGGGCGTGGCAACTGGCACAATCCTCCAGGATTTGCCCGCGGCTGGTTTTCACCACGGTGGGGTCTTTGCGGGGCGTGTTGCCAAATTGCCGCTGCCATTCATTGTGCGCCTTGAGCGGACCGTGACAGGCTTCGCAACCCACGCTCATTTCGGCCATGGTGGTATGGTAGCTGTCGGTGGCTTCCTCATAATTGCGGCGCAACCGGGTGTTGTGACAACTCGCGCACATATAATTCCAGTTCATGCCGCGACCGGTCCAATGCCCCCATTCCCCCGGCTTGCGATCTTCGCCCCCATAAACGTTAAACCATTCGTTCGATCGCGGGTCATAGGAGGCTTCGAGGGTTTGCAAACGCCCACCCGGAAAACCCACGAGAAACTGGCGCAACGGGTCATGACCAATGACCCGCAAAATGGGGTGAGCCTCCATCTGGCCGGAAAGACCGAGCGCAGTCACCTCTGCCGTGTTCGTCAACCAGCGGGAAGTGGATTTCTGGGTGCCATGGCTGAAGGAACGGGCTGGATCAAAGGCCGTACGATCCAGCCCGGCCTGCACGGGCCGTTCCGCCAGGGCATGGTGCGACTTCTCCCACAAACCAAACGCTTCCTCGTGGCAACTCCGGCAACTTGCCGAACCGCCGTATTGAGCGAAGACGGTTTTTTCATCCGGTTGGGTAACTGGTGATGACTGAGAACCGCTGGCCCGAGTTGTCCCTTCGCGTTCCGGCGAATGGAAGCGAAACCAGGACCAACCGGCCATCGCCAACAGGAGGATCAAGGCGGCGGCGCCCCATGGCCACCAACGGACCCCGCCGCGCCGGGAAGGCGCGGGACCGGACGATCGTTTGCGTGGTTTGGCCATGCTGGGGGCAGGTTATGGTTCAGGCCCGGAGGATAAAAGCGAATTTCCAGAAGCTGAAGTAGTGAAGGAAATTCAGGCGCGGACGATGCGAACCCATTTGACCGGCTGAACAGAATTATCCCCGCGTCGCCCAAAAGGCCATGCCAGGCAGGCAGGATGAAAGGCAAAGACCTTCAGATCGCCTCCGGGATTTTCCGGTCCATCATGTAAAATCCTGTCAATCCTGTCTAAAATCCGGTGTCCCCTTGTACGCTGGTTCAAAATGCCGCGATGCGCTGGATGCCCCAGAACATCTCTGCGGTCACTTCTTTGCATTGGCCCAGGAACTTTGATTTTGGATTTGGGACCAGCAGTTCCCCCGGTTTGATGGACGATTTCGGCATCGGTGCCAGGCGGCAATACATTTTAACTATTCGCCTATTTGAGAGCAAGCAAGCGCAGCCTTGCTATGCGCGCAGGTTAGATTTATGTTGACGATTGATGCGTAATAAATTTTGCCAGGCCACTGCCATGCGCAAAGGGACATTCATCGTCATCGGAGTTGTAGCAGTGATGTCCGCTCTGCTCGTTTGCGGAGTGCTCACCGGCATGTTCACGCCTGCCGCCCCGGCTGGATGGATTCAGGTTCATGCTGGCATGACACGCTCGCAGGTTATTGCACTTGCAGGGACACCAGAGAATAGTGGTTGGCCGGAGAAGGTCGCTGAGACTTGGTATCATGACAGTTTTGTATCGCAGCGGCGATTGTACATTGTTTATCGGGGAGACCGAGTTCAGGAGGTTTGGGATGGCGTGTCACCTCCGCTATCGCGGTTCACGTCTCGATGCGGCGGTGGATCAGGCTTTTTCGATTGGCGTTTGAGCCGCACATCTATGAATCCGTGAAAACCACAATTCATATTCTCGGAGTAGCGCTTGCATTGTTTGCTTCATCTGGCTGCGTCAT
>CAIXFN010000041.1 GCA_903918755.1 uncultured Pedosphaera sp.
GCGCTCGCCTCGCTACGCTCGCCTTCGCTCCGCCTCACCCCGGAGGGGTGGCGGCGGGGAGAAGAAAGACAAATTACAGAAAGAGTTTTACACCGGCGTGCGATTGAGCAGGCGTATGCCATCTTCGCGAACGTTTTAGAAGTGGATGGGAATGGCCAGGTGTTGAATGCGGTGCACGCCCAGAAGCGAGCGACCGATTACCTCCGGGCATACTGTGACAATGGCTTCAAGGTTGAGCCACCCTTCGCAAATTGGGAGCTTGAGCTACACGAGCCACCACCAAGAATGGATTTAAAATGATGAAATCTTGGTCAAACAAGATGCTGGAGGGAACCGTCGTTGGCGCTTTCCGCACCGCTATTGTGGTTCATGTCACGTGCTGGCTGATCCTCCTGCTTGGAGTCTGTGCTTCCTTCGCGGTTGAGGCGACAGAGAAAGGCAAGCCTGCCGCCCCACCAAACGCGAAGGCGGTAGCGGGAAATTACTACCGCGGTGATGGCACCGGCTACAACATTTACCTGACACTCAAGGCGGACGGGAAGTACACGGCCGAGTGGCACGGCTGCCTCGGCAAGTATGGAGAGGCTTCTGGTTTGTGGACGCTCAAGGACAAGAAGATTGCCTTTAAGCCATCCAACGAGCAAGGCATGATAAAGGGGCATTTGAAGACCCTGGACATCTTGCAATTCCGAGGGAAATGGATATTTGTTCCTTCCGACGACAGGGATTTTTACGACAAGTACGGTGTGTCGCGCTATTCCTGCTTTCAGATCGAGGAATAGCCTTGAAAGAGCTCCCCTCTCATAACCCCATAACCTCATGAACGAAGCAAAGTTTTGGTCGATGATCGAAGACGCTTGGGCCTCCGCGGGAAGCTGGAACGACGAACGCCAGGCATTGGCCGCCGGACAAATATCCGATGAGCAACTGGCCGAACTCCAGGGCGCGTTGGATGAGGTCATACCCGCATTGGAAGCCAGCCTGGAGGAACTCAACCAGGATGATTTGCTGGCATTCGACCGCATTTTGGAACGAAAGCTTTGGGACATTGACCGGGCTGAGATTCAACAATTCACCGACGGATCGGATGATGGTTTCCTTTACGCGCGCGGTTTCATCGTTGCCGTCGGACGTGATTATTACGATGCCGTTAACGCCACACCCGAAAGGGCGCGGATGGATTTCGAGTGCGAGGACATGTGCTACCTGTCCTATCATGTTTACGACGAGCGGTTCGGCGAGATGCCGCGATCAGAGATCAGCCGCGAATCAGCGTCCAATCCAGCGGGATGGCCGGCATGAAAAAGTCACCGAAGCCAAACCATGCGATGCAGCGAGCGGCGAACTCCGTGGCCAAAGTCGCTGAGCGTGGGTTTGCGTTTGACCCAAACACATGAAGCAAAAGAACATAACCGGGTTTCTGGCATCCCTGGCCGCGGGCGTCGCGGGAGTTTGGCTTGCTCCCTTTTCTCCAATGTTTGTGCTCGCGGCAGTCGCTTGGGGCGTCGTTTACGTGATTCTGCGTTTTGCCTTTTGGACCCCCAAGTCCAACTGGTTACCCCTTCTCGTAAATTGCCTGGTCATAATCGTCGGGAGGGGCGTCACCCGCAGTTGGATTTTGCCTGGCATTCGGGAGGGAAGCGCGGCAGACACGACCCTCAGTTTGCTGTTCATTGGCATCGTCGGGGTGGTGGTGTTCGGTTACCGGCTGTTGTTTTTGATTACCAAAGCGAGAGGTTCACTATGAGGACGCTCAATAAATGGCCGCTGGCAAAGCTGGCTGGAGCGCTCCGTTTTCAGTGCACTCGCAGGTCGACTCATGACACCAGCCCTGCGCGCCTGGGCAGCAAAACTTAAGCCGCTTTACACGTATGGCAGAACATAATCCACCGACCCAGAGTCCGAATGTGAGACTCGCCCGTCGTCCGGCGTTCGTTGCCTGCACTTGCTTTTTGGCCGCAATGGGACTTTCGCCCGATCCGGGTGGTAGTCTGGGGATGCCGTGGCTCCTCTTCCTTTGCACTTGGGGCGTGATGCTGGTTGCGTCCTTCCTCAGCCTGGCTGGTTTCATTGCGTGTCGGATTGAGGGGGAGCGAATCAGTGTGTTCTATTTGCTTTACCCGGTGTTATTTTTTGGAAGTTTTGTTGTCTTCGTGAACCTGAGGTCCATTGTGCGGGCGCTTGTGTCATGACAACGCCTCCTCCACAGGCGCCGCAGCGACCTTGGGCATCTCGCTCGGGTTGCAGGGAAAGCGTACCGTGGGCCGAGACGCGGGTGTCGGGTCGTCACGGGTATTTGCCCAACCATGTTTAAGAATCATACTGAAGCAAAGTCAGGCCCGGATAGATGGTTGCACCTCATCTCTGGTTCGGCTGTGAGCCGTTGGACCAGTCAGGATGGGATGCACAGGGTTTACTTGGTTTCCCGGAACGATGGTCGCTTCAGTAGCTACAGCGAGTATTTTAGTGACCATGAGTTTGAGCATTGCTGGATTGAGGAGCACGCGGCCGGCAGCTTTTACGATTCGGAGGAGACTGCTGTAAAAGAGATTTACGGAGTGTTTCCTTGGTCGAAAGATGTTAAACGTGAAGATCACCCCTGAATACTCGCCGAAGCCAACCGCCATTGGCGCTGTCAACTCCGCTGTCGCGGCTCCCGCCGCGATCCAGCGGTGCCTGAGCCTTTGTCGTTAAACCACCATGCACCTCCGACTCTTGCGATTGTTTCTGGGCTTTGCCGCCGTTGCATGGGGTATTTCGGTGGCCGGAGTTTTCGTCAGTTGGTCGGCCGCCAATGATGCGTTACAGGGATTGGGCGCGCATCCGATTGCCTATGACCCGATGCTGGATTACTGGCTGCGCATGGCCGCCGGGGCCTTCGCACTGCTGGGCGGCTGGTATTTTGTGCTCATGATCTGGCCGCGGAAATTCCACGCGGCGATCCCTTGGTTTGGCGGATTGATGCTGGTGGAAGGCGTCATCTTGCTCGTTCATGGATTGCGACTTGCCCTCCCGCCGTTGCCATTTTACGGCGACGTTTCCGCGTGCCTCATTGGTGGCGGCGCGATCCTTTATTTATCCCGATATGCGAAGCCTGCCCCACAAAAACCGACGGCATAACCAACTGAACATGGTGTTCACGCGGAGCCGCTGATCCGCGGAGGGGAACAGAAGTATGGAAAAATGCTTCCACCCGTTCATTTCTTTCTTTTTCCGCGTTCTCCGCGCCTCCGCTGCCTGCGCTCCGACCTGTCCGGCATAGCCTTGGCGAAGACGGAAGCTCTTAGCGAAGTAGGGTGAGACTCTGCTCTGTCCGTTTTCCCCCTCATTTCGTCTGGCCCAATCCCTTTCGGCTATTCCCCCTTTGTTACCTTCGTTACCTTCTGTAAAAATTGCCCTATTTCAAGTCCCTCCCCCAGTATTCCTTTAGCGTTTTTTGAGCCTCTTCGCGGCTAAATCTCCTTGTTTGAATAAATTCGCCCCTTCGCACTCTGTCCCTCTCCGTTACCTCCGTTTGCTCATGTTCAAAATCTCCCCTCAGGTGCCTTACTCCCAGCTTTTCCCCGGAAATCTGCCCCTAAATTCCTACCGTAGGAATACGATTCCCGCCTTCCCATGCTATACCCGGAAGCATGGACGTCAAACGTCGCGGCAAAATCGCCCGGTTGCCCCCGCGCATCCGCCATGAACTGAATGTCCGTCTCGACGACGGCGATCCCTTCGCGGAGATTCTCGCCTGGCTCAACCCGCTCCCCGAAGTCCAGGCAGTCCTCGCCGAACACTTCGCCGGGGAACCCATCAGGCAACAAAACCTCTCCCACTGGAAGCAACGCGGTCACCAGGACTGGTTGCAATGGCAGGACGAACTCGCCGCTGCGGAGCAACTCCGCGACACCACCGCCGAACTCCGCGACCCCACGCCCGGCGCTCAAATCGTCGAAAACCTCGCCGCCTGGCTTACCGTCCAACTCACCGGGATCCTCGCTCAACCCGCCCCGGACGATCCCGCCGAGGAATTCGCCCTCCTCACCGCCGCCACCCAGGCCCTCGCCCAGCTCCAACAAGGCGACGCCACCCGCGACCGCCTCGCCCGCCAGCGTGCCGAGTTCGAAAAGAGCCTCCTCGCCGATTTGGAGGAACAATTCCTGAAATACGCCCAACGCCCGGAAATCAAAGAGCAATTCTGCGGTGCGCCGCTCACCGACGAAGAGCGCGACTACCATTTCCACGCCGCCATGTGGACCGATTACGTTTACGAACGGGATATCGACAAAATGGTCCACGTCAGCCAGGCCAGCGAGTTGATCCGTCGCGAATACGCCGCCTACCACGATCTCCCGTGGGACGGCGAACCCGCCCCCGACCTCACCGAGGCCGATTACCGGAGAATCTTCGGCCTCTCCCCCGACGAACCATTCCCCACGGACGAGAACACTGCCTGCGAGACGCCCTCCAATCCGCCCGCAGCTCCTCCTCCGGAAACCAGCTCTGCTCCCCATCCTCCCGCCGGCGAAAACGCGGATCCGTCCGAGTTGCTTTTCGTCGTTGAAGGTCGCCCGCCCCGCCCCTGGAAAGAACTCAGCATTTGGGAGCAAGATCGGCTGTGGGCCATGAGCCAGCCGCCCGACCCTGACGAAAAGGAACCACCCGGCCTGCAATCCATCGACCCTTTAACCTCCACCCGCCCCAAACCCGCGGTCTGTGAGCCTGTCGAACCGCCGCCCGATAACCCCGCCGCCTCCCCCGCTCGGAGTTCCGCGTTCACGCGGCCGGGGGCCAATGCAAAACCCGAGGTCCGTGAGCCCGTCGAACGGCCACCGCGCCAACAACGCCCGCACGAAAAAGAAGAGTAGTCGCCCGCACAGGCCGGCTTAGCACTTCCATTTCTCCAATCTGCCCACCCCCAATCGGGGCCGGGCTCGCTCTTTGACATCTTAACCTCCGAGCAACCACCTGCCAGGACCCCAAACCTCCCGGCAGGTGCGTAGGCCCCCGCCTTCGCGCCAGCCCAACCAATTGTAGGTGCCGAGGTGACGGCCTGCCCTGCGTAGCTGCCAGCGAAGCACGGGAGGCTCTGACTTCTCCCGTTCGTGCGGCCTCTCTGCAGACGCTCAAATCGTCAAACCGGCTTGCCTGCCCCAGCGAATGCTGGGCCAGCGGTGCACGGGAGGCTCTGATTCTCTCCCCGGTACGCCAAAGATTTCCGAACCCACCACCCGCCCTGACCCCAGCAGGCCTACCGCTCGCACCTTCGCGCCAGCCCAAATAATTGTAGGTGCCGAGGTAACGGCCAGCCCTGCGTAGCTGCTAGCGAAGCATGGGAGGCTCTGACTTCTCTTCTCTCCCCCCCGCACTGCCGCTGGTCCGTGAGCCTGTCGAACCGCCGCCTCCCCCGTTCGGAGTTCCGCATTGTTGCGGTCGGGTTGCGCCAATACCTGCCCGGCCCTCGTCCAGGCTAAACAAACTTAATCCAGTTTCCCGCTCGCGCGTCCGCCCTCCGCCCCCAAGTTCCCGCAATCCACGACCCCACCATCCTATAAAGCTTATCGGTCCCACGGGACCCATCGGGCCAAATTCCCTCGGGCGTCCAGGCTAAACAAACTTAATCCAGTTTCGTGCTCAGTCAGCCTTCCGCCAGGTTCGGAGTCCCGGCTTTCATGGCCCCTTGCATTGGAGCATTGATGCCGACGGAAGGCGTCATCGTGCTCGTCGATGGATTGCGTCCGGAACTCCCGCCATTGCCATTTTACGGCGACGTTTCCGCGTGCCTCGATGGCGGCGGTGCGATACATTAATTATAGCGATATGCGAAAGCTGACCCACAGAAGCCGGAGGCATAGCCAGGGCGCTGCCGGGAACCCGGACAATTCGCTCCGGTTGTCTCGGCACGGCTTCGCAGACTGCGCTCGCTAGACCCCATTCGCGCACCATGAAAAAATTTCTCTTCCTTTGGTTGGTAGCGGAGTTTCTGGTGGCGTATTTTTTAGTGAGCTCCGGATGCTTTTTGCGTGGAGCCCAGGTTCACGCGTACGCGGCCTGGCGCGACCATCCAACCCCGGAGACAACTGCTGAATTTGACAGACAGAAACGCATCAGCGAATTTCAAACAGTGGTGATTGCCGCGGTCCTGTTTTGCGGGATCGCTGGGCCAACCATTTTGGTCGCACGCGCTTGGCGGCGTGGGCATCACGGAGATTTGTAAAATGAAATCGATGAGATCTAGCCAGACCTCAGGTGCGGACGGTTCGGCATCCTTGTTCCGGGCGAGGAGGATTTGGGCCGCCCATCCTGAGCCCGAGATTTAAAGCCTGGACGCACTTTATGCCGAAACACAGCACTCCACTGCAGCGAGTAGAATATGGTCTTGACACCATTCCCGCCGATCGAATGGTGAGCGTATCCTTGCGCGATTTGATGTATGTCCACCAAACGCTGGCTGAGTTTGTTCGGTTTTTCCACCAGCCGCTGCACTATCCAGATCTTGAATCAGTTCAACAAATTCTTGGCTCGAGCGATTCGGGTGACGCGGTAACCGTACTGTTTGAGGCGCATTACAAGCGGATGCGTGGCATGATTCCCCCTGACATTGATGAGGCGTTCGCTGATGGGTGGAGATTCGAACATCCCCTACCACCGACATATTTCGAAGAAAGGTGACCCCATGGCCCAAATACTTGGCAGACCAAACCCAAGTTGGCGGTTTTCATCACGACCTTCCCGCATGGCCTTTCACATCACCCGCCGGTACGGAGCAAAGGAGAAAGATCCTCCGCTTTCCGCGTTGCCTGCATTGCTGCGGGAGCTGGATAACCGACCCGAGGACACTGAGCATGGTTCAGTTGCTCTCAGTCACGAGTCCGAATGGTGCCTGACGGTATCGCGTGAGGGCTGCGTCATATTCGAGCACCTGGAAAATGGAGGAGAGCGGCACATGCGGGGCGTCTCAGACACCAAAATTATCGAGTTGTGGTCGCGGCTGGCGCAGGGCGATATTGCCAGCATTGAATGCGAGCCTTGGACCCTCGGATACAAATGATTATGAGAATGACGTCGCCGGAACAATCTGGCGTGGTTGCTGCCGGTTTTGCCAGCGCGGTTGAGCTCGATAACCAGCGTTGGCTCGGATTCCTGGTTTAGGCACTATGAACCAGACACCTCCTCCCATCTTTTTCTTTGGTGATTTGGTGGTTGGCCAGTTTGCGCTCGGAGTTTTTCCGTTACACGATGGAGAGGTGCGATACGAACCTTTCAGAGGGGCTGGACATTTGCAGCTTCAAAAGGAACTGCAGGCCAATGGCGGGGCAGATTGCAATTTTAAACGCGACGGGGAGCGAGTAGCTTTTCGTGTGATCGCATGTCCGCGGCATGGAGTGTTGACAGTGACCGGATTGTCGAATGAGAACCATTCTGCATAAGCAGGCGCCGGTGCCAGCCACCGTTTGCAAGCTCGGTTCCGCGCTTGCGGTTCACGACGCGCATCGGCGGTCGAGAGAATGTTTGCTTTATGCATCCACGAAACGCATTGCGATGCTGCTGGCTTTGATCCTCACGGCTACCGGTTGCAGTTGGAACAATTCCCGGACTCCGTCGGCTAGGTATGGCCATTCGATCTTCGACGATTTGCTGGCGAAAGAGAGCATCCAGGTCCGCGTGAAGGAAGTTGAGCAGGATCTTCCCGGTGACGTCATGAAGGCGATTGGCGAGGGAGGCCTCAGGCCGCAGCGCTGGAACGACACCCGGGAAGGCCGGGAGAAGGGGCTTGCTCAAGAGCTGCTGCGAGAGCTTCAACCCGCCCTGAGATCAATGCGCGCGGCCGAACTCGTCGCGGCCATGAAGCTCTATCCGATGTATTCGAACGAGGGGCCCCGGGGTGTGGCCTACTGGCTTTGTGGTGAGGGAAACCAGATGATCATTGATGAACTCCGGTCGCGGTCGGCAGGGGAGTTGAAGCCACTTAACGGTCTGGTGAGAGATAAGACTTCTGAAGTGTTCTTGAATGAGAGTTATTCAGAAAACCTCGGGATTCTGTGCCGCGAGATGCTGCGGGAAAAAGGGGTAATGGTGCCGGATGCTTAACTATGTCGTGCAAACGATGCCGGGTTACGGGATGTTGGTTGTCGTTGCCCAAGCGTTTGGCGCGCCGGGGCGCTGAGTTGAAAGAATCATCACACATTATGGCAAAACAAAGCTGGTATTCCGTGCGCAGCGCTTTTCGGGTGGACCTGACCCACAACGGCAAGGCGCGCCGCGCGTTCGAGGAGCGTGTGGTACTCTTCCGCGCCGCGAGCTTCGATGAGGCACTCGCGAAGGGCGAAGCTGAGACGAAGCGGTACGCGGCATTTTTGCAGACCGGCACGCTGCTTGACCACATCGTTGCCTACCACATTCACGACGACGAATTGGTTGAGGGCGATGAGGTTTGGTCCTGTATGCGCGGTCTAGAAACCACGGACGAGGAATTTATGCGCCGGATATACGAGGGAGAGTTTGTGAGTGTTTCCAATACTTCTTTGCAAACCACTGATGCTTAACGAGCTGCCAGAGCGAATCGCCGTTGACTTGGTCAGTTGGGCGATTCCGAATCACGGCCTGGGCCGAATCTGGCCGCGCCTTTTTCGATGGTCTTGCATACATCATGCCCGCAAAACGATCAATAGGGTGGGGTATTGGTGCGGGGATCTGCTTCAGCGTTGCCGGTTGGCTCGCGATCCTGGCGAACAAATCGCTGAGCGACTTCGCCACACACTGTTTCCTCTGGCTCGGCCTAAATCCGCGCGAGGAAGGATTATGGTGCGTGCTTTTGTTCTTTTCTTTCACGTCCATCACGGGCTTTCTCGTCGGAATGGGACTGTATTATTGGAGTCGGCGAGCATGAAAAAAGCACCTAATGAACCTGCAGCATCAAACGCCGGGATCGGGACCGGCTTGAGAATCGAGTGTCCTTGGCCTCGCGCCGATGTGCCGGGATGTTAACCTGATACCATGCCTCAGTTCATTCATCTCACCGACGAGCGGCTACTCAAGCGCCTTGAGAAGTCCGGCATTCGAACGTCGATTTGGGGGAATAGGGTTCGTTGTGTTTATGCCACTCCCGTCCTCAAGGAATTTCAGGTCGCGCACCAGTGGCTTCGCGAATTGAAGCGCAATGGAGTGCGGACGATTGGGGCGGTGCAATTTAAGATCCCGGATACTGAAGAAGTGCTGGTCGGGCGCTACAACGAAGAGCCTTTGACCGTCAGCGCAGCGCAAGCCGTCAAGGTATTCATGGAGCATTCGACCGGCCTCGGCCTGCAGGTTCTCATCCTGCGGCGGATTGACCCAAAGGAAATCACGCGAACATACGTACCGACCCAGATTGTTGGCTGGCGTTACCACCCAGAGGCCCACGGAAAGCCTCCGTTCTGTGGATGTGAATATTGCCAGCGGGGAAACATCAAGAACCGGAAGATTCGCGAAAAGTATGAAGCGCAAGACTGATCAACCTAACCCAAATTTATGTCACCCGAGCTGAAAAACGTAGCAGCGGTCAGCGTCATTTTCTGTTTGTTCGGGCTGGGCTTTGGTGGCTTTGGCGGCTACCGGCTGTGGCAGGCGCACGATTTTGCCCGGACAGCGGTGCGCGCCACGGGCACCGTGGTCGGGTTTGAGCGCAGGACGTCAAAGCCCTATCCGATTTATGAGTTTGCGGATAGCGAGAAGCAAGTTCACCGGGGCACTTCGATTTCCTACAGTTCCTCCGATTCCTACAGCGTGGGCAGTAGCGTGGCGATTCTTTACGCGCCGGAAGATCCCAACGTTTCATGCATTGGCGGGTTTGGGCATCAATATGCTATGCCGCTGGGATTTGCCGGCCTGGGGACATTGGTCTTCTTGGCTGGCATCGTTGGTGGTATTGCGGGATACAAAACGTACAAGACTTGAGACATGAATTTGCCGCTCAACATGGCGCCGACGCCGACGCTATCAACGCGTTCGATTTTGCTGTCGCGGACGAGATTGCAAATTTGGCACAATTGAAGCTTGATTGACCTGGCTTTTTATTCACATGACAACCAAACATCGCATTTTTACAACGCCTTTCGCGAGCGTTTATCCCTTGTATGTCGCGAAAGTAGAAAAGAAGGGGCGCACGAAGGCGGAACTGGATGCCATCATCTGCTGGCTGACCGGCTACCAGCAGAAGGAACTGGAAGCACTCATGCAAGAGCGGAAGGATTTCGAAACCTTCTTCGCCGAAGCACCCAAACTGAACCCGGCCCGGACGTTGGTCAAAGGGGTGGTCTGCGGTGTTCGCGTGGAGGACATTCAGGAGCCGACCATGCGGGAAATCCGTTACCTGGATAAACTGGTGGACGAATTGGCCAAAGGGAAGGCGATGGAAAAGATTTTGCGGAGCTGAATTGCGTTTGGTGAGATCAATCGTTGAAATCAGCGGGAAGGTTGCTCAGGCGAGGGGCCGTCGTGCTGCCCGTCTCACCGTTGGAGTTGGCCAGCATTCAGGCGTATGAAACTTTTGCCTTTCATCCTTTTCCCAGCGATGGTTTTGGCTGGGTGTGGCCCGCGCGATCCCGTTGACCGGCTGATGCACAGAGTCTCGAACGAGACCGTTTGGAGTTATCCGTTCAAGGCGATTGATTTACCAGCAACCGCGACGCCAGAGGAGCTTGTTGCCGCACTATCCAAACGCCGGGTCCTGGAATTGGGGCACTTTGAATTCCGCGGCTACAAGATTTCACAGATTCGGTCGGTCCAGACCGAGCCGCCGGAGTCGGACAAATATACCGCCGTCGTTTTGGAGACGAGTCTCGGACAGAAAATAGTTTTGCTCCAGCCGATTCAACGCGGGACAAACTGGGGCGGCTGGTACTATGAAACCTATGATGCCGAATGATCTGACAAGCAGGTCGCTGAACGCAAGTTGGTTGGGCGGTTCCGGTACCCTTTCGCGGTTCACCGGGATTGATCTCGGGTGGCTGACTTTGGGTAACGCTTCGCAACCGGACAGCGTGTGATGGCTCTCCTAAGGGGCTTTCGGGGGCGGAGTCAAAACCACAGGTCGGCGGGATCATCGCGGCATCCCTGCCCATCCTGTTTGGCGGAAGCGGTTTCCCGTTCGGCCTCCCTCCAGCTGGGCGGAGGCCTGACCAGAACGGGTGCCAAATTGAACTTGCCGGGGGGAAGGGCGTGTGCGAGCGTTGGACTGTGAGCCAGAGGTTGCCATTAACAAATCGTATGAACCTTCAAAGCCTTGTCGTAGTCGTACTGCGCTTGATGGCGCTCAATTTCCTGGTGCGGGTGGCCTTGCAATTGACGCCGCAGCTCCTGAGCCTGGTAAGAATTTCCCAGCGTTCAACGAATGGCGGGTCGTCCTCGTTGATGGCTTTTCCGCTTCTGCTCCTCGCCTTCCTGCTTGTGGTTGCGATTCTGCTCTGGATTTTCGCCCTCCCGATTGCGCGGGCGGTGACGCGGGGCGTTCCGCAGGATCTCTTTTTCGGCGCGCTGTCGTTGGTCGATTGTTATTCGATCGCGTTCATGGCGGTGGGGCTTTATTACAGCACCAGCCATTTGCCCCAGGTTTTGAATTGGACCTATTATCTTTTCAAAACGGCGGCAGGGAGCCGGGTGGACAGTTGGCAGGATCGAGCGCCCGGGTATGACATGACCCTGGCTTTTCTTCCGTTTATCATTGGCATCATTTTGTTTGTGAAGGGGCGTTCGTGGGCGGTGGCCCTCGCGCGAAGGCAGGAGCAGGCGGAATCATCCAATCCAATAGTACTGGCGCGGCTTCCCGGAAGCGAAGAGTCCGGAATCATGGGGCGGTTATGAATGACAACGATCTGCAACTAAAGCGCGAGATTCAGGAGTTACGCGCGGAAGTCCGCCGATTGCGGCGCACGGTCGAGGCGGGCCTTGTCCTGTTGGGATTGGCCGCGGTGGTGATATTTCCACAACTTTTGATGCTGGTGCTGGTAATCGGAGTATTCGTGCCAATTGCCTTGCTGGTGTCCCGCCAGCGGGGCATGATCTTCACAGCCATTTTTGAAAAGCGAGAAGAACATGAGCGGGATGCCTGATCATCCGCTCAAGCGATAGGCAGTCGACCCTGGACGCACCGCGTTTTCTGATTCGAGGACATGAACTCCATTGCGCGAACGATTCCCTGGGCGGGATTTCTGGCCCTGTGCCTGACAAGCTCGGGCCAAGTGTCTTCAACCGCCCCGAAGAATTGGACGACCGCGCAATATCTTAATCTGGGCCATGGTTTTTCCCAACTGAAACTCTCGCACAACCGCCCAGAGATTATTCGGCATGAACTCCTGGATCCCAATACCGTCCAGACCATTGCCCGATTTGCCGGTATTACCAGGGCTGAGCTTGCGACAGTTCAGATTGCCCCGGAGACCGACAAGGATTGGCTCATGCTCTATCAAGTCGGAAGCTCCGAAAAAGCATTCAAGGTATTGGGCGAGCACCTGCAGAACTACGTTCGAGCCAGGGAGGAAGGGCATACAAGGGCCTTTTGCCTGGCCGCCTTCACAAATCGCGTTCAATTTGTGATCGCTGCAAATCCGGATCTTCGGGTTTTGGTTACGAATCGATCACCAATCGCCATTTCCTGGCTGAGAAAGTTGAATTCCGGCACTAGCACCAACAAAGCTGGCGCGGTTGCAAGTCATACCATCAACATTTCAACGGAGAACGGGGTGACTGTGACCAATGAGACGGTCCATGTTCCGAAAGCAGATGAGGTGTGCCGCTGGGTTTCCTACCTCGCCGTAGATGGTGAAATCGCATGGTCCTACTTCGTCATGTTCAAGGCCGATGGTTCCCTCAATTATGTGCACGAAAGTAAGTCCGATGCAAAAGAGTATGATCCGAAGTTCCAAAAGCAGATCAAAAAGGTGGAGGACGAGGTGGAGGCTGAAATGAAGAAAGCAGGAAGTTATGGAAAATTTGGTTCGGTGCACGGATTCTGGCGCCTGAAGAAGGAAAAACTTAAGGCGCGAGGAATCGAGTGGCGCTCGCCTGCTGAACTGAACCCGGACACAAATTACGATTGATTATGATGCCAAGCGTATCGGAAGCTGAGTCGTCAGCCACTAAGCTGAAATGAATACAAACCAATCACTTGCTTCGCAACGGTTTCCGCGCTCTTCGAGTTATCACCCGGAGTGGGTGGCGGCCTGCGTCAGTGGCGGAGCCAATTCGCTGTGGCTGACCGAATGGCTCACCGAGGCGGTGGACCTGCGACCGGGCATGCGGGTTCTGGATCTGGGCTGCGGTCGGGCCGCTTCGTCGATCTTCCTGCGGCGGGAGTTTGACGTGCAGGTTTGGGCCACTGATCTCTGGTTCAGTGCGGACGAGAATTTCCAGCGCATCCAGGATGCCGGGGTCGGGGACGGGGTCTTTCCCATCCACGCCGATGCCCGGTCGCTGCCGTTTGCGGCGGGATTCTTCGACGTCATTACCTCCATCGACTCCTTCGTCTATTATGGCACGGACGACCTCTACCTGAATTACCTCGCCCGCTTTCTCAAGCCAGGTGGGCAGTTGGGGATTGCGGGCACCGGCCTGATGCGGGAGATCGAAGGGGCCGTGCCGCCGCACCTTGATGAATGGTGGAGCGCGGAGCGGCCGTATTGCCTGCACTCCGCGGAATGGTGGCGCAGGCACTGGGAACGGACGGGCATCCTCGATATCGGGGTGGCGGACACGCTGGCCGAAGGCTGGCGCTTTTGGCAGGAGTGGATCAAAACGATCGCCCCCGACAATGTGACGGAAATCCGGGCGGTGGAAGCCGACGCCGGCAGCCACCTGGGCTATGTGCGCGCCGTTGGTCGCCGGCGGCCGGACGCGAATTTGTTCGAGCCGATCCTGTCCATTCCCGCGCAATACGCCAGGAAGCCGCTGCTGCGTGGAGCCAACGAATGAGCACGGAGGCGAACAATTGTGTGGCGAGCAATGCGGTCTGGCCTTTTCATCACTGCCTGACGGATCGCGCTGATGTAACGAGCGTGCGTGAACTTCGGTCTTCAGCCGATCATTTATGAAACACCCGAACAAAAACTGCCAAAGCTGCGGGATGCCGATGAAGCGGGATGAAAAGGGCGGTGGCACGAACGCCGATGGTTCGAGGAACTCGACATATTGCAGCCATTGTTTTATCAACGGCACCTTCACCCACCCGGAGATACGAACAGCAGTTGAAATGCAGGCGCTGGTGGTGGACAAACTGGTATCGATCGGTTTCCCCCGATTCATCACCAGATTTTTCACTCGACGGATTCCCCAACTGGAAAGATGGAGACCAAATACCTAACCCTGCGTTTTGGTGAACCCGGCGGGATCCTCACGGTGGCGGCCGTTGTGTCCCGTGGACCAAAGGCGGTGAATTTGGGGCTTTAGACGGAAATGCATACACTACCCGTAATGCTGGCCGAAGATTATAGTGGCCTATACACGATATTGGCGATCATTTGCCTGACGCCAGTCGTCGGGGCGGTTTTCGGCATAGCGGTGGCCCGGCGTTGGCCCACATTGGCATTGGTGCTGGGAGTGCTCGGCATACTGGTGGGGGCATTCTTGCTTTTGTTGCTGGGCCTCCCGCAGGACGGGGCGCTCCCGGTGTTTTGGATTGGTTCAGCGCTGCCCTTGGTAGCGGGTTGCATTTGTCTGGTCCGGTGGTGGCTATGCCGAAGATGAATGGGGATCGGTTTGAGCAAGCGACGGAGCGAGCCGCGGTTGGCGCGATTTCCATTTTGGCCCGGGGCCAGCGGCACGCAAAGCAGCCCCAAAGGGGCAAAATTTGCTAGCCCAAGGCAACGCCTTGGGAACCGGATCCAAAAAACTCCGAGCCCTGAAAGGGCGAAATATCCCCGGTCGCGCCCCCTTCAGGGCGCAGAATCCTTTTGCTCCATAAACCCAGGACGTTGTCCTGGGCTTTCTCATTGTCGCTCCCTTTGGGGCTCCAAACCGGGGCCGCGCAATTCGTATTGTTCCCCCGGACACAAAGGGGCATCGTTTGGGCGACCCCGGTGCATTGCCCCGTGAATTGAAATGGCGAAACCGTTTTTCCCAAATCCTCGTGCATCTGGTCTTCTCCACGAAGAACCGGGAACCAAGGCTGACCGATGATATCCGCCAGGAACTCCACGCCTACATCGGCGGCATTGTGGAAAAGCAAAAAGGTACTTTGCTCCAGGCTGGTTCGGTCGCCGACCACATCCATTTGCTGATTGCCCATCCCCGAACCATTGCGCCGGCTGGATTGGTGCAGGAGATCAAAACGGGCACCTCAATCTGGCTGAAGACCAGAGTTGCGCGGTTTGCGGATTTCCATTGGCAGGGTGGTTACGGGATATTCTCGATCAGCCCCAGCCATCGGCCCGCATTGGAAGCATATCTCGCCAATCAGGCCGAGCATCACCGGAAGATCACCTTTCAAGAAGAATACCGCCGCTTGTTGACCAAACATGGACTGCAATATGACGAACGCTACATGTGGGATTGATTGTTTACCAGCCTTCCCGTCCGCCCCGTCCCCATAGGGCAAAATTTGATAGCCCAGGACAATGTCCTGGGAAATGGGTCCAAAAATCCCCCGAGCCCTGGATGGGCGACCCAACCGCACTCCCGGCCTTCGTGTTCGTCCGCCCCAACGGGGCGAAATTTGATAGCCCAGGACAAGGTCCTGGGAAATAGGTCCAAAAATCCCCCAAGCCCTGAAGGGGCGTCCCAGCCCTATGTTCGCTTGCCTCAAAGGAATTTGATGTTATTGGGAGTCACGCCGCCTTGCATTGTTTTGACCAAAACAATACCGTATACTCCGTCGATGCGCTCTGAATGCTCGTCAATTGCGAGTTGATGCTTTTGAGCGTAAGCTTTGGCGAACTTGAACAAAGATCGATTCATGATTTCATCGGTTTGCTATGCTGGACATTCCGGCAAAGAAAAACGCCAGAAGAGATTTGGCAACGAGTAGAGGTAGCACGAGGATAGCTTGCCTGGTGAAAGCCTTGCTGGTTAACCGGTTGTGGCAGGAACCCGGGCAGCAGGCCTTGGCTGCAGGCCAAAGGTCTCAAGGCCCAGGTCGCGAAACTTGAGAGCCAACCTACTGATGAGCATGAAACTTTCCATCATTCCTGCATTCTTGGGCTTTTGCCTTTTGCTGACCGGCTGTTCCACGCCCAACGTTCGGTATTCCGATTTGAGTCCGGCGACCACGGCAACTGTTGCCAGTGGCACCGTGACCATTCGTCTGGGTAGCGATCTGATGGCTTCAGCGTGTTGGACGATTCCGCAGGCGCGAGTTGACGGTCAGACGGTGTACGTGACCGGGTATCGCACGTTGCACGAGCGGAGTCGGGAGTTTGTGGTGCGGGTGCCGGCGGGTTGGCAGCCTGCGACTGTCGTTTGGGTGGATCCTGATGGTAGCCGGGTTATTGTTCCGCTTACGAGATGAGTTTGAGTCGTCCGCGAAACCTCTCGCCGGAGCCAACCATGAAAAGTCTGCAACATCCAAAGGCCTGGGCGATGATCGGATGGAGTGTCTTGGTCGTGGAATTGCCGTTCTTGGTGGGCATGGGTTTGGTCCAGGCACTCGTGCGGTGCGCGCATTGCCGGGGAGTGTGGCTGACCTTCTGGCCGCTGCTTCCGGGGGCGATTCCCTCGTATGTTTTCGGGGCCCGATTTGGGGGATGGCGTTTTCCCGTTGCGCTGGGCGTGATTGCGTTGGGATTTGTGGCTGGGCTATTCTTTCTGAGTTATCGGAGCAGATTTTGGCGTTTGATTTTAATGGTCGGTGGGCTGCTTTTTTGTTTGCTTGCGGCTGTGACGCACGCTCTCATTGCTACATGAGCAGGTTGCAAAACAAGGCGGTGGAGGCAAGGGACGTTGGCGATCAGAGTCACGCTTTCGTGGTTTGCGTCGTGAGTTGTTAGGGACGTGGTGTTTTTTGGTAGGCGCTTTTGCAGAACTCAGCATGCAAGCCACGAATTGCCCAATCTGTTACGAACTGCTGGAGGTTCGGGAAGTGGGACCCTGTATGGAGTGCGGTAGCGATCCGCGAGAAATCGAGGAAGCGAGAGCGAACTGGCACACCTACGCGGAGTACCGCATCTTTGGCGAGCTTGCGCTGGTGCTGTGCGATTTTTGCCAGGCTGTCAGGGGTCGAATCAAAACCAGCCAGCAAAGGTCGAATCAGAACCAGCCAGTCTGAGGCGGGGTTATTCATATCATTTCGGCTGGGCGGTGCAATGGATTTTGACGGCGAGATAGAACGAGCAGGGGGCGCGCTTTGA
>CAIXFN010000042.1 GCA_903918755.1 uncultured Pedosphaera sp.
AATTTATGGGTCCAGTTAGCACCAGCGGAGGATTCTGGGACAACGGCAGCTTTTTGGAATGAGGGGCGCTTTTTTTTCAAAACTTTATTAATTCAACAGGCTGCTAGGATATAACCATTGTCATGCCGTACAGCAACGACGTCGTCGGCGAGTGGACTGCCGCGGGTAATGACCCGCAAGTCCTCGATGGACTCCTCGCCAAAATCGAAGCCCAAGGCGCCCTCGCGGGAACTTATACCCATAAAGCCCTGCTCCAGGCCCTCAAATCCGCCAATACCTATGCCAACACCGGCAAATATCACACCTCCATTGTCCTCATGAGCGACGGTGCCGCCACGGATTCCCTGACGGCTTTCTTCCAAACCATTGACCGCCAGGGCATCGGTCGTGACATACCCATCTACACCATTCTTTTCGCCGAGGCGAAGGAACGTGACATGAAAGCACTGGCCGATGGCATGGGGGGTAAAATGTTTGACGGCCGCAAGGATGTGGCTAAAGCTTTCCGCGAAGCGCGCGGTTATAACTGAAGCATCCCCAACCAAACCATGTCACCGACCACGCGCGAAATCTGCAAGGGCCTCGCTGGCGGTATGGGTTTCCTGCTCTCTCTGGGGTTCTTCGGGATGCCTTTCTGGCTCGCTATCGGAATTGGCGCCGGATTGTACCTGAGCATGCACCTGATGCTCCCGCCCGCCGCAAATCCCCCCGCCCCTTCCCCGACCCTGGGGGTATCCACGGAAGAGCGGGATCAATTCCTGGCCGCTTGCCGCAAAAACACCACTGAGCTTACCCGCTTGGCGGCCCGCATTCCCGAGCCCGTCTTCCGTCAACGCGTCCGGGACCTGGCCGGGATCGCGGAACATCTGCTGGATTACTTCTCCCAGCACCCCTCCAGCATCCTGGTCGCCTTCTCGGTTCCGGGCAATTTGGAGCGGCTTGCCGCCATGCTCCAGCAATATGTTGCCCTCTGTCAGGTCCCCTCCGCTGGAAAAACCGCCCGTGAGGCCATGCGCCGGGTTGAGGAGATCGTGAACGCAGCCCATTCCTCCTTTACCGCTATGTACCAGCAATTGTTGGAGGAGGACGTCGCTGCCCTGGATAACTCCGCCCGCACCCTGGCGATTCTTTTGGACTTGGACAGCCAAAGCGCTTCGCCAGACTCTGCCCCTCTTTCCGAACCACCCCTGATTAACCGCCGCGTCGTTTCCCCTCCGCGGCCAACCGAAAAAGGCACTCAATTATGAAACCTCACCTGGGTCGCATCGCTGGAGTTTTGATTTTTCTGGCCGCCATCGCCGCCGGTGTTGTCTGGCAGTTCCGACCTCACCCCGTCACCGCCAACCAACCGGGATCCATGAGATCAGCCGCTCCCGAAAGCGTGGGTGTTCCTGGTGTTCCGGTCGGGCCCGAGGTGGCCCTGATGGGCAAGGTGGGAGGCGAGAAAATCGGCTTCCTGGAGGATCCCGTCCTCAAATCCCTGCTCGCCCGCTCGGGGCTCTCCATCACCGCCAAGAAGGCGGGTTCCGTTGAAATGGTCCGGGATCCGGTGACTGGCCAGAACTTTCTCTGGCCGGCCAGTCAGGTGGATCTTGAAAACTTCAAGTCGGCCGGCGGCAGCGCCATGCAAGCCGAGGAAATTTTCCAATCTCCCCTGGTGTTTTACTCCTGGGATATTGTGACCGACGCCCTGGTAACGAATGGCATCGTGGAACGACTCGGGGAGACTTTTTACGTCGTGGACCTCGCCAAGTTGGTGGCCTTGGTGGACCGCAAGGCGAAATGGACGGAGCTCGGTCTGACGCGTTTTTACTCCTCTGTTCTCATCCAATCGACCGACCCGGCCCGCAGTAATTCCGGCAACATGTGGGCCGCCCTACTCGCCAACACCTACAATGGTGGTGATGTACTCACCTCGGACAAAGCGGACGCCATCATCCCCAAAATCAAAACCTTTTTTGACCGCGTCGGCTTCATGGAGGCGAGCAGCGGCACGCTCTTCGACAAATTTTTGAAACAGGGCGCCGGGGCTTATCCCATCATTGTCGCGTATGAGAACCAGTTGCTCGAGTTCACGGCCGATCATCCCGAATTGATCGACCCGGTCCGCCAAAAACTCCGCATTCTCTACCCCCGTCCCACCGTTTGGGCCAGTCATCCGCTGATCGCCTTGGACAACAATTCCAAACGGCTGATCGCGGCGCTCAAGGATCCCGCCGTCCAGCGCCTGGCCTGGGAGAAACATGGTTTTCGTTCCGGCCTCATGGGCGCCGTCAGCACCAACGGTCTCTCCCTGGGGGGCATCCCGGCCACCATTGACGGGGTCATGCAAATCCCCAGCCTGGCTGTCATGTCCCGCCTCACCGACGCCTTAACCCCGCAGAAATGAGCCGATTTACGGGAGGGTTTCGCGCAAGCGCAACCGATTTTCTTCCCGCACCAGTTCCAAGGCGGCTTTCCGAGCGTTGGCCCCCACCGGTTCGAATTCCTTCTGCAATTTTTCCGGATGAAAGCGCAAATTTTTGGTGGCCGGCACATAATCCCATTTACCCCAATGGTTTTCCAACCATCTCAATGCCGCCAACTCCGCTTTCCCAAAGTCCAACTCCGCTTGGCGCAATTTGATGACTTCCTCCCGGTTCTTATTCGCCCTCCGATCGAATTCGCGGAGACACACAGCCCGGGCGGTCGCGGAGATTTTGTGTTGTTCCAGTTCTTCCTCATAGAGTAAGTGCCCCTCGCGAACGAATTGCTGCAATTTCCCGCCAGCCTCCAAGTATTCCTGCACCAGCGCCTCCCGTCGCTGTAATTCCTCCACGCTGTGGACCAGGCCCAAATCCAATCCCGCTGCGTTGGTGAGAAAACCGCTCGCTGCCCGGTATTGCTTCAACAATTCCATGGATCGTTCGACAAAAGCCTTATCTGCATACGCAATCAAAACTTTCTCCAAATTCTCCCCTGGGCGCAGGTGGGCTCGGAACCTCGCAGCTTCCTGTTCGGCGGCCAATTCCCGTACCGCTGCCATTTCAGCCACCCCTCGAATGGTGGCCACCGTTGCTATAACGACCGGAAGTGCCACGCAGAGATTGAATAGCATTCCCAGAATCGCCCTGGTTCGTATCCCTCTTCCGCCTCCGGTCTGGTTCCCCCGCAACGCTTTAAGGCCAAGGACGATGCCCGCCGAGCTGATCAGGAAACTTAGCGCCAGGACGATGTAAAATTGCAGGATTCGGCCATGGATGATCCCTCGATCCCCCAAAGTTAGCACGAAGGCAATCAAGATTACCAAGGCGGGCAGGGGACAAAGCAGACTCCATTTAGCCGCGCGAACCGAGGAGGATTTCCGCCGTGGCTTCCACCCCAGGTCTTCCAGCTGTGCTTTCTCCATAGTCTCACCTTTATCCACGGGTGTCCTGCCCGTTTTCCGTTGAGCCAAATCGGCTTCAGCCACTCTCCACCCCATCCGCCGCAAGTTTTATCACGTCAGCTTTCCGGTTCACCTTATAGACTACACGCATAGTCTACTGAGCGACTCCAAAGTTCCTCTGCTGTCGGTATCCATCCACCCTCTTGCGGCGCTACCGACCATTCCCGCGCGGCTTGCCCTCACTGCTGCGTTTCGGATTCCTTGACGCTCGCGCTGGCCGCTCCCCGCTTGAGCCACACCATCACCACGCCGATATCGGAAGGCGAAACGCCCGAGATGCGCGATGCCTGACCCAGCGTGGAGGGCCGGATCTTGTTCAACTTCTGCCGGGCTTCGGTGCGCAGGCTGTGGACCGTGTTATAATCGAAATTCACCGGGATCTGCTTGTCCTCTAATTGCTTGAATCGCGCCACATCGATTTCCTGTCGATCAATATATCCCTCATATTTGACCGCGATTTCCACCTGCTGAGTGACTTCCTCGGGCAAATCCGCCCGCCGTTGGGGCAGGGTGGCATACGTCACCTCCGGCCGGCGCAGCCATTGGACCAGGGTGTCCCCCTGTTCACGCGTCCGCTCAATCCGCTCCAATTCCTCATCAATGGCGGAACGTTTGGTGACAAATTGCTGGTAATTGCGATCCTTCAACAATCCAATGTCATGACCAACATCCGCCAATCGCAAATCGGCATTATCCTGCCGCAGAATCAAGCGATATTCCGCTCGTGAAGTGAACATTCGGTAAGGCTCAATGGTGCCCTTGGTCACCAGATCATCAATTAATACACCAATGTACGCCTGATCCCGCCGCAACACCACTGCCTCCCGATTCTGAACTCGTCGGGCAGCATTAATCCCCGCCATCAGACCCTGACCTGCCGCTTCCTCGTATCCCGAGGTACCGTTAATCTGACCAGCCAGGAAAAGATTCCGACAAACCTTGGTTTCCAGTGAGGGATACAACTGCGTGGGAAAGGCAAAATCATATTCCACCGCATATGCCGGGCGCATGATCTCCGCTTTTTCGCATCCAATGATCGTTTGCACCAATTCAACCTGCACTTCATACGGCAGGCAGGTGGAAAATCCATTTACGTAAATCTCATCCGTCGCAATCCCCTCCGGCTCCAAAAAGATCTGCTGCCGTTCTTTTTCCGGGAATTTGACAATCTTGTCCTCAATCGAGGGACAATAGCGCGGCCCCACCCCCTCGATCACCCCGGAATACATCGGGGATTTGTGCAGGTTAGCCCGGATAATTTCCGCTGTGGCATCCGTAGTATAAGTAATGTAGCAGGGCAACTGCCCGTTGATCCGGTCCAACACCGACCCGGGTGGATACTTGCCTTCCGAATGGCCGATGTCCTTCGGATTGATCCCGGAAAGTTCCACGTGGAACAAATCCTCTTTCCAATAGGTGAAATAGGGAATCGGTTCATCCCCGGGCTGGGCCTCGGTCTTGGAGAAATCAATGGAGCGGCGCAATAACCGGGGTGGGGTGCCGGTCTTCAATCGACCAAGCTCCAGGCCCAGTTCTTGCAGCGACCCGGACAAACCCATGGCCGCGGACTCGCCCGCCCGGCCACCGGATTGTTGGTTTTGTCCAATATGCATCAACCCGCGCAGGAAAGTTCCCGTTGTCACTACTATGGTGGTACCGTGATATTGCACCTCCAATGTTGTTTCGACGCCATAAACCAGGCCATCCCGGTGGAGCAATTTGGAGGTTTGGCCTTGTTTGACGTCAAGGTTGAGTTCCCGTTCGCAGACCCATTTGAGGTAAAACTGGTAGGCTTTTTTGTCGCACTGCGCCCGGGGAGCCCAAACCGCCGGCCCCTTCTTGGTATTGAGCATCCGGAATTGCAGGCCGGTAAGATCCGTAGCCAAACCCATGATGCCACCCAGCGCATCAATTTCCCGCGCCAAATGCCCTTTTGCCATACCCCCAATCGCCGGATTGCAGGACATTTGTCCAATTGTATCGGCATTGATGGTCAGGAGCAGTGTCTGGCAACCCATCCGCGCTGCTGCCAAAGCCGCCTCGACCCCAGCATGGCCGGCGCCTACGACAATGATATCATATTTCCGCGGATAAACGAACATTCCTGCATGGTAGAGTAGGGTAGGAGGGAATGCAAACTTGGAAGAATTCTAAAGAACGTGATACGTCAAGCCGTGGAACGATTGGCCGCGCAAGTTTTTTTCTGTAAAATGTTTTAGCATTTTGAACTGAGAGCTGGGTATTGGTTATCCATGTTGAGGTAAATTTTCTCGCTGAGCCATTCGTCGCTGATTTCGGCGAGGAGGGCGCTAATCAAACGG
>CAIXFN010000043.1 GCA_903918755.1 uncultured Pedosphaera sp.
CGCCTTGCCCCTACGGGGCAAAGCGACTCACTCCAGCCTCGACACCGGAGCCACGGCCAAGGTAAAGATCAGCAAGTAACAAGAACAAACGAAAAACCAAGACCCGGCGGAGCTTGGAAATATAACTTAAAATTGTTAGATTTTGGTCTAAAGAATGGGGTCCACTTCAGGATTCTCTGGCCTTCAATACACGGATGGCTTTCGTCGTGTGTTCCCACGCTCGCGACTGCTGTCGTCTGCTCCCGAGATCATGGCGGCACGTGAGAACATCCCGGATGCGCTGCTTCCGTTCATGTGTGATGAGCAGATATCCTGGACAGACATCTTCGCCTTTGACCTCGACGATGACGGCCCAGAGTTTCGAGTCGTCGTCTGGGCAGACCACGCCATCGTGATGGACTGGGAGAGTTTTCCCGTTTTCCTTAACTGGGCACGCGAGTTTATCTCGAAGCACGATACAGCCACCTAACGAAAAATTGCCGCCGGTATTTTTATTCTCGGCCGGGCTTGTGTGAACCGTTGGATTGGTTGCATCTTGGCGGCATGGAACGCAAAGCGGCTATTCAGAACATCCGGGAGCAGGCGAATCAAATCGCCGCGCATGTGACGGCAATTCATCCGCTGGTGCCGGGATTGGCCGACCCACCGACGCAAGGGGAATTGTTGAAGGCGCTTTATGAACTGACAAAGAGTGTCGAGGTAGTCAAAAAGCAGCTGCTCAGGCTGGAGAAGCGCGACGACTCGGCCGTGGTCTGATACCGCGGCAACCCCACCGGCAGAGCTTCACAGGCTCAAATGCCCCAAGGCGAGCAGGGCGTAGAAGGTGTATTCGGCGTCGAGATCATCATCGGCCCAATGGCCGTGGAAGCCGCCGCGGGCGTCCCAGAGCGAGTCGAGAAAATCGAGACAGCGCTCGTGAATCTCGCTCGAAATTCGACGATCCATCGCGGCCAGGGAATGCAGCGTGGTGGCGGTCGAGAGCAGGTCGGGCATGGGTGCCCCCGGCACCGCTAGAAAGCCGCCTTGCGGATGCGCCTGGGCGAGCAACCAGTCCCCCACCCGGTCGTTCACGGGAAACCCGAGATGGCGGATCAGGGTGACCGCGCCAGCGGTGGCGTTCGTCGCACCAATGCGGGCGCCCGGAAAATTGCTCCAGCCGCCGTCGGGCGTTTCCAGGCGCTTGAGACTTTGGATGAGTTTCAACGGATGCGGCGGCGTATGCCCCAGATCCTCGTAAGCGCCGAGGGCGACGAACGCGCCGTAAGCGGTGCCGTGGGCGAGTTTGGCGTCGCCTTCGTAGCCGCCATCAGGTTTACGGAAGGACTCGACGCGTTCCAGCAGCAGCCGATCCAGGCCCCGCGGCATCCGCTGTTTGCCCACCACCGCCCAGCAACGCGCCAGCGCGGAAAGATGAATGAAGTCGAGTTTGGCGCCGTCGCCATGCGTGTGCAGGAAAGCCTCGACCTCGTCGCGGGGAACCTCGGTGCCGAGCGCCTGTAAACCGGCCAGGGCAAAGATGGTGTAATAAAGGTCCGGCCGGCCGCTGCGATCGAGTCCCGCGCCCGCGGTGGAAATTTGCCGACGGAAGAATTCGCGGACGAGATCGGTGGACTCGCCGAGCAAGCGCGGCGCGAGCCCGGCGACCTGGAGGAGTTGGAGTCGAACACTCACCTGACCAGCCCCTCCACAATAAGGCCCTTCATCGCGCGACGGCGGCCACCGCCTCGGAGGCGGTTTCCAGACGCACCCCGGCTTGAACGCCGTTCTTCAGTTCCTGCTCCTTGCACCAGCCTTTGATTTCCACGTCGTTGAAAATCTTGCCCAGCACGCGGCGAAGCAGCCCCTTCAGATTCGGGTTTTCCAAGTCGCGCAGGCAACGGATGGCTTCCTCCTTGTAGGTTTCGAGCAGCGTGCGGGCGCGGGTGTCCGCGCCCAGTTCGGTGTAGAGCGATTCGATGGTGGCGGTGGTTACGCCCGCGGGAAGCTGGCGATGCCAGATGGACGTGAGCAATTCCTTCGAGGCGTCCTTTGCCTTATCATGGGCGATGGCGAGCAACAGGCTGGGGCGCAGCCCGGCGATGTCGTTGGTTTCGCCGGTGGTACCCAGATCGCTAATATCGTCGCGGATTTGATAAGCGATCCCCAGGGCTTCGCTGTATTCCTTGAGCACATCCTCGACTTCCTCGTGTTGTTCCAAGCCCGCATACACGGCGCCCAGGCGCAGGGCCACTTCAAAGGCGGGCGCCGTCTTCTTGCGGAAAATGTCCAATACCTGGCGCTGGTTGAGGGGTTGCGGCGCGCGCATCCAGCAGAGTTCGGCGCCCTGCCCGCGGCATAGTTCGCGCTGACCGGCGGCGGCAATCCGGATCAGTTCCGCCTTTTGCGCGGCGCTGACCTTGCAGGCAGCGAGGAGTCGATAGCCTTCACCGATGAGCAAATCGCCAACGTTGAGCGCGATGGCAACGCCGAATTCTTCATGGAGCGTTTTCTCACCGTAACGCTGCGCATCATTGTCCTCGATGTCATCGTGGATCAAGGAAGCCTTGTGGAAGCATTCCACGGCGACGGCAATTTTCTTCAAATCCTCGGGCAGCGGTTCGCCCACATTGTTCCGCAAAGCCTGGAACGCCGCCACCGCGAGGAAGGGGCGCCAGCGTTTGCCGGCGCGCATGAGCCAGTCCCGGGCAATGGCCTCGGATTGACCCTCGCCGTTCCCCATGATGATTTCGAGCGAGGAAGGTGTGAACCAGAAGTCCACTTCGTCCCGCAACGCCCCGAGATCGAGCCGGCGGGTTTTGTCGTCACTGGTGAGATGGATGTAATCCCAGACCCAATCGAGATCCACCGTGGTATCGATGCAATCGTCCTGCAACAAGGGCACGGCAACGCCGGGAATGGCAGCGGCTTCCATATAGGGAAACGCGCGCTCCAGCACGCTGAGGCAACTGACGCCCACGAGCGCCTCGACTTTGCCGGTCTGGATGAGCGACATCACGATGGCCGAACCCTCGGCCACGAGGGTGGCATACCCGAGTTTCTCCGCCTCGGCCTGCAAATCCTGAATGGTGCAGAGACCGCATTGCTTGCACAGCAGCCCGAACTCATCAAAGGGCGCGGGACACTTGCTCTCGACCCGCAGACATTTCGGCAGCAGGAGCAACCGGCGCTCGAAGGGCACGGCGGCGAGTTGCTCACGCCACATCTCGTTGTTAATGAGCACCCCGACGTAATCGCGATAGATCGGGTCACACTTGAGTATCCCGAGGACACGGTCGGCGTGCACCTTCAGTTCGTCCGCAGGTTGGGGCGGGACCGGGTTATACTCCGCGACGTAGTTCCGCACGACCTGGAGAAAGTGATTTCGCTCAATCGGGGTCTGCGGGATGTTTTTTTTGGGCGTGCGAAAGCGTTGCTGGACGATGTGGCTGGGAATGCTGACGCTGCCCGGTAGCAAACTCCCGGGGGGATTCAGGATAAGCGGTTGCATGGCGAGTTCTGGGCGGTTGAGGGGGTTGATTATTTCAGTACCGTAGGGGCTGGAAGGGGGCTTTTTCCAGTCGCGGGTGCCGGGTCGAGTCGGGATTGCAATTCGCGGGCTTTGGCTTCGGCGTCGTGCGCCACCTTGCGGTAGGCCCCGAAGTCATAAAACCAATACTTTTTCGAGAGTCGATACATCCAGTGCTTCTCCGGGACTTCCTCGCCGGGAAGCCATTGGCTGAAGCGCGGCGTCATCGCATCCAGTTCCGCCATGGCGGTGCCGCGAACCGTCGTGTCGCGAGCGCCGTGTTTGACGACGAGTTGCCGGACCAAATCGGGGCGCTCCAGGACGACGCAACCGCGGGTGTGGTGGGAGCTCAGTTCCCGGAAGTCCTTGAGGAAGGCGCTGTCCCGCATCGTGGTGAAAATACCGCGCTGGTCACGGATGTTTTCGGTGGCAAACTGAATGATGGGGCACGGTTCAATGTCGCCCCGCGGACTGATGTGGTGCGAAATGCCGGTGCTCATGGGGCACAGCGCCTGGCCGCGGTCGTCGTAATAGGCGTCGATCATGGCGATCGGCAGCTTGGCGCGCATCTCGACGACAAACTTTCGGACGCGCACGAGCTGATCGGGACGCAGGGAGAGCTGGATATTTGGCTTGGGACCGACCGGGCGGTAGGTGTGGTACCAAGCGTAGTGCACGCCGCGCGCAATGAGTTCCCGCAGCCAGGTCTCCGTCAGCAGTTCGTCAATGTTCGACTGGCAGAGGCTGGTGGCGACCCCGGTGAGGAGTCCCGCGCGCAGGCAGTTGTCGAGCCCACGCAGCGTGCGCGTGAACACTTCGCCCCGGCCGCGCCGTTCGTCGCTCGTGATTTCGCGGCCTTCGATGCTGATGAGCGGCGTGACGTTGCCGAGTTTGCGCAGGCGCTGCGCCGTTTTCTCCGTGATGAGCTGACCGTTGGTAAAGACCTGGAAGTAGCAGTCGGGATGCGCCGCGAGCAGGTCCAACAACCCGGGATGCATAAACGGTTCACCGCCCAGGATGCCGAAGAAGGAGTTCCCGTGACGTTTGGCGTCGGTGATGGTCCGATTGAGGGTATCGAGATTGATCGCATCCTTCGCCTCAACATCCACCCAGCAGCCCTGGCACCGGAGGTTGCAGGAGTTGATAATCGAGAGATAAAGAAACGGGGGGAAATACTCGCCGCGTTTGATCCGCCGCTTGAACTTTTCGACCGACAACAGGCCTTTCCAACCGAAATTCCAGGCGAATTTGGCCAGGCACCGTTTGTCCGCGGTACGCAGGGTGCGGAAGATGAGGGTCGGGAGCATGAATTATCTGGGTTGGGCGGCCAGCGCGGCGGCAGCTTTGGCCTTCGCCTCCCCGGCCCGGCGCAGGATTTCCTCGGGCGAGGGAAGACTCATCAGGACTTCCGCCGGGATGTCACCGGCACTGGCGAGTTTGGCCAGGCACTTCTGGCGCTCCTGCAAAGCTTTCTTATCATCGCGCTCCTTGCTGAAGCGCGCCTTGGCGGCGTCGCTCCGCTGGCGCAGGGCGGAGTAAACATCACCGCCCAGCAGCGCGGAGATGTCGATCTTCATCTTCTCCTTGCCCAGGTCGGAATCCTGCACGACGTCGCCATTAATCGGGCCGGCCTTGTATTTCGGAAACATGATGGCGGCCTCGGGGCAAACGCGCGAACAGGCCGGGCAGTTGGTTTTGCAGTTATCGTGGTTTTGGGCCTGGATGCGATTCTGTTCGTCCACGCCGTAAACCCCGAACAAGCAGAAGCTCAAACACTGCATGCAATTGGTGCAGCGGTCGTAATCAATGACCGGAAACCACGGTTTCCAATCCCCGTGCCGCGCAGCACCGGTGTCGGCGCGGACGCCCTCCACGGCCCCGGCAATCCCGGTGGCGTCGAGACCGGTGATGTCCTGAAAGCGAACGGGGGAGCCGCCCGCTGAATTTTCCAAGTCGGGCGGGTGCCCGTCGTTGAACTGGCCAAGCACGAGCAGGGGTCCGCGGGAATGCGGGGCGACCCGCCCGCCCGCAACGGTGCGGGTGACGGCGAAACCTTGTTCGAGCAAAGCGGTCAAAGCCGCGAAACGGGCACCCGCGGCAAGCGGTTGCGCGTCGGCCCCTTCATAAAGCACGACCCGAAGGGTGGATTCGGTGGTGAGCGGCATGGTTAATTCAAAGTTCGAGGGGCACGATTCAAAATCAGGCTGCCGCCTTGGTGGGGGCATCGGTCGCGGTCACTTTGCCGGGAGGCAGATTGGGTTTTAGCTCGGCATGGAACAATGCCGCCGTGACTTCCGCGGCGCTCAGCACCCGCATGTTGAGCACCTCGGCGTCCGCCAGCGGGAGGTCGGCCCGCGCAGTATGGAAGAGCCACTTCACGGCGCGCGGAAAACAGGCGGCGATTTTCACCGGACCACCCGCCGCCAACCGGGGAAGCGAGGGATCCTGCCGGGCGCTTAGTTCGCAGAGATCGGCCACGGCATCGAAGGCCACACCGGATTCGCACAACTGGCGCAAGACCGCGGCCTTCACCTCGGGCGGCACGGCCTGGGCGTATTGGCAATGGCAGTAAAGGATGCGTGTCGTGTTTGTCATGACCCGGTTTAACTAATACACTTCTCCCGGCGCATTGCCAACGACTGGTTTTTCCGGCAATGGCATGGGGAGGTTCAATCGGCCAGGCAGGGGAGCCGATGGGTAGGCTGCGGCTTGCCAGGGCGAAAATGCTCGGAATGTTCCAGTTTTACCGTGAGACCGGGGAACCGGGCGCCGACCTCCGCCAGAGCGGCATTCACCGCCGTGAGGATCGTCCCGGGCGCGGCTTCCGCGCGGCAGTTGATGATGAGCTGGCCGTGGCAAATGGCATCCGGCAATTCCAGCGACAACTCCGGCACGAAATCATTGCGCACGAGGTTGATGACCGCCAGATCGCCGAGGCCTTCGGTCGGGCTGAGCGTCATCTTGAGATGGGCGATTTCGGCGGGACCGGCCTGGAGCAATTCCTGCATGCGCCGGGCGAGCGCCTGCAGCAACGCATTGCCGTCGAAAGCCGTCGTCGCCGCCAGCGTCGCCGTGCAGTTCAACCAGCCCAGCAATGCCTCGCCGTCGGCATAAATTTCATAATCCACGGCCATGGATTCGCCGCCCGGCTGCTCGGCCGACGCGAGGCGGGCAAACCATTCCACCAGACCCGCGCCGCTCCGGGCGGAGACGGCAAAAATCTCGGCCCGGGGGAACTCCGCGGCCAGTTTCGCCTGCAATTCCGCGAGTTGCACCTCATTTAGCAGTTCGCGCTTATTGATGACAATAAGGTCGGCCTCCTCGAGTTGCTTGCGGTAGATGTAAAGCACCTTGTCCGAGAATTTCCCGCCCTCCGCGAGACCGAAAACACGCCGCGCCCGGATCGGGTCCACGAGCACGCTCAAGGGGGCAATGGCGAAATTGGCGCCATACATCCGCCGCAGGGGATAGGTGACGGTCGCGACGAGGTCGGTGCAACTGCCGACGGGTTCGGCGATGAAGACATCGGGACGGGTTTTTTCCGTCAACTTGTCCGCGGCGTCCACCAAAGAATTGAAACGGCAGCAGAAGCAGCCCCCGGGAATCTCCTCCGTCGCGAAGCCGCGTGAACGCAACATCGCAGTATCCACGAGTTCGCTGCCCTGGTCGTTGGTAATGAGGCCGACCTTCAGCCCGGCGTCGGTGAGTCGCTGCGCGAGGCGGGCGACGCAGGTGGTTTTGCCCGCGCCGAGGAAACCGCCAATCATGACGTAACGCGCTTTGGTTGATTGATTCATTTGCTGGGGTCACCTTTCTGCTTTTCCAGGATCCGGTCGATGGTCTGGTCGAGCAGGATTTTGTAGGCGTGAACGTCCACGCACTTCACGTCCGGCTCCCCACGCACCTCGTAAAGCCAGCCGCTGCCATACGAGTCTTTGTTAATGGCTGTGATTTTGTCTTTCAAGCCGGGGTTTACGCGCGAAAAGAAGCCTTCCAGGACGCAATAAACATCCGAGATCGCTTTGAAACCCTCGACCCAGCCGATGATTTGCCCGCTGGTCACCGACGCGTCTGACTTCGGCTCGAAACCGTAATCCACCATATCGCCCAGCATGCGGGTGGCAAACTTCGTCATGCCGACGCGCCACACATCGTCCGGCTGCCGCGCCAGCCAAAAGTGGGAAGGGCTGTAGAGAAAGTCCACCGGCAACTGGGTGACGAAATGCGAACGTTTGTAGTAGAGCGGTTTTTTGTCGGTATCCATCGTGTTGCGGGGTCATGGTAGCATTCGGGCAGCAACCCTTGGCAAGCCCGATCACAAAAATCTGGCCGGGGAAAAGCCTCACGGTATACTGCCGTCCAAGCGCCACCTGGCCTGTCATGACTTACTTCGATCACAACGCAACGGCGCCGCTGCATCCGGCCGCGCGGCAGGCGTGGTTGGCGGCGGCCGAGAAATTCATCGCCAATCCCTCCAGCCCACATCGCCTCGGGAGCCGGGCGGACGCAGCGTTGGAGGAGGCCCGGTCGCGGCTGGCGACCATGCTGGGCTGCCAGCCGCACGAGATCGTGTGGACGTCCGGAGCCACCGAGGCGAACAACCAGGTGCTGCATCATTTCGCCAGCGTCCTGCCATCGGAGGCGACCGTCTGCATTTCGGCGATCGAACATCCCAGTGTCATCGAATCCGCGGCGCATTATTTTGGGCCACGGGTCCGGCTGATTCCCGTCGGCCGCGATGGGGTGGTGGATTTGCCGTGGCTGGCCGCAGAACTGGAGCAGCGGCGGCCGGGTTTGGTCGCGGTCATGGCCGCCAACAATGTGACGGGGGTCCTGCAGCCGTGGGAACAAATTGCGCAAATGTGTCGCCGCCGGGAGGTACCCTATTTTTGCGACGCGGTGCAGTGGCTGGGCCGGGAATCCGCGGCCGGTCTTGGGGCTTGCGACTACGTCAGCGGCTGCGCGCACAAGGTGGGGGGACCGCGGGGAGCCGGTTTTCTGAAATGCCCGGCAAAACGTGAGTTCAAGCCCCTGCTTTTTGGCGGGCCGCAGGAGGAAGGCCGGCGGGCGGGGACGGAAAACGTTGCCGGAATGCTGGCGCTAGTTGCCACACTGGAAGCCCGGCAGGGTTTGTTGGGCGAACAGGAATCCCGCCGCGAGCTGCGCGACCGCTTTATCGAGCGCCTACTCGTGGAGTTGCCCGGGGTTGAAATCGTGGGGGCCTCCCAACGCCGGCTGTGGAACACCGTCGCGGCCATGTTTCCCGCGGTGGATTGCCGGCAGCGCTGGGTGGTGAAGCTGGACAAGCTGGGGGTCGCGGTTTCGACCGGATCGGCCTGCTCCAGCGGCAAGGAAGAACCTTCACCGGTGCTGCTCGCGATGGGCCGGACTCCCGGGGAAGCGGGACGGGTGCTGCGGATGAGCAGCGGGTGGGAAACGGAAGCAAAGGATTGGGAAACCTTGCTTAGCGCCATAAAGTTGGCGGCGAGCGAACTGCGGCAAGCGGTCCCGGCCTAAGCGCCCAAAACCCGCGTGGCCCGGCCGAGTGCAGCCACGGTAAAAACCACCGGATACATTTCCTCGTAATACCAGAGCTTGGCGAAGTAGAAGCCGATGGCCGATGGCTGGAGCCAGGTGCCGGCTTCGATGCGAGCAGTCAACCAGGCCACCCCGCGACGAAGCACGGGTTCCAACGCAGACTGGAGTTCGGGGCGATATTCCAAAGCGGCGCCAAGCGATTCCACCGCCAGCGCAGTCTCCTCCACACTCGAGGGCGCATCCGCGAGACCGCCACTCCAGCCACCGTCAGCGCGTTGCGCGCCCGCGAGCCAGACCACCGCCCGGGCGGCCGCTTCCGGGCAGAGCCGGGTTTCCGCCAGGGCGAGCAACACACGGGAGGTGCCGTAAACGCGATTGTAATCATCCGGCTCCAGTTCGTTGCCGAACCACAACGGGCACCAGGCACCGGTAGATTCCTGGGTTTGTCGCAAGAACTTCGCAGCGCGTGTCGTCCCGGATTCAATTCGAAGTTGGAGTTCGGCCGGCAAGGCATTCCGCCACGAAGCCCAGGCGCGCAAGGCGTGCGCCGTGAGATCGACGCTGCTGCGGTCAAAGGGCAGTTTCCCCCAACCACGACAAAACGTGGGAATCCCGCCGTCCCGATTCTGCAAATCCAACAGCCATTTTACTCCCGCCGCCGCGGCTTCCCGACTCTCCGCTTCCCGCGCCCCGAGAGTTTTCAAGGCGACCAACGCGCCGGCCGTATCGTCCGCATCCGGCACGCCGCCCGGAAGATTGGTCCAGGCCCAGCCGCCGGGCGGTGCGTTGGTGTAAGGATGCCGCCGGCGGTATTGCTGCTTTAGCAGCCAGTCGCAGGTCGCAACTCTTTCCAATTCGCCCAACTCGAGCGTGCCGGTGGCGGCGAGACCGTGGATGGCAAGCGTCGTCACCCAAGTCGTGAGATTAGTGTCAATCGGCCAACTGCCATCCGGTTGCACCGAATGCTGGATGAATTCCAGGCCGAGCCGGACCACGGAATGATCCCCTTTCCCGCTGCCCGCCAGGCTCATGACCACAAAGCTGGTCAGCGGAACGGCTTCCAGGAATCCTCCATTCGTCGGCTGGATGGTCGTAAGGACCCGCAATGCCCGTTCCAAGGCCAGGGAGCGCACGGTCCGAACGACCGGGTTTCCCGAAGGCGCATGGAAATGGCGGGCGTAGCCAACTGCGATCAAGGCGGGCAAAGCGTAGCTGACGACCGGCAACTGCAGGGCGGCAAAGCAGGCCGGGGGGAAAACGGCCAGTTCGAAGGGCAGCGGAATGACCTGACGCCAGGCGTCCGGCCCCATGCCGAGGCGCCCGGCCAGCGCACAGTGGGTAAGGATGGGAACCGAGAACGTGCGGTCGGATTCATAGCGCTCGAGAATTTTCGTGGCAAGAGTGACCGGATCGAGCCCGCCAATGCGCCCGATCAGCCACTTTTCGGCGGCGGCAATAGTCGAAGCACGGGTGCGTGCGGCATCCGGCCAGATGCCAAAGGCCGCCCAGACCAGCGTGGTGGTGCTGAGATTGCTGCGACTGTGGATGGTGTCGCCCCAACCCCCATCCGTGTTGGCATGGGTGGCAAGCCAAGCCAAGCCCTCTTCAACCAGCCGGTCATTCCGCGGGTCGTTTGGGCCGACGGCCCGCTTGACCATCACCAACGCGACGATGGCGGTGGCCGTCGAAAGTGCGCTGGCCGAGAGGCGACCACTCCAGCAACCTTCGCCGGACCGAAGTCCATGCAGCTTCGCGCGCGCCTGGCGCAAAGTTTCCTTAATCGGCGGCGAATTGCTCACTGGTTTCAATCGTTAGGTGATTGGAACGGTTACCCTAGCGGTTTCCGGAAAAAAAGGAGGCATTTTTATCGCGTTTCTCAGGAATTTGTTCATCCTGCTTTTTTGGAAAAGACGAGGCGGGAGCGAACAATATGAGAATGATGAAACAGAGTTTGAAATGTGGGATCATCACCGCGGTGCTGGCGCTGGTGTCAGCGATCGGCAGCCAGGCGCTCGCCAAACCGCTGAAGGTATTCATCCTGGCCGGACAGTCGAACATGCAGGGGCACGTGAAGATATCGACGTTCGATTCCATGGCCGGGGATCCCAAGACGGCGCCAATCCTTAAGCAGATGCGCGGCGCCGATGGCAAACCGATCGTGTGCCCGAAGGTATGGATATCGTCCATCGGCTGCGCCGGCGATGACACTACCGAACAGAAAGGGCAACTCACCGCGGGCTTCGGTTCCGAGACGGATGAGATTGGCCCGGAATTCACGTTTGCCATTTTCATGGAGAAATTGCTGGGCGAGCCGATCCTGATTATCAAAACGTCCTGGGGCGGCAAGGATCTGCACACGGATTTTCGCCCGCCCGGCATGGGTCCATTTGTGTGGAGTGACTTTGAGTTTAAGGCGCGCCAACAACGGGGGGATGACATGGACAAGGACAAGGGGGAAAAAGTAAAAGCCACGGGTGTTTACTACCGCCTGATGCTCGAGCACGTCCGAAAAGTTTTAGGCGACATCAAACGGGTGGTCCCGGATTACGAGCCCAGCAAGGGATACGAACTGGCCGGATTTGTCTGGTTCCAGGGGTTCAACGATCTGGTGAGCACCTGGACGTATGACAAATACGACAAACCCGGCGGTTACGATCTCTACGGGCAATTGTTGGCGCAATTCATCCGCGATGTACGCAAGGATCTCGGGGCGCCCAAAATGCCCTTTGTGATAGGAGTCATGGGGCTTAACGGCACGAAGTTGCCGCCGAACGAATTGTACTTCCACCAAGCCCAGGCGGCGCCGGCTGCGCTGGCGGAGTTCCAGGGCAACGTGCTGGCGGTCCAGACGGCGCCCTATTGGGACGATGAATTGGATGCCCTCAACCGCCGGGCGGAGAACAAGGAGACCCTCACACCGGAAGAATTGCAGCGCCTGAAGGCCGGTGTCTCCAACGGAGGTTACCATTATCTCGGTGCCGCCAAGATCATCGCGCCGATTGGGAAAGCATTGGCCGAGGCTTTGGCCGGCATGCCGAAACCGTGATGGGCGGGTGGGTTAAATATGCCCCGGATCTTAAGACAATCTGAAAGGACAATATGAAAACAAAGTTCGCCCCCATCGCCTTCCTGACGCTTCTGTCCTGGACCGCTGCCGGCCAGGAGAGCCCCAGTGCCAAGAGCTCTGAGGCGGGCTTGGTCACCTCGCATTCCCAAGGTCTCCACGGGTATATCGGATTCAGCCATGATCACCCCCCGGTCGAATCGGGCTACAGCGCGGGCATGGGTTTCTATGCCGCCGTCTGGCCGCTCATCAGCCAACCGCTGGCGAATTTCCAGATCGGTCTGCCCGGCTCGTGGGTCACCCCGGACAACGCCGATAATCTGGACAAACCGCTGGCTCCGGAGGGCACCCTTGCCCGGCGGTGGAAGGAACGGGGGCCAACCTGGAGTAGTGTCTTTCAAACCCTGGAAGGCGGCCTGGGCTACTGGGCGGGCAACCATTTCCGTTACGGTCCGCCGAAATTCAGCCTGAACGCCACGCCGCAATGCTACGACTACGAGGTGGGATCGCCGGGCTGGTCCTTCTTTTACAGCAACGAGGCTCTGCCGGACAATCGACTGGGCATTGCGCAACTGAGCAATCGCCTGTTGATTCCGCCCGATGCGCTGCCGTTCCAAGGGACCCCGAATGGTGAGTTCCTCGGCTATACCTGGATGGCCTTGCCCTTCATCGACCCGACTACCGGTGACCCGCCCACGGGCGACCAGAGCTGGACCTGCTTCCTGAGCGCGGCCAACTTCAAGGGGCCCATGGCCTATTACATCCCGGAGACCTGGAGCAAAATCGGCAAGCTATTCAACTACCCCTTCATTTATGGACGCGGACTCGACGCGCGTCCCGGCAACATGGGGGGCGGGGCGATGGAAATCAACACTGTGCCGCGTTTCGACAGCCAAGATGCGCAAGGAGTGGCTTACTCAAAGATCCCCAAACTGGAGTTCCCGGTGGACGCCGAAGGCCGGGCGTACCTGGTGCAGGATGTCACCTATTATTCCAAGGCTGCACTGCAGGATGCCTTCCGGGCCTGGCGCGACGGAGGGCCAGCCTGCGCGGGACGATTCGACGTGAAGGGCGCCTGGAAGCCCAAATTGACAACGAGCACCACGCGCTTTGATCAAGGGGGTAAGAAAATGACGAATGTCGAGCGTTCCTTTGACACCAAAATTTTTGCGGGCACTGTGTGGGGCTTGCAGTGGGCCACCAACGACCTCAGTCCCCAGGGCCAGTTCCCGCAGTATTACAAACATGTCGGCGACCAACGCGTGGCCGTGCCCGCGGCGGCGGTTCCCGCCGAGACGAAGCTCCTGAGCCAGGAGTTCAAATTGGCGAAGCCCGGGGTTCCCTACACGTCCCCGACCACAGGAGCTTGGACCACACCCGGGGCGAAACTGGGGCCGTTCACGGCCAAGCTGGTCGACGGCTCGGTGGTCACCTACTCCTGGTACCGTTTCATTGATCAACCGTCGTTCCAACAGTATGCCTGGAGCAACGAGAAGAAGGCCAAACTGCAGGCTTTTGTGGAGAAGCTGCATGCGAGCTGGCCGATTGACCGGGACTACATGGCACCACCGACCCGCGGGAAGCTGGCGAGCTTCGACCCCGCCCTGCTGGTGACCCCACCGCCGGGTCTGGAGGTGGGTTACGTCCCGATTGTCACTCACCAGGCAGCCCGGTGAGCCAAGTCGGACAGTGCCGACGCCGGCCAGGGAGATGAAAACCTCGCGCCAAAAGCAATGCGGAGTGGGCAGAGGATGAGATTAATTTTCGCAACCAAACTCCGGCCAATTCCACGGTCCTGGCCGGCGCGTCGCAGCCGGGCGGAATAGGAACAATTCTACTGGATTGACCAGGGTTTAATGGTCAGGCACGCTCGGGCAGAAGAAAATCAAGCACATGATCGTAACGGAAAGGCCCTCACCTGGCTGGCTGGATTTTAGCGGTCGTGGCTTGGGGGTGCCTTACTCCCCACGACCAACCAGGCCAAGCCGCAGGCCAGCATGCCGGACTATGGGGATGACCGGCCACTGGCGCAAATCGCTGGCGACCGGGTTGCAGCCATGGCCGGCTACCGCTTAATCACTGCGACAGATTCCCTGGAAAAAACCCAACATGAAATTGCCCGCTCAAGCATTCAGATGCCTGCATGAATCGTAGAGATTTTTGCCGCAGTGTGGTCGCCTGGCCGGGCCTGATTTCCCCATTGTCGCTGCTGGCCGGCGGGACAAATCCAACCGGCGCAGCCGGGACAACGCCGGGGCAAGCCAACGAAATCCGCTTCGTCCTGCAGGATCGACTGGAACATCCTTTCTATTGGTGGCCGCGGACACTCCTCCGCTACCCGGTGGAGTTGGGTCCCCGGGCGGAACTCGAGCGCTGGGTCCTCACGCGAGCGGACACCGGCGAGCGGATTCCCATTCAGTGGTCGGAGATGACGCGCGACCAGCGCGGCGGGCGGCGCGCCAGGTTGAATTTCTTTGCCGACCTGCCCAGCGGCGCCCGGCGGGAATTCGTGCTTTCGGCCCAGGAAAAGGCGGTTCATTACCCGACCCAGGTTCGGGAGCGGCGCGAGGGGAGCACCATTGTGATAGATTCCGGGGTGCTCCAAGTCCGGATTCCGGCGAGTCAGAAGATCCACGGTCAGGCCCCCGGCCCCATCCTCCAGGTGGCGCGTGGTGGGGCGTGGTTTGGAGCTTCGACCCTGGCGTTTTCGGGCGACCGGGTGACCCGGCTTACCACCCGGCGAGTAGAGAATGGCCCGCTATTCCTGGCGTATGAACTGGTATATGAAACCGAGCAGGGATCACGCTACGTGGCCCGGGTCCAATGCGAAGGAGGATTCGAGTTTGTCCGCTTGGAGGAGAACATGGAGGGGGTAAAACCGGGGACGCACGGCTTTTTCACCTCGACCTGGTCGGACCTGGGGCTCACCCATCGCCAAGCCCCGAATCATCCGTTTCCCCTCTCCGACACGATCCGCAATTATGAAGACTACGACTGGGAGTGCATCGACGGAATCTTCAAACTCAAACCCCAACCACTCGCCGAGGGGCAGCTGCCGTTCACACTGGGAGTCTACGAACGGGCCCCTGGAAACTTTCGGACCGGAACATTCGCCAACTTTTGGAACGAACATTCGAACAACGCGTTGGGGGTTTTCATCCATGACGAGGAAGGGTGGCAGGACCATGAATACGCTTATGAAGTCGAGTCCCCCACCTTGCAGGTCAGCTATCATTTCGTGGACGGGAAGTTCTACTGGAAGTGGCCCGTGGCGCGGGGACGACGCGCTACGTGCATCGCATTTTATGATCACGCCCGAGACAAGGAGGCGATGGGCCAGCTGGAGCGGGACTTCCAGGGTGTTCAACAGGACGGAATCTCCTATACGACGCCGCTGACGTTCACGTCGCATGTCCTGTTTTTGCAAAACCGGCACGGCCCGCTGGACCTAAACCGCGTGAAGGATTGGGTGTTGGAATATCCCGCCAACGCGCGCCACCCGGCGCCGATCCTCGGAAGGGGGCAGAAGATTGACCCGGCGGAACTGGAACGACGGGTGATGACTTCCGCCTTCAGCTGCACCTTGCCGGTAACTGGAACGCGGCAGATGGCCGGGCATGGCCCCATCCCCGGGAGAAACATTGTGAACTTTAGCCCGGTTCCAAGCCGACAGGTGGCCGGATGGGTGGAAGGATTCAACCAGTGCAACGCCACCATGACGGATCGTCAGCGGCGGCGGGTCACGGCCATGTTCCTGGTGCTGGCCCAGGTGCAGGGAGGCGACGCGTTCATGCCGATCGTCAACCTGCTGAGCGGCCATCCGAATTTCCTCGCGGACGTTAAAGCGACACCGCCGGCGATGGCCTTTTTGTTTCCCGATCATCCGCAGGCGTCAACCTGGGCGGACATGTGGGAAAAATGCGTGGCACTCAACACCCGGTTCAACACCCGGCCGGCGGTCAAGGCGTGGAACGCGCGCGGCGGTAGGTGGACCGAGAATTTGGGCACTTACGTCTGGGCGTTTCTCGGGCCCTCCCTGCGCACCGAGTTTTTGTTGCGCCAGTATGATGGGCGCGAGCGCTTTCTCTCCCCGCAACTGGTGGAAATGGCGGACTGGCTGGTGAACGCGCTCTCCGCCCCGTTCAACGGCGAGTCCAGCGCTGGTTTTCAAAATCTGAACGCCGTGGACTATGGTCGGGAGTGGGGGGTCGTTCCGCCGGGCGGAAGGCCAAGCCGGCTGCATCCGCCGCAAGGGGCGCATTCCGAACAGCGGTTCCCGCCCCGCATGCTGTGGTATTTCGGCTCCCGCCTGCGGCATTATGCCCCCCTCGCGGCCGAGCACGCCATGTGGGCCGCCCGTCCGACCGATCCGGACGCGGAGGAGGCACCTGGACACAAGGAACCGCCCGACCTCATGTACCAGACGCCGGACAACCGCGGCACCAATCCTCACCTGCGGAGTGCCAAGTTCACCGGCTATGGCGTAGTGCTCCGAGCCGGGGTGGACACGCCGGAAGAACTCTCCATCCACCTCCAGCAAATCGACGAGGGGCCCAACTATCGCTGGGGACGAGCGGGAGAGGGCGGTTGCGGCATCCTCTATTTCTATGCCGCGGGCAAATCGTTCAGCTATACGGGACCGGAAGATGTCGGAGATCGCGACGATCAAGACACCGACTTCTGCACCACTTTTGGAGTCTATAAAAACGGCCAATTCCGGTCGATCGGCATGAACGTCCTTTCGCGTCCGCTCTATGATCTGGGCACCGGCCAATTTGCCGAGATTGTCCCGCGCGAGGGATCAACTGCGTATGCGGCGCCGGAGTATGTCAGCCGCAGCGTTCTGCTGGCCGGCCGGGAATACTTCGTCTTGTACGACGGCCTCGCGCACCAAGCCCTGACTCACCGACTCACCTGGTTTGCGCGCAAGGGGGATGGGCTACCCAACATTCAGTTGCTCCGGGGAGCCTCCGGACATCGGGAGACGCAACGCACGGAAGTGAACTCCGCGGCGACGACGGGAGTGTGGTTCGATGGGCTCGGCGATTCCCTCGCCGTTGTGAGCCACCGCCAAGATGTCCGGGCAGAAGCCACATCTTTTGGTTGCCGGGTCAACCTGCCGGGCATCCAGGATCTGGTTTTCCGCAACCCGGAAACGGTGCAATTCGCCGAAGGGGATCTCATTTTTGAGGGGACGGCCGGCCTGATCCGAACCACGAAGGAAGCCGTGGAATTCCATCTTTTTCACGGCCGTCGCGTGGGGGTTCGGGGCGTCATCTTCGCCACCGAAGATCTGGATCTGGGCATTGGCGGAATTGTTCGCGAAGACGAGCCAATCTCCGGGGAATACTTTGCGCCGAAGGCTTCCGTCGTGCAAATCAGCGCGCCGCACCTGAAGGAACACACGATCTTTTACGTGGATGGCGCGCCGCGCGCCGGGCTGCGCGAGCCCGGGGTAATCCGGGTCGAACTCGACCCCGGGAAACATCATTGGGAACTTACTGACGCGCTGCCCGTTCCGAACGCGCCACGAATCTTGCGAACCGAGAACCGCGCCGGCGGTGCCCGCGTCATCGTGGAACCCGTCGCCGCCGCCACCCAATACCGGCTGGAATTGAGCCAGGACGGAGGGGCCTCCTGGACCCAGGCGGATTGGCAAAGCGGACCACACCTGGTCGTGACGGACCTGCGCGACGGAGAAAAGGTGCACGTCCGTGCCGTCGCCCGCAACGAGCTGCGGTCCAGCGCGCCGGGTGCAGAGTATCCGATTTACGCAACCAATCAGCCGCCTCCGGCTCCGGACGGATTGCGCGTCGAACTCGCTGAAGGGGCGGCAACCATCACCTGGGGGGAAATCCTGGGAACCTCCGAATACCGGCTGTATGCCCGGTTGCGATCGCAGGGGGAGTTTCGTCTCATCCATCGAGGAATCGAGCGAAGCCATATTGATCGCCAAACCGCGATTCGAGCTTGCCAGGAAATCCCCGGTCAATCAACGGAGGGCGCCAAACAAACCGTGATTGAGTATTGTGTGACGGCGGTGAACGGAAACGGTGAAAGTGCCCGGTCGTATCGGGCCGACACGGATCCCGCCTCGTGGCGCAATTGGGATCCCATGCCGGGAGAGCGTTTCCGCCGGGTCACCAGTTTTGCGGCCGATGCTCCCGCGGCAGCGAGTGAGTGGCCGCGCTACTACCCCGAGTGAACTGGCCGATTGACCGGGACGACCTGGCACTGCCGCCTCGCGGGAAGCTGGCAAGTTTTGACCCGGCGCGGCTGGTGACGCCACCGCCGGGCCTGGACGTGGGCTTCGTGCCGATTGTCACCCATCAGCCAGCCCGGTGAGGATAGCCACTGGCACTCCCACTCAGACTTGGGATGCAAACAATGCCGCCGGGTGTGAAGCCCCACGTTCATAAATCATTTCGCTTTTCCCTTTCCGGCTGATACCAATAATCCAATCCGCGACGATTTCAAAGACCACGAGACCCGCGAAGAACCAGGCGCAAAACCAGCGCCGCATAGCTCAAGAAAGAATGCGCCCGGAACTTGCGCCCGGAAGTGATCACCGTTTCGGCGGGGATAACGAACCGCCCCTGGTGCTTGAGGGCATTCACCAACATCACATCTTCCCCCGCGAAATAAGTCTCGTTAAATCCTCCGACTGCGTGAAAGGCGCGGCGAGAGCAAAACAGGCAGGCTCCGCTTGGGAAGATGTTCAACCAGCGACACATCCGTTCTCCGATCCACAACACCGGCCGCGACCACCAAGGCAGCCGCCCCTCGAATCGCGGCACACAACCGCCGCCAGCCGCACCAGCGCGAATGCTGCGCAAAGCTGATTGCATGGCCGGAGCGTTGATCAAGGTGTCGGCATCCACAAAGAATAAAATATCACCGCAGGACTGCCGCGCCCCGGAATTGCGAGTGGCGGCAATCTGCCGATGCTCCACGCGAACCACCTGGGCTCTTTCCTGCCGGGCAAGCGCGGCGGTAGCGTCGGTGGAAGCATCATCCACCACAATAATCTCATACGGTTCGCCCAGGAATTCCGCCCCGCTATGAATGGCCGAAACACAGCGGCCAACCCAAGCCTCCTCATTGTGTGCGGGAACGATGAAGGAAATCATCTGTTTAGCGTTCGAACGGTGTCGCCATTTAGTCGTGGTTTCAGCCAATCCAGTATCCGGCCCGTCAATCCCGGCACCAACAGCCCGCTGATGTGGCCATGTGGCAATCGCCAGATTTCAGGATGTTCCCACTTTTGCCAGAGTTCTTCGATCGGTTGCCGCTCGGCGAACAAATCGTGGATCCCTTCGATCAATAATATATTTTCTTTCGGGATGACGGGCGTGGATAAAATCAGATTTAGCCGGGTGGTATCCAGCGCTTCGTGGGCGGGCCGGAGAGCCTGGAAAAGCCGTCGCCTGAAGACCGGAGGCGAAGAGCGCGTCAGACGTACGGCGGGCACCGTCAGAACGGCACCGGCGAGGCGCGCATCGTTGCACGCAGTCAATCCCGCAAGCCATCCCCCAAACGAAAAGCCTAGCAGCCCCACCGAGGGGCAACCGGCAGCAAGCAGCCAGCCAGTCAGCGCACGAATCTCGGCGACCTGCTGGGCAACCGCCCGGGCCAACGTCAAACAATTCCATTCAATGGGGCGGTGCGGACGGCGTCGAAGCTTATAGGGAGCGACCAAGGTGGCTACGTTGAAACCGGCCCGATTGAACCGTCGGGCAAGCCAGGGAAAAGCGGAGTGATAACCGATGGAAGGACTGCCATCCAAGAGAACGATAACGGGTCGCCCCTGCCAATGCTGTGCGCACCGATAGAGCCGGCCAGGAACGAGGTTGTTCTCCTCGACTTCGCACGGGCGTGGCGTGGAAAATTGGAAATGCCGCGGCCCATTTAAAGCAATCCGCGCCGGGTCGCTGGCGGGGGAGATAAAGTCCGGCCCATTTAAAAACGCGAGCGCTTCCGCCAATTTCCAGCGCGACTCGGGCACAGCTCGCAGCGCGATGGCGTACGCCAACTGCAGAGCTGACCAATCAATGATTTTTGCCAAGGGCGCGATCATTCATTTCCAAGTTGCTTGCCGGCGGCACGATTTCCGCCAATTCTCTGCCAGCATCGGGCGCCGAGAAACTCCCGCGCGGAATACGCAGCCGTCGGTCATCCTGGTCAGGCGAACGGATGAAGTCAATCATGCCAGGGCAGCGCGGGTCCGCCGGCGAGCCGCGGGAAAGGCCGCCAATGCCTGCAACTGGGCGAGGAACATGCTGACGGAGGGTCGGTTTGTCTCCGAGGAAACCGTGATATTTCACTTGCGATCAGGGGAAATTATTTGCATGTTATGCGGCGTGCGGGCGGCAAAATGATCGTGAAAGGGACTTCTTTCCGATCAGCAAAATTGCCGCAAGTGCCTGACAGTCAATTGGATGGGGTCGTAGCTCAGTTGGTAGAGCGTCTCGTTCGCAATGAGAAGGTCAGGGGTTCGACTCCCCTCGGCTCCACCATCCAATTTCCGCGCAAAGCTCCGTGTTTCCTCGGAGGTCATGAATTTCCTGACGAATCCCGGTTGCCAACCAAACCGGCCTATTTATTCCCGTCCCTCTCGAAAGCGGTTTTTTATTCACGGCGAAAATGGATTAGCACAACCAACGTCGATGAGGATTGGCCATTGTTTTTAGCGGTGGTCCGTAAAGGAGAATCGACACATCGTGGAAGGACGGGGAGGAACAGGCGGAAGTTTTCTTTGGACAAATCGAGCACGACGGATTCATTGAAGCGTTCCAAAACAGACAAAATCGCATTCAACTCCCGCTGCGGGGCATTGGCTGCCTGGGAGAACTGGGTGATTATCCGTGTGGCGGTTCGGAAGTGCGAAGCGGGCGTGGTGAATCAATTTGACTTGATCCATCAGCCAGCGTGCTTGGTTTGCGAGCCCGCAAGCCAATTATTTCATCCTCAAACCGGATGTTTCTGATTCGATCTGAAGTGGCTGGTTTTGACGTCCCCTTTCATTTTACTTGGTCTGCATAGGGGCATCATAAACATCTCTATACTTCTGAGCATCCTCGGACTCTAAAATTTCATGAATGTAGTATCCTGGTGTAACCAATCCAATTCCTGTATTCAACGGGACAACGTTAGTGGTTTTAGCTTCAATAGTTTGAACTTCTGCCAAGTTCGGGAAATAGCCCTTTACCACACCCGCCAATAGGTAATATGTGTCGCCCGGGGCACGTTGGGGAGAAAAATAAAAAAATGCGGGGGAACCACTGTTACCGGGAAATACTTGCGCCTCCATTAGGAAAAACTCTGCTGGCCCCTCCCGAGTAGCAATTTTTTCCTTGGTAACCAATGCGAGTCGCCCGAACCGAAAGACGGGAAGATTTTCATTTGCTCCGTAGAAAGGCGTGAACAGCCCTAAGAAGAACATTTCATCCCCTTCCCGTATAGAAAGGCTTTTCATTCCTTCGCGAGTAACCACATGGTCAAGCGGCGTCGAGTTGACCATAAAAACTTTTTCGAGTGGCAGGCTTCCGTAAATGGCAGCGATGTCCACAGCCTTGTCAGAATGGGTAAGCACGTGGACGAGATTCGTATCAAAATTGATTCTTGAGTAACCAATGCCGCCACCATCCCGTCGAGTTAAGCGGACCCACAGTTCATGTGGAAGTTTTCCATCCTCATTATAGAGAACGTGCTTTGCCGTTAAAATATAACCGTGCACTGTTTCCCGATCGTTCTTATACGGCATTGTGATAAATGAGCACGTTCCGATTGGCTGAAAATTTGTTTCATTTAACCTTGTGCATAAAAAGGCCGTGCGATGCGGGTCGAATTGCCTAGGAATCGGGTCGGCCCGCAAATTTTGAGTGGAGAGAATGCCGGTGTAAAACTCTTTCTGTAATTTGTCTTTCTTCTCCCCGCCGCCACCCCTCCGGGGTGAGGCGGAGCGAAGGCGAGCGTAGCGAGGCGAGCGC
>CAIXFN010000044.1 GCA_903918755.1 uncultured Pedosphaera sp.
CCCAAGAAAAGGGAAGGGAGGGCGGCGAGAGCGCTAGCTATTCGTCGTCTTCTCTTTCCAATTGAGTGCTCAGAAGAAAAAAGAGGAAAAAATCCACGCGGTCGGTTGACAAAACACATACCCGCATTTTCGCGGCTAAAATTTCAGGGTGGTTCCTGTCTCTACCGGTTCGCCTCCCCGACCGTGACCTGCTTCGTGTGAGGCGGCCCCCCCGCTCTTTCCATTTCGCGGTGCTATACTCCTACCACCAACTTCCCGCCGCCGCCGGCAGCGGGCGCTGGATTTCGGCCAGCCGGTAACCCAGACCGGGACCGGAGACACTGCTCAAATCCACCATGCCGCCGCGGCGACGGTAGAGGCCCGGGTGCACTGCGGCTTCGGGCAGGGAGGCCGCCGGGTAAAACTGCATGCTGTTGGTTTCCACCCCCATGATGGTGTTCACGTGCGCGGCGAGTAGCACATGGGAAATTTGCGCCAGCATGGGGTTCGTCAAATCCTGGACCATCAGGGCCATGCCATGCGCCTGGGCCCAAGCGGCGCTGAGCAGGGCGCCGGTCAGGGTTTTGCACGTCTTGAGCGCCACTCCGGTCCAGCCCAATTCGCGACCCAGCCGGACGACCTGCCAGTCGTGGGCGCTTTCGTCCAGGAACAGCGGCTTGAGCGCGGATACCCCGTGAACATCGATCCGATGCTCCGCCAGTTCATACGGGAACGGCTGCTCCACATAGAGCAATTGGGCGTAAATGGCCGGGTGCTCCCGCCGCAGCCGTTCGAGTATCTCGATGACATATTCCGGCGCCTGCACGGTGCAGTTGAAATCCGCGGTCAACCATTGCACTCCCCTGCCCAAGCCGATTTCTCCCACCCGCACCAATCGCGCAAAATCCCAGGTGGCATCGGTGCCTTTCAGTTTAATTTTGAGACAGGTCAAGCCATCCGTCGCAATCCAATCGGTGAGCGCCACGGGATAGCCATCCTGCGGGCTGCTGGCCGTCAGTTCGGAGGCGTCCAGAGGGTCCAGGCCGCCCACCAGGTGCCAGGCCGTGAGCCGGTCGGCGCGTTGCGGACGGAGGAAATGTTCCGGATATTTGCCGGCAAAGGAAACCGCCGGATCCGCTGGCGTCAGATACGCGCTCAAATCCCGGCTCATGAATTCCGCGTTGTAGGTGGTATACACCGGTCGCTGGTGCAACGCGCCATAGGCATCCTGCAGCGCGAGATCGAAGGCCGAGAAACACACCAGCGCCGCGAGCCAGGGCATCGGTTCGCGGCCCGCCCGCTGCCGGTTCATCTCCGCCACCAGGTTCGGAAGCTCCTGGGACTGAAAAGCGGAGCTGATCTCCATCGGATGCCCGGACTCGCCGAACGCCGCCCACGCCGCACCGAGGCGCGCGCAAAACTCCAGCAAGGTCTGCCGTCGTTCGGCATGGGGCAACTCACTGGGCCAAACCCATTGCACACTCAGCGGAGTCTCCCCCCACCCTTCCGCGTTCCCCCGCGTCGGATGGCTCACCCGCACCCGCACGCGGACGCAGGTGACTTCCGTCAGCGTTTCGGGACCGAATTTCAAAGGGACCCGCGTCCGCACCGGCAGGAAATACAATTCACAACCGGCGAGGCGGACATCATTGGACGAGGCGCTCATGGAAAAAGTTTTCTAAACAGGCAACTGCCGGCCCTTGGTCTCGGGACCGAACCAGATCAGCAGGACACCGACCAGGTAAATCAGCGTGATGATGGCCCCCGCATGGGCGTAACTGCCCCCGAAATAACCGACCAATTGCCCCTGCGTGAGCGCGCCGACCGCCGCGATGATGCGGCCGGAATTGTAGCACAGCCCCTGGCCGGTGGCGCGCACCCGGGTGGGAAACAACTCGGGAAAGTACAGCGGAAACCATCCGTAAAATGAAGCCGTGGCCGCCCCCACCAAGAAGGTGAACAGCAGGAAAACGCCCCCATATTCATTCACGGTCCGAAACAAAATGGCGCACAAACCGCAGGAAGCGAGGCACAACAGGCAGTAAGCGGGTCGCCGTCCCAACCGCGCGCCAATCAACGGCGCAAACCAGGCCCCGGTAATCGCTCCCAAAGCCGAGAGCATCTGTGTATCAGCTTTGGCCGACGGATTGATCTTTCCCGCCAACTGGTCCGCCCAGGCGGGCAGCCATTGCACCGATCCCCATGTGCCGATCAACGCGATGGAAGCCAGGGCCATGCCGATCAAGGTGGTTTTCAGCAACGCCGGGGAAAACACTTCCCGCACCGGATTGGCGCGCGGGGTGCGGGCCACCTTGAGCCAGGAATCCGATTCCGGCACGAAGATCATGATGAAAAAAACCAGCAACGCCGGCAACGCCCCCACCAGCATCATCCACCGCCAGGACCCCGCGGTAACAGGATGCAAACGCGCCGTGAAGCCCACCAGCAGAAAGCCCACGTTGGCCGCCATGCCCATCCCGCCCGCGAGGTACGGCCGCCATTTTTCCGGCCAGCATTCCATCACCAGGGCCACGCCCAAAGCCCATTGCCCGCCCATTCCCAGCGCGGAGGCAAATCGCACCACGCCCAATTCCCACGGGGTGTGCACAAAATAGCCCGCGCCGGTCAGCAGCGAATACGTCAGGATGCTGAGCGACATGGCGCGCACGCGCCCAATGCGGTCGCCCAACCAGCCAAAGGTCAGGCCACCCAGCGCCGCCCCCACGAGGAAGCACGCGGTGATCCGCCCCATCCAATTGCCGATGAGACCATCAGTGGCTCCCGACTGCGCCAGAATGCTTTGCAACGCGGGCCGGGCGATCAACGGAAACAGCCCTTGCTCAAACCCATCAAACAACCAGCCCAAAAATGCGGCCAGCAAAACCAGCCACTGCGCGCGGGTCAGTCGGACGGACGGTGCGGCGGAAGCGGCGCTCTTAGGAGGTGGGGGCAAGTTCATCGGTTGGCGGGCAATTGGCCGGCGTTTTGGGTCGCGGAGCCCACCAGGGGCTGACTGCTGCGCAGGTAGGCAAACAAATCCCGGACCTGCGCTTCGTTGAAGGCTTCCAAAATACCTTCAGGCATCAAGGAAACCCCCGTTGATTTCATGGTGGCCACTTCGCTTTGCGGCAGCACCTGGTTCAAGCCATCCAATCCGCGCAACACCACCACCTGGTTATCCCGGTCCGCCAAAAAGCCCGACAACGTCCGCCCGTCCTTGGTGGTCACGAGGTAGTTCTCAAAACCTTCCCGGATTTCCGCGCTGGGATTCACGATATTCAAGAGCATCGTATCCAGGTCCCCGCGTTGGTAGGGCGTGAGGTCCGGCCCGATTTTCCCGCCCAGGCCAAACAATTGATGGCAGGCCCCGCACGTCGCACTGAACAATGTCCGCCCGGCATAAGGATCCCCAGAGCCGCCGCGAATCAAAGCGGCATACTGCGTGATGCGTTGCTGCATTTCCGCGGTGGTGGGCACCCGCTCCCCGCCCCAAAGTTGCTTGACCAGGGCCATGGTGCCGGCCTCCGAATACGTCTTGAGCTTCCGCACCACATCCTGCGAAACCGCCGTGCGCGGGAGGCGGCCGGCAGCCACCGCTTCCACCAACTGGCGCGCCCAGGCGGACCGGCTCGCCAGCAATCCCAGTGCCGCCGGCCGCACGTCCTCCGGCAGGTGCGCAAACTGCTCCAGCACCTTCACCCCGATGCTGGGATCCTCGAAGCGTTGCAAGGCGGCCAGCACCGTCGGGTGCAGGGCGGCTTCCTTTGAATCCGCCAGCAATTTCAAGAGGACCGCCGGGAGGCCCGGTTGCCGGACTTCACTGAGAATCTCCAGGTAATCCTTCCGCAAACTGGCCGCCACACTGGGATTGGCCGCATCCTGCAAAGCCTGCGCCACCGCGGCGGCGTCCCCCTGTCGGAGCCCCAGGGTCAGGGATTTGACGCCCGCGCCCGCCAGGGCGGTGAGCAATTCCTCCGGCAAATCCGCCAGGGAACGCCCCTTCCCGGCCAGTTCAAAACCCGCCAGGAGCCTGCTGGTGGTTTCCGCCGTCGGGGATAACCGCAGCAGCGCCGCACAGGTTTGAAAATCCCGCCGCGTGCCCGCCTGGGCGTAGCGCCGCATCACCCGCTCCAGCAGTTGCTGGCGGACGAGCGGAAGTTGCCAGAAGGAAGCGTTTTGAAAGAGCCCGAGCACCGCGTCGCGATCCCCTTCGCATTTGGCTTCCAGCGCCCACCAGAGCAGCAAGGGGACGCGTTGATCGGTCGCATCTTCCGTGTGTGCCGCCAGCGCTTTCACTATAGCCAGATCATCGGCGGCAGGCAGCCGTTTGGCGCTGGACGCCAACTGCGCCCGCACCTCGATATTGGGTTCCTGCTCCGCCAGTTCGGTCAGTCGGGTGGCCATCGCCCGGGAAACCTTTTGGTTATCTCCCAGCAAACGCACGGCCCACAGCCGCACAAACGGATTGGGGTGACTCAGGGCCTGCCGGGCGGTGGCCTCATCCAAGCCGCCGCTCAAATTCAAGGCCCAGAGCGCCTCCAAGGCGGTTTGGCCGGTGTTTCCTTCCAGCAGTTTTCGCAACTCCGGCACCAGGGAGGCATCGCGACGATCACCCAGCAATTGCAAAGCCATTTGCCGGAACCATTTGTTCGTGTGCTGGAGGTACACCAACAGTTCGGCACCGGAGGCATGCCCCAAGTCAAACTTCGCGAGCGGCGACGCCCCCTTGGCCTGCAGCCGGTAAATCCGCCCGTTGGCCTTGTCGATCTTGCCTTCGTGGTTGCGGTAATGATTCACCTGTCCGTCATACCAATCCGCCACATAAATGGCGCCGTCCGGCCCCACCTTGATATCCACCGGCCGGAACCATTGATCGGTCGTGGTCACCGGGTAGCCAAGATCGACCGTCTTGAAGGAGGCTCCGACGGGCGTCAGGCTGCTCTCCACCACCCGGCCTTGCAAGGGCTCGATGCCAAACAGTTTGCCCTGGTGAACGGCGGGCAGCGCGCCCCCGTCATAGACAATGAAGTTATGGGTGAAGCGGTCCACGGCCGGATGCGGCATCGGCGGAAAATAACCAAAGGCATAGGGATTCGACAGCGGCCCATGCTTTTCGAATCCCTTTTGCAGATAGGCGCCCTGCATGTAATGAAAACCCCGCGTATCGCCCCCATTGTGCCCCGAGAAAATCCGGCCCTGCGCATCCATCTCACAGCCAAAAGCATTGCCCCCGCCCTCGGCAAAAACCTCGAATCGCCGGGTCTCGGGATGGTAGCGCCAGATTTGCTGGCCCATGGTCGTGGCTACGGGTTGCTGGTCGAGTCCTGGACGCATTACGGTGGCCGTCACCGTGCTGCCCTGGCAGCCATACAACCAGCCATCCGGTCCCCAACGCAGGCTGTTGACGACCGAATGCGTGTCTTCCAGCCCAAACCCCGACAATTTGACCTCGGGATCGCCATCCGGCATGTCGTCGTTGTTCCGATCGGGATAGAACAGCAAGTAAGGCGGATTCAGCACCCACACGCCCCCGCGTCCTTTCGTGACGGCAGTGGCAATGTTCAAGCCTTCGACAAAGACGGTGTGGCGGTCGAAGCGCCCATTTCCCTGCGTGTCCTCATAAATCGAAATCCGATCCGCCCCTACGAAATGATGCGGCGGAGGCGGCGGCACCTTGTCATAGACCGCACGCCAGACACTGTCGTGACTGAGCATTTTAAGGCCGGCCGGGTTGGGGTATTGCAGATACTCCACCACCCACATCCGCCCCCGCTCGTCGAAGTTCAAGAAGACGGGTTGCCGGACTTCCGGCTCGGCAAGCACCTGCTGGATTTCCAGCCCTTCCCCCACTTGGAACGCATTCAATGACTCGGCCGGAGTCAGCGCATGCTCCTGGGGTTTGCTCGGTGCGGGGGAGCTCGCCTTCGCTGGCGCCGGAACGGCGGCGGGTTTGGCCATCTGGACACTGCCCGGCCGCGCCACCCACTCCGCGGGGATGGGTTGCTGCAAGGCCCACGCGATGCCGTTGAACAGGAGGCGCCGGAAGAACAGTTGCTGGAAATTCTCCGGTGCGCCGAGCGAGGTGTAAAACACGCGCCTCCCCGCCGCCTCATTCACCCACGCCACCGGCTCCACTTCCGTCCCCCCCGCCATATGTCCGTTCAGGAGGGGCGTCACGGTCGCTGCGGGATTCCGACTGCGATACAACGAGCCTACCACCGCGATCTCATTGGTCGGCATGCCGGTCAGGATCGGTTGGTTGATCGGCAGTCGTTGGATCAAAGTGGGGGCGGCCCCGGTGCCGGTGTTGTTGTAATGGTTCTGGTAATTACACCCCAGGATATCGACGTCAAACGTGTTCCATCCCTCATGGGCGGCGTCGGGTGGCTCCGCCCCAAACGCATGGCTCGCGGTGCGGATTCCCACCAATGGTTTGCCGGCGTTCAGGTGCGCCCGGATCAGGGCCATCATTTCCTTCGGCGGCGTGCGCCGCCGGGCGCTGAGCACCAGCAGGTCCGCCGTGGCAATGGCCTGGTAATTCGTAAACCCATTATCCTTCACGTCCGTCCCCGCCATGACAAAGGAACAGTCGTAGCCGCGCCACTCGAGTTCCGTGCGGGCGAACTCCGGCAGCGTTTCCCAGGTGTGATATTCATTCTCTCCAATGATGAAAACCACCCGCGGGCGGTGATCCGCCGCAAAGTGAAAAGGCTCGCCGCCCAGCAAATCCGCGCTGGTGATCGAGGCGCACCAGTGACGCTCCAGATGTTCCACCAGCAAATCCGTTCCCACGAAATGGCTGACGAAGGGCGCTTTGCGGGAATTATACATCGTGTCAATCATGTCCCGCACCACCAGGACCTGCTTCCCCTGCCCCACCATCTGCCGGACGGCAAACGGCCGTCCCAGGACGCACATATTGCCGTGGACCCCCATCACGATGACATTCTCGATGCCCCGTTGTTCCATCAAGTAATAGGCTTCGGCGGAATCCGTGATCGCGTCTCCGGGTTTAATCTCCAGCGCGTCAATTTGATGCCTCCAGGGACCGCCGGATTTGCATTGCGGTTCGTCATCGCAACCGCCGTCCGAATCGTCGATGGGTAAGACGCCTTCGCGTTGTTTGTCCAGTCCCACCCAGCCTTGCAAAGGCACTTTGGGGGTGACCTTGGGCGCCGCCTGCGCCATTTGGCGCTGGGGCGTGCCCTCGTAAAACTTCATCGTGTCGCTCGGACAATGGATGATCAACACCCCGCGCCGACGGGCCTCCGCCACCACCTGGTTCATCCGGGGCGCCATCTCAGCCACCCGCCGGGTCGCCCCCTGGCACCAGTGCTGGTTCCACATGTCGCAAATGACGAGGGCCGTCTTTTGCGGATCCCACTGAACTGTGTTCTCCACGGACCGCCACGCGCCGCTGCCTGGGGTTGCTTCCACCTGTCTCCGCGCGTGCAGGTTGAGGACCTCGGCCGGCGATGCGGCGCGCGCAAAAAACACCAGCGAAAGGAGCAGAGCTAGTTGCCCGCAATAACCGGCCCGGGCTGGCGCGATTCGATTTCTCATACGCGTGGAATTTGGACCGGCAAAGGCCGCGGATTCGCCTGATTGCTGTTCATGAGCCGACTATAGACAACGCCCAAAATACTGCGACGCCAAATTTTGCGCCGAGTCGATTTTTCACGGTGTCCGGCACCAATGTTTACGTTTCCCGCACTCAATTGAGATTGCTATTCCGGCCGGATGGGATTACACCACGGACTGTTGTGTTGCCGCTACCCGCCATTTCCACGGCGAAGCTGGGGTTGGATTCTCCCGGAAAAGTTTGGAACACCTCTCGCTTGGTCACTCAACGGACGATCTTCCTGGCGCTGGCCTGCCTGCTGATTTTAGGAACCTTTTCATCCCTGGCTGCCAATCCGTTGACGGCGTTCCCCAACCGCTTCGCCGACCCGGTGGCCCCCAGCAAAGCCCGAAGTCGTCCGCTGGGCAGAATGTCCCCGACCCAGCAACTCCGACTCGCCATCGCGTTGCCATTGCGGCAGCGCGACGAGCTGACCAATCTCGTCGAACGACTCTACGATCCCGCCAGCCCGGATTATCGCCGGTATCTGACTCCCGGGGAATTTGAATCACGCTACTGCCCGAGCGAAGCGGAGTATCAGCAAGTCATCGCCTTCGCCGAGCGCCAGGGCCTGACGGTCGCGACACGACACCACAGCCGGATGGTATTGGAATTGGCCGGGACCGCCGCCGTGGTGGAACAGGCTTTTCAGACCCGGCTACAAACCTATCAACATCCCACTGAATCTCGGCAATTTTACGCGCCGGAAACAGCTCCGATCGTGGATGCGGGCCTGCCCATTCTCGAAATCCGCGGGCTCAGCGATTGGGCGCGCCCCCGGCATTTTTCCCAGCCGCAAAGCACCAATCCCCGTCCCGTCGCCGCCATCGGCAGCGCGCCGGGTGGCAACTACATGGGACAGGACTTTCGCCAGGCCTACGTCCCGGGAGTGACGTTGGACGGAACAGGACAGATGGTTGGATTGGTGGAGTTTGATGGCTATCAGGCCGCGGATATCGCCGCTTACGAATCGTTGGCGGGCCTGCCCTCCGTTCCGCTGTTCGACGTTCCGATCCATGGCTTCGACGGGGCCGGGGCTGGCAGTTCAGAAGTCTCGCTCGATATCGAGATGGCCATCTCCATGGCCCCGGGCCTGGCGGCGGTGGTGGTCTTTCAGGCGCCCGCGGACGGTTCGGGCACCCTCGCCTTGCTGGATAATCTGGCCGCGAGCAACCAAATCCGGCAGTTCAGTTGCTCCTGGGGCCTGGGTTCGGGGGTGGCCCTGGATGCCACCTTTCTGCGACTGGCGGCCCAGGGGCAGACCCTGTTCATGGCATCCGGGGACAGTGACGCCTATGTGCAACCACAAAGCGTGTGGACGGAAAGTCCCTACGCGACCAGTGTGGGTGGCACCCGCCTGACCATGAGCGGCAACGGCACGGGGTATGAATCGGAGACCGTGTGGCATGCCGGCAATACCGGCAGTTCCGGAGGCGTGAGTGCCGCCTATCCCATCCCGACCTGGCAGCAAGGCCTCAGCCTGGGCGCAAACCAAGTTTCCCCCACGCAACGCAATCTACCGGATGTCGCCCTGACGGCGGAAAGCGTTTGGGTCACCTATGGCGGCGGACAGGCGGGTTCCTTTCAGGGAACCAGTTGCGCGGCACCGCTGTGGGCGGGCTTTATCGCATTAGTCAACCAGCAATCGCTCAGCATCGGCAACCCGCCCGTCGGCTTCCTGAATCCCGGGCTGTACTTGATTGCGCAAGGCTCGAACTATGCCAACTGCTTTCACGACATCACGACGGGCAACAACACCTCCAGTCTGAGCCCCTCGAATTATTTTGCCGTACCGGGTTACGACCTTTGCACCGGGCTGGGATCACCCGGGGGCAGTAATCTCATCAACGCTCTCTCCAGCCTCACCTTCCCGCCCAGCCTGACCGCGCAACCCCAAAGCCTTCTCGTCAATCAGGGGGCGAAAGCGGTTTTCCAGATCGGCATCAGCGGAACGGCCCCCCTGATCTGCCAGTGGCAATTCAACGGCACCAACCTCCCCGGAGCGACCAATGCCACGCTCACCATTCCACATACCCAGGCGACGGACGCGGGAACGTACGCCGCCCGGGTGTCCAGTCCCTACGGCACCGTGAAAAGCGCGTCCGCCACCCTGACGATTGTCCAGCTTCCCGCGGGCACATTGGGCGAAGGCACCAATCTGGCCGTGCTCGTCGGCGGTAGTGCGGCCTTCAGTGTCACGGCCACCGGAACCGGCCCTTTCGCCTATCAATGGCAATTGAACGGCACAAACTTGCCCAACAACCTCATCGCCACCGTGGCCGGCTCGGGCGTGACGGGTTTTGCGGGTGACGGCGGGGCCGCGACCAATGCCGCCCTCTATTATCCCGCGGGCATTGCCGGGGACGGCGCCGGCCACCTCTACCTGGCCGACTACAACAACTCCCGCATCCGAAAAGTGGGAACGAACGGCGTCATCAGCACGGTGGCCGGTCGCAACATTGCCAGCTTTTCCGGCGATGGCGGCCCCGCCACCAATGCCAGCCTCAATCATCCCCAGGCCGTGGTGGTGGATGCCACGGGCAATGTTTACATCGCTGACACCGGCAACCATCGGATCCGCCGCCTGGCCACCAACGGTCTGATCATGACCGTGGCGGGGAATGCCGGCACCGGTTTCACGGGGGACGGGGGCGCGGCCACCAACGCCAGCCTGGGCGCTCCGAGCGGGCTGGTTTTCGCCCCTGACGGCGCCCTCTTCATCGCCGATCAAACCGCCAACCGGATCCGGAAAGTGGACTCTCTCGGCATCATCACTACGGTGGCGGGGAACGGCAATGCCACCTTTTCCGGTGACGGCGGAGCGGCGACCAACGCGGCTTTGAATGGCCCGCAAGGGTTGGCGTTCGATGCCAGCGGAAACCTCTTGATTGCCGACACACTTAACAACCGGATCCGCCGCGTGGATCGGTCCGGCCTCATCTCCACCGTGGCGGGTACCTCCGGCAATGGCTATGCGGGTGATGGCGCTGCGGCCACCAAAGCCAGCCTGGCCGGACCGCGCGGAGTAACCAGCGACCTCCTGGGCAATCTGTATATCGCTGACGCGAACAATCAGCGCATCCGCCGGGTCGATCCCACCGGCCTGATCACCACGATCGCCGGAAACGGTTCCGGCGGGTTCTTTGGCGACGGGGGCCCGCCGACGCAGGCCAACCTGCGGCTGCCCGCGGCAGTGATGATGGACCCGCAGGGCAATCTTTTGGTGGCGGACTATGCCAATAGCCGCATCCGGAAGGTTTTGCTTTACGCCGGATACTCCAAGCTCAACCTGAACCAGGTGGGCGCCGCCCAGGATGGCAATTATACGGTGGTCATCACCAGTCCCTACGGCAGTGTCACGAGCGGCGTAGCCCGACTCACCGTGGATCTCCCCCCGGTGATCAACACCCACCCTGCCAATCAATTGCTGCCGGCCGGCAATAGCACCAACCTGAGCGTGGCCGCCAGCGGCACCGGACCGCTGCAATTTCTCTGGTATTTCGCGGCGACCAATCTGATCCAGAGCGGAACCAACCGGTCCCTGATGCTGGCCGCAATATCTCCCCTCCAGGCGGGGGATTACCGCGTGGTGGTCACCAATGCCTTCGGGCGCGCCACCAGCCAGGTGGCGACGGTTACCGTGTGGATTCCGCCTTCCACCACTCCCATCCCGGCCAGCCAGGAAGTTGCAGAAGGGGCGAACGCCAGTTTCGGCGTGGCCGTCACCGCCCTCGGCCCGCTCTCCTACCAATGGCAATTCAATGGCACCAATCTCCCCAATAACCTCCTGACGACGGTGGCTGGAAACGGTGGCAGCGGACCGGTTTTCGATCATGGACCAGCGATCGCGGCCACACTCAACGCTCCCAGCGGCGTGGCCATCGATGCGTTCAACAACCTCTTCATTGCGGACAACGCCAATAATCGGATTGTCAAAGTGGATCCCGGCGGAAACCTGACGACGGTGGCCGGAAACGGCGGTTCCGGGTTTTCCGGCGACGGAGGTCCGGCCACCGGGGCAAGTTTGTATGGCGCTCTCGGAGTGACGGCGGATGCGGTAGGCAACCTTTACGTGGCGGAAATTTTCAATTTCCGGATCCGTAAAATCGACCCGACTGGCATCATTACCACCCTGGCCGGGAACGGAACTTTTGGCTTTGCGGGTGACGGCGGAGCGGCGACCGCCGCCAGCTTACGGGAACCCACCGCGGTGATCGCGGACGCTGCCGGAAACGTTTACTTTTCCGACAATCTGAACGGCCGCGTGCGCCTGGTGGATACCAACGGAATCATATCTACGGTGGCGGGCACTGGTGCGGGTGGATTTTCCGGCGATGGGGGCCCGGCCACAAACGCCAGTCTGGTTGCTCCTCGGGGCCTGGCCCTGGATGCGTACGGCAATCTCTTCATTGCTGATTATGGCAACAGCCGCATTCGCAAAGTGAGCACCATTGGCCTCATCACCACCGTGGCAGGACGGGGCACGAACGGTTTTTCGGGGGACGGTGGATGGGCCACCAACGCGAATCTCTTTTTTCCCACCGGGGTGGCCGTAGATGGTTTTGGGGACCTTTACATCGCGGACCAATCCAACAATCGTGTCCGCCGGGTGGATACGAACGGAATCATCACCACGGTGGCTGGCACTGGAGCTACCGGTTTTTTGGGCGATGGGGGCCGGGCAACCAATGCCAGCCTCTGGCATCCTTCCGCCTTGGCCGTTGACCACCTGGGCAATCTTTATGTCGCCGATACCGGGAACAATCGCATCCGCAAACTGGCGCTGTGGGCGGGCTATCCGCGCCTGGACCTCGGGGGAGTCGGAACCACCAACGCGGGCCAATACACCGTGGCGATCACGAGCCCTTATTACAGCGTCACCAGCGCCGTAGCCACATTGACGGTCCGGCCAGCGCGCCGCCCCCCGCTCGTCAGCATCGGACCGACCGGGTGGCTCACGGTGCCGCCCCCACCGGGTTACGATCCCGCCTCCGGTTCAAATCGGCTGGCCATCATCGAAAGGTCCAGTGATCTGCGGTTGTGGCTTCCCCTGGCCACCAACCAACCGGACGCCTTTCCGTTCACTTATCAGGATTTGGATTGGACCAATTTTGCGTGGCGGTTTTACCGGGCCCGGTGGCCCTAACCCGATCAGGGATGCACCGGCACCCCGGTCTTTCCCATCGAAACCCGATTTGTCGTGGTCCCCGTGGCGGGATAGAAGGGACTGGCAAAGATCGATTCTTCGGTCACCACCACCACCGGGACGGCCCCTGCCTGCGTCAACCGCGCATAAAGATCCGCCATCTTGAGTCGCATCGTCCCCTCCACGCCGACCTGAAGAATCGACTGCTGGAGCGCATTAGCCAGCGCAGTGCTCTCGGCCTGGATAATGGACGCCTTGCGTTTGGCTTCGGCCACCTGGTTGTTCGCGTCGATGGTCGCTTGTTGGACGTCAATCTTCGCTTGATTGGCCTTGTTGGTGCAAGACTGGGTGGCGGAACGGATCTCGGAATCCAAGCTCGTCAATTGTTGGCGGGCTTCCGTGATGATGTTGCCATCGGGATATTGAAAATTGCCCATGAACAGCATGTCGGTCAGTTCAAACCCATATTGCTTCATGTAATCCTGGGCGAAATTAAGCAGCTCCTTTTTGAGTTGCTCGGGTTGGGTACGCAGGGTTTCCGCGTCCGTTTCCGCGGCGATCTCATTCAAATGCTGGGCGATCACCTTGCCGGAGAATCGAAGAGCCTCATAAACTTTGATGTCCTTGTGCGCCGCGATCTGATACGGATGCTCGGGTTCCCCGAAATGCAGGAAAAACAACCACGGATCCCGAACCCGCCCGTACAGCTTGTATTCCGCCGACATGTGCACCCCCTCGCTGGAATTCCATTCCAAGGTTTCGTCGTAAGGGCTCGACCCCGTGGCGGCCTTCGTGAATTCATAGTCCATGATCGTTCCCTGGACCGTGAAGAACCGTTGATTAATCCCCCACGCAGAATTGAAGCCCATGGGGAGCAAGGGATTGTCGGAAGAATTCACCGCTCGCCCGGAAGCGACGTTGTAAACGAAGGATTTCTCCCCCTGGTTGACGTAATGGTAAGTCACCATGCTGGAGAAAAAGACGGCGCAGATGGCCAGGGCGACCAATCCGAGCAGAAACTTGACCAACCGGTTGCCATTGATCACAGGTCGATTGTTCATGGGCGATTACCCCCTTTCTTACCCGGCAACACCGGTGGCCCCGAATTCCCCTCCGGCGTCCGGCGCTCGTTCTCGCCCGTCAGGTTAATATAGGCCAGGGTCTTCGGAACCACGTAAACCCGGGTGTTCCCGCCTTCCAGGCTTTTCACCGTCGTCAGCATCTGCTCCAGGGTGACGTATTCCGACTCGCCCACCAGGCCGATGAACATCTGCCGCCGCTGCTGCTGGGCCTCCGCCTCGATGCGCATGGATTCGGTCGTGCCCCGGTTCTTCTCATCCTGGCATTTGGTCAGCCCCATCTGCTCGATGCGGGTCATCTCAGTCTGCAACGGCATGAAGGATTTTTCCCGCAGCAGCAGCGCCTTGTTGGCGTACTCCTGCTTCACAATTTGGTTCATGCGGTCCTTCTGGTCCGCCGGCAGTTCGATGGGCGAAGTCACGGCGGCGGACTTGAACACGAGGCCGTATCGGCCGAACCGCTCGTTCATGCGCCGCAGCAAAATTTCGTTCATTTCCTTCTTGCTGCGCATGACGTCAATCGCCTGTTTGCTCAGGGTGTATTGGGACAAGGGTTCCCGCACATATTGCCGGAGCTTTTCCCCGGCCCAGCGCGCCAGCATGTCGTGCTCGCCGTTATAAGCGCTCATCTGCTGGTCGTTGATGAACATCAGGAGCTTGTTCTCCAATTCCGTGGCGTTGGTGCGGAGCAGGTTGTCGTCCAGCGCCAGCTGAATGTTCACATCGAACGACAAATGCCCGCCGACGCAATCAGTTTCGATGGCCTCGTTGCTCGGTGATTCATAGCTCGCCTTCTTGGTGAAGCTGTAATCCTGCAGGCCCAGGGGGAATTTGAACACCCGCACCCCCGGCCGCATGCCGATGCCGGGTGGCAATCGCCGGGCCCAATAAATTTCCGCGGACGATGCCGCATTGGTCGTGGACCGCTCGCCCAGCGTTCGCACCGCCAGCGCCAGTTTGTTCTGGGGCACCGGTTCACCGCAGCCCGTCAGCAGCAGCGCCACTCCGACGCCAACCATGATTGAGGCAATTGACTTTTTCATGTTGATCTTCAAATTAATTCCGACCGGTCATTTGCGCACGCGCACCAGGATCGTCAGGCCGCAGGCGATCACGAGCCCCAGCCCGATGATTCCCTGCGTGAAATCTCCCGGCTGCGGCGACAGCACTTTCGTGAAGAATACGGTCAGCGATACCCCCGCCATGATCGTGTAAACCAGAAAAGTGAGGACCGACCGATGCACCGGGAATCCCAGGACCATGACATACCCCGCCCGGCGACGCAAGTCCGCCGCGAGTTGTTCCAGGTAATTCTTCCGCAACCGCTCCATGATCCCTGCGGCGGCGGCCTGCTGACTCGCATCCGAAAGATCCGCCCCAAATGCATCCGGGGCGGCCCGCACCTGCTTCAGGATGGCGTCCTCCATGTCGCGCAACACCCCCCGGCTCACCTCGGCATGTTGCGCGCCGCCCATCCGCTCAATGTCCTGGTAGAGTGCTTCAAAGTTGCCGTTTCCCGGCCGCGTGGCTGTTCGCCGCTGTTGTTTCATCGTTCCCCCACGTCCCCCGCGGAGCCTTTCAACTCCGGGGTTTGGTGGCCAGGATCAACGGGGAAACGGCGGGCACCGCCAGCCGTCTCGGTTTGGTAAAGCCCGCATCCCGCAGCCACCCGCTGATTTCCTCGAAACTGAAGGTGTCCCCGTGGTCCGTGTTCACCAGCATGTTCACCGCAAACAGCAGCGGCACCAACGGGCCGGTTCGTTCGCGATTCACCAGGAACTCCATGATGGCAATGGTGCCGCCCGGGGCCAGCGCCGCAAAGGTCTTCTTCAGCAATTTGCGGCTGCGCTCCCGCCCTTCGCTGTGCAGAATGTGCCCCAAAGTGGCCACCTGATGGTTCGTGCCGAGCCGGGCTTTCAACAAGTCCCCCGGGACGCTGGTCAGGCGGTCCGCCACGCCGTGGCGCGCCGCCACGCGCTCCGTCACCGGCAGCACCCCCGGCCAATCGACCGCCCGCACCCGCACCAGCGGGGATTGCTCCGCCAACGCAATGCCCCAAACGCCGGAACCGGCCGCGAGGTCCAACACGCTGAGCGGCTGTTTGGTTTTGGCAATGCGCAGGTGCGCCCCGAGGGCGCGCGCCGCGCCATAACTCAACGGCAAGATGGCTTCGACAAATTCGGCGAAGAATTGGGTGCCTTTGTCCTCCGCATTCACGGCATCGACCCCTTTCCCGGTCCGGACCACCTCTTCGAGTTGGAGCCAATTCGGCATCAATTGGCTGGAAAGATGATGAAAGAATCCGCCGTGATAGCCGGGTTTACCGGCCACCAGGAAAGCGGCGCTTTCTGGAGTTAGCATGTAACAATCTCCCTGGCGTCCCAGAAATCCCAAGCCCACCAACGCATCGCCAATCGCCCGAACGCCGCGCTCGCTGACGCCCGCCACGCGGGCGAGTTCCACGGCCGTTTTTGGGGCGGCATCCAGCAGGTCGAACAGCCGGTGCTTCACCGCGGCTTCAATGATCAGCGGCGGGGCGTATCCCCAGCTCATTTGCATCAGGCGCTCCGGTGTCACTTCCGCATTCATGGCATTCTTCATGGGCAAATTGGTATTTGTTCCGGGATTGTAGTTCCGGGCGGTGAGGGGGCAAGCCGGGAATTACACGTTGCTTCCGGTTTTACTTCGATTATCCCCTCGATTTGTGGCAAGTTGACCGTTCTGAAAACGTCGGAATCACGAATCTCAGCATCGCTCGCCGAACGCTACTCCAATGGCGAACTGGTGCGCCGTCTCGCCGCGCTGGCCTGGCGGTTCCGCTGGAATTGCCTCCTTTCGATCGCGCTGAGCTTGGTTTTGCTGCTGCTGGGCCTTGCCGGACTGCAAATGCTCGGCTTGGTCATTGATGTGATCCGGCATGCCCTGGATGCCACGCAACCCGTACCTATCTATCCGTTCCACTGGCAGCCGCCCGCTGCGTGGAGCGCCTTGCAAGTGACGAGCACGCTGGCCATCGCCATCGTCGCCCAGGCGTTGTTGCGCGCCGCCTTGACGTATCAATACAACATGGTCACCGCGCGCCTCACCCAGGGCGAAATCGTTCCCGCCCTGCGCACCCAGCTCTACGCCAAACTGCAACGGCTGAGTTTCGGGTTCTTTGATCGGCACGGCTCCAATTCCATTTTCAACCGCGTCACGGGGGATGTCCAGAACACCCGCCTGTTCATCGATGGGGTGCTGTTGCAGGGGCTTAATCTGGTGCTGACGCTGGCGGCCTACGCCGTGTTCATGTGGCGCATCCATCCGGGCCTCACGCTCGCCTGCCTGAGTGTCGCCCTGCCGCTGGGCTGGCTGGCGCACTTTTATTCCAACCGGCTTCGCCCCGGTTACCTGCGCAATCGTGAACTGTCGGACCAAATGGTGCTCCGTTTCAGCGAGACGGTGAAGGGAATGCAAACTGTCAAAGGATTCGCCGCCGAAGCCCATCAAATCCGGCGGTTTGAGGAAGCGAACGACGAACTCTCGGCGCAACAACGGCGGGTCTTCTGGGATTTGTCCATTTTCACCCCCGGCACGCAATTCCTGTCGCAACTCAGTTTGGTCATTCTGTTCGCCTACGGCGGCTATCTTTATCTCCACGACCGGCTGCCGCTGGGAGCCGGATTGGTGGTTTTCGCCGGCTTGTTGCAGCAGTTCACCGGTCAGGTCGCCAACCTGGCCACCATCGCCAACTCGGTCCAGCAAAGTTTGGCGGCGGCCCGGCGGGTTTTCGAGGTGCTCGATACGCAGGTGGAAGTGGAATCCCGACCGGGAGCCATCTCGCTCAAACAAATCTCTGGTCGGGTGGAATTCGAAAACGTCACGTTTGGCTACCTCCCCGGTAAACCCGCCCTGTCCGATCTTTCGTTTACCACGGAACCCGGCCAGGTCATTGGGATTTTCGGCCTCGCGGGCTCCGGCAAAAGCACCTTGCTCAGTTTGCTGCCGCGGTTCTACGATCCGCAACAAGGTCGCATCCGGATCGATGGCCACGATCTCCGGGAGCTTCAACTCGACGATTACCGCCGCCAGATCGGCATTGTCTACCAGGAAAGCTTTCTGTTTTCCAACACGGTGGCCGCCAATATCGCCTTTGGCCACCCCGAAGCCACGACCGCGGAAATCGAAGCCGCCGCCCGGCTGGCTTCGGCGCATGATTTCATTCAGGCCTTGCCGCAGGGTTACGCGACGGTATTGGGCGAATCCGGCGTGGACCTTTCCGGCGGCCAACGCCAGCGCCTGGCTCTGGCGCGCGCCTTGTTGCTCCGCCCGGCCATCCTGTTGCTGGATGATCCCACCGCCTCTGTCGATTCCCGGACGGAGAATGAAATCGTCGCCGCGCTCCGGGCCGCCATGACCGGTCGCACCACGTTCATGGTCTCCAACCGGTTGAGCTTGTTGCGTCAGGCCGACCTGATTCTGGTGCTCGAGGACGGCCGCCTGATCGAGACCGGCACCCACGACAAACTCGTGCGTTGGCCCGGGATTTACCGCGAAACCGCGCTCTTGCAACTCATGGATCTGACCGCTGCGGGAGGTCACCCGTGAGCCGGACTCCTCCATCCCCACCGACCGCCCCTCCCCCTTCCGAGCGGGGGTCCATCACCTATTACAATCCCCAGGAAGAAAGGGAACCGGATCAGGCCCCTTTGCAATGGTCCCTCATCCGGCGCATCTGGGGTTACACGCGCCCTTACTCGGCGAAACGTGCCTGGCTCATCGTCCTGACCTTGCTCCGCGGTTTCCAGCTTCCCGCCCTGGCGTGGCTCATTGGCCGCATCATCAATGGTCCCATCGCCGGCCGGGCCGGTGCCGCCGTTTATTGGCACGCGTTCGGCTATTTCCTCCTCGCCCTATTTACCGCGGTCACCCTGCATCTCCGCCAGCGCTTTGCGCTGGAATTGGGGGAGGCAGTCGTGCACGACATGCGTTCGGAATTATTCCGGAAATTGATGGCCATGCCGATGGCCTATTTCAACGGCACCAAATTCGGGCGCATCATCAGCCGCCTCACTTCCGATATCGACAGCATTCGCATCGGCGTCCAGGACGTGGTTTTTGTCCTGGTGGTCCAGGCCTTGCAGTTGTCCGTCTCCGCGGTCTTGATGGCCTGGTACGATTGGAAATTGTTCTCCCTCATGCTCCTCTTTGCGCCCCTGATCTGGCTGCTGAATGAAAAATACCGCGCGGAGATGAGCCGCCGGCTGCGCAAACTCCAGGAGACCTGGAGCCGGCTGGCTTCCACCCTGGCGGAATCCGTGAGCGGCATCCGGGTCACCCAGGCGTTTGTCCGCCACGACATCAACGCCGGCTTTTTCCAACGCCTGATCGATTTGCATGGGGAAAACAACGTGGGGGTCGCCCAAGCCTCGGCCGTCTTTGTGCCCTTGCTGCAGTTGAAAAGCCAACTTTTCCTCGGCGCCATGGCGTGGCTGGGCGCTTATGGGGCGCTGCGCTGGCAGGGTTGGCTGCACATGGAAGTCGGGGATCTGGTCATGTTCTTCTTCCTCGCCAACCTTTTCTTCGAACCCGTTCAGGTCATTGGCAATCTCTACAGTCAGGCACTCACGGCCATGGCCGGGGCGGAGCGGTATTTTCGCCTGCTGGATCAACCGCCGGCCTGGATGGACGCCCCGGAAGCCCAAACTCTTCCCGCCATCCACGGCCGGGTCGAGTTCGTCGGGGTGGGTTTCCATTACCAGCCCGGTCGGCCAGTCCTCCAGGACATCAATCTGGTTGTGGAGCCAGGTCAAACCGTGGCCTTGGTGGGCCAGACCGGCAGCGGCAAGACCACCCTGGTTGGTTTGCTGCAAAAGCTTTATCTGCCCACGGGGGGACGCGTGCTGATTGATGGGGTGGATCTGGCCACGGTGACCAGCATCTCGCTCCATGCCCAAATGGGCAGCGTGCAACAAAACAACTACCTCTTCACGGGATCCGTGCTGGATAATATCCGCTTCGCCCGCCCGGAGGCCACGGAAGCCGAGGTGCGGGCCACCCTGGCCGCTTTGGATTGCACCGATCTTTTGGAAGGTCTGTCCGCCGGATTGGCGACTTCCGTGGCAGAACGCGGCGCCTCCCTTTCCTTCGGTCAACGCCAGTTGGTTTGCTTTGCCCGCGCCTTACTCGTGAATCCGCGAATTGTCGTGCTGGACGAGGCCACGAGCGCCATTGATTCGTTCACCGAAGCCCGCCTGCAGCGCGCTTTGGAGATTTTGCTGCGCGGTCGCACCGCTTTTGTGGTCGCCCACCGCCTCAGCACCATTCGGCGGGCGGACCTCGTGCTGGTCCTGGACCAGGGCCGCATCATCGAACGGGGCACCCACGATTCCCTGATCCAGGCCGGCGGTACCTACGCCCGGCTGCACCGAGAATTTGTCAGTGGCCAGGCGGCTGCCACCTGACGGCCGCCATCGCCACTGCTTATTGCCCGATGACGCGGTAAAAGGCCGCCGCGTTCGTGGGGGACACCAGCAGGCTGGTGCCGGCATTCAAGCCGCCCAGATTCGCCCAAGGAGCGCCTCCCAGATCAGTGGTGGTCTGCACCTGGTAGGGGGGCACGCCGCCAGTCCAGAGTAATTGGACAAACGGATCGGCCCGCAGCACCTGCAAAACCAGCGGGGTATTCACCGGCCCCGCTACCAGGATCTGCAGCGTGGTGGCACTCGATTGACCAAGCAGGTCGGTGGCCGTCACGCTAAAGCTATTGGTGCCGACATCTCCCAGCCCGGGATTTCCCGACAACGCTCCACTGGCACTGACCCCCAACCAGGCGGGCCCGGCCGTTTTGGCCAAAGTGATGGCGTCGCCAAAGTCGGGATCACTAACGCTGGCCCCGATATCCCCAACATAGGTCTGACCGGCCACCGCCGGCAGGCCAATCAACAGGTTGGTGGCAAAGACGGGCGGATGATCCGTGCTCACATTGATTGTCATGGATCCGGTACCAGTCAATCCCCCGGCGTCACTCACCTGCACCACAAAAAGACCCGACCCCACATCGCCACTACCAGGCGTACCGGAATACCCGCCATCCGCAGTCACGCTTAGCCAAGCCGGACCGCTGATTTTCGCAAAGGTCAGCGAGGTTCCGGCGGGCAGGCCCGGATCCACCGCGTTATTGCTCAAACTCCCGGCATAGGCCAATCCCACCGTCGCATCCGGTCGGGTAAAGCTCACCGGGCTGAAATGCGGGCCCGCCTTGACCACGATGTTCAGGCTCGCGGTCACGAGCGATCCGCCCAAATCGCTGACTCCCACCGTGAACACGTTGGTGCCGGCATCCGCCGACAGCGGAGTGCCGGAAACCAATCCGTTGGTCGCCACCTGCAACCAGCCCGGACCGCTGAGTTTGCTGAAAGTCAGACTGTCTCCCAGGGCCAGTTGCCCATCCGTTGCATTCGTGGCGATGCTGCCGGAATAAACGGTATCGGCCAGGGCCGCCGGCAGGGAGAAGGGGTTCGCCAGAAACATCGGTGGCGGGTTGGCATTCACCACGATGGTGAGGCTCGCCGTGGCGGACAACCCATTGGTATCGACCACGCTCACCGTGAACGAGTTCGTGCCCAGGTCCGCGTTTCCGGGGATGCCGGAAAGGCTCCCATTGGCCCCCACCAGCAACCAGGCGGGCCCGCTCACTTTGGCAAAACTTACCACATCGCCGGCCGCCGCCGTGAACTTGCCCGCCAAATCCGCCGCATACGGCAATCCGCTGATCGCCGGCAGCGTCGCCAGGGAGGAGTTGGTAAACAGCGGCACGGTCAAACGGAACACCACGCCATAACCTCCCCCAGCGGAAGGATTGAAAGCCACGCCGCCATAGGGAGCGGTGCCATAAAAACTTCCATCGGTCGCTTGCACCAGGGTTCCCTGCGGGTTCGCCCCATTGAAGCCGTTGAAGGAAAACAGGGTGGTCAACCCGCCCGCCGGAGTCATCCGGAAGACGGTACCCAATCCGCCCGGTCCGCCCGCGGAAGTTGTGCCGTAGAAATTGCCATCGGTCCCCTGAATCAGGGCGGCGGCGGGCTCGGCGCCATTGGTGCCGTAAAACGTCACCAGATTGGTGAAGTCCCCACCGGGGGTCAACCGGAACACCGCCCCCTGCCCTCCTGCCCCGCCCAACACGGTCGTGCCATAGAGGTTGCCATCCAGCCCGATCGTCAGCCCCGCCTGGGGATAAGCGCCATCCGTTGAATTGAATGAGTGCAGCGTAGTTAAGGTCCCGTTCAAGTTGAGACTGTACACTGTTCCCACATCGCTGCCCCCGCCTTGCAAAGTTGTGCCATACAGCAAACCCGTCCCATCCTGCACCAAACCCGCGTAGGGGAACGCGCCATCCGTGTTGCCCTGAAATTCGTAGAGCGGCGTGGTCACTCCGGCGGAATTCATGACAAAAGCGACGCCGGCGGAATAATTGCCCCCGCCGGGGGTCGTCCCATAGAATTGCCCATCCTGGCCCAGGATCAACCCGTCGTAGGGATTGCCGCCATCGGTATCCCCGGTGAAGGAGAGCAAGTAAACCAAGGCCGAACCGCTCAACCGGAATTCGGTCCCGTAGCCGTCCGCCCCGCCATTAAAAGTGGAGCCGTAAAAATTCCCGTTGGTGCCCTGCACCAGGCGTCCATACGGATTGGCACCACTGTTGGCTCCGGCAAAGGATGCCAACGTGGTGTAGCTGCCCGCGCCGGGATTCACGCGGAACGCGGTGCCCGCAAACAAGGCCCCGCCTTCGATCGCGACGCCATACAGATTGCCATCCCGTCCCTGGGTCAATCCCGCATACGGATAGGCGCCATCTGTTCCCCCATTCAACTGCCGCAGGCTCGTAAATCCCGCTCCCGGCGTGGCGGCGGGTAAAACTGTTAGCGTGGCGGCGGCACTGACGCGCACCGCCAAGGCGTTGCTCACCACCAGGGTATAAGTTCCGGCGTTCGCCAATCCCAGGTTGGTGATGGTTAGCGTGCTGGTCGCGGCTCCCGTGATATTCCCGCCATCCGTGAGAGTGGTCCCGCCTTGCTGCCATTGGTACGAGAGCGGTTGCTCGCCCGCCACCCCCACTGAAAAGGTCACCGACGCCCCCGCCACCCGGGTCTGGCTGAGAGGTTGGCTGGTGATCCGCGGCGGCGCGACTGTCACGGCCAGCACCGCATCATCGCTCGTCACGGAGTTGAAAGCGTTGGTCACCACCACCGAATACAGTGCGGAGGCATTCACGGTGATGTTGCTAATCCGGAGGGTGGCGGTGGTGGCACCCGAGATGTTGGCGTCATCCGTCAAATCGATGCCATTCTGCTGCCACTGGTAATGTGCCGGAGCGGCGCCGGCGACCGCCACCGTGAAGCTCGCGGAACCGCCGACATACGCCAGTTGATCGCTCGGTTGCCCGGTAATCTGCAAAGGCCCGGTGAAATTGAGTCGCGTCACCGATCCCAGGCCGTTCGCCCCACCCTGCAGCGTGGTGCCGTAAAGATTGCCGTCGGGCCCCTGGAGGAACGCCGCCGAAGGGTTCGCCCCATTATACCCATCAAACTGTGCTACCGTCGTCACCGGGCCGTTGGGGGCCAGCCGGAACACCGTCCCGAATCCATACTTCCCCCCGGCTTGGGTGGTGCCGTACAGATTGCCATCGTTGGCCACCATCAATCCACCCCAGGGACTGCCCCCATCCGTGCTGTTGGAAAACGCATAGAGGGTCGTAAAGACACCGTCCGCCGTGATTTCATAAACCGTGCCGTATCCATGGGTTCCGCCCTGGATGGCCACGCCATAAAAATTTCCATCCGCGGCCTGGACCACCCCCGCGATTGGCACCCCGCCGTCTGTGCTGTTATTGAACGAATGCAACGTGGTCAGTTGGCCGGTTGCGCTGATTCTAAACACGGTGCCATAGCCACCATTGGTGCCGCCATCCTCGGTGGTGCCATATAAATTGCCATCCGTCGCCTGGATGAGCACCGGCGAGGGGGCGGACCCGTCCGTGTAGTTGAAGGAAGCCAGGGTGGAGATCGTGCCGCTCGTGGTCATCCGGAAAACGGTTCCATAGTTATAGGCGCCCCCCCCATTCGCGGTGCCGTAGAAAATTCCGTCCGTTCCTTGCACCAGCGCGGCGGCCGGCAACTGCCCGTTTTGCCCATTGAATTGCGCCAGCGTGGTCTGGACATTGGCGGTCGAGAGGCGCAGGGCCACGCCATTGCTGAACGAGCCGCCCGCGGCCGTAACCCCATAATAATTGCCATCCTTGCCCAGGGTCAGTCCGGCATACGGCGCGGAGCCGTTCACATAATTCAACGCGCTCAGCACCGTGATGGTGCCGTTGGTATTAAAGCGATACAACGTCCCGTCGTCGGTTGGTCCCCCCAGATAACTGGTGCCGTAATAGTTGCCGTTCTTGCCGATGGCCAGGGGACTGTAGGGATTGGCCGCCGAGGCGCCGCCCGCAAAGGAGAAAGGGGTGCTGAGGTTCACCCCGGGGACCGACACCGGGATCAAGGTGAGCACCGCGCCGGTGCTGCTGGTGGTCCCGCGGGCATTGCTCACGTTTACCGAAAAGGTGCCCGGGATGAATGCATTGCTCACCGTCAAAGTGCTCGTGGTGGCCCCGGCATACTTCACCCCATTGGCCAGATTGACCCCATTCAACTGCCAGTGGTAGGTGTACGGGGTGTCCCCGACCGCGGCGACGCTAAACGTGACCGTCTGCCCGGGGAGCACGGTCTGACTCACCGGCTGCAGCGTGATCAACGGCGCCGAAGGAACGATGACCACCCCGGCATCCGAACTGATGGCCGTCCCGGTCGAATTGCTCACCACGACCGAATAGCGGTTGGTATCGGCTCCGGTAACCCCGGTCAGCGAAAGCGTGCTGGTCTGGGAACCACTGATCCGCCCGCCATCGATCATGTTGATCCCGTTGGACCGCCATTGATAATAAAGCAGTGCGTTGGGCGCCGTCCCCACGGTAAAGTTGGCCGTCATCCCCACCAGCAGGTATTGGTTGGTCGGCTGCGTCGTAATGACCGGCGGCGTAATCACAGCCAGGGTGAACAGCCGGGTTTGGCTGACATTATCGTTGAGATTCTTGAAAACGATCGTCGCGGGATAACTCCCCGGCGGCAGGGTGGCGGCCAGCGGCGTCAGGGTGGCCGTGACCAGGGCATTCCCGCCGCCCGCGGTCACGGTTCCGTGATCCAGCGAAAGATTGAACCACGCCGAGGTGTTGACCAGGCTCCAGGCCAGCGGTGCCACGCCGGTGTTGGTGAGCGCAAAAACCGGGGCCGCCGGGGCAAACGGTCCGCCGGCCGGTCCGCTGATGATGGAACTCCCCCCCGGGGTGATGCGCAGCGGTTCGGGGAGCGCCAGCGCCATGATCAGGTTGCTGCCCGTCGGCACGCCCCACCCGGTGCACAAATCGTAGCCGTTGACGGCCGAAAAACGGCTCGGACTTCCCGTGTTGCGGTTGTTGCCCGTGTTGATATCATGGAAAAGCGCGTTGTAGCTCAATCCGTTCGAGCCTTTGCCCATGGCATAAATCGCGGGATTGATGAATCCCACCGCCGGCTGGTTGTTCGTGACCGCAAATTGATTGACCAACGCGGTGAACGCCGCCCACAGCGGTGCGGCGATGCTCGTCCCCTGCACCGAGTACGGCGTCCCATTATCCGCGATCAGATAGCAATGATCCGCAATCATCGCCACATCCGGCAGATTGCGAAACGCGGTGGAACCCTGGTTCAAACTCATGTCGATTCCCTGCTGCCAGGCGGGAATCGCATACGTGGTGCTAATTCCGCCGCTGCTCAAAGGCCAGGTGGTTTCGCCCACCCAGGCTCCGCCGTTGGGTTGCGTCGTCAGGTCAGTGCCACCCACCACCGTGATATACGGCACGTCGGTCGGAGGTGACACCGTGCCCGGGGCATAGGCCCCGGAGTCGCCCGAGGCATTGAAGAACGACTGCCCCTGCGCGGCATATTGTTGAAAAATTTGGATCGAAGTCGCATCGATCGGGTAAGTCCAGGAGGCGCTGATCTGTTTGGCCTGCGCATCCGTGGCCATCCGGTTCAGCACGGTGTTGGGCTGGTTTCCCTCATATACCAGCACGGCGCTCAAACCCGGCGCCATCGCGATCGCCATGTCGATGTCCAGGGAAACCTCAATGTTGTCCGCCCCCGGACGCCCGTTGAAAGAATCGGCCAATATTGTGGTCACGGGCACATCCGGCAGTCCCGCCAGGGTTTTGTACGCCGCCACGTCACTGGCGTAAAAACCATCCAATTCAAACAAGCCCACTTTTTGCCCCACCCCGGTCAATGCCACGTCCGGCGCGTACGCGTGCCGGAAATCATAGCCGATAAAATCGCCGCCCGGTCCCGACCCCGTGGCCTGGGCCACTCCCCTGGAAGGCAGTTTCCAGTGGCCCGCGGGCCGTGGCACTGTGAAGTTGTCCAGTCCGCTGACGGACAAAACCGGGGTGGCCAGCTGCACCGTGGGGGTCGCATCCGGCGCGAAAAACGTCCGGGCCTCCCGCGGATGCTGGTACGTGTTGAGATGAACGTGGAAAGCCCGTTCCACCTGCGGCACTGCCCCCCGCACATCCAGCACCATCCGGTTCGGATGCTGGCCGGTGACGATCAATCCTTGCGACTGCGCAAACCGGATCAACGACTGGTAATCCGCTTCCGACGGACCAAATCGTTCCGTAAACTCTGCCGGCGTCAGATATTGACGAAACCGCGGACTCGCCGGATCATAAAGCTCCGCCAGCAACTGGTGGAGCTGCCCGGCGTTGCGCAACGGCAATCCGATCGCCAGATTCAACAGGGAACCCCTCGGCCCGCCCGCAAGCGGAGTGGAGTTGGTCCAGGTTTGCGCGATGGGACCGCTGATCACTTGCGGCTCCGCGGCTTGGCCCCCCCGGACGGTGGTCGCCAGCAAGGCGCCCCCTAGCAGCGAAGTCAATCTGCGACACCAGTGCCTGACCAACCGCTGGTGGCCCCTTCCGGGCATGGCAGTTTGAGGAAGATTCCGGACTTGGGTGGGCTCGCAGATGGTAGGCTCCATACCCGCCGAAGGTCCCAAACCGGCGCGTTTGTGTCAATCCGGATTTCGTAATCGGCGGAGCCGCGCAATTGTTGCGAATTCGTAACGTTTTCCTTGACTCGCGACACCCCTCCGTGCAATGCTGCGTTTCAAGGTCAACCACCTGACCATGTTTCTTCCCGGGTCTCTGGACCCGACCATGGTCTGCAGCAGCCTGCTAACGCGAACGAATGATAGCAAAAAAATCAGCCATGAACTTAATAAAAACTGGGTTGTTGCTTTGCGCAGCCTCCCTCACCACCACCACTGCAGTACGGGCGGTCGATTATTACTCGACCGTAACCAACCTCCACCCGGTTGGCTATTACCGGCTCAACGAAAACACCACCAACAACTCCAACCTCGCCATCAACAGTGGCACGGCCGGCCGAAAGGGCGATGGTTTCTATATCGGCGACACCACGGTCATGCATCCCAGCACTGGTCTTTTGGTGGGCTCCACCGACGCCGGCGCCTCTTTTAACGGCAGCGAATATGTCCAGGTCCCCGTCAACGCGGCCAACAACCCCCAAGGCCCCTTCACGGCCGAATGCTGGGTCCAGGCCAAGGAGGGCCTCGCCGACAACCTCTACGCCGTGATGACCTCCGGCCATTTGGAATCCGCTCCCGCCCGCTCGGGCTGGCTGCTCTATTATGACAGCACGGGGAATAATTCCGGCGGCCAGGTTTTTGACTTCCGCATGTACACCCATGTGGGCCTCAACCGCTCCCTAACCATCAACGGTGGCGGGGCCCCCGTGGCCGGAGCCATTTATCACGTGGTCGTCGGTTATGACGGCACCAACGGGTTCATGTACGTGAACGGGACGCTGATCAGCAAAGCTCCTTCGCCCGGATACACTCCCAACGTGGACGGGAATTTCACGTTTGGCACTCGCAATGACTTGGCGTTCACGTTCAGCGGAAACATTGACGAAGTCGCCCTTTACACCAACATCCTGTCGGCTTCCGATATCACCGCCCATTACGCCAATGGCAGCAGCGCCAGCCCGGCTGTCGATTACGGCTCCTTGGTGCTCGCCCAGCATCCCCTGCTCTATTATCGTTTGGACGAGCCCGCCTTCTCAGCCTCGGCTCCCCTGCCCACCTCGAAAAACGAGGGATCTTGGGGCGCGACGCAGGATGCGATCCTCTACTCCCAGGTGACGGCGGCGGTCCCCGGCATCCCCTACGGCGGTTTCCCCGCTGGCAACAAGTCGGCCTACTTGAATGGTTTGAACGAAACCACTCTCAACGGGGGGTACGACAACGCCATTGGCATTCCCAATCCGCCCTTGAACAGTGCGGATCCTTCCGGCACCTCTAACGTGACGTTCACCGCCTGGATCAAACGCAACGGCCCCATCGACAACAATCAGGGCCATTATAACGGCGGCTTTGCGGGTATCGTTTTCGAACGCGGCACCGCCACCAGCGGCACCTCCTTCCCCGCCACCGGTTTGTGCTATGGCGCCAATGCCACCGGCACCCCCGGCAATGAATTGCGCTACCACTGGAACAACGGCCAGTATGGCTTCGCCTCGGGTTTGATCGTTCCGGACGGCATCTGGAGCTTCGTGGCGGGCGTGTTCACCCCCACGAACACGATTCTCGACTTGAACGGCACGTTGGTCACCAACAATGTTGCGAACGTTGGTCTGGACTTCAGCATTGACACCCTCTTCATCGGCATGGACAGCACCGGTGGCCGCGTCATCGATGGCTCGGTGGACGAAGTCGCCATCTTTGATTACGCGCTGACGCCGACCCAATTGGCCACCCTGTATGCCGCCGGCGGCATGCCGGCGACCATCACCACCCAGCCGTCGCCCACGACGCAGACCTTCTATGAAGGCCAGAGCACCTCGTACAGCGTCGCCGCCATCGGCACCCCGACCATCGCCTACCAATGGCTCAAGAACGGCGTGGCCATCAGTGGGAAAACAACCACCAGCCTGAGCTTCCCGAACCTCCATGTCGCGGATACCGCCAACTACGCGGTCAAGCTCACCAACCCGGCCGGCAGCGTGACCAGCTCCGTTGTGACTCTCACGGTTCTCGGCGGCCCGCCCATCATCACCGTGGTGCCAGCCAGCATCGCCCGGTACCCCGATGGTAACGCCACCTTCAAAGTGGCGGCGGTCGGCAGCACCCCGCTGTCCTACCAATGGAAATTCGGTTCCACCGTCATCCCTGGCGCCACGAACACCAGCTATACCGTCTCCCAAATTCAACCGGGGGATCTGGGCAGCTATTCCGTCGTGGTTACCAACCCCAATGGCTCCACGAACTCTCCGGCGGCCGTTCTGTCCTCGGTGTCCCTCACCCCCACCTTGGTTCCGGCGATTCTCACCCGCGCGCCCTATGCCTATTGGCGGATGAATGAAACCAACGGCTCGGTCATTTTTGACTCCATTGGCTCGGCGAACGGCACCTTCAGCCAGCTGACCACGAAACCCACCGCTGGCCCGGTCCCGCCCACTTTCGCGGGCCTGGATTCCACGAACACCGGTTATTTGTTCGATGGCAACACCAGCGACATTTCCTGCGCCACCCCGACCATGACGGTGTCGAACTTCACCATCACCGCCTTCGTCAAGCCCCTGGGGCTGCTCAACAGCTCGCAAAACGGCTATGCCGGCTTGGTCTTCACCCGCGGCACCGGGATCGGCGGCCTCGGGATTTCTCCGCAGGGCTCGGCGGTGCCGGGAACTTTGGGCTATGTCTGGAATAATAATGCTTACTATGATTCCGGCATCCTCCTCACGAGCAACGTCTGGAACTTTGTGGCCCTCGTCATCGACACCGTGAACAATGTGGCCAACCTCTATGTTGACTCCGGCGACGGCAATGGCTTGCAAATCGCCAACAACAACCCCTCGGCCAACAATGGCACCTTCCCGAATATGGTGCTCGACTCGGTCTTCCACTTGGGCACCGACCCGTCGGGTAACAAGATCTTCGGCGGCGGCATTGATGAAGTCGCTCTTTTCGCCTCGGCCTTGAGCCAGACTGACATCCAGGCCATCCACGACGCCGCGTATCTGAATTCCTACACCCCCAATCCCCCGGCGGTCACTCTCGACCCGATTGGCGGGACCTTTGCCGGTGCGGACACCGTCACCCTCTCCGCCGGCGCGGTGGGCAGCCCGCCGTTGGCCTTCCAATGGTACAAGAACGGCGTCGCCGTTCCGGGAGCCATTCGCGCTTCCCTCACGTTCCCCAGCCTGCTCGCGACGGACTCCGGCACCTATAAATGGGTCGTCACCCAGGGCAGCACGTCGGTCACCAGCGCCCCGGCGGTGCTGAGCGTCTCCACCATCATCATCACCGGCCAGCCCACTCCCGCCTCCCTGCTCGCGGGTGATAGCTGGAACCTGATCACCACCGCCCGTGGCGTGCCGCCTTTGACCTATCAGTGGCTCAAGGACGGCAATACCGTCCCCGGTGCCACCTCCAATGTGCTGAGCCTGGTTAACGTCACCACAGCGGACGCCGGCGTTTACGCCTGCGCGGTCACCTCCGGCAGCACCACGGTCACCAGCGCCAACGCCGCCGTTGCCGTGGTGCCGCTCGCCCCGTACGTCAACCTCACCAACAAACTGGTGCTCCACCTCCGGTTTGACACGAATAGCTATGCGGATTCGTCCGGCCGCGGCAATGACGCTGGCGTCGCCACCGGTCTCGCCGGCGGTGTCCCACCGTTTGTCACCTCTGGCCGCGTCGGCGGGGCGGTCCACATCGACAACAACAACTTCCTGCAAGTGTCCGATGCCAATGGTGATCTCACCTTTGACACCATGGACAACTTCAGCGTGTCCCTGTGGGTGCGCTACTCCGCCGGCTTCGGCGATCTCCCGATCATCGGCAATGCCGTTAATTCCACCTTCCAACTCGGCTGGGTCATCACTGAAGATGCCGGCCGGTTCGAGTGGAGCCTGGTCTCCACCGGCAACTCCGGTGCCGGTGTGTCGGACCCGGTCGGTGGTCCTTTGATCAACGACAACCAGTGGCACAACCTGGTCGCGGTGTTTGACCGCACCAACGCCATTGGCTACAGCTATGTGGACGGCAAGTTCGCCAGCACCCACACCCTCGCCGCCATCACCACCCTCATCACCGGCCAGACCATCACCATCGGTCAGGACCCCACGGGCGCTTATGGTGTCGCGGGCTCGTTTGACCTGGACGACGTTGGCATCTGGCGCACCGCGCTGGACCGGGCTTCCTCGGAGTTGATCTACTACGCCGGCGCCGCCGGTCGCAGCTTCGACACCGTCGGGCCCGCCGCGCCGCCGTCGGTCACCATGACCATCGCGATTGTTGGGAACAACCTCGTGATCCACTGGTCGCAAGGCACCCTGCAATCCTCGACCCATGCGGACTCCGGTTACACCAATGTTGTCGGTGCCACGGCCCCGAATTACACCATTCCGCTGACCTCCACCGGTGCCCGGTTCTTCCGGGTTCTGGTGCAATAACGGTTAGGTCGCACCCCTCACCCGCCCGCCGGCTCACGCCGGCGGGCGGTTTTTTTTACCCCGACGTTCTCTTTCGGAACCTTCTCATTGTTCTGTCCGTGTGAGAAGCATTCGAAAAAAGTTCCGCAAGCGACGGGCGCAGGGTCGCGAAAGAAGGAGAAACAGACGACAGCAACTGGCGATCCGAAAGCGGGAGCAGATCCGAGCGGAAGCAAGGGCGAACCAGGGAGTGGGGAGGATTCCAGCCAACCCCGCTCCCGCCCGGATCAAATTGCTTTCACCCCTTCGGCGGAGTGTTGGGAGGTTTGCGTTTGCCGCGCGCGGCGGGCCGCTTCATTCCGCGCCGCCGCCGATAGTCCTGATAAAAGGACAGCGACAGGAACACGATGGCGATCACCAGGCAGATGATCAGGCCCGGCCACCCCAAAAAAAAGGTCTCTGCGGTCATGTTTCGCGCACGCCACACAGTGCAGTTTACCGGGCGGAGGGAATTTGTCAGCTACGAATTGACAGCGGACACAAAGACAACCCATTTTCCAAGAAAGGGGAGATGATTCGCAAACACGGCCGTTGGACGTGAGGCACAGCAAGCGTTCCTGTCGTCCCACACCCGCCGCCCGCCGCCCTTCGCTAAGAAAACTCCCAGGACGCACGGGTGGGGCTGGCGGTTTTGTAGGCTTGCGGCCAGTCCCTACGCGACCTGGGCGGCGACTTGGGGGCTAGCCAAGGGAGAAAAACCAGCGCCCGAAGCCTTCCGCTCGGGTCAAATCTGGAGCTTGCCCCGAGCAAGCTGCTCACCCAAGGGACAGATTCCCAGTTAAGGGGATTGCCTTCCGTCCAAGACCGCCCGCCAGGACATTTCAGCGGACCTGAATGGGTGCCCCCACGATGAATCCCCGCGCTGCCAGGATGCGGGCCAAACGTTACGGTCATAGTCACGACCATTTTAGGTCCGGGGAAACTTAAAGGCTGAACCAAATGATGACCTTGCATACCAAAAACTTCATCCGCGCGCAACTCCTGCAAACAATGCCGACCATCCGGGAAGCTCAGCCAACCAAGACCGGATGTGACTTTCACCTCGGCGTGGGACTCAACCGATTGCGGAAGATGGTTATCGGCGAGCTGGCGTTAAGCTGCGAACAACTGGAGGAATCCATTCCCAGGCTTGAATTCCGAACCACTGAGGAATTCAGCGTGGAGACGGAACAAGCTTGGCGGCTGCAAGCAGGCTTGATCACGCTTATTGAAGCTTAAAAAAGACATTGCCCATCAACGGTGTAAAATTGACGACGTTCTGCCCGCCGATGACTTGAACACCATTCGTCATGTCCATCCATAAGACCGGCGGCGCGAGGTTGGTGGTGTATTTCAGGCGGTGGTCAGGATCGGCGTCGCTCGACCAAGCGAGGTTGATACCGCCACCGGACGAAGTGATGCTCAAGCTCGGCTGGCCCTTCACGACGCTCAGAATCAACGCTCCAACGCTGTTTGTTTCGCTCCATGATTTAAGTCCGGTCAAGGGCGGCAAACTGAAATTGCTGAACGCGCCGCTGGCGGCGGGATAGGTCAGCAAGTTAAAACTGTCGCCATAAGCTGGCGAATAACCGCCGAGCAGATTGACGCTCAATGTGCCTGTCAACGGCGCGGGGTTGGCAAAGATGACCTGGCCGAATTGCGCCGGGCCGGCGAGGCCGAAGTTGAGCTGTCCGCCCGTCTGGGTATACGCGCTCTGAAACTGCACCGCGCCACTTTGGACATCGAGCAGCGCGTCGTTCACGAAGCCGGTTCCGGTCACGGTCGTGGTGCCGGTGGTGCCGCGCTTGCGAACGGTCCCGAGGTTCAGCCATCCGCCCGGCCCGCCGCTGGCGAGCGTGTTGTCGCACTGGACGTTCACCGTTCCCAGATTCGCGAAGGGCGCGCCGTAGTTAAGATTCCAGTCGCCCGCCAGCCAGTTGATCGTGCCCTTGTTGGTGAGCGGGCCATTGATGCTGGCGCTCGGCCCCGTCAGGTTCACCACGCCGCCGGGGTTGATCGTCGTGCTCCCGTCAAATTCGCCCGGGCTATAAAAATTAATATTCGCCACCACGACCGTTCCCGATACGGTGTTGGTGCCGTAGAGCCTGCCCGACATCTGAAAATTCGCGCCGGTGATGTCGCCATAGACCGCGGGGGCATAATTCGGCTGCACGCCGTAGAACCCCGCGCCGGTAAAGGTGCTGCCGGGATTCAAATAGAAGTCACCACCCGCCAGGAACAACGCGGAACTCGGCGCGACATTAATCGTGCCGCTGCTGGCGAAACCATTTTGAAACGCCAGCGTGCCGGTTTGCACATCCAGCAGCGCGTTGTTGACCAAGCTCGATCCCGACACGGTCGTGATGCCGGTGGTGCCGCTCTTGCGGACGGTTCCCAGGTTCAGCCAATTGCCCGCCCCGCCGGTGCCGAGCTCGTAATCGCACTCGATGTTGACCGTGCCCAGATTCGCGAAAGGCGCGCTGTTGTCATACCAGGTGCCAGACAACCAATTGATCGTGCCATTGTTGGTTAGCGGGCCATTGATGACGGCGCTCGCGCCCGTCAGGTTCACCACGCCACCGGGGTTAATCGTGGTCGCACCGTCAAATTCGCCGGGGCTATAATAATTTACATTCGCCACCACCACCGTTCCCGACACGGTGTTAGAGCCGTAAAGCCGTCCCAGCAGTTGGAAATTCGTGCCGATGATGTCGCCGTAAACCGCGGGACTATCATACGGCGGGACGCCGTAGAATCCCGCTCCGATGAAACTGCCTCCGGGGTTCAAATAGACATTGCCCCCGGCCAGACTAAAGGAGGTGTTGGCCGCGACGCTGACGGTGCCGCTGTTGCTCAAGCCGGCGGACAAGCTTAGTCCGCCCGACTGCAGCTCCACCAACCCCGCATTATTCAAGATCATCGCATTGAAGCTGTTGACATTGGTGCCCGCGGTCTTGCGAATAATGCCCTGATTGAGCCAGTTCGCATTGCCGTCCCAGCCTCCCATGGAATTATCACACTGAATTGAAATCAACCCGCCCGCCGCGTTCACCAGATTGCCGCCGAAGCTGGTCCAGTCGCCGGAAAGCCAGTTCACCGTGCCGGCATTCGTCAACGTCCCGCCAATGCGAATAGTCCAATAAATCCCGCCGCAACTGGTGCAACCATCGAGATTGAGGGTGCCGCCGCTGGCCACGGTGGTGACGCCTTGAATGTCCGGATTGTAGCCGCTCATCGTGCCGGTAACCGTGTTGGTGCCGGACAGGGTGCCATCCATGCGGAAATTCGCATCTCCGATCGTGCCGGAGATGATGGCTGAGCCGTTGGGCGGCACGCCATAATATCCCTGCCCGGTGAAGGAGTAGCCCGGACGCAATGTGACAATCGCCGAAACCAGCTTCAGCGCCGCCCCGTTGCTCACCGAGATCGTCCCACTGAGGCTCACGTTATTATCCAATTCCACCGATCCGCTCTGCACCTCCATCGCGCCGGCGTTCGTTAAATAATAGCAGCCGGCAAAACTCCAGGCGTTCGTTCCGCCCGATTTGCGCATCGTCCCGTAGTTGACCACGACGTTGAAGGAAGACGCGCCGCCAAACGTGCCAAAATATCCATCGTTCTGAAAATCCACCAGGCCGTCCGACTCATTTTCCAGCCAACTGCCGCCGCTGGTGAGGTTGTTGGCGCTCCAGCGGATTTGCCCGTGATTATAGACATTGGCAGAATAATAGTGGTTCAGCGCGGTCGATCCCGTTATGACGCCGTCAGGATGAACGGTAACCGTGCCGCTCAAAACGCCCGCCTGCCAGTCAAGCTTGCCGTGCAGTTCCAGCCCGCCGTCCACTTCCAGGGAACCTCCGCCAAACAGATAGCTGCCGTCGCCGCCGGTCAGGAAGATGCGCGTGCCCGCCGCCGCCACCGCGGTGCCACGGACGGAAACGCCCGTGTTGGTAAGCAACAATGTCGGAAAACTGCTGACACCGTCCCCCAAAGTCAACCCAGTGACATTGGCACTCCCCGTGACGGTATAAGTGCCTGGCGCGGTGATGATGGCATTGTCACCGAGACCCGGCGGCCCGTTGGTGGGCAGCCAATTGAACGGATTGATCCAGTCGCCGCCGCTGGGATTGTTCCAGTGAAAATCCTGCCCCGCATGGGCGTTCGCGGGGGCGAGCCAGGGGCTCACCCCGAGCAGCACCACGGCCAGGGTGCGCCAGCAGGCGAAAGAAAAAGCGGCAAGCGGTTTGGCCTTCATAATAATTCCGTAATCAGCTTTCTGGTTGGCAAACGCGGAATGGGCTTGACCGAGTTTTTAGCTTTGATTGTTTTTAGAATAATCAAGCCAAATGTAAAGACATTTTCGCGGCAATTCTGCGCCGGCGGCATGGCAGGAAGCGGGAGGCTGGGCTTCCGATCGAACGCCCGAAAAGGCGGGCAAATCGCTCGACCACACCAATTGTATTCAACCCTTCAAGCGGCGGGAAACAGCTTGCCGTCATCGCTGGCTTCGCCCTGCCCTGAAGCCGCAAGTTGCCACGGAATCAGCGAATACATCTGACGCTCTTTGGTTTGCTCGAACATCCGTTCACAGAGGCCAGCAGTCTCCAATTCGGACAGCGTGCCGCAGCGAAAAGTCGCCTCGCCCTGCCGGGCGAGCGCGGCCGCCAGCCATTCGCCGCGGGCCACGAAAACGCCCAACTGATCGCGGTTGAAAAGCCAAAAGCCGAGCGCGCATATCGCCGCATGGAGTGCGCAATATCGTTCCGCCAATCCGAAGCGAACGGCCGAATTCCGCGCGCCCCGGGCGGGCGGCAGATTCCGCACCTCCGCCTGGAGTTGCGCGACCGCTCGTTGCAACGCAGCGGTCCGCTCCCGCAAGGTCGCCAGGACTTCCGCATCGCAATCCCGATCGGCGAACAGGCCCGCCAGCTTTGCCGCCAGGTGCGAAAGGCTTTGGAAGACCACATCCTGGCCCCGGCCCCGGAGGGTGAACGCGCCGAAGTCCCATGGCGGCAACGGGTGTTGGAGATCAAACAAAGCGGCCAGGGCCAGAGGTTCACCCGCCCCAGGTCGGCCGCGGCAGAGGTGCGGCAAGGCGGTGGCCAGCTGGTCCAGGCAGACGATATTGCTCCCATCAAACACGGCGACAATGGCGCCATCCCGGAGGAACTTCTGAAACATGCCCCCGGTGGCCCCTTCGCGGAGGTAGGAACGCGCGCCCAGAATGCCGCCCAGTTGGTGCAGCACTTGGTCCGTGAGCCGCGAAACCTGCACCTTGGCTATGGCCGACCAGGTGGAGAATTGTGCCGGAAATAGCTGCAAGCCGCGCGCGGCCGCCACGGCGGCACACTCGCCCAGCAACAGAGACAGATAAGCATTGGCCAGGGTATCCCGGGCGTGCGGCAATTCAGCGACGCGGCGGCCATAAAGCCGTCGGCCCCGCACGAAATCACTGACCAGGCGCAGGGCGCTGTCCCCCACCCCCAACGACAACGAAGTGCAGAAGGTGCGGGTGATTTGAAATCCTTTGAGAGCGAGTTCCAAGCCCTCCCCGGCGCGGCCGATTTGCGCATCAGGTGGCAACCGGCAGTCGTGAAAGCGGAGGCCGCTGATATCACAACCGCGCAATCCATGGGTCCGCGCCCGGGGCCGCGTTTCATATTCCGACGCCGCCAGACCGGCCTTGGGAAAAATGAAGAGCGAGTGATTCCGGAGCCGCGCCGTGGCTTCAGTCCGGGCCAGCAACACCACCCATTCCGAACGCGTGGCGCGATTGATCGGCCATTTTTCGCCCGCAACCCGATAATCGCCCCGGGCGTCCAACCGGGCCGTGGTCTCGTTACCGATCAGGTCCGCTCCGTGCGCTTCCTCGGAATACGCCAGGCAGGGGAACTCCCCGCCCTGTAAAATCGCGTCCGCCAACTGGCGCTGCTGTCCCGGATCGGCGCCCATCCATCCGAGCATGGCCCATAACATGGTACTGTAAGCAACCGCCACGGTCATATCCCGCCGCGCCAGGGTCCGCCCCAGGGCGATAAAGGTTTCGCTGGCTTCGAATTGCCCCCCCAAAGATCGCGGCACAAATATGTGGTGCAATCCCAATTCGTGCAAACGGGCCATGGCGGGCTCGGGAAATTGCTCCTGCTCATCCCACTCCAGGGCCTGGCGAAAGGAAAACAGGTTCTCCCCCCGCTCCGGATCACCCAACAATTGTTCCAGCCGGATCGCTGGTTGGTATTGGGTTGGAATGCGCTTCATGCGTGCTTATTTTCCCGCGTCCGTTGGGAGATCGGCCATCCCCCGTCAGCCGCCATCCCGGCCTGCGGGAGGCTGGCCAAACACCAGGATTTTCATGGCTTGGTTTGGAGTAAACCAAATGGTCGGCCCCAGAAACAGAAATTTCCCGGCTACGCCGAAAAATGCCAACGACCGGCCGTCCCCGATTAGCCGCCCGGCTTACGGCTGTAGTAAACGGTTTTCGCCTAATAAAATCAGGCTCAACCATGGGTTCCCGGCGGGGCCGTGGCGAATCTTCGGCAGCTCATTCCAGCAATTTTGGGAGCATTAATGCCAACCATCGATTAGAGTCTCTCCTGCAGTTGCAAACCGGCAAGCCGCGAAGGATATTCGCCGGGATCCGCACCCTCCACCGGGCGGCGCGCCTGGCGCAACCGGGAAACGGGCGCGCTGACGCCATCAATTCACCCTCCATTGATAATCATATCCCGCCGGCGGATCGTAACTGCCGGCGCTCGACTTGGGCGGCCACGAAGTTTTCCAATTCAGGCACACGATTCGCCGCGCTTTGCCTTTGGCCCCATTTATTGCGGAGACCACCAAAGCCGCGAGTATCCCGATGATGCCAATGACCACCAGTAGTTCCACCAACGTGAAGCCACGACTACCCCCTGCCCGTTCCGCAGTGCCGACCATCTCGGTTCCGCGCTAACGCCGCCGGGCGCTTGCCGTGCTTGTCATCCCGCCCATGGTAAATCCCGACGGCATGAAGTGCCATACCAATTCCGGGAAAAGTCGCTCCGGGAATTCGCGCCTGCCCTGGTTTGCGGTTTGCCCCGCACGGTAAGCCGTCCCAATAATGCAGTCGGGAATGAGTTGCCGTTCACCCGCGAATGTGGAACAAATCTCCCTTGACGTCCCCAACAGAATTTCCACCTCCATAAATCACGGCCAACTCGGAAACCGACCGAATCGGAAGCTGGCCGCCTGCATCGGTTTTCTCTTCCTCGTCGCCGGACTCCCCACCGTGCGCGGATTCTCCCTCCTCGGGCCGTTCGCCCCCTGGATGGATGCAGCCAAAAACTTCCATTCCCTGCACGAGTGGGGCGCCGCCGATATCGGCGGCCCGATGGCCATCGGCGAAGGGTATCGGTGGAATGTCCCCGTGGTCACCTACGGTTTCGCGCCCTCCTTTTTGGACTATTTCGGGACCAATGGCGTCGCGGCGGTGGCGGAGGCGATTCAAATATTAAATGATCTGCCGCCCGCCTCCGCGATCAACTTGGCTGATTATAGTCCCTATACCTTTCGCATGAATTATGCGGCATCTCCGGCTGGCCTGCAGGACCTCAAATCGGCGGCGCTCTCGGGACTGGTCGAGCAGTTGGGGTTGGCGCAGCCCGTGCGCTTCATGTTCACCTTGCGGAATATTTCCCTGGTCGGCGATACGGTGGTTCCCGAAACGGTAATCCGTAATTATGATCCCTTCACCGGCAGCCTTCGACCTTCGTTAATTAAACCGAATGGGGTTACGTATTCTCATATCTGCGGGATCCTTTTTTCGCCTACATTCAGCATTTCTTCGTAAATGCCGACTCGTATGATTCAGCTGGTCCGGTCGCCGAACTGGGAACCATGGCAAGCATCGCGTCACTTTATCTCGGTCTTACCGTCGATGATGTGGGTGGATTGCGCTATCTCCTGCACACCAATAATCTCGCCTGTGAAGGGGTCTTGCCGGGCGTTGGCGCTGCCGGGGATCAGCCGAACGATTTTGTCCAGATGGCACTGCGACCAGGCGTGGAAAAGATCACTTTTGTTCCCCACCGTTTCGATCCCATCGGGCGGCAGTTTGTGCCGCTGACGAACCAATATGTTGACACCTACCTCAGCAATGGGGTGGCGCAGCACCAAAATTTGCAACGGGTCATTGCGCAGCCTGATTTCCTTTTTACCTGCAACTACCAGGATTGGAATTCCATTTCCCGCTCGGGCACGGAGCGCTGGGTGAACAACGGGGGAGCTGGTCACGACGGTCCCGGGGTGATCCAACCGCCGGTGGTGATCAATTTTAACCCGCTCGGAATGTTTTATGATGATTATTCAGGACCGTATCCAAGTCCCTCCGCTCCCGCCGCCTGGGCTTCGTTTGGCATAACCACGAACGCCCCGATTGTCTATCCGGTGACGCCCCCCAATCCCAAGGCCACCCGGTTCCATTTATGGCTGTCTGCCGAGCCCTTATTAGCTCTTCCCGCCACGGGGTTTTCCTGGGACCTGACGGGGCCGGCCAACGCCGTTTTTGCGCTCCAGACCTCCGCCAATCTCGTGGATTGGTCCCCGTATCTCAACATCACCAACCAGGCGCAAAATGTTACCTTCGTCAATTATATCCACCCCAACGAGCCATCCCGGTTTTTCCGCACGGTTCCTCAGTGAGAGGTAAACAATAATCAGGGAGGCAGTGAATGAACGAAAAGACGGGCAAAACAAGATTTCCTGAACCGCGCGAGCTGACGCAGGCGGAGAAGGAGCTGCTGCGGGAATGGATGGAGGCGGGCAACGATCTGGCAGATGCCGCAGGCCAACGAAAACTGGCGGCGGCTTTTTCCCTTTATCTACATGCGGAACTCGCCCTGGCCCCGCCGGCGGTCCTGACCGAGGCCCCCGAGCCAGCGACTAAACTCGCCAGCTTGCAGGAAGTGGCGGAGCGAGTCGCACAACTGCGCCGGGAGGAAACCAATCCGGACCGGGCGCGAGTGATCACGAAAAATTGAGACCGACAGAAAGCCCGGGATGAAAACTTCAAAAAGGAGCCGCCCTTTGCCAACCCGGTGGCGGCTTTTCTGATGCAGGAAAAGTGCCTCGGAAAATTCTCGCCGCCGAATCCGGGACTGCCCGCGGATTCGCCGATGCGCGGGTATTTACTGGGGAGATCAGCCGAAACCACAACACGGTTTTCCGGGCTAATTCGGCCAGGAGAATGTCCCGCATGCTGCGATGCCGGCAAATGGCGCTGCGGACAGATTGAGCCAAGTTACCGCTCCAAGGCGTTCTTACTACTAATTCCCTGGCACTAATCTGCCAATATTGAATTAGTTTTAAGGCAATAAGTCATTTTTGCCGGGACCGGGCAAGAAATAGTAATTCCAACTCAGTCGGGCGACCCCGTGCCTTTGCTTAAGGGGAAACGGGATAAATGTTAATATTTCGTAACATTCTTGACAATTCAGACTATTTGGATCAACATTTGCTTCCAGAATTAAGTTAACGCTGTGTGCCGGAATACCACCCTTTGAACGGGGCGGGTAGCGCTAGTTACTGACAAAAAGTCCCATTAGTATTAGTAAATGCTGGAAACCAAGCTGAAAGACTCCCCCACCACATGAAAACCAACCAATTCCGCAACCGCCTGGCCGGGACGGCCGCCGCCTTGCTGGCGTTGTCGCCTGGGCTGTCCGCTCTGGCCGACTACCCCGCCACAGTGCTGTCCTTCCATCCTCCCACCTACTGGCGCCTGAATGAAACCGCCCCTGTGCCGGCCGATTTGGCCACAAATCTCGGCTCCCTGGGGAGCATTGCCAATGGCCAGTACGTCGGCGCCGCCACCCATGGCGTCAACGCTGGTCCGTTCGGCACCGGAACCGCCGCGAACATTCCGAATAGCGGGCACATCACCATTCCCTTCAACTCCGGCTTGAACCCGGTCGGCGCCTTCACGGTGGAATGCTGGGCCAACGGCGATGGTTCCGGCGGCAACCATACCCTCGTTCAATCCATGATTCAGGGCCAAAATGCCGCCAACGGCAATGACCGGAGCGGCTGGAACCTCCGCGCGGTCGGCAACGACTTGCAATTCGTCATTGGCACCGCTTCGGGGGCTCCCTTTTATTACTATTTCACGGCGGTCGGCGCCGTCACCGGTGCTGGCTGGCAGCATATGGTCGGCGTTTATGACGGCACCAGTTTCAGCGTGTTCGTCGATGGCGTCCAGCAAACCCTGACGGTTACCCGCCAGGATGGCGTGACCCCGGCGCCGGGCGAGGTCGAGGCCGTCCGCGCCCTCACCAACTTCGCCGGACCGACGATCATCGGGGAACGTGGCTACGGCGGCTGGAATCTGAATGGGGATATCGCTGATGTGGCGATTTATGCCTCGGCGCTCTCCGCCGGCACGATCCGGGCCCACCATGATGCCGCCACCACGAATGCCGCTGGCTATGCGAGCCAGATTCTGGCCGCCCATCCGGTGGCTTTCTATCCGTTGGATGAGGCGCCGTTCGCCCCCGTTCTACCCATCGCGGTGAATAGCGGCACCGCAGGAAGCACCGCGGACGGCATCTACCAGCCGGGGACGACCACGAAGGTCGCGGGACCTCCTTACAGCGGATTGGGGGCCGGCAGTTACGCGTGCCTATTCAACGGCACCACGGGTTATATCGATTGCGGCGCCCCGACCGAGTTGGACACCCCCGGGCCGATCTCGGTGATGGCCTGGATCAAAGTCAACGCCTTCACGGTGAGCTGGCAGGCGATTGTGACCAAAGGGGACAGTGCCTGGCGCGTGCATCGGAACTCCTCCGGAGCCGATAGCCCCTACGTCGGCTTTGGTACCACCGGCGTTGGTAACGTGGACGAGGCGGGCACCCGCAATGTGAACGATGGGCAATGGCATCACATCGTCTGCGTGTACGACGGGACCGCCACCAAATCCATTTACGTGGATGGTTCACTGGACACCTCCGTTACCACTTCCGGGGCGATCAAAAGCGACATTTACAATGTCTTCATCGGTGAAAACGCCCAGTCGCGGGGCCGTTACTTCAACGGTAGCATCGCCGAAGTGGCGGTTTTTACCAACGCCCTCACGTCCGCCCAGATTAAGCAGGTTTACAACGCGGCGAACGTCCCGCCGTCGATCACGCAACAACCCCAGGCACCCGTCGGCAATATTTTCGAAGGTCAGACGGTGACCCTGCAGGTGGCGGCTTTGGGCAATCTCCCCCTGGCCTACCAGTGGACCAAGGGCGGAACCAAAATCACCGGCAGGACCAGCGCCACGCTGTCGCTGACGAATGTGCGGACGACCGATAGCGGCAATTACGCCGTGGTGATCACCAACAGCTTTGGTTCCGTCACCAGTTCCGTGGTCGCCCTTACGGTTCAGACCAGTCCGCCTATCATCGTGACCGCGCCGCAGTCCCAGACGCGCTACTTTGGCGGCACCGCGGTTTTCAACGCCAGCGTCCAGGGCAGCGTGCCCCTGACCTATCAATGGCTGCACGGCGGCAACGTCATCCCCGGCGCCACCGGCCTTACGCTCACGATACCCGAACTGCAATCGCCCGATGCCGGGAGCTATACCTTCCAAGCCAGTAATGCCTACGGCGTGAACCAGACCGCCTTTACCCTCACGCTGGTGACCGCCACCAACTTGGCGGCGGCGGTGATCGACCAGGGTCCTTTGGGCTACTGGAAGATGGATGAAACCAGCGGCGCCACGGCCCGGGATTCCTGGGGCAATCTGGACGGCACCCTGAACAGCGGCGTGACGAACAATGTCGCCGGGCCCGTGCCGCCCACTTTTCCCGGGTTCGCCCCCGGCAACAAAGCCTACAACTTCAGCGGCTCGGCGAGCTTCGTGAACATGCCGGCCTTCGGGCAGTTCAACAGCACGATGACGATCGTGGCCTGGATTAATCCCAACGGCAGCCAGGCCGACTACTCCGGCCTGGTCTTCACCCGTGGCGGCGGTGGCGGCACCTGCGGACTGGATTTCACCCAACTGCAAAACATCGGCTACCATTGGAATGACAACGCCAACACTTATAACTGGCGCTCGGGCCTGGTCCCCACTCCCGGGCAGTGGAACTTCGTGGCGCTGGTGGTCGAACCGACCCAAGCCACCGCCTACCTCGATGCGTTTGACGGCACCGGTCTCAACTCCGCGGTCAACACGGTTAATCACGGGACCGCGAACTGGACCGGCGTAGCCATTGGCCAGGATTCGGCCGGTGGCCGCTTTTTCAAGGGCGGCATGGATGATGTGGCGGTTTACTCCTACGCCTTGTCGCCTGACCAGATTGCCGCGATTCACGATGCGGGCGCCTCCAACAATTACGCGCCCAGCCACCTCGCCGTGACGAGCCAACCGCAGCCCCAAACGGTCATCGTCGGAGCCCCGGCCTCCTTCTCCGCCACCGTCAAGGGCAGCCAGCCCATCAGCTACCAGTGGCAGAAAAATGGCGTGAACGTTCCCGGTGCCATCCGGCACACCCTCACCGTTCCCGGCACCTATTACACCGACGCCGGCAACTACGTCCTGGTGGCCGGCAACGGATTGGGCAGCACCAACACCGCGCCGGCCTTGCTTACCGTCATGCCCTCTCCGACCTTCGCCAATCTGACGAATGGTCTCGTCCTGCATCTGCGGTTTGATGGCGATTATGCGGATGGTTCCGGACGGACCAACAATGCCAACGCCCCCGCTGGTTCGCCCTCCTTCCTGCCCGGTGTGCTGGGTCAGGCCGTCCACATCGACTCCACCCCCGGGGTCAACTACTTGCAGGTGAGCGACAATCAGGGCGACCTCACGTTTGACGAGACCGCGAGCTTCTCGGTTGCCTTCTGGGTTCGCTACACCAGCCGTTTTAATGATGATCCGATCATCGGCAATGCGGTCAATTCCACCTACCAGAACGGCTGGGTGCTCACCGACGAGGGTGGTAAATTCGAATACACCCTCGTGAGCACGGCCAGCGTCATCGCCGACCCCGTTGGCGGGAGCCCGACCATTGGCGACGGCGCATGGCACCATGTGGTGTTGGTGGTGGACCGCACCTTGCAAGTCTCCTCCGCCTACGTGGATGGCTCCCTTTTGGGCAGTTTGTCCACCATCGGACTCGGGACCCTGGATTTCGGCCAATTAATCACTATCGGCCAGGACCCAACCGGCAATTACGGCTCCGCCACATTTGATTTGGACGATGTGGGCATCTGGCGCCGGGCGCTCACCGGGTACGAGGTGGCGAGCGCCTACTCGGCGGCAGCGGGCTCCACCCAAAGCTTCGATGTCTATGGCCCCGTGAAGTTGTCCTTGCAACAAGTGGGCACCAACCTGGACCTGAGCTGGCAAGCCGGCACCCTCCTCCAATCCGCCAATGTGGCCGGCCCGTATGTGCCGGTCCCCGGGGCCACCGCGCCATTCTATCGGACTGCGGCAACCAGCTCCGCGAAGTTCTTCCGGGTGCGCCAATAAACGCCTGAGGCAAAGCAACTTCGGCCACCGGGACCTGGTTTCTGCAGGTCCCGGTGCAAAAAGCGACCGACCCCACCAACCACCCGCCCGCTGGCTCCCGCCGGCGGGCGGTTTTTTGTCGCCCTACCGGATGTCAATCCCCCGCTTCCGGCTTTGCTCCGATGACTCGCCTCGCCAGTAGCCATCGTAGCATCGACCTGATCTAATTGCTGAAAGCCTCCTTGGCTGAACCTCTCTTTACTTGCCGCCCAATACTTTACCCACCAAATGCGCCTAAATTCCTCTCGTAGCAATTCCAAGCGCCCCAACTCGTGCTAATAATGCAGGGGGGGCCGATCCAGTTTCGGCTCCCGCCATGCCACCGGCCCGGCGTCGCCCGGCAAAGCCTGTTTTTTGGCACCTCCGGAACCAAGGTTCCGCCCGGCCTGCTCTTTGACATATTAATACTGCTGCCTGCCTCGGCCAGACCAGGCGGGGGGGCGGATGTTGGCCATCGCCGCGCGCCGTCTCAACCGGCGCGCGGCCCACCAGCATCGCCCGGCCACCCGTTGGTCGCCCCACCAAGCGACAGCCCCCTGTTTGGTAGGAGACGAGGTGACGAGGCTCTGACTTTTCCCCATTCCGCGTCCAGGTTAAACAAACTTAATCCAGTTTCGCGTCCATCACTGCGGAGGTCACCTCACCGCTTCTGGTTCGCCCCCCGCAGCCAAGTTCACCGTCGAATCACTTCCCTGTTGCGGTTCTGCGCTTTTTGCGGCCAATCCGTCTCCGCCGTCTGCGCCCGAGTCCAAGTTCCGGACACTTAATCCAGTTTCGCGGCCATCTCTGGCCGAGTTCTCCTCACCGCAACTTGTTCGCCCAGCGGCTTCATTCATCGGCGATCCACTTCCCTTTTGCGGCTTTTGCGTGTTTTGCAGCCAATCCATCCCCGCCCCCTGCCCCCCGAGTCCAACCTCCGGACACTTAACCTGCCCGGCGTAGCTCCCAGCGAAGTCGGGTCCAGTTTCACGTCGGCGCAGGTGGATTGGGGACTGTTGGCCTAGGGATTTGGACTGGCGCAAACGGGGCTCCTTGTGGAGCATTTTGCACTTCCAAATCCGCCGCGAATAAGCCACCGTAATCATATTACATGGAAACCTGCTCTCAATCACCTTCCAACCGGGGCGGAACGCTTTTCAACCGGTCCCTGATTTACTTACTATTGATCGTTTTTGCGGTTTTTGGTCCCGGTTGCGCCCAACCGCCCAAATCCGGGGCGAAATCGGCCCCGTCTCCCACCCGCCATTGGTGGCCCATGGCCATGGAAGTCGTCTTGGATCGTGCGGGCGGAAACCGGGCGGAATTGGTCAAAGCCTTGCAGGACGCCCCCCGCGCCCAGCGCCCGGGATTGATCTTCCTCCTCGACAATATGCCCCAGGCGGACTTGGAACGCGTCTCCGCCAGCTTTCTGCTCGGCAATCTCGCCGGGGCCTACGCCACCCGGGCGGCGGCGCCCTGGGGTAAATCGCTCCCGGACGACATCTTTCTCAATGGGGTCCTGCCGTATGTGAATATCGATGAACGTCGGGAAGATTGGCGAAAACTGCTCCACGATCAATGTGCGCCGCTAGTCGCCGATTGCCAGACTCCCGCCGCCGCCGCGCAACGGCTAAATGAGAAGATCTTTCCCCAGTTCAAGGTGAAATACTCCACCCAGCGAAAGAAGGCGAATCAAAGCCCGTCCGAATCCATTGCCAGCGGCCTGGCTTCCTGCACCGGCTTGTCGATTCTCCTCATCGACGCCTGCCGCTCCGTGGGCGTTCCCGCCCGCCTGGTAGGCACCCCCAATTGGATCGACAATCGTGGCAATCACACCTGGGTCGAGATTTGGGATGGCCGCTGGCATTTCGTCGGGGCCGCGGAACCGGATCCCCAGGGGCTCGATCATGCCTGGTTTCAAGGCGATGCCGCCCGCGCCGTCAAGGATTCCCCGGAACACGCGATTTACGCCGCCAGTTTCCGCCACACCGGTTTACCTTTTCCCTTGGTTTGGGCCCCGGGTGTGGAAGCCGTGAGCGCCGAAAATGTGACCGACAATTATACGACGAAGGTCGCCCCGGCCGCAGCCCAGATCACCCGGCTACTCATAAAAGTCCTGGCCGCCGCCAACGGCCCTCGGGTGGCCGCCGACGTCACGGTGACCGATACCGAAGCTCCGGCCATCCAATTCACTGGCCGGAGCCGGGATGAAAAATCCGATCTGAATGACCTGCTGACTTTTGAAGTGCCCTGGCACCGCGCCTTCCGGATCGTCGCCCGCGCCGGCTCCCAAACCGCCAATCGCGAATTCGTCTGCGGCACCAATGCCCAGGAGTTGGTTACTTTAATGCTTTCGGCCGATCCGGCCGCTCATCCGGTCCCCTGAAATCATCCGCCCCCTGCCGCAACCCGATTATGAAGTCAAATTGGCAAGGTATTGCCCCGGTCGGTGGTCCAACCACCGCGCCCCAGCGCCATGCCTTCACCCTGGTGGAGTTGCTGGTGGTAATCACTGTGTTAGCCGCGCTCAGCCTGCTCATGGCGCCGCTGCTCGCCCAAAACCGGACTACCACCCACGCCTTTGTCTGCCAAAACAACCTGAAGCAGTTGCTTTCCGCCCTCCGCCTTTACGCCGCCGACAACTTGGATTACCTGCCCGTAAATTTTGAAAACGGCGGAATCCGCGGCCAATGGGTTTCGGGAGACGTGAGCAACCCGAATGACGCGACCAATTCGGATTTGCTGATCAACCCGCGCTATGCCCAACTGGCGCGCTACACCGGCGCCAAGCCCCAGCTCTACCGGTGCCCGGCCGATCCGGGCACGGTGACTCTCGGCAACCGGGTGCTTCCGCGCGTGCGGTCGATTTCCATGAACTGCGCCGTGGGTACCTATCCGGGAATGTTGGCTCCCACGGAGAGCATGTGGCTAAGCGCAATGCCGTTAAGGAATTCGATCTAGCCCCCTCCAGCGCGCCATAATGGCACAAATCGTGTTTACTGTGACAAAATGTCTCGTACGACGAGTCATTTTCACGCATTACCATGGGGATGCGAAAGCAAACTGTCGTTCCCA
>CAIXFN010000045.1 GCA_903918755.1 uncultured Pedosphaera sp.
CACGATCGTCCGGGTGGGAACGGCGCTCTTCGGCCCCCGGACTTCCTCCGTTCGCAAGGAATCCGGAGAAGCCGAAGACCCCTGAGCGATCGCCGTCAGCGGGCGGCCCGCAAGGCGCGCCGCAATACCGGCTCCATCCCATCGGCCAGACGCATGAAACCGAGGTCGGACGGATGGATCCGATCCACCGTGCCTTGGCCATCTTCGCCCAGCAGCTTCTCTCCCCGCAGGTAATAAAGCTTCCGATCGCCCGCCCGCACCCGTTCGGTGAAAATCTGGTGCAAGTTCGCATTTGCTACCGCGTAACTGGCGCGTCGGGAGGGGACCACTGGCGCATCCCCGGCCTCCACATTTTCCACCAGCACGATCGGGGTGCGCGGATGCGCGGCACGAATCTGCGTCAGCAGCGGTGGCAATCGTTGGGCCACCATTTCGGGGGTCATGTTGGGCAGCGGATCCAGCACGTAAACCGCCGGATCCAATTCCGCGAGCAGTTGGCCCACCCCGGGTTCGCAATGCGCGCTGCCGGAAAAGCCCAGGTTGATGGTCGGCCAGTCCAGCCGCCGACCCAGGATCGCGGGATAAGCCATCCCCGGCCGCGAAGCGCAGCCGCCTTGAACGATCGATGTGCCATAAAATACCACCGGCCGCCGGCCGGCCGGCCGGACCGGCAGCGGGTTGCATTGGGCGCCTTCCGGCAGCCCGATTTCCAATTTCTCCACCCCGTTGTACAGCGGTAGATACAGCAGGCATTCCCGCATTTCGGACACCATGCCGGTCGTCAGCCGTTTCTCCGTGGTCTTGGCGGTATCCGGTCGCGCGGCGCCCAGCCATTGCCAATTACCGCGGTGCCGCACATACAAATCCACCCCACTGACCCCACTCGCCGGCATGTGGGTCATGGCCAATCGCTCCCGTCGCACCGTCCAGCGCGCCGAGATAGCGGTGGCATCCGTGCGGAACCGCACCGCCATCCCAGTCGAGTCATGGCCCAGACTCCAGACCGGTTCCGGGACGAGGCTTTCCGCGCTGGCCGGCAGCCGATCATAGAAGTCCCGGGTTTCCGCCCACCCTTTGCCTTCCACACCCAGGGTCTGGGCATCCACCCAGTGGAGATCGGAAGCCCCGGAATTCGTTTGCGCCCGAACCACCCGTTCATCAGCCACCAACCCGGCGAGCAACAGCAGGCACCAACGAACCACCAATCGCAATTCATTCATGGCTATTTAATATTGGATGAGGAACGTCCCCGACAGCTTCAATCCGATCCGCCGTCCCAGGGGGCCCGGAGTCCAAATTTTTAAGTTTAATTCCACCGGCTTTAGCGCTAATGTCGTCCCGTGACTGTTGATACGTTCAAACGCGAGATCGATGAAGCCATCCGGGCTTTTGACAAATTTATTGTCTGCCTCGACAAGACCCCGGATCTCTTCGAAGAATCTCTCGCTTCGCTGATGCAAAAGGCCATCAAGGCCTATGAAACCCGCGGACCCAACCTGCGGCATGGCATCGCCTTGGACCGCCAGGTCACCATCATCCTCAGCCAGAGCGACGAAGACCGGCCGCTCTGTGGCATCTATTTTAATCTGCATTCGCCTTACCAGAAGGCGGCCACCCGGACCTCTGGAGCCTCCAAATAACCGCGCCATCGCGGCCTAGTTGCCCCGAACCTCGTCCCCCTCCTGGATTTGTCCCTCCAGGATGTCGGCCACGGTGTTGTCATATTGCTGCAAGGTGGTGACGCGGACTTCGCCCACCCGCAACCCCCCGCGATAAACCCGCATCACATTGCCGGCG
>CAIXFN010000046.1 GCA_903918755.1 uncultured Pedosphaera sp.
AGGTGATGCGGTTCAAACGCTTTTCCTTCCGCACCGAGGGGACCTATTGGGACTGGGTTAAGCGCTTTATCCTGTTCCATGGCAAACGGCATCCGCGTGAGATGGGGGAAGCCGAAGTGACAGCCTTTTTGACCCACTTGGCGGCACGGCGGAACGCCGCCGCCTCGACCCAGAACCAAGCCCCGTGATTTCTGTTGATCCACCCGGCGGAGCAAGCCGGCGGCATCACGCCAACGAAACGAGCATCCAACGGGTGATGAAGGACACGGTGCGCGCCTCTGGAATTGCCAAGGCGGCCAGTGCCATTTTCCCCGCGTCCCCTTTCCTGCGCTGCTCCAAGTCCGCTGGGGTCCAACCCAAGCGGGCCAGTTCCTCGGCAATAATTCGTTCAGCCTTTGCTTGCGCCGTTTCACGCTTTAGTCCCCCGGAGTGGTGCTCGCCCAGACCTTCCATCTGGGCGAGCACCTTCCTCTTGAAATCGTCGCCGCCGAGATACCACCCGCGTGCGAGCGAGCCCCGCTGCCCTGCGTCGGTTGGTTCGGCTTGACGCCGCGCTTCCATCCGGCGTTCGAATTCCTGGCGTCCCTCCGCGCTGTCGACTTGGATTCCGTGGGCGCCAAGCAATCGATCAGTGCGGAGCCAACGCGGCCGATGCGGTTGGGCCGCCAAATACCAGGCGAAGCTGCTCCAGGGATACGACAACAAGCGATCGTCGGCACCAAGCAGGTTTGCCCGCGCCGGGTTGAGATGGACGTAATCACAAACCGTTTTGAGATAATCGTCGACGCTGCCGTCGACCAGGATTGCCTTGTAGCGTCCGGAAAAGACGTGTCCCGTGAGTTTGCGCCGGTGGTTCTTCCTTTGCGCGAATTTGGCTCGCCTCCCATCAAGCCAGTTTCTTTTTGTGAATTTTGCGCCTCTTGGCGGCCATTCTTTGGCACCTCAGTCGCAACCCCTCCGCATCTTCCTCGTTTGTTTCTCTGTGTTTTCCGCTCAACCCCCATCCTCCCAATCCTGTGAATCCTGTGAATCCTGTCAAAATTTCCCGCTCCAAATTTCCCCAATACCGTCCCTGCAAACCGGGGCATCGCGCCACCCCGCCACCCATCATCCCCAGATTAGGGGATGCACAAACCTGATTTTTACCGCATAATGAAGGGATTCCGCTCACCGCGAATATTAATTTGAAAAACTGATTTTCAGCAACCGCCCCTCATCCGAATGACGTTTAATCATCTGTTCCGCGCCCCCGGCAAGTCCGCCTTCCCCCTGGTTTTTGCTCTTTTGCTGATTTTTACCGTTTCCGCCCAATCCACGCTGGTGATCACCACGACCAACCAGATGGGCTTGGTGCCTTTCACCCCCACCTGGTTGCCGGCCCCGGACAGCTTGATCGCCGGGCTGACGCCCAGCACCGCGACGGGAAATTTCAGCGAGGAAGCCAGCGGGCGGAACGTGAACACCCTGACCGCGGGCGGCAGCCTCACGCTGACCTCGCTGACGAATCCGGGCGGGGGAACCACCGCCGGGATCAATTACGTGACCTGTGGCAACGCGGGCGGTGCCGGCAGCACGATCATCTATACGCTGCCGGTGACGCCCAGCGGCTATAATTTGACCAACATCACGGTTTTCAGCGGGTGGCAGGACAATGGCCGCGACGCCCAGGCGTACACGGTTTCCTTTTCCACGGTGGTGAATCCGGCGGTGTTCACGGTGCTGACCGCGGTCAATTACAACCCGCCCGTCCCCGCCGGCGTGGCCTCCGCCAATCTGGCGATTTTGAACGATTCGGCGGGCGGCTTGATCGCCAGCAACGTGGCCGCGGTGAAATTTGATTTCACCACCCCCGGCTCCGAGAATGGGTATTGTGGCTACGGCGCCATCACGGTCCAGGGGACGGCCGCCACCAAAGTGGCGGGTCAATTCATCGTCATCACGCCGTCCAATCAGTACAGCAGCGCTTCATTTGTCCCCACCTGGCCGATCGAAACCAACAATCTGATCGCGGGGAAGTTGCCCAGCTCGGTCGGGCCCGGCAATTTCACGATCGAATCCGGCGTGGCCGGGGTCAGTGCGCTCACGGACGGCTCGTTCGGCGCGGTGAATAACAAGGCCGCTTACGCCACCTGCGGTGCCCTTGCCGGCCAGTCGGTCACCTACGCCCTCGGCAACGCGACCATTGCCAACCTGGTGGTTTATAGCGGCTGGCCGGATCAAAATCGGGACGGCCAATTCTACAATATTACGTATTCCACCATCGCCGCCCCCGCGACCTTCCGGCCCCTGACGAGCGTGAATTACAATCCCCCGGCCACCGGTGTCTCCGCCTGCCGGGTGGCGATTGCCACGTCCGACGGCTCGCCGCTGGCCACGAATGTGGCTTTCCTCAATTTTGATTTCACGCCCCAGGACAGCGGCACCGACTATGGCTATTCCGGCTATGCGGAAATCGTGGTGGGCGGCGTCGCGCCTCCGCAGGCGTTCACCCCGGTGGCGGCCCCAGGCATCAACTTGTTCGTCGGCGGCTCGGTGGTGCTATCCGAATTTGCCCAGGGCCTGACGCCTTTCCGCTATCAATGGCTCACCAACGGTTTCCTCCTGCCGGGCGCCACCAACAGTTCCCTCAGCCTCAGCAATCTCACGCTGGCCGCCGCGGGCAATTACAGCGTGATCGTGAGTAACAATTACGGCGCGGTCACGAGCGCGGCCGTAACGCTTGCGGTAACGTTCGACACCAACCCGCCGGTGGTCCTGCGCGCGTTCAACATCGGCCCCACGAATGTCGAACTGGATTTCTCCAAAACCGTCGAGGCCGCCAGCGCCACGAATCTGGCGAATTATCACTTCACCAATGCGTTGGTGATTACTGCCGCCGTGCTCGCGACCAACAATACCACCGTTCTGTTCACCACCGCTCCGGTTGTTTATGGCAGCAATTACAGCCTCATAATCAATGCGGTCCGCGACCGGGCTCTCCCGCCGAATACGATCGCCGCCAACACGCCCGTCAGCTTCTCGGCGTCACCCTTTGCGCCGCAGGACATCGGCAGTCCTGCCCTCGCTTCCAGCGATCTCAACTCCACCAATGGCGCGGTCATCAGCAGCGCCGGCACCTCCATCGGCGGCACCAGCGATCAGTTTAATTTTGATTATCAACTCCAGTCCGGAAACTTCGACGTCTTGGTGTGTTTGGCCGGTTTGGGTTTGTCCGATCTTTGGGCGCAGGCCGGCCTCATGGCCCGGGCCAGCCTGGCGACGGGCAGTCCCTTCGCTGCCGCCATCGCCACGCCGGGCTTGAATGGCGAATTCTTCACCGCGCGCACCGCTACCAACGGTCCGGCCGCAACCTCAGGCAGTTTTCCGGTCAACTACCCCAACACCTGGCTCCGCCTGAATCGCGTGGGAAACGTGTTCACTGGTTTCGGCGGCTACGACGGCACCAACTGGACGCAGTTGGGCACGGTCACCCTCGTGCTGCCCGCCCGGATTTACCTGGGATTGGTGGTCGCGAGCCACAACTCCAATCAATTCACGACCGCGAAGTTTGTGAATTATCAAACGACCCCTGCCAGCGCGCTGCTTGCCACGCCCCGGAATCCTCACGAACCGCTGGGACCTTCGAGTCGCAAGACCGGGATTGTCATTTCCGAAATCATGTACAAGCCCGCCCCGCGCGCGGACGGCAATAATGTGGAGTTCCTGGAAATCTATAATTCGAACCCGTTCTTCCAGAATATCAGCGGCTATCAAGTGGTTTGTGCGGACATGAGTTTTACCTTTCCGGCCAACACCCTGATCCCGGGCGGTGCCTTTTTCGTTTTGGCTGCTTCTCCGCCGGGTATGCAGAACGTTTATGGCCTGACGAACAATGTCTTCGGACCCTATACCGGCAGCCTCAAAAAGTCCGAGACCCTCCAGTTGCTGGGAGAGCAGGGGAATGTGCTGCTCACGGTGCCTTATTCCAATCTCGCTCCCTGGCCGGTGGCGGCGGATGGCGCGGGGCACTCCCTCGTGCTGGCCAATCCCACCTACGGCGAGGGCGATCCCCGCGCGTGGGACATCAGCGAGGTCGTGGGCGGCTCGCCCGGCCAGATGGAATCGTTCCGGCCGGGTCCCCTGCGCAATGTGGTGATCAACGAAATTCTGCCGCACTCCGAAAATCCCGCGGTGCCCCAGTTCATCGAACTTTACAATCACGCCACCAATAGCGTGGACGTTTCCGGCTGCATCCTCACGGATGATCCGACCACCAATAAATTTGCTCTTCCGTCTGGAACGGTCTTGGCCGCAGGCGGCTTCGTTTCTTTCCCGCAATCCCAATTGGGATTCACCCTCAATGGTGCAGGCGCGACGCTGTATTTCATCCAACCGGACGGCAACCGCGTTCTGGACACCGTGCAGTATGGCGCCCAGGCGAATGGCGTTTCCTACGGCCGCTGGCCGGATGGCGCGAATGATTTTTATGCCTTCACCACCAACACCCCGGGATCGCGCAACAGCAGCCTCTTCATCGGCGACATCGTCATCAACGAGTTGATGTACGATCCCATCAGCGGCAACGACGCCGATCAATACATTGAACTCTACAACCAGGGCACCAACAGTGTTAACCTGGCCGGTTGGCAGTTCACCTCCGGGGTGACGTTCACATTCCCCAGTGTGACCATGGCCCCACGCAGTTACCTGGTGGTCGCCCAAAACCTGACGAATCTGCTCGCGCGCTACCCCAACCTTAACAGTGGCAACACCGTGGGCAATTACAGCGGCAAGCTATCGCACAACGGCGAACTCGTGCGCTTATCCCGGCCGCAGGCGTTTTACACGAACACGACGATCCTGGTGGCCGAGGATGAAGTGGCTTATGGCACGGGCGGACGCTGGGGGGAATGGTCCGCCGGTGGCGGGAGCAGCCTGGAATTGATTGACCCGCATGCGAATCATCGGCTCGCGGCCAATTGGGCGGACAGCGACGAATCGCAAAAATCCGCTTGGGTGAACATCGAAAACACCGGGGTGCTGGATAACGGCGGGAATTACGATCCGTCAATCGATTACGCGCAAATTGGGCCACTGGATCTCGGGGAATGCCTGGTGGACAACCTCGAGGTGGTGTTCAACGGCATCAACTATGTTTCCAACGGCACGTTTGAGAGCGGCCTGGGCGGCTGGTCATTGCAAGGCGATATGGTGCGTTCCAGTCTGGAGAACAGCGGCTATGGCGGCAGCGGACATTCCCTGCACATCCGGTGCAGCGACCGCCTTTGGACGGGCGTCAATTCCTGTCAGGTGGCCTTGAACGCCAATTCCATGAGCGCTGGCCAGACCGCCACGCTGCGGTTCAAAGCCCGCTGGATTCATGGCTGGCCGGAAGTCCTGCTGCGGCTGAATGGCAATTGGTTGGAAGCCACGGCCGCTCTGCCCCTGCCGGCGAATCTGGGTTCCCCGGGCGGCCCCAACACCCGTTACGTGACCAATGCCGGACCGGCGGTTTACCAGGTGACCCACACGCCGAGTCTCCCGGCTGCCAACCAGGCGGCGGTGGTGACGGCCCAGGTGCATGATCCGGAAGGGCAGCAAAACCTGACGCTTTATTATCGGATTGATCCGGCCACCACATATACCGCCGTGCCCATGACCGACAACGGCACCGGCGGCGACGCGATCGCAGGTGATGGCATTTTCAGTGCCACCATTCCGGGACAAAGCGCGAACACCCTGGCGGCGTTCTACGTTTCCGCCACGGACAACCGCGGGGCCGTCACCCGCTTTCCCGCGGTGCGCGCCAATGATAATGAGCCGGTCCGCGAAGCGCTCGTACTGTTCGGCGACGCCAATCCGGGGGGCAGTTTCGGCGTCTATCATTTGTGGCTGACCCAGGCCAACGTGGCCCGCTGGGCCGGTTTGTCCGATTTGAGCAACGAGGGAACGGACGGAACTTTTGTCAACAATTCCCGGGTGATCTACAATATGCAGGGCCGGTTTGCCGGCAGCCCGGCGCACCAGGTGTTTGACACCCCATCCGGCAATCTTTGTCACTACAAGTGGATCTTCAATGATGATGACAAATTTCTGGGCGCCACGTCTTTCAACAAAATCCATCAACCCGGGAACAGCCCGGGCGATGATACCAGCATCCAGCGCGAGCAATTGGCCAACACGTTTCTGCGCGCGCTGGGGGTGCCGTGGCTTTATCGCCGCTACGCGGCAGTCTATGTGAACGGCAACCGGCGTGGCACCCTGATGGAGGACACCCAATTGCCCGATAGCGACATGGTGAAGGAGTATTTTCCCAACGATACCGGCGGCACGCTTTATAAAATGCAGCCCTGGTTTGAAATGGCGCCCTTTCCCTCAGGTTCGAGCATCGGCGTGGCCCTGCAGTCCTGGTGCTGCCTGATGCCCTACACCACCACCGGCGGTTTTAAAAAACCGGCCCGCTATCGCTACATGTTTGAAATCCGGCGCACCCCGGGTTCGGACAACGACTTTACGAACATCTTTTCCCTGGTGGATGCGGCCAGTTCGTACGGCACCCCCAATTATGTGGCCAACATGGAGAACCTGGCCGACATGGAAAACTGGATGCGCGTGTTCGCCGCCAACCACGCGGCGGGAAATTGGGATTCCTTCGGGGCGCAAAACGCCCAGAATCTTTACGGTTACATTGGCGCCCTGGGCACCAAGTACAGCCTGATGATGTGGGACTTCAATATTGTCCTGGGCGTCCCCGGCGCCGGTTACTCCCCTTGGCTGCCGGGCCAAAATCTCTTCACCGTGAATGGTGCCGATTCCAACACGCAAAACATTTTCAACCATCCCACTTTCCGTCGCATGTATTGGCGCGCCTTGTCCGAACTGGTCAATGGCCCTCTGGACGTCAGCAACAGTGGCCCCTTGCTCGTGGCCAAGTACAATGCGTTCGTCGCCAATGGCCTCAGCGTGGAAGATCCGACCGTAAACATAGAACCGTGGCTGACCCAGGCAAAACTCAGCATCGCCGCGCAACTGGCTGCGGTGAATGCGCCCGGATTCACCGTCAATCCGGCCGTCACCCTCAACAATAACGTTGCCTTTCTCACCGGCCAGGCGCCCATCAATGTGGACACCATTTGGATCAACGGCGCAGCTTATCCGCTGAGTTGGACCAGCCTGACCGCCTGGAGTGTCGCCTTCCCGCTGGCCCGTGGCACCAACCGGTTGAGCGTGGTTGGCGTGGACCGCCACGGCCAGCCCCTCGCGGGCGCCAGCAACACCGTCAGCGTCGTTTACAATGGCACCGGCGCCGCCCCCGCCGGTCATCTGGTCATTAATGAAATCATGGCGGCCCCGGCGGCCAATCATGCGGAGTTTGTGGAGCTTTATAATAATTCCACCAACACGGCGTTTGATTTATCGGGCTGGCAGTTGTCCGGGCTGGCCTACACTTTCCCACCGGGTTCACTCCTCGCTCCCACCAATTTTCTGGTTCTGGCCGCGAATGGCGCGGCTTTCGCCAACGCCTACGGCGCAACCATCCCGGTCTTTGGCACTTTCAGCGGCACCCTGTCTCCGAACGGCGAAGCCCTCACCCTGACCACGTCCAGCGACCAGACGGTTACCCAGGTGAAATACGAGACTCAGCCACCCTGGCCAGCCCTTGCCAATGGCACGGGTGCATCCCTGCAATTGATCGATGCGCTGCAGGACAACTGGCGTGCCGGCAATTGGTCCGCCACCGACTTTTCCGCCACGCCGGCGGCCCCCAACAGCGTCGCCGCGTCCTTAACCCCGTTTCCCTCGCTGTGGATCAACGAAGTGCAGGCGGACAATCTGAACGGCATCACGAACCGCGCAGGACTGCACACCAGCTGGTTGGAGCTTTACAATCCTGGCACCAATTCCGTTTCGTTGAAGGGGCTCTATCTGGCCAACAACTACACCAATCTCCTCCAATGGGCCTTCCCCACGAACGCCAGCCTCAACGCCGGACAGTTCAAAATTGTGTTTGCCGACGCGCAGACCACCCTGACTACGACGAATGAATTGCACGCCAGTTTCCTGCTCCCCAGCGGCTCCGGCTCCGTGGCGCTGACCCGGCTCGCGGCCAATGGCCGGCAACAGGTGCTGGACTACGTGAACTACCAGAACATCGCTCCGAACGATTCCTACGGCTCCCTGCCGGATGGCCAAAGCTTCAGCCGCCAGGAGTTCTTTGCGGCGACCCCCGGCTCAGTCAACAATGGCACGGCCGCACCGCCGGCTTCCTTTGTCGATTATGTTTCCCCGGGATCCGTTTACACCCAAAACTTTGATGCCTTGCCCAATCCGGGCGCCACTTCGGTGAACACCGCCAATACCGTTACCATAAACGGCGTCACGTATTCCCTGGCCAACCCCTATGACTTCGCCTACCCAACGGTCGCCAGCGGGGGCAGTGGCGGATTGGGCATCTCGGCCCTAGCCGGATGGTACGGCTCCGGCGCCTTGGTTTCCCGCTTTGGGGCCACCGACGGCGACCAAACCACCGGGGGCCAGCTCAGTTTCGGTTTGCCCGGCAGCCCCAATCGTGCCCTGGGTCTCCTCGCCACCAGTTCGACCGGCGGCACTGCCTTCGGGCTGCGGCTCATCAACGGCACCGGTCTAACCCTCACCCGGATAAACCTGCAATTCACCGGCGAACTCTGGCGGCAATCCAATCTCCCGAAAACCCTGCCCTTCGGTTATTTCATTGATCTGACCGGTACCGCCCCGTTCCCAACCAGCCGGACCGCGGCCATTCCCGCCTTGGATGTCAATTTCCCCACCGTGCCCGCCGCGGTCAATGGCGTGGCTGCCGACGGCACGTCGCCCCTCAACCAAACCAATCTGAGCGTGCTGAATCAGACCATCACCAACTGGCCGCCGGGGACCGCCTTGTGGCTGGTTTGGCAGATGGCCGACAGCACCGGCAAAGCGCAGGGCCTGGGAATTGATAATTTAACCTTTTCCGCCACCGTCCCGTTGCCCGTGCCGTTGAGTTTTCAATCCACCGGTCCCAACCTGATCCTCAATTGGCCGGGAATTGCCGGTCAGGTCTATCAATTGGAATACACAGACAGCCTCAATTCGCCAACCTGGACGCCGCTCGGCAGCGCCTTGACCGGAACCGGCGGGACGCTGTCGCTCACCAATAGCCCCGCCGCCGCGACCCAGCGCTTTTTCCGGCTGCGGCTCGTGAATTAATTCCAACTCCCCAACTTTTCCGAAAATATCGGATCTACCATTTGTGGCAGGTTTGTGGTGAAAGCCAGTTTTTAGTGGCCACCCGACCTAAATTCCTCCCATAGGAATACCAAACCCCAAAACCCATGCAACAATCGGGCTGGGATCGGCTGCCCACTGCTCAAAACGAAGTAGCCCACCGGCCACCCGAGCAATTTGTCCGCCCGACAGCCCATTTTTGGCTCCGGCGGATTCGCTCTTTGACATATTGAAATGATTTCGGGCAACTGCTCGCCGAATCAGCTGCGAACGGCGGGATGTCGCGTGGCGCCGCCCCAACCGGCCGCGCCGGCGGCACTCCAATCCGCGACGCGCTTTATCCATCCCCGACCGCGATCCAGTAGTCAGGTGTGCTGACAATCCCGATGGATGCAGTCGAGTATAATCACCCAGGATCAAACTGGTATTTCGTGAATTCCTGGGATCCGCAATCCCCGAGTCCAGGTTCCGGACACTTAATCCAACTTCCCGACAGTTAATCCAGTTTCAGCAGTCCCGGCTTAGCCGGCCTGCCCTGCGTAGCTCCGAGCGAAGCGGGGTCGGCGCATCCGCCAACCACCTCGTTGTCGCCCTTCCGGACACTTAATCCAACTTCGCGAAACTTGACGGGTTGCGATCGATCCAGTGCACCGAAAGGAGTCAGCAGTGGATCGGTCCACGCCTGATTGGTATCAGCACGGCCTGAAGGGCTGTGATTCCTCAGCCCGGCCTAACAGGCTGGGTTTGACGCAATGGATTCCGGCGCCCTGAAAGAGGCGCGACACCATTGTAGCCAAAGCCCCCCCAGATCTCGTCAGCGTCCAAGTCCCGGACAGTTAGTCCAGTTTCGGAAGTCCCGGCTTCCCCGGCCTGCCCTGCGACCTGTCCGGCATAGCTGCCTGCGAAGACGGAAGCCCCGAGTGAAGCGGGGTCGGCGCATCCGCCAACCACCTCGTTATCGCCTCTTCGGACACTTAATCCAACTTCAGGACAGTTAATCCAGCTTCGCTCCCCACGGCCCCAGGCCGGCCCGCCCCGTTCTCCCCATTCAATCCCCATTCTGCCGGCCATTTCGCTATACAATTCCACCGGATGGCGGTAGATTTGCTGGTTGAAATCCCCGGTCGGGGAAGCATCGGGTTCCAGCGGGAAAATCGACCAGATTCATTTAAATATGCGCAATCGCAACGAAAGCAATTTTTGTGGCAGCCAGGAACACGGCGGACTCCCCAGCCGCCGCAATTTTCTTTACGTGGGCCTGCTGGGCAGCCTTGGTCTGACCCTGGGCGACTGGCTCAAGCTGGAAGCGCGGGCGGCGGAAGTCGCCGGACCGACCGCGGCGGGGAATCGCAAGGAGCCGGCGGCCCGCTCCGTGATCCAGATTTATCTGCCGGGCGGCATGGCGGCGCAGGAGAGCTTTGACCCCAAAATTTACGCGCCGATCGAATATCGGGGTCCGCTGGGATCCGTGGCGACCAAGTTGCCCGGGGTGCATTTTTCCGAGCATTTAAAGAAGACGGCTGCCATCGCCGACAAGTTGGCGATCGTTCGCTCCATGACCCATGGCGAGGCGGCGCACGAGCGGGGGCAGCACAATATGTTCACGGGTTACCGGCCGAGCCCGGTCCTGACCTATCCCAGCTTCGGGAGCGTGGTTTCGCACGAGCTGGGGCCGCGCGAGAACCTGCCGCCATACGTGTGCATCCCCAATGAAGCGAATCCGTTTGCCGGCACCGGCTTCCTGGGTTCCTCCTACGGGGCGTTCAGCCTGGGGGCGGACCCGGCCAATGGCAATTTTTCGGTGCGCGATCTCAAACTGCCCAACGGGGTGGATACCGCGCGCTTCGACCGTCGCCGGCAGATGCGGGCGGTGGTGGATGAGCATTTCAGCCAGTTGGAGAAGTCGGATGTGCTCGAAGGGATGGACACCTTCTACCAGCGGGCCTACAGCCTGATCAGCTCGGACAAGGCGCGGGCCGCGTTCGCCATCAATGAAGAACCGGGGGCCCTGCGGGATACCTACGGTCGGAACGAAGCCGGGCAACGGATGTTGCTGGCGCGCCGCCTGGTGGAGGCCGGCGTGCGAATGGTGTCGCTGAGCTATGGCGGTTGGGATCACCATGACAACATCAAGAACGCGATGGCCGGGGGAATGCCGGCCTTTGATCAGGCGTTCAGCGCGTTGATCAATGATTTGGACAACCGGGGGCTGCTGCAAACCACGCTGGTAATGGTGACGACTGAATTCGGGCGCACCCCAAAAATCAACGCCACCGCTGGACGCGATCACTGGCCCAAAGTCTTCAGCATTGCCCTGGCGGGGGGCGGTCTCAAGCGCGGGTTGGTTTATGGGGCCTCCGATGCCACCGGCGGAGAGCCGGAGACCGATCCGCTGACGGTCGAAGATTTTGCCTGCACGCTTTACACCCAGCTGGGTATTGATCCGGACAAAGCCCTGATGGCACCCGGGAACCGACCGGTGCGGATTGTTTATGGTGGGAAAGTGGCGAAGGATCTCCTCGCCTGAGCCGCTGGCGTAAAGGGGCCATGACTAGAAAACTCCTGATCCCTTGGGTCCGCGGGAGATTGTTGCCCGTCGTGGCCCTTTTGTGGGGCATCGCCGCTGCCCGGGCGACTTCCCCGCAATTAAGCGCCACCACGCCGCTCGGCGCCCAACGGGGGACGGAAGTCGAAATTGCCCTCCACGGGGAACGGCTGGCGGATGCCCGGGAAATTCTGTGGTATTCACCGGGAATTGAAGTCCTCAAATTGGAAGTGCCCACGAATCAGGCTGCGGTGGTGAAGGTCCGGTTGAAGATCGCTGCCGATTGCCGTTTGGGGGAGCACGCCCTGCGGATTCGGTGCGCTTCCGGGATTTCCGATTTGCGGACGTTTTGGGTGGGACCTTATCCCACCGTGAAGGACACCGCTCCGAACTCCGAATTCGCGCAGGCCCAGTTGATTCCTGCCAACGTCACGGTGGAGGGGGTGGTGGAAAATGAAGCGGTCCACTACTACCGGTTTGAAGCCCACAAAGGGCAACGGCTTTCCGCGGAAGTGGAGGGCATGCGTCTGGGCCGGTCCCAATTTGATCCGTTCGTCGCCATCCTGAATGCCGGGCGCTTCGTTCTGGCCTCCTCGGATGACACGGCGCTTTTGCTGCAAGACCCGGCCTGTTCCGTGATCGCCCCCGCGGATGGCAACTACTATGTGCAAATCCGGGAAAGCTCCTATGGCGGCAACGGCAATTGCCATTTTCGCTTGCATGTGGGCGGATTCCCGCGACCTACCGGAGTATATCCCGCAGGCGGAAAAGCCGGGGAAACTTTGAGTGTCCAGTTTCTCGGTGACGGGGTGGGGGACCTGACGCGGCAAATCAAATTACCCGAGGGACCCCGCGAGCAATGGGCCGTGTACGCGGAGCATGACGGCCAGACCGCGCCTTCGCCCAACTGGCTCCGGGTTTCGCCCTTTCCGAATGTCTTGGAGACGGAGCCCAACGACGACTGGGAACACGCCACCGCAGCCGGCACAAATTATCCCGTGGCCTGCAACGGCATTATCAGCCGTGATGGGGATGTGGATTGGTTCCGTTTCACCGCCACCAAAGGGCAGGTGATCGAAATCAATGTCTATGCCCGCCGGTTGCGGTCCCCGCTGGATTCGGTCCTGAGCGTGCATGACGCCAAAGGCCGGGAATTGGCCAGCAATGATGATTCCTCAGGGCCGGACAGCTACCTGCGCTTCACCGCCCCGGAGGCCGGGGATTTTCTTCTGCGCATCAGCGACCATTTGAAGAAGGGTGGGGCGGACTATGTTTACCGGGTGGAATTAACCCCGGTGGCGGAAGCGCTCACGCTGAAAGTGCCGGATGTTTCCCGGAACAACGCTCAGGAGCGCAAATCCATTGTCGTGCCCCGGGGCAACCGGTTCGCCCTGCTGGTGCAGGCGGAACGGAAGAATTTCGGCGGGGAACTCCAAGTGCAGGCAACCGGGCTTCCCGCGGGGTTGAGTTTTGCCTGCGACCAACTGGCGTCCAGTCAGAACCAGTTGCCCGTGGTTTTTGAGGCCGCCGCCAACGCCCCCATCGGGGGCAAACTGTCCCATTTGTCGGCCCAGCCGACGAACACTTCCCAGCATGTGACCGGCGGCTTGCGCCAGGATTATGTTTTTGTGCGGGGAGAACCGGGTGATGCCATTTATTCGCAGACCTTCGTGGAAGAGATCGCGGCCGCGGTCGTGGATGAGGTGCCTTTCCGAATCAAGGTGATCGAACCCCGGGTGCCACTCGTGCGCAGTGGTGCCATGGATCTGCGGGTGCAGGTGGAACGCCAGCCAGGCTTTGATGATCCCATTACGTTGCGAATGCTGTACAATCCGCCGGGAGTGGGTTCCGCGAGTGAAGTGGTGGTGCCGAAAGGCGAAACTAACGCCCTTTACCGGCTCAATGCGAACGGCGATGCCGAACTCCGCATTTGGAAAATCGCCCTGCTGGCGGAAGCCAAGATCGGGGGATCATCCGTGTGGGTTTCCTCGCAATTGACGAGCCTGACCGTGGCCGAGCCGTTTTTAACCATGAAAATTGAGATGGCCTCGGCGGAGCCGGGACAGTCGGCCAAGGTGTTTTGCGCACTGGACCAGAAGATTCCTTTCGCCGGCCCGGCCAGTTGCACCCTGCTCGGTCTGCCGAACGCCGCCACGACCAAGGAAGCCAGCTTTACCAAAGACGACAAGCAATTGGTGTTTGAGGTGAACACCACGACGAATACACCACTCGGGCAACATCGCACGTTGTTCTGCTCGGTGACGATCACGAAAGACGGCGAGCCGATCCAGCACAGTCTGGGCGGGGGAGGGATCCTGCGGATTGATCCGCCAAAACCCGCGCCAAAAGTCACGGCTCCGCCCGCGACCGCGACCGCACCTACGCCAGCCAAGGTGACCACCCCCGCGCCACCGGTCGACAAGCCACTGACGCGATTGGAAAAACTCCGTCTGGAGCATGCGGAAAAACTCAAGCAAGCCCGCGAAGGGCAGGCAAAATGAAGATGCTTCAGAAACATTTCACTGCTCCCATGCTGCCGCGCACCAGCCTTCGGACTCCTGATCTGAAGGAATCTGCAAGGCCCGCAACCATGGCCGCCCCACCCTTTTCCCCCTCTCCGCCATTCCGAATGGGGGAGAGGGCCGGGGAGAGATGGCGCCAGCAATCTCCCACGCCCGCCATTAATCCCGCCGCAGGGTCATTTGTTTCGAGCCTTTGCCGCCTGCTCATTGTTTTGCTTGGCATTGGCTTGCTGATTACGGGCCGGGTCATTGCCGGCACCGAACCAGCCGCCAGCCCACTGACCGAATTGAAGGTGTTTCCCACCAAGGTCGAACTCAACGGCAAGCGCGATCGGCAGTCGCTAGTGGTCCAGGCCATCTATGCCGACGGTACTACCCGGGATGCCACGAGCCTGGCCGCGTACTCCTTGACCCAGAGCAACGTCGCGAAGCTCGACCAGGCGATCTTGCAACCGGTGGGCGATGGGACAACGGAGTTGAAAATCAGCTTTCAAGACAAGGCACTGATCGTACCGGTCAAAGTGGCCAAAGCGGCGGAAGAACGCCCCATCAGTTTCAAGCTCGACGTGATGCCAGTGTTCATGAAGGGCGGTTGCAATTCCGGCGGGTGCCATGGGGCAGCCCGGGGCAAGGATGGCTTCCGGCTCTCCCTGTTTGGCTTTGATCCGGAGAGCGATCACAAACGGTTGACCACCGAATTCATCGGTCGCCGGGTGAACCTGGCCAATCCGCGCGAGAGCCTGATGCTGGAGAAATCCACGGGCAAAGTGCAGCACACCGGCGGCGAGCGGTTCACTGAGAATTCGGAGATGTATGCCACGCTGCTGCGCTGGCTGGAGGCCGGGGTGCCGATGGATGGCCCGGCGGTGGCCCGGTGTGTGGATTTGCAGATCCAACCGCGGCAACTCGTGCTGGAAAGCGGCTCGCGGCATCGGGTGACCGTGACGGCAACCTATTCGGATGGCACCCATGCGGATGTCACCAGCATGGCGCTCTATCTTAGCAACAACGATCCTTCCGCCAAAATATCCCCGGAAGGGATGGTGACGGCCGACGCGCGGGGCGAGGCCTTCGTGATGGCCCGCTACGCAACGTTCACAGTCGGTTCCCAGGTCATTGTGATTCCGAAAGGTCTGCAATACACCTGGTCCGGGGCCCCGGAAAACAACTACATCGATACCCTCGTCAACGCGAAACTCAAAAAACTGCGGCTCTTGCCTTCCGAACTGTGCAGCGACGCCACCTTTCTGCGGCGGGCGCAACTCGACATCACGGGCACCATGCCTTCGCCGGAGGAAGCCGCCAAATTCCTGGCGGACCCTTCGCCCAAGAAACGCGAGCGGGTGGTGGATGAATTGCTGACGCGCAAGGAATTCGTGGACCTCTGGGTGATGAAATGGGCGGAGTTGCTGCAGATTCGTTCTGCCCCGAACAAGCTCAGCTATAAGGCCGCTTTGCTCTATTACAATTGGTTGCAGGACAAACTGGCCAACAACCAGCCCATCAACCGGATCGTCGCGGAACTGCTGACCGCCTCCGGCGGCACCTTCAAGAACCCGCCGAGCAATTATTACCAAAACGAAACCGAGACCCTGAAAACCGCCGAGAACATTGCGCAGGTGTTCATGGGCATCCGGATTCAATGCGCCCAATGCCATAACCATCCCTTTGACCGCTGGACGATGAATGACTACTACAGCTTCGCGGCGTTCTTCCCGCGCATCGGGCGCAAGGCCGGCGAGGACCCGCGGGAAACGATTGTCTTTGCGGCCAAGGATGGCGAAGTGAACCATCCGGTGGACAAGCGGGTGATGGCCCCGAAATTTCTCGGCGGAGCCCAACCCGATTGTGGTGACAAGGATCGCCGGGTGGAAATGGCCAACTGGCTCACCGCTCCGGAGAATCCCTTCTTTGCGCGCAACGTCGTGAACATCATTTGGTCGCATTTCATGGGGAAAGGGATCGTCGAGCCGGTGGACGATGTGCGGGCGAGCAACCCGGCGGCCAACCCGGAACTGCTGGCGGCCCTGGCCAAACAATTCGTCGAGCAGAATTTTGATTTCAAGAAACTCGTGCGGGACATCTGCTGTTCCCGCACTTATCAATTGGCCACCGCCGTGAATGAGACCAATGCTGGAGACACGCGGGACTTTTCGCACGCGCCCATCCGTCGCCTGCGCGCCGAGGTATTGCATGATTGCCTCAGCCAGGTGACCGAGACGAAGGACAAGTTCCAGGGCCTGCCGCGCGGCGCCCGCGCGGTGGAAATCGCCGATGGCACCGTCTCCAGCTATTTCCTGACGACCTTTGGTCGCGCGAGTCGGGAAACCTGTGCCGCGAGTGAGGTCAAGACGGATCCGACTCTGAGCCAGGCGCTGCAACTTTTGAACGGGGATTTGGTACAGCAGAAGATCGACGAGGGTGGGGTGATCAGCCGGTTGCTCAAGGAAGGCAAAACGCCGCGGCAAGTGCTCGAGAATCTGTATTTGCGGTGTTTCGGGCGGGCACCCACAGACCCGGAATTCCGGAAGTTGGAGGAGTTTCTGGTGGGACAAAAAGATCCGGAACCGACGCTCAAGGATCTTTTCTGGGCGCTCCTCAATTCGAAAGAGTTTCTCTTCAACCATTGATTTGCTCATGGGCTCACCCAGCACACGGATTTCCGCTTTAAATTGCCCCGCACGCCGGGCTGGGCGACCGGCTTTGTTTCTCTTGGCGGCGCTGGTCCTGGCGGGTTACGACCACCGGGCGGGGGCGGCCGAAAAGGTCACTTACGACGACCAGGTTACGCCCATCCTGCGCAACAGTTGCTTCAAATGCCATAATCCGGACAAGGCGAAAGGGGAATTGGATCTCACCACCTACGGGGCAGTGATGAAGGGCGGTGGTGCGGGCAAGTCGGTGGTGCCGGGTGATGCGGCAGGCAGCAAGTTGTTCAAATCCATTGCCCGGACGGAAGAGCCCTTCATGCCCGACAAGGGGCCCAAAATGTCGGATGCGGAAATTGAGGTCATCCGCAATTGGATCGCCGGCGGCTTGTTGGAGAAAGCTTCCTCCCAGGCAGCGGTTGCGAGTGGCCCAAAGATGGCGCAAATGCGGGCCACGGCCGCGGCGGGCAAGCCCGAAGGTCCCGCGGTGCTGCCGGTGGATTGGCTGCTGGACCCGGTGGGGCGGACTGAACACGAAACTGCGATTACCGCCCTGGCCGCGAGCCCTTGGTTTCCGGTGATCGCGGTCGGCGGGCAGCACCAACTTTTGCTTTACCAATCTGGGACTCGCCAACTTGCGGGCGTGCTGCCTTTTCCCGATGGCAGCCCGACCTGCCTGCAGTTCAGTCGCGACGGCCGGTTGTTGGTGGTGGGCGGGGGGCGCGGCGGCCAGTTCGGGGTCGTGGATATTTACGACGTCGCCACCGCCGAACGGGTCGCGCGCGTCGGCAACGAATACGACGCGGTCCTGGCGGCGGACCTGAATTCCGACCAAACCGAAGTGGCCCTCGGAGGACCGGGCAAGCGGGTCAAAATTTTTGCCACTCGCACCGGCCAGTTGCTGCGGGATTTGAAGAAGCACACCGACTGGATCACTGCGATCCAATACAGCCCCGACAGCGTGTTGCTGGCGACTGGGGACCGCAACGGTGGCCTGGTGGTCTGGGAGGCGGACAGCGGGCAGGAATTATATACGTTGACGGGACATCAGTCCGCAATCACTGCGCTGAGTTGGCGGGACGATTCGGATATTCTGCTTTCCGCCAGTGAGGACGGATCGGTGCGCCTCTGGGAAATGCGGGATGGCCGGCAAGTATCGAATTGGAACGCGCACAAAGGCGGAGTTTTAGATGCCCGGTTCAGCCATGACGCTCGGATTGTGAGTTGCGGTCGCGATGAGGAAATCGCCGTTTGGGACGCCAGCGGCAAGAAACAACGGGGTTGGAAGGCGGGGGGCGAGTTGCCGGTGCGGGTGGCGTTCAACCACGATGCCAGTCAGGTGGTGGCGGGATCCTGGCAGGGGAAGGTCGGACTATGGACCACTGCCGACGGCAAGCCGGCCGGCGAGCTTTCCTCCAATCCGCCCACGCTGGCCGAACAGCTCTCCAAGACGACCGTCGAACTGACCGAGCGGGAAGCGCGCGCCTCCAAGGCGGATGTCGCACTGGCCAGCGCTGAAGGCGAGGTCACCCGACTGAAGACCGCCCTTGGCGCACTGGATCGAAGCTCACCCGCGTTCCAGTTGTTGGCCGCCACCGCCCAATCCCGGACCGAGCAGGGAAAAGCCACCGCGGCTGCCAATCGGGCCCTCGAGAAGCGGCAGTCCCAAGCCACCAAATCGGCATCAGAATTGACCGCCTGGGAAGCCGAAGCCACGAAGTTGCAAACGGCCCTGGACAAGACGGAAAAAATCGCCGCCCCTTATCAACAACTCACCCGGGAATTCGATGCAGCGGCCAAAAAGGTCGAGGCGGCCACCGCCAAAGCGACCGAGGCAGGCCAGGCCCTGACCAACAAAACTGCCGCGGTCAGTGCCGCAAATGCGGAATGGGGCGCGAAGATCACGGCTGCGACGGCGGCCCGTGAGAAGGCCGACGCTCCCCTCGCCGAGTTAGGGACTAGGTTGGCGACCGCGACCAAAGCGGCCATGCAAGCCCAGACGAATGCCGCTCCGGACAAAGCGAAACTGACGCAGCTGCAGGAAGCGGTGAAGCAATTGCAAGCAACGCTCGCGACCGCGGAAGCCGACCTTGCCAAGTTGGCGCAAACCGGCACCAACGCTGATCAGTCCTCACCCCAAGGGCAGGCCTTTAGCCGCCAGTTGGAAGCCGCCCATGGTCGGGTGGCCGAGTCCCGCCTGGCATTGGACAAGGCCCAGAAGGCGCTGCCTGGGTTCCAAACCGAGGCCGACAAATCAGGCGCCTTGGTGGCCAGCGCCGACGCCGAGGCGTCGAAGGCCGGTGCCGCGTTGGAAACCGCCATCCGCGATCGGGACGCCGCGCGGGCGGCTCTGGATAAGCTGGAAATTTCCCGGACTGCATCAACGGAGGCCGGGGCAAAGGAAGTCGCCGCGCTGCAGGCCGGTTTAACCCAGGCCCAGGCCGGATTATCCACGGCGAAAGCCGAACGGGATGAACTGCAAGGCAAGTTGGACAAAACTGAAAAGATGGCCCCGGCTTATCGCGAAGCGAGTCAAAACCTGGAGGCCGCGAAAAAGAAGGTAACGGCGCTCCGCACAGCCATGGAATATGATCGGAGCGAAGCCGCGGATCTACTATCCGCCCGCGACAAATTATTGGCGGCGGCCGGCGCCTTCGATGCCGAGGCCCAAAAGACCCTCACGGTATTGCAGAAAGCGGATCCCGACTTTCAACATTTTCAGGAACTGGAGCAACAATTGGACAAGGCAAACAAGGCCGCCGGCGAAGCGAAAATCCAGGCGGGCCAGGCGCAAAAGGAACGTGACGACATCCGTAAATCTGTGGCGCAGTTGCAGGTGGCCCAGGCCCATGCCACGCTGTATCACGCTCGCGAGTCCCTGGCGAAGCGCAAAGAAGAAGGCGACAAGGCCGCGGCGCAGAAAGTCGCCGCCGAGGAAGAGGCGGGAAAAGTGGCCAAGGATTTGCAAGCCGCCCAAACGAAGTTGCAGGAGTTGAGCCGGCAGGTCACCTCTCTGACCCAAATGCAGTCCAGCAATGCGGTGTCACTCACCTCCGCGCAGCAAGCCGCGGCCGAAGCGGCCCGCTTGCTTAGCGCCGAGGAAGCCCGGGTGCAACAACTCACCGCCGACCATCAGAAGCTGAAGGCAGCGCTCGACGGCCCAAAAGCGGAAGCCAAACACTGACTCAAACCCGCGATCAGATCTGCGGCCGGAGCTACCGGGTGCTGCTTTTTGCCGTCTTCGCTGGTTTCCGCCGCGGGCGCTGCTTCGCCGAAATCGACTTGATTACTGTGTAAACTCCGCCACTGGAAGGGAAGGGGGTGGTTGATTGCGCCACGGCCGACTGGATCAGGGCCAACACCGCGGGATTTCGCAGCGGTTCGAGCGTGGGTAACCGTATGAAGCGGTTCTGTTTGCCCTCCCCTTGGAGGAGTCCCAGGGGATCCGGCAACGTGGCCCCGTGCAGAAACGCCAGGCCTACCCCGTTCGCCGCAGCGGCGATGGAAAGGATCGCCTCGGAGGCCCGTTCATTGGGACCATAACCGATCACAAAGAAGTTGTAATTGTCGTAAACCATTTCGACCGCATGCGGGAGCAATTGGCGCAACTCCGCCCGGCACACCCGGATATGGGCGGCGACTGCCGGCTCAAACTTATTAATGAACGAGGCCAGTTGGGTCTCAACGGAGGCGCCGGATGGCGGGGTGGATTCGGCAGGAGGATTCATAACCTGGATTACGCCAGCAGGGAGCTTCGCTTGGGCTCGTTTACAAAGACCAGCCTTTCCGGTAATGGCGATGGATTAACTGATCGGCTTCCGGGGCATTCTTGGCCCGCATTTTTTTGGCGTTCCATTCCAGCTTCTTCCCCACCCGGTAGGCAACGTTGCCCAGATGGTTGGCCTCGGTCAGCCAGCCGGAATATTGAAAGTCGGCGCTGGTCGCCGAGCCAGTTTTGCAGGCGGCCAGCCATTCAGCGTGGTGTCCCGGAGAGCGGGGAATGAAAGGATCGGGCCGGTGGAAACCGGCGAAATCCTTTTCGGGCAGGAGCACATGTTTATCGTAATCGGACAGGATCATACCCTTGCTCCCGATAAACAGGCACCCGCTATCCCATTGGGGAATGCCACCGCTTTTCCATATCTCCGGACGCTCCACTCCCTGGTGCCATTTGACCTTCACAGGTGGCAGGTCCCCTCGTTGACCATACTCATACGTGGCGGTCATCGAAGCGGGAGCGATCTCGGGGTGGGGCGGGGGGCCGCTGGCTTCGATGGTGAGGGGCGCTTGCAACTTCAGGGCCCAAAACGGCAGGTCGTTCCAGTGGCTGCCGAGGTCGCTCATGGTTCCGTTCCCGAAGTCCCACCAGCGATACCACTTGGGACCAGGAAAATAGACCGGGTTGTAAGGCCGTTCCGGGGCGGGGCCCAGCCAAAGATCCCAGTCCAATCCCGGAGGCGGCGGGGCGGATTCTTGCGGACGCTCCTGCACCGAAACGATATCCCCATGAAGTTTGGCGTCCGCCGAGCTTTGCCAGCCCCAAGCACGCGAAACCCAGACGTGGGCCTCCGACACAGGGCCGATGGCACCCGATTGTACCAATTCCACCACCCGCCGATAGTTCTCGGTGGCGTGAATCTGGATTCCCATCTGGGTGGCCACCCGGGCTTTGGCAGCGGCCTCACGAATGCGGCGCGCCTCCCAAATGCCGTGCGTGAGCGGTTTCTCGCAATACACATGCTTGTGGTGATGCAATGCGAGCATGGTGGCGAACGCGTGGGTGTGCTCACAGGTGCTCACAACGACCGCGTCGAAGTCGCGGTGGTGGTCGAACAAGGCGCGGAAATCACGGAACTTTTTCGCTCCCGGGTGTTTGGCTGCGGCTGCGTCCAGATTGCGCTGATTAACATCGCACAAGGCGACAATGTTTTCCGAGGAGACGGATTCGAGATTGCTCCCCCCGCGTCCGCCGGTGCCGATGACGGCGATGTTGAGTTTGTCGTTCAGGTTGCGGCCACGCAGAATGGCCGGCGCCAGCGCGATCGCGCCGGCGGCGGTCGCCAGGTAGCGGGTGAACTGACGGCGGGTGACAAGTTTCGTTGGCATTATGGATAAACGGGGTGGTCGATTTACTGACCGGCCTCAATCAAATCAAACCGGCGGCGAAACTCGGTGAGCGGCAGGCCACCATCTTCAATGCTGGCCCAGCCATCATAGCCGACCTGGTCGAGGGCCTGGCGAACGGCTGGCCAGTCAATGCTTCCATCCCGCGGGTGGACAAACTCCCCGCCGTGGCCGTCGGGGTTGAGTTTGAAATCTTTCACGTGGAGTTTCACGATGAGCGGACCGAGGGCTTTGACCCAGTCCTGCGGCGGAGCATATTTGACATGGTTGCCGATATCGAAGTACGCCTTGACGAAGGGATGTTTGAAGGAGGCGACGAAATGTTGGAACAGGTCGGGCTTCACCCAAAGATTATTCCAGACGTTTTCGATGCCGATGATGACCTTTAATTCCTCGGCCAGCGGGATGAGCTTTTCCACCGCGGCCCGGGAGGTGTCGGTGGCGCGGTTTTGCGCTTTAATGTAGGCGGCATAGCGAGAGTTATCGCCCGCAGCCACGCGCGTGATATGGCCGCTGCCACGGTCAAAATCGATATCGAAATCCCAGGGTTCGGGCATGGGCATCCCGCCCACCCGGCAGGTCACGAGCAAAATGTCGTCTGCGCCATAGGCATGGGCGGCCCGCAAGGCCTTCCTGGTTTGTTCCAGTGAACCTTCCACTTTGGCGGGATCCTCACTATTGAACTCCATCCAGCCGCGTAGCACGGAATGAACGCGCATCCCCATGCCTTCGGCGATTGCCCGTCCCTTGGCCGCTTCCTCCTCGGGACAAATGTGGGTGGTCTCCACACCATCAAATCCGGCTTCCTTCAGCGGTTTGAGCGCGGCTTCGGTCACTTGTCCCACAATCATAGCCTTGCGGATCCGGTGTTTGAATTGGCCCGCCGACGCGGAAAAACCCGGGACCAGGGCAAAGGCGCTGGCGGCGACGGCGGAAGCCGCCAGGAAGCGGCGACGATTAAGGGGATGCTTCGTGGACATGATGGTATGATGCTGGATTCGGGGCGCGACCCGGGCGCCGGTTCATTACGCTGCTGGGAAACCAAACTAGCAATCCGTCCCGATGGACGCAAGCGGCAACGCACCGACATCCGAAATCGAAGGAAACGTCGTGGTGTGGCGATTTTGGGCTAGGCGGTTCAAACGCGCTTTTTTCTCCAGAGTTGCCTTTTGTCTGGCAATGGTAGCAAGCTGGAGACCTCATAAAGAAACTATGAAAATCCAACCCATTCTCCAACGAAGCGTCGCCAAGCCGGCCCTCCTCAGCCTCATCATGGCATCCGCACTCTCGGCCGCAGCGGAGGTTCGGCTGCCCAGAATTTTCACCGATAACATGGTGTTGCAACGGGAGATGCCGGTACGCGTCTGGGGTTGGGCGGATGCTGGCGAAGATGTGACCGTAAGCTTGGCGGGCGCCAATGCTGCCACCAAGGCAGATCCAAGCGGACAGTGGTCGGTGGAAATGCCACCCCTGAAGTCAGGGGACAACCTGGAGTTGGTCATCAATGGCAAGAACAGCCTGAGGTTGAAAAACGTCGCGATTGGCGATCTTTGGGTTTGCTCAGGGCAATCGAATATGGAGATGGATCTGGGTGGCTGCCTGGGCGCTGCGGAGGATATTAAGGCGGCGAATTTGCCAAAAATCCGGCGGATCAAGATCAACCATGAACAGGCCGGCCAGCCGGCCGCGGAAGCGCCGACCGCCACTCAGTGGCAGGTTTGTTCGCCGGATACCGTCCGCGGATTTACCGCCGTGGGATTCTATTTTGCCCGGGAAATTCAACAGAAAACCGGGATCACCATCGGCATCGTGGACGATAACTGGGGCGGGACGCCGATTGAGCCCTGGGTGCCTACGGAAGGCATGGGGTTGGTGGCTGAGCTCAAGCCGGATCTCCTCGCGCGCCAGGAAGCCATTAAATCCTATCGCGCCGAGCTGCCCAAGGCTTTGACCGGGGTGGAAGATTGGATCGCCAAGACCCGCCTCGCTCTGGCGAACGGAACGGAGACGAGCCCCATCCCGACGATTCCGACCCATCCAGGTGGCAATGGCTGGAGCGGCATGTATAATGCCATGATCCATCCCTTTGTGAAGCTGCCGATTAAGGGCGCACTCTGGTACCAGGGGGAATCCAATGGGGGCGAAGGCGAAACCTATTATCACAAGATGCAGGCCTTGATTGGCGGTTGGCGTCACCAATGGAATCAGGGTGATTTCCCGTTTTATTTCGTGCAACTAGCGAGCTTCCAGTCGCCCAACAACAATCCCGGCGACGCCAGCGGCTGGCCCAAACTTCGCGAGGCGCAATCCAAGTCGCTCACCATTCCCAACACCGGCATGGCGGTCATTACGGATACGGTGCCCTTGGCCGAAGCCGGCGACATTCACCCGAAGAACAAATATGACGTGGGGCTGCGACTGGCCCGCTGGGCGCTCAACCGCGATTATGGACTCAAGGACGTGGAGGTTTCCGGACCGTTGTTCAAAGCCCTTAAAATCGAAGGCAACCGGGCGCGGGTAACATTTGACCACTTGGGAACGGGCTTGATGGTGGGCGCGAAAGTTGGCCGGACCCCGGCCACCGAGAACAAAGAGGGCAAGCTCAAGCGTTTCGCCGTGGCTGGGGCTGACAAGCAATGGCACTGGGCCGAGGCCGTGATCGAGAACAATACAGTCATCGTTTCCGCTCCCGAAGTGGGTGAGCCCGTGGCCGTTCGTTTCGCCTTTCAAATGAACCCGGACGGCGCCAACCTCTACAATCGCGAAGGCCTCCCGGCCTCCCCTTTTCGGACGGACAACTGGTAAAACAGCAGCGCAGGCCCCCCAAATCCCGAAGCAGGCCAGCGCATAGCGCGATGCACTTTGCTGTAGTTTAGTCAGGAACCGTTTGAGGGCGACTGCTGTCCACGGGGTGTGTCGATCGGTTATGCCAGAGGGAAGATGGTGCGCGCTGCAGGTTTCGAACCTGCGACCCCTACCGTGTGAAGGTAATGCTCTACCACTGAGCTAAGCGCGCAGCACAGAATTGAACATAATGAATGCCCTCCGGGGCTGCAAGGAAAAATCGGTGGTGAAATTGCGGACTGCTGGGTTGGGGAGGCGGGCATCCGCCAAATCCAATTTGGACCGTCCAGTTCGCCGTTCAGGAAGTCGATGATGGCGGTGCGATGCCGCCGCTGAAACTCAATGCTCAAAATGTCAGGCGAAAGGTAATCCATCGCCTCGGCGGCGGCTTTGGACAGCCCTCCGCCGTAGGGTGCCATGTTCAGGGACATGGACTTTTCCCCGTGATCAAATTCGAAAGTGGCCGGGGTCGCACCGGGTTCGTCCGCGTCCAACCGGGCCAGGGGCTCCCCGTAGCGGGGGGGGCGGCTGACTGGTTCCATTCGCCCGAATTGATCGTTCCCTATTTGCGGGGCCAGCGCGTAGTGCGGGAACAAAATCGGCAGGCGACGGAAACCTTCGGCGATGACCTTGCGTTTGGCTTGCGCCCTGAGTGCCGTTTTGCATTGATTTGGACTTCGGAAAGTGCTATATAAGGACCCGTTAAAATTACCATTCACACGGTTTGGCGCGAAGGGGAAAATGCCAGCCACGCGGGAATATCCGGGAGTGATTGAGCGTGGCGCTCAGAGAACTCAGGCAAACAGAATGTTGTCATGAAGAATCCAACTTGGAATAAACTCTGGCTCTTGCTTTTCATCACAGCGGCGGTGGTGGATACCCGCGCCGCCACCTTTACTTGGATCGCCGCCGGGGGCGGGAACTGGACGAATGGGGCAAATTGGGACCGGAATCAGGCACCCGCCGCGGGGGATGACGCGGTGTTTTCCCAGGGCGGCGCTTATTCGGTGACGATTGACCAGGGTATAATCCTAAACAACCTCGCGATCACGGCCGGCGGGGCTACCCTGAATATTGCCAGCAACGCCGGACTGACCGTTTCCTCGGGTTTCAATCTCGCCGCCGGGGTCGTCAATGTGGCTGGCGAGTTGGCGGCGGGCGGAATGATTCTGGGAGGGGGGACGCTGAACGGTCCGGGAAACATCAGTCTGGGCGGAAGCAATACCTGGGTTTTGGGCGGGTTGGGTTCCGGGGGTGGCCTCACGATTGCCACCGGTGCGACCTTGGCAATTGCCAGTGCCAATGATCATAATTTTCCCGGCTGGGCTTTGACCAATCAAGGTACGGTAATCCATCTCGACGGAGGAGTGTTGCGGGGGGCGGGCACCAGCATCATCATGAATCAAGGCCTGTGGTTGGAGCAAACCGATGCCGAAATCAATAATGCTTATGGCGGTGGCCCCACGCCATTTTGGAATAGTGGGACATTGCGCAAGGCCGCGACCGCCGGCACTTCCACCCTGCAACCCGGTGTCCCACTTTACAATAGCGGATTGGTGGATGTCCAAAGTGGCAATCTGGCACTGAATGGGGGAGGTTCAGCCACCAGCGTTTTCAATGTTGCGACCAACTCCACCTGCAACTTCAACAGCCCCTTCACCATCAACGATGGCGTCAGGTTCACGGGGACCGGAATTAACTTTTTGAATACCACCATATCATTCAATGGCACGATCACGGCGTCAAATCTGCAGTGGTACGCCGGCACCTGGTTGGGCAATTTGACGGTGCCGGCAAGCAGTACCATCCAGATCGTCAGCGGCAACGATCACAATTTGGTTGGGTTGGGTTTCACGAATCAGGGAATCGTCAGTCACACCGGCGGCAGGATTCGGGGCGGATCCGGCGCCGTGGTGGCAAATCAAGCGCTTTGGTTGGAGTCGGCGGACACGGATTTCAACAATGATCTGGGAGGGGTTGGCATGTTGGTTTTGAATACCGGGACATTCCGCAAAACCGCGAGCACCGGCGGTACCCGTATGCTGGGGGGGGTGACATTGCAAAACGATGGACTGGTCGATTTGACCAGCGGAACGGTCGAAATCCAGGGTGGTGGCGCCAACACGGGAGCGTTTGCCGCGGCCACCAATACTGCCTGTTATTTCGAGAACGGCTACTACTTCGCCGACGGAAGTTCCTTTTTCGGCCAGGGAGGCATCTATTTGTACAATGGGACAATGACCTTCGGCGGCGCGATCCACTCCACAAATTTGCAGTGGTATGGCAGTTCGTTGGCCGGCACGCTGACTATTCCCGCCACCAATGTGCTTTATGTGGTTTCGGACAATGATCACAATTTTCCCGGGGTAACCATTACCAATCAGGGCACGGTAATCCACAACGCTGGAAGAATCCGCGGCGGGAACGGCGCGGTGCTGATGAACGGTGGCCTGTGGCTGGAGATGGCTGGTCTGGACTTCAACAACGATTATGGCGGTGCCGCCACCACACTGCTGAATGCCGGCACGTTCCGGCAGACCGTCACAGCCGGGGATACGCGGTTTTTGGGGGGGGTGGTGTTTAACAACACCGGTTTGTTGGATCTGCAAAGTGGCGAGATGGAAATCGTGGGTGGCGGGCTCAACACTGCCACCGTCAATATTGCATCCGGGGCGAGTTGCTATTTCGAGAACAGCTACAATTTCGCGGACAACTGCGCTCTGAGTGGGCCGGGTCCGGCGTATTTGTACAGCGGGTCCATGACGTTCAACGGGACGGTCAATTCGACCAATCTGCAATGGTTCGCCAGCACGCTCGTCGGTTCCCTGACCATCCCTTCCGGGGGCGTCCTCAACATCATTTCCGGCAACGATCACAATTTTCCGGGCGCAGCCTTGACGAATAACGGGACGGTAATCCATACGGGCGGGAGGGTGCGGGGCGGCAACGGGTCTTTGCTTGTGAACGCGGGGACGTGGTTGGAAAACTTGGATTCTGATTTTAACAACGATTACGGCGGCACGGCCTCGGTGCTTATCAATTTGGGCACTTTCCGCAAATCGGCCACCACCGGCGACACCCGTTTTCTCGGCGGTTTTATGGTCAATAATTCCGGCTTGATGGATTTTGCCACCGGGGAAGTGGAAATCGCCGGCGGGGGGACAAGTAGCGGCGAGTTTGCCGTGAGCACGAATGCCTCCTGTTATTTTGAAAACACTTATTCCTTTGGCCCGGGGAGCGCCTTCACCGGAGGCGGACTGCAATATCTCTACTCCGGTGCGATGTACTTTGCGGGGCCCATTTCATTAAACAACCTGGAGTTTTTGGGTGCGATGATCGTTCCCACCGGCGTGGTGAATCTGGTGGGCACCAATTATTGGGCCAGTGGCAGATTGTCCGGCCCCGGGGGGATCGTGATTTCCACCAACGGGATCTTGAACATCATTAGCGGGAGCGACCACGATTATCCCGGGGCCAGCCTTACGAACTTCGGGACCGTAATTCATACCGGGGGTCGTTTGCGGGGTGGGGATGGGGCACTGGTCGTGAATGCCGGCCTCTGGTTGGAAGAAGCGGATTCTGATTTCAACAATGACTTTGGCGGGGCGGCTTCGACCTTCGTAAATGCCGGGATTTTCCGGAAATTAGCGACCAGCGGCGATACCCGGTTTCTCGGTGCAGTGGTTTTCCAGAATTTCAACCTGCTGGACCTACAAACCGGTGAGATGGAAATCGCCGGCGGCGGTGCGAATTCGGGAACCATCAATGTCGCGACCAACGCCATCTGCTATTTTGAGAATAGCTTTAGTTTCACTGACGGCTCGATTTTCCCGGGCGACGGCCCGGCGGTGATGTATTCCGGGAGCATTTCCTTTAGTGGAAACTGCCGCGGTCAAAATTTGGAGTTTTACTTTGCCCAAAACTCGATTGCTGGAGAGTTACGTCTGGCTGGCACGAATAGCATGTGGGTGACCGGTTCTTTTACCGGCCCCGGTACGCTGCTGGTTCCAGCTGGCGCCGGGCTTTCCCTGACCGCCGGCAGTTCGCACGATTTCATCGGCTTCCATTGGACAAATCGCGGAACCATTTTCCACCTGGGGGGAGAGGTTCGGGGTGGGAACGGTTCCGTTTTGGCAAATGAGGGAGAGTGGCTCGATTACGCCAACGCGAACTTCAATAACGCTTTTGGCGGCGCGGCAACGATGCTGGTGAATAGCGGGATATTTCGCAAAATGTCCTCCGGAAGCGTGCAGTTGCTCGGTGGTTTGGACTTGGAAAATCAGGGCCTGATTGATTTGTCGGGTGGGACGTTTGAGGTGGCGGGAGGTGGTTCCAGCACCGGTACCTTCAATGCCGCGGCGGGCGCGATTTGTTATTTTGAGAATACTTACACCCTGAATGATGGCAGCCAGTTGACGGGCGCGGGGCTGAAAGTGCTTTACAACGGGGGGTTGACTTTGAATGGCAACATCGCCTGCCAAAACGTCCAATTCGTGGGGGGCAATTTGTACGGCACAAACAGCATCACCGGCGGGACCAATTTTCCCGGATCGTTTGCCTGGTTGGGTGGCAGCATGCAATTGCCGGGGGCAATGAGCGTGGCGGCGGGAACGACCCTGACCATTGGGCCGGCCAGCAACCTGGATATGAATGGTCGCGCCCTCTTGAATAATGGGACAGTGATGCATTTGGGGGGGATCATTCGCGGGGGCAACGCCGCCACGATTCAAAACAACGGGATTTGGCTGGAGGAAGGCGACAATGGCTTCAACAATGCTTACGGCGGAAGCCCGTCGAGTTTTATGAACACCGGCACCTTTCTCAAAACCACTGGGACTGGCACGACCTCGTTGGATAGCAGCTTCAGTTTCGCCAATCTGGGGATTGTGGACATCGAGACGGGGGTGCTGAATCTGGCGGGCGGATACACCCAAACGAATGGGACACTGCGCTTTGGGGTCAGTGCCCCGGCCAGCTTGGGGGCGGTGGTGATTCCCGGAAGCATGGGGCTGGAGGGAAAATTGGAAGTCAACTTGCTGAACGGATACCATCCCGGCGCCGGTGATTTTTTCACCCCCATCAATTATGGAATCCATACCGGCACTTTCACCGACTTCAATTTGCCTCCCCTGGGTGGCGGAGCCGGTTGGACGGTAATTTATGGCGGCGGCGGCGTTAGCCTGAGCGTGGTGGGGGCGGCGACCAACCACGATCGGCAGATCACTGGAACGGTGACCGACAGCCACGGGCAACCAGTCGCCGGGGCGGCGGTTTATGCGGCCATTGATCCCGCCAGTCTGACCAACCCGATTATCAATGGAAGTTTTGAAATGCCCCCGGTTGGGGGGAATGCTTATTTGCTCTTTGGCCCCGGATCCACGGGAGTGCCAGGATGGAGCGTCATTGGTCCGCCCGGGGACAATGTGGCGGTAGTGGGACCCTTTTTGGGTGTCGCAGCGGAGGGGGATCAATATCTGGACCCCACCGGCTTGACCGGGAACGCCGGGATTTCCCAGACTTTTCCCACCCTGGCGGGGCGGAGTTATTCCCTGGTATTTTTCCAGGGGACCTATAGCGCGCACGGGTATGCGAGCGCCCTGGGTGTCACCATTGGCCCGGACTCATACGCTTTTGGCGAGGTGACGGGCGGATCCGGGTTGCATTGGACCCAGCGGATTATCTCATTTACCGCCCAATCCAATTTGACGACCGTGACCTTCCAAGATCTGACGGGCGGCAATGCGGATGACAATTTTGTGGATAACGTCCAGGTGGCGCCGCTGGATTACGGGAACGTCCTTGGTGCGATAACGGATGGAGCGGGCCATTTCCAGATCGCCGTCGCCGCGGGTCCCTTTTCTGTGGGCGTGAATGGCCTGGCGGCGCTGGGCTTTGGTTCGGTAAGTAACCAGACTGCCCTCGTTGGAACTGGGGATGCCGTCGTGAATTTCATCGCCCCGGTATTCGCCGGACCATCGTTCTCCGTGGCCGTGTCCGGAAGCCCCGGCAACGCGGCAATCGTTTCCGGTGCGGGGACGTACGCGGCGGGGGCACCGGTTACCGTCAGTGCTGCGGCGAACACGAATGCCCCGTGGATTTTCACGGGGTGGCGCGAAAACGGCGTGTTGCAAAGCACGAACCCGATCTACGCATTTGCGATTGCCTACAACCGCCAATTGATCGCTGATTTCACCCTGCCGACCTACCAGCTGGCGGCGAGCAATTCCCCCGCGGAGGCCGGCAGTGTCAGTGGCACCGGTACGTTTGGCTGGGGGACGACCGCACTGCTGACCGCGACGCCGGTTTTCGGTTATAGTTTTTCCAATTGGACGGAAGCGGGCATTTTGGTGGGGGGCACGCCGGTTCTATCTGTGACCGTATTCACCAACCACTCCTATTCCGCCAATTATGCGGAGGCGAATTTGACGCACACGTTGGTGACCTCCAGTTCGCCAGCCGGATTGGCCAGTGTCACGGGATCGGGCACCTTCACCAATGGCCAGACCGGTCATTTCTCCGCACCTCTGGTGGTGACGAATGGGGCCAATCGATTCTTTTTTGACCGGTTCACTCTGAACAATTTGGCGGTCACCAATGCCCCCAATTGGGTGAAGACCTTTTCGACTCTGGACGCAACCAACCTGGTCTTGGTCGCGGTCTACTCCGCCCAGTCCATTTTGCCCCAGGTGGTCAACTCGAGCGTGAACCTGCCAAACCCGGTTCCGGCCACGAGTAATCTTGTCATTAGTATTCAATTTGACCGTTCCATGAATCCCGCCATCGGGCCATCCGTCGTGCTCACCAATCTCGCCGCCTTGATTCAGCCCACGGTGGCAACCGGCGGGGTGTGGAGCGCCTCGGTCGTGGCCAACGACACCTACCATACCCCCCCTATTACGATTACCAATGGGATGGATGGCACGAATCTGGTGTTTGTCTCCGGAGCTCAGGCTCCGGATGGGACGGTTTTGCCCCTGACCGGACTGCCGGCGGTGGTGGCTGACACCGTCCCACCGGTTCTCAGTCAGATCGCCGCCGTTCCGGGATCCTTTTCCGTGCTGGTCACCTGGAATTCGGATAAACCAGCGTCCTCCCAGATCGAATTTGGCGCGACTTCTGGCTATGGCACTGCGACGGCCTTGGATGCCCAGTTGCTCTTGATGCATGCGGTAACCATCAGCGGGCTGACTCCCACGGCAGCCTATCATTTCCGGGTACGGTCCCGCGATGTCGCCGGCAATGAATCCATTTCCAGCGATGCGCGATTTACGATGCTCGGGGCGCCAGATCTGGCTTTGGGCGGCGTGACGGCTCCCGTCAACGCGTTGATTGGTCAAATTATTCCGTTGGTATTCGCCATCACCAACCAGGGCAACGGCGCGGCCAACGGACCCTGGGCCAATCAATTCCTGATCAGCCCGAACGCCAACGGGTCCGGTGCCCAGGTCATTGGCGTTGCGTCGTACCCAGGCAATCTGGGAGTGGGTGGGTCCCTGACCCTGACCCAAATGGTGACCTTGCCCGGCAATTTCGCAGGGACGCAATTCCTCGGCGTGACCGTGGACAGCGCGAACAACCTGGCCGAATTGAATGAAGGTAATAATACCGCGTTCAGCGCGACGGGAATTCAAATTCTGGCGCCTGACTTGACCGTGGCGGGTGTCTCAGCGCCTGCGAATGCGGCCTTGGGACAAACCATTCCGGTGGCTTTTACCATCCAAAACTCTGGCAATGCCGCCGCGAAGGGCCCTTGGACCAACCAGTTTTTCCTGGCCGCCGACGCCTCGGGTTCCGGTGCCCACGTCTTTGCCAGTGCGCCTTTTACCAATGATCTGGCCGCCGGAACATCCCTCACTATTACGCAAAATGTCCAATTGCCCTTGCAATCTTTTGGCCCCCTCTATGTAGGGGTGGCGGCCGACAGCGCCCTGAACGTTCCGGAATCGAACGAGGGCAATAACCTGGCGTTTGCCGCCGCGGTCACCCTGATTTCCCCGCCTGATCTGGCGGTTCGGCACGTTATCGGTCCAGCGAGTGCCACGCCTGGTCAGACTGTCTCGCTGGTATTCACGATTACCAACAGCGGCGTCGCGGCGGCCGTTGGTCCCTGGCAGAATCAGGTCCTTTTGGCGACAAATGCTGCCGGGGGCGGGGCGCTGTCGCTCGGAACCGCTCCGGCAAACCTGGTGCTGGCCGCCGGGGAATCCACCACGATAACCCAGTCGGTGATCCTGCCCGCCGGCGTTTTGGGAGCGCGGTATTTTGGCGTGACCGTAAATAACGATGGCGGTGTGGCGGAACTGAACCACACTAATAATACCACCTTCTCAACGGCGCCGATTCTGATCAGTGCCGCGGACTTGGCGGTGGTGCAAATCAGCGCGCCAGCAGCGGTGCTTTACGGTCAGACTTTCAATTTGACTTATGCCGTCACCAACGTGGGAGGGACCGTCGCCGGGACAACTTGGAATGACGCGGTTTATCTGAGCCCCTATTCCAATTCCCTCGCGGGCTCAACCCGGTTGGTTGAACTCAACGGCGGCTCATCCCTGGCAGCGGGAGCGGGGTATGCGCACATGGTCCCGGTATCCATCCCGCTTGGACCCGATTCAATTCCGCGAAACTTCTATTTATTGGTGATCGTGGACACCGCGGGGGGGCAACCCGAGGCGTCCCGCGTAAACAATACGGGCTTCAAAGCAATTGCCGTGGGGTTGCCACCCCTGCCGGATCTCACCGTCACCCAGTTGGCGGCGCCCGGCCAGGCCCGGGGCGGACTGCCTGTGGCCCTTTCCTGGACCGTGACGAACCAAGGTACGAAGGGCATCACGAACGGAATCTGGAGTGAATCGGTGGGCTTCTCCAACTTGGATGGCACGGTCACGACCCTGGTCGAATACCGGTTTACGAATTCCCTGGCCATCGGCAGTTCCGTTGTTCGCACCCAGAGTTTTGTTGTGCCTTCCAGCATTCGGGCGGGAAGTTTCAACTGCTTCGTGACCGTGGACGAACTCGGGGAAATTGCGGAATCCAGTGAAGCCAACAACACCGCCCTCGCGACTAATGTGACGATCGTCCCCGCACAACTCTCCCTGACGCTGGCCTTGGGGGATGTGAGGGAGGGGGATGCGGCCTTCCTCGGGACAGTTTATCGGAGCGGGGCCTTTAATACGAGCCTGGCGGTGGCCATCACGAACAGCCGTCCGGACAAATTGGAGGTAACAAATCTGGTCATGATTCCACCGGGTGCGGCTTCGGCCGATTTCACAGTGCAGCCTCGGGTGAACCGGGTGGTGGATGCCGATGCCCTGGTCACCCTCTCCGTAAGTGCTCCCGGACAATTGGGGGCTGTTGCCGCCGTGACTGTGCGCAACGTGGATCTGCCGGCGTTAAATTTGACCTTGGCCACCAACGTGTTGGCCAAGGGAATGACCGTCGCCGCGACCGTTTCCCGGGCCGGCGCGACCAACCAGGATTTGACCGTGGCGATAATAAGCTCCGATCCCTCGCGACTTTTTGCCGCCTCGTCCGTGCTCATTCCGGCGGGCCAGACGAATCAATCTTTCCCGGTGCTCGCGGTAGACAATTTGACCGCCGAGGGCACCATCTTGAACACCATCACAGTTCGGGCCGGTGGGTTCGTGCCGACCAACGTGGTGGTGACCGTTTTGGATACGGATTTACCGAATCTCATCGTCACACTCGGCTCCACCAATATTAGCGAAAGTGACGGGCCGCTGGCCACACTGGGCACCGTAACGCGCTCGCCGGTCACCGCCAGTTCGGTGGTGGTGGATTTGGTGAGCACCAACGCTGCCAAGGTGATGGTGCCGGCCACGCTCGTGATTCCGGCTGGCCAGGCTTCCGTGCGGTTTCCGGTTGCGGCGGTGGACAACCAAATTGTGGATGGTGACCAATATTCTTTGATCCGGGTGTTTGTCCGGGGGGCGGGAACCAGTGTTGACATCGCGGAGGGCGTCGGGGCGCTGGTGTTGGTGCGTGATGATGATGGGCCAACGCTGCGTTTGACCCTGGGGCGGGACGTGGTGCCCGAGGGATTGAGTCCCGCCACCACGGGGACCGTGACGCGCAACACGCTGGACACTTCCACCAATCTGGTGGTGAACCTGACCAGCAGCAATACGAACGCCGCCTTCGTGCCTGCGTTCGTGACGATTCCCGCGGGCTCTAGCAGCGCCGGGTTTGAACTTGGAACGATTAATCCCGGGGTGCCGCGGGGCAATCAAAGTGTGTTGTTCCAGGCCGCGGCGAAAGGCTTCTCCCCGGGGATCAGCAGTCTGGTAGTTTCGGATGTGAATCTTCCCGACCTGATCGTCACCAGCGTCCGCGTGGGGACTAACGGCTTTACGGACAGTTATCAATCGCTAACTTACCGGGTCGAGAATCACGGGGTGGCGCCGGCGGGGACCAATTTCACCACCACCTTCTCACTGAGTGCTTCGCCGTTGGGTACCAGTCCCGTGCCACTCGGCAGCTACACGTTCAATGGGACCCTGGGGCCGGAGCAATTTTATGACCAAACGATTCCGGTTCGCCTGCCCTCAGCCGGAGGAAATTATTGGGTTTCGGTCATGGTTGATTCAGCCAACCAGATCAATGAAATCCGTGAAGATAACAACACCACGATTACGGCCGTGCCCCTGACCGTGGCCTCGGCCTACACCGCCACCGTGACTACGCCGGTGACCCTGGCAAACATTCCGACCAACGTTCCCTTGAGCGGGAGCGCCGTGATGCGGGCCAACGGTCAGCCGGCCCAGTTCGTCCCGGTGAACATCCACATTCATCTGCGGGACACCCACCGGATTATCCAGGCCATCACGGATGCCAGCGGTAATTTTACCAGTGTGTTTCCGCCCCTGCCCAATGAAGCCGGCACCTACTGGTTGGGCGCGGCCCATCCGGGGGATGCTGATGCGCCCACGCAGGCGACCTTTACTTTGCAAGGGATGAACCTTTCTCCGGCCAACGTGCCGGTAATATTGGTGGAAGGTTCCACGACCACCGGTCAGGTGGCGGTAGTGAATCTCGGGGACACCGCGCTGCACGGTCTCACGGTGGGCATTCTGAGCCAATCGAACAATCTCAATGCGAGCCTGACTTTGAGCACGAACCAACTGAATGGTTCAGCCAGTATCTTCCTGAATTACCACGTTTCGGCAACCAGCCTCAGCCAATTGCAGGCGGCGGTGAATTTCCAGGTGAGCAGCACCGATGGTCCGCTCACCCAGGGCACGCTTTTTGTGGCCATTGAGCCGCTGCGTTCCCGTTTGGTGGTGAATCCAATTTCGCTCTACTCCACCATGGTGGTGGGGGGACAGCAGCGATTACAATTTTCGGTCGCCAATTTAGGCGGAGTGACTTCCGGTCCAGTGACATTGTCCCTCCCGAATTTGCCGTGGCTCAGCGTGGCCGGGGCAAACCCGCTGCCCCCGCTGCCACCTGGAACCACCAATACGGTTACCCTTTTGCTCACGCCACCGGCTGACCTGGTGCTGGGGGCTTATCCGGGCTCGCTCGCCGTGGCCGCGGCGGATTCCAGTGTGACCGTCCCTTTCAATTTCCTGGCGGTGAGTGAAGCCATCGGGGATCTGCGGGTGACCACGGTGGATGAATTCACTTATTACGCGGCGGGCGCTCCCAATGTCACGAACGCGGCGGTGACGATCATTGATGCCAATACCAAAACGGTGATTACGAATGGCCTGAGCGGTCCTGATGGCACGTTTTATTTGCCGCGCCTGACCGAGGCTTATTACGACGTTACCGTAACGGCACCGCAACACAGTTCGTACCAGGGCACAATTCTCGTGCGGGGCGGCATTACCAATGATTTAAAGGCGTTCTGCTCCCGGCAGATGGTCCAATACACGTGGACCGTGGTGCCGACAACCATCGAGGATCGGACCCGGATTACGCTGGAGACGACGTTTGAGACGGTGGTCCCCATTCCCGTCATCACCGTGATTCCATCGCTGATTGATCTGGCCGATATCGTGGGGGATTTGGCGCAAATCACCCTGGAGGTAACCAATCACGGTTTGATCGCCGCCAACGATTTCAAGCTGGTAACCGGTACCCACCCGGATTGGGAGATTACGCCCCTGATCACGGATTTTGGCCATTTGCCCGCCAACAGTTCACTGTCTGTACCCGTCACCATCCGCCGGATTCATGGAAATATTGGGCCGCTGAGCACGGACAATGTTCCGGCTCCCTGCGCCTTTTCCATGGCGGCCAGATGGACCCTGCAATGCGGTGGTCAAACCAATGACTACGCCGCGAATATTCCGATCATCAATGCGGGAAATTGTGTTGGCACCATCGGTGGTGGCGGCGGCGGGGGTGGTGGTGGTGGTTGGCCTTCCATCCCGGGGCCGCCCGGTGTGGGAACTCCGTTCGTAAGCGCGCCAAATTACGACACCCCGCACACTTGTTCCTGTGATCCGGCCAATTTCTCGCCGAACTGTGTGGGACTGCCCGGCGCCGGCACGATTGTGGGGCAGGCGATCAATGCCGTGATCGCCGGTTTGGCCGAGGCGCCCCATTTGGCCGGCCTCCGGGTCTTGAATTATCCGCCGGCCGAGGTGTGCACTTGTTGCGATGGCGATGGCATGGGGTTGAAACTGTCCGGGGGCGGCAGCTTCGGTTTTGCCGGTGAGTTCGTGGTACCCAACGCAGGACTGATTACCAATACAATCCTGGTTACCAACGCCTCCCTTACCAACATATATTTGGTGGGTTACCAACTGAATTACACGTGTGATGCCAGCGCCACGTTTACCAGCTCCGGAACCGCCTCCGGATCGACCGACTGTCATTATGCGCACCCCCAGGCCTGTGCCAGCGCCGGGTTGGCGGTTGGAGTGAATCAAAGTTGTCCGGCGACGGGAACGGTCACGGTATGGCGCACAAATCTCGTCAATGGCATCCCGAGTTTGGTGGTGGTCACTAACTTCCCGGTGAACCCCTTGGCGGCGATCGCGAGCAGTGTTAGTGGATCCGTCAAGTACTGCCTCGACAGCGGATTGACGGAAAATATCTGTTTCAGTCCCACCGTATTCAGTTTCAGCGTGGCTTTCGGGGTGGAAGGCACCAACATCACCCTGAATCTCAGCCAGCAATTGGATGGGGGGGGCTGTTTCCCCACGAGTTCCATGAATCTCACCTCCCTGGACGCGGTCGCGTATCAAAAGGCGCAGACGGCGCTGAAGAAGCTGCCCGGGGCCGGTTCCATCGCCTCGGCCAATTCTTCGAATTCTCCTCCCACGATCACCTCACTCTCCGGTTCCGCGGGCTCCCAGCCGCATCCCCTGGATACCGGCAGCGGGAGCGGCGTCTGCGCCAAGGTCCAATTGCGGTTGACCCAGGACCTGGTCCTGACGCGGGCCGCCTTCAATGCGACCCTGGAACTCGACAACATTTCCGATACCTCCTCGTTGAGCAACATCCAGGTGATCGTCAACATCACCGATACCAACGGGGCCCCCGCCAATGACCTGTTCGGGGTGGAATCGCCCGTGGTTTCGGGGATGGGTGCGGTGGATGGCACCGGGCATTTGTCCCCGGGCGCCACCGGGACCGCCTCCTGGATTTTGATTCCGACGCGCTCCGCCGCGCCGAATGGACCGACCTTGTACGGAGTTGGTGGGGTGTTGACGTATTATCAGGATGGCAAGAGCATCGCCATCCCGCTCTTCAGCGCGCCAATCACGGTTTATCCCGACCCCATTCTCACCGTGCAGTATTTTCATCAAAGGGATGTGTATGCCGATGACCCATTCACTCCCGCGATCGAACCCAGCATTCCCTACGTTCTCGGCGTCGTGGTGAAAAACCATGGTCTGGGAACGGCCCATAACGTCAAGATCATCTCCGGGCAGCCGCAAATCATCGATAATGAGAAGGGTTTGCTGATTGATTTCAAAATTATTGGCAGCCAGGTCGGCACCCAATCGCAAAGCCCTTCCTTGACGGTCACCTTTGGCGACATCGGTCCCGCCCAAGAGGGCATTGGGCTTTGGTACCTCACCTCCACCCTGCAGGGCTTCTTCAGCGATTATACCGCCACGTTTCAGCACATTGACGACCTGGGGAAAACAAATCTGTCGCTCATTGACGATCTTTCGATTCACGAATTGACTCATCTGGTGCGGGCGCCCGGGGCGCTGGAAGATGGCTTGCCAGATTTCCTCGTGAACGACATTCCGGATCCGGACAATTTACCCGACACCATTTATCTAAGCAACGGCAGCACCAACTCAGTTCAGGTCGTGCAATCCGCCACTACCGACGGTTCGGCGAGTGCGGGACACCTGCAAGTGCATTTGAGCGCTCTGCTGCCCAAGGGGTGGGTTTACCTGGATGTGCCGGATCCCGGGGCCGGGCAATTCACGCTTCAAAGAGTGGTGCGCTCGGATAATGTGGAAATTTACATGAACACGAATGTCTGGACAACGGACCGGACCTTCATCGGAGGCGGGCGACGGCCCCGGCTCGAAAACGTTCTGCATTTGTTGGACTACAACAGTACCGGCTCGTACACCCTTTATTACAGTGCCCCGCCGCCGCCGGATACCACGCCCCCCACCAGTTCGGTGGCCGCGCTTCCGGCGACCAGTTATCAACAATTCAACGTGACTTGGAGCGGTGTGGATGATCCGGGCGGGAGCGGGATTGCGTCCTACGACATTCTGGTGAGCGAGGACGGAGGATTATTCTCGACCTGGTTGCGGGGGACCACGCTGGGGAATGCGGCCTACCGGGGTCAACTCGGGCACACATATGCCTTTTACAGTCAAGCCACGGATGCGGCGGGCAACCAGGAAGCCCCGCCCCTGGCACCCCAGGCGACCACCCGCTTGAGTCGCACCAATTCGCCACCATCTATCGCTCCGCTGTTGCGGATCACTGCGGACGCGGGGCAGATTGTTTCCGCAGCCGTTGCGGCAACCGACCCTGATCCAGCCGATTCACTGTTTTTCAGTCTGGGGGCTGGGGCTCCGGCTGGAGCGATTATTGATTCGTTAACCGGCCACTTCACCTGGCCCACCAGTGTTGCCCTCGGCGGGACGACCAATGACATCGCGGTCATTGTCCAGGACAATGGTTTGCCCGCCCTAAGTGCCACGGGCATCGTCCGAGTCGTGGTACGGAAAATCAATACCGCTCCGATTCTTGCCCCGGTCGCCAATTACCTCGCCAGCGAAGGCGGTCTCCTGGTGATCACGAACGCCGCTGTCGACTTTGATTTGCCGGCCAACCAACTGACGTTCTCCCTCGGTAGTGGCGCGCCCGCCAATCTCACCATCAATCCGACCACCGGACTCATCCAATGGCGCCCCACGGCGGCGCAAGCTCCCAGCACCAATATGATCACCGTGGTCGTCACGGACAATGGAGTACCCCCCTTGAGCGCCAGTCGCCAGTTCACGGTGACGGTGCGCCGGGCCGCGAATTATTTTGTTTTGCAGATGGGAGCCACCAATTTGTTGGCCGGGGAAACCAATTCGGTACCGGTTATCCTGCAAAGCGAAGTTGAATTAACGGGCGTGACCGCATTGCTGCAAGCTTCCGCCGCGCGACTCAACAACCTGCAGTTGCTGGGCACCTCGCCGGAAGTCCTGTCTTCGATCCTACAACCCGCGGGGTCTGATCTATATTCCCTGAGTTTCGGTTTGGATCCGGCCTTTGCCGGGGCCACCGGCACACGGTCGATCGCCCGGTTGAGCTTCGTGGCGACCGCCGCGCAATCATCCTCCTTCGTTCCTTTGACACTCTTGCAGCCCGCCGGGGTGGGGGTTGACGGCCAACTGGTGCCGAAGCCTGGCGCGGTCGCCGGACGGGTGGTCGTGGTCGGCCGTGAGCCGCTGTTGGAGGCGAATGCGGTGGGGAACCGCCGATTGGCCCTCTCGCTCTTTGGCCGCCCCGGTACAAACTACCTGCTCGAAAGCGCTGCGAATCTGACGCAACTCGGCGGCTGGCAGCCATTTATGGGTTATCGGCAGACCAATTCCTACCAAATCCTCAGCCTTGATATGACCAACACCAGCGGCTTTTTCCGCCTGCAGTCGCAATAGGCCGGACACCCCGGCCCGGGCTTTGGAGAATATTCCCCGGGCCGGGAGGCCCCGGTTGGCGAGGGGGATGCCAGCCTGATACGCTGCCCGCGACTAAACCGCACCCGACAATGTGATTTGCATGGGCCGGGGATTTAACGTAGATATTCCTCCCCGCTACGGCGGGAATTTATGAAACCCGAAGTGGAAATCTACGATACGACCCTGCGCGATGGCAGTCAGGGCGAAGGCATCAATTTCTCCGTCATGGACAAATTGCGAATTGCCGAACGGCTGGAACAATTCGGGGTTCATTATATTGAAGGCGGCTGGCCGGGTTCCAATCCGAAAGACATCGAGTTTTTTGAGCAGGCGAAACGCCGGAAGTTCAAACGGGCCAAATTGGCGGCTTTCGGCGCCACCCGGCGCAAAGGGGTGGCGGTGGAGGATGATGATCAGGTGCGCTTGTTGCTGGAGGCCGAAACCCCCGTTATCACTCTTGTGGGCAAAACGTGGCTGATGCACGTCAAAGAAGTGCTTCGGACAACCCCGGATGAAAATCTGGCGATGATTGGGGATACGATCAGGTACCTGAAGGATCAAGGCAAGATCGTCATGTACGATGCCGAGCACAGTTTTGACGGTTTTGCGGACGAGCCGGAGTACGCACTGGCCACGTGGCAGGCGGCCGAGAAGGCCGGGGCCGATGTGGTGGTTTTGTGCGATACCAACGGGGGACGTTTGCCCGCGGAAATCTCCCGCACCACCGCGCACGCGCTGGGCAAGCTGAACGTCCGACTCGGCATTCATACGCACGACGACATCGGCTTGGGTGTGGCGAATGCCCTGGCTGGCATCGAAGCCGGCGCCACGCAGGTGCAGGGGACGATCAACGGCTATGGCGAACGGACAGGGAATTGCAACCTGACCAGCGTCATTCCCAATCTGGCCCTCAAGCTTGGCAAAACGTGTGTGCCCCCTGCGTCGCTGGCCAAATTGAAGGAACTTTCCCAATTCGTCGACGAGATCGCGAATTTCCGTCACAACCCGCGCCTGCCCTGGGTGGGATCCGCGGCGTTTTCGCACAAGGGGGGCCAGCATGTGAATGCTGTCCAGAAGTTGGCTCGCAGTTACGAGCATATCGACCCCGCACTGGTGGGTAATCAACGCACGGTGTTGATCAGCGACCTGGCCGGACGTAGCAATATCGTCATGAAGGCTCAGGAGTTGGGTTTCAAGGTTTCCAACGAGACCCCGGAATTGAAGGACATCCTGGCCCGCATCAAGGAATTGGAGCATCAGGGGTATGAATTTGAGGCGGCCGAGGCGTCGCTGGCTTTGTTGATCCGCAAAATGCTCACCCGCGAGGAGGCGCCATTTCAAGTCGTGGGGTACGAGGCGATGGTTCGTCGTGATCAGGCGCTTTCCGTTTGTCAGGCGACCGTCAAAGTGCGGGTGAAAGGACAGGTGGCCCACACGGTGGCGGAAGGGGATGGCCCGGTTAACGCCTTGGACTCCGCCCTGCGGGCGGCGTTGGAGCGCTTTTTCCCCAAGGTAAAGAAAATCCAACTCACGGACTACAAAGTCCGCATCCTGGATTCTGCCACCGGCACCCGGGCGGGCACCCGGGTATTGATCGAGTCCACAGACGGTCGCCGGGAGTGGGGCACCGTGGGGGTGAATGACAATATTATCGAAGCCAGCCTCCAGGCACTTGTGGAGAGCATGGAATTTGCGCTCATGTGAAGTGATTGACATTTATACATTGTCGTGATGCAGCGACTCGGATTGCGCCGGGTGCTGACTTTCGATGACCACTTCCGCCAATTTGGCGGGCTTGAAATTGTAAACTGACCATGTCCGAAATCTCCAAAGCATACGAATCCCAGGCCGTGGAGGCCCGGTGGTACCAATTCTGGCTCGACAACAAATTGTTCGTGGCTGATCCGGCTTCGCCCAAACCGCCGTACTCGATTGTCATTCCACCCCCGAACGTCACGGGTGTTTTGACGCTGGGCCACGTGCTCAACAACACCATTCAGGACATCCTGGCGCGGAAGGCGCGTATGGACGGCAAGGAAGTGCTTTGGCTGCCGGGGACGGATCATGCGGGGATTGCCACGCAGACGGTGGTGGAGCGGACCCTGAAGAAGCAAGGTGCCATCAAGCACCGGGATGATCTGGGCCGCGAAAAGTTCCTCGAAAAAGTCTGGGAATGGAAAGAGAAGCATGGCGGGATCATCATCGAGCAGTTGAAGCGGTTGGGAGCATCCTGCGACTGGACGCGCGAGCGTTTTACGATGGATCCCGAGTATTCGCGCTGCGTGCAGCGGGTGTTCGTGGACCTTTACCAGAAAGGCATGATCTATCGCGGCAAACGGATGGTGAACTGGTGCCCGGTCTCCCTCACGGCGCTCTCTGATGAGGAAGTAACCATGAAGGAGCAGAAGGGGCTGCTCTATTATTTCAAAGTGGAAGTGGCGGAACAGCCCGGCACCTTCCTGACCATTGCCACCACCCGGCCCGAGACCATTCCGGCGGATACCGCCGTGGCCGTGAATCCAAAAGATCCCCGCTACGCCCACTTGATCGGGCAGCATGTCATCCGGGCCCTGCCGCCTGAGTTGCCCCGGGAGCAGCGGCTGATTCCCATCATCGGAGACGAGGAGGTCGATTTTGAATTCGGCACTGGCGTTTTGAAAGTCACGCCGGCGCACGACAAGACCGACTTCGCCATCGGCTTGCGCCATCATCTGCCCGTGATCGAATCGATCAACGCGGACGGCACCATGAGCGAAGCGGCGGGGAGTGACCTGCGCGGGCTTGACCGTTTCAAAGCGCGTAAGATTGCCGCGGAGAAACTCAAGGAGTTGAACGCGTTGGAAAAGGAGGAGCCCTACACCAACAATGTCGGGTTCAGCGAACGGGCCGATGTGCCCATCGAGCCGCGCTTGAGTGAACAGTGGTTTTTGAAGTACCCCAGCACCGAGGTTTCCCGGGCCGTGGTGGCCGAAGGTCGGATGAAATTTTATCCAGATCGTTGGGCCAAGGTTTACGACCACTGGCTGGGCAACATCCAGGATTGGTGCATCAGCCGGCAACTTTGGTGGGGACACCGGGTGCCAGTTTGGAGCCTCCGCGTCGCCGCCTCGGCGGTGACGGAAGTGGCCATCCCGCATCTGCGCGAGGCTCTGGTGTCGGAACGTGCCGACCAATGTGCCCAGGGCTGGGCCGCCGGTCGGTTTCCTTTGCGGGAACCGGCAACTGAAACGACCTACTTCCGCTGGGAGTATGAAAAGGATGGCAATTTGACCATCCACGCCGCCACCGATTCACCCGAAGACGCCCGGATATTGGAGGCCGCCGGGTTCGCGCAGGACACCGATGTGCTGGACACCTGGTTCAGTTCCTGGTTATGGCCGTTTGCCACGATGGGCTGGCCGGAAATGACGCCCACGCTCCGGAAGTTTTATCCCACCACGGATCTGGTGACGGGGCCGGACATTATTTTCTTCTGGGTGGCCCGCATGATTATGGCCGGCTACGAGTACATGGGCGAAATGCCGTTCCAAAACGTGTACTTCACCGGCATCATCCGCGACAAGCAGGGGCGCAAAATGTCCAAGTCCCTCGGTAATTCGCCCGATCCATTGGATCTGATCGCGAAATTTGGGGCCGACGCGTTGCGGTTTGGCGTGATGCGCTCCGCGCCGATTGGGCAGGATATCTTGTTTGATGAACAAAACGTCGAACTAGGGCGCAATTTTTGCAACAAGCTCTGGAATGCGTGCCGATTCCGGCAGATGCAGGGCGGCGAAGTGCAGGGCGAGATCAATCCCGACCTGTTGACCGGCGATGATCGCTGGGTGTTGCTGAAGCTTGATGCCGCGATCCGGGAATTGTCGACCTCCCTCGCGGCCTACAACTTCAGCGAAGCGGCGCAAACGCTTTACCGGTTTTTCTGGAGTGAGTATTGCGATTGGTATGTCGAGGCGAGCAAAGCCGTGCTGCAGGGGACGGACGAGGCCAAAAAGGCCAACACCGTGGCGGTCTTGGATTTTGTGCTTTCACACACACTGCGACTATTCCACCCCTTCCTCCCTTTCATTACCGAGGAGCTCTGGCAGGGGATGGGATACAACCTGGACATGCCGGCGGGGCAGGGGGGACTGACCATTATGTTTGCCCCTTGGCCAAAGCCTTTGGATGTGGATTTCCGACAGGCCTATGGTTTGGATGATGCCCGCTTTGCGGCGACCAATCGCCGCAATGAATTGGTGGTGCAGGGCCGGAATTTGCGCCGCGAGGGGAATATCGCTTCCAAGAAGAAGGTGCGGATGGTTTGGAAACCGCTGGCGGCAGTGGACGCGGATGATGTGGCCGTGATCAAAATGTTGCTCGATGCGGAGCCGCTGGAAGTTGATCGGAATTATCAGCCCCCCAAGGGCACCCTTGCCGTACGTTCAGAAGCGGGCGACTTGTACCTGCCGATGGAAGGGTTGATCGATGTGCCCGCGGAGATCGCGCGCCGGAAAAAAGAGCTCGAAAAAATTGCAGGCGAGATCGTCAAGGTCCAACAGAAGTTGGCCAATCCCGCCTTTGCGCAGAAGGTGCCGGCGGCTGTGCTGGCCGAGCATCAAAAGCGGCTTGCGGACTGGCAGTCGGAAGAGCAACATGTTCTCGCGGAGTTGCGCGCCCTGGAAGGTTGAGGCCAGCCGGTGCGGAGCCAGCCCGCAGGTATGAAAAGCCTCCTATTGCTGGGACTCCTTTGCGCCGGGTTAACCCGCTTGAGCGCCATGGCGGAAACCAACACCATCGCCAATTTGGCAGGTCTGGAAGCGGCCGGGCGGTTTCGAGAAGCGGCCGCGGAAATTACCGCCGCCTTGAGTGTTGGCACGCTGCCGGCGGACGAGACCCGACGCCTGGCCTTTGAACGGGAGCGTTTGGACCGGATCCGGCTCGATTACTCCGACACCCGCGCCGAGCTTTTCCATGATTTGCAAGCAGCGGTGCGCGATCTTACGTCGGCAGAGTTTGACGATTGGGTGAAGGCGGATTGGTTTGACAGCCGGGAGATTGACGGAACCGTTTACTTTTTCAGCTCGGGGGTCAGCAATCTTTTCTTTCGCCACCCGGAATTGAATTCGCGGCGGTTGAAAGCCGCGGACCCCGCTCCGCGCGAACAATTGATTCTGGGAAATGTCCGGTCGATCCGCGCAGCGGCGCGGGAGGCCCAAACGCCCTACGTGCTGCCCCGGCAATTCCACGTCACGATGAAAGTGACGGTTAAGTCCAACGCGGTTCCCGCCGGGGAACCTTTGAGGGTCTGGTTGCCAATCCCGCGCCGGTATCCTTTCCAATCGGATTTTAAACTGCTGGGGAGCAGCCTGCCGTTCAAATCGGTTGCCGCGGAGGACAGCCCGATCCGCTCCGTTTATTTCGAGCAACCGGCGCTCGGGAAAGAACCCACAGAGTTCAAGATTGATTATGAATTCACCACGCGTGGGGTTTCTTTTCAATTCCAGCCCGAAAGGGTGCGCCCGCCCGACTTGTCCGACCCGGTCTTGAAACGGTTCACCTCGGAAGGGCCGCATGTGCGATTTACGCCGCAAATCCGGGAATTGGCTGGCCGGATTGTCGGTGAGGAATCCAACCCTTTGCTCCAGGCGCGGGCCATCTACAACTGGATGGCTGATCACCTGCTGTACAGCTACGCGTTGGAATACTCCACCATTCCCAACCTCAGCGAATACTGCCGGTCGAATGGCTATGGTGATTGCGGACAACAGGCCTTATTGTTCATCACCCTTTGCCGTTCCCGGGGGATTCCGGCCCGTTGGCAATCAGGTTGGAACCTGTTGCCTGGGGACACTACCAATCATGATTGGGCGGAAATCTACCTGGCGCCCTACGGTTGGGTACCGGTGGATTCCTACATGGGGAACTTTGCCATGCGCTATGTCCGGACGCTTCCCGAGGCCCAAAAACGGGAAATCCGTGATTTTTACTTCGGCGGTCTCGACCACTACCGGATGGCGGCCAACGCGGACCATAGCGCCGCCTTGGAACCCGCCAAAAACTCTTTCCGCTCGGATGATGTGGATTTTCAACGTGGCGAAATAGAAGCGGGGGGCAAAAACCTTTATTTCAACAAATTCTCCTATCATCTGGACTGGCATGAGGTGACGGCGCCTTGAAGCCGGAAAATGCTACTCCCAACATAATGAAAGTTCATTGAGCGGGTTTTGCACTCAATATTCGGGCGTTGCAGGTCACTTGCCCGGAAAAAACTCGCGACTCCCCGGAGTATGCAAAAGTCCAGTAAAAAGGCCGCAAAACGCCAGAATTGTGCCAAAGAGTGCGGATGTTATGAACGGCGTGGGGGGGGGGAAGGAGTTTTTGGGATTGCTTGGCGCACAAAGTGCTAATAATCTTGACGTTAGGTGGAACCGGTCTTAGTTTGCCCCCCGTTAGGCACAATTCATGTTTGCGCAATTTAAAAGTCTGTTTTCCAACGATATTGGAATCGACTTGGGAACTGCCAACTCGCTCGTTTACGTGCGGGACCGGGGGATCGTCTTACGCGAACCTTCGGTGGTGGCTATCCAGGCGGGCACCACAACTGTACTGGCGGTGGGCGAAGAGGCCAAACGAATGCTCGGACGCACTCCAGGCAATATCGTAGCCATCCGGCCCATGAAGGATGGAGTCATTGCCGATTTTGAAATTACCGAGGCAATGCTCCGCCATTTCATCCAGAAGGTCCACCACCGCAAGCTAATAGCTCCGCGCGTGGTTGTGGCGGTCCCTTCGGGGATCACGGAAGTGGAGAAGCGGGCCGTGAAAGATTCGGCTACGCACGCGGGCGCGCGTGAAGTTTATCTCATTGAACAGCCCATGGCCTCGGCCATTGGGGTGGGATTGCCGGTGCATGAGCCGGCAGGCAATATGATCGTGGATATCGGCGGGGGAACTTGCGAAATCGCAATCATCTCCCTCGCCGGAATCGTCTTCAGCCGCAGCCTCCGGGTGGGCGGGGACGAGTTTGACGAAACAATTGTCGCACACATGAAGCGGGCCTACAACTTGATGATCGGCGAACGCACGGCGGAGGAGATCAAGATCCGGATCGGATCGGCCTTCCCGCTGGAGCAGGAATTGACCATGGAGGTCAAGGGCCGCGATCTGAGCGCGGGGTTGCCGAAGACCCTGACCATTCGCTCAGAAGAGATTCGCGAGGCCCTGCAGGAGCCGCTTTCAAGCATTTTGGAGTCCGTCCGGATTACCCTGGAACGTTGCCCGCCCGAACTGTCCGCCGATTTGGTGGACCGCGGGTTGGTCATGGCCGGTGGGGGGGCGTTGTTGCGCGGAATCGACCGGTTGGTGGCGGAGGAGACGGGATTGCCGGTGCACATTGCCGATGATCCGCTCAGCGCCGTGGCCGAAGGTACGGGACGTGTGTTGCAGGAACTCCAATTTTTGAAGCAGGTGTCCTCCAGCTCCAAGGTTTGATGCTCGAGACGTTCGCCCGGAGAGCCGCCGGGTGAAGCATGCTTAATAAGGCACACTTTAAGGCCCTTGGATTCGTGGGCCTGCTGACGATTGTACTTGTTTTTGGACTGCCCCGGCAAACCGCCGCGCAGTTCAAGCTCGCCATCGGCAGCCTTTTTCTACCCCTTTTTGGTCTCAGCCGGACCGCCCACCACCTGACCCGGGAGGCCGGCGATGCCCTCGTTTCCCGTGGCGAATTGCTCCGGCTGAATGAAGCCTTGCGGCACACCAATGCCGTGCTGCAGTTGCAGGGGCAGCAATTGGCCGCCGTCATCGCTGAGAACGACCGGTTACGAGCCTACTACAACTGGCAACGGACCACCCTTTGGAAGGATCGTCTCCGCCTCGCGCGAGTGGTGGCGCGGGATCCCGCGAATTGGTGGCAGACCATTTCCATCGACCTCGGGAGTTTGCAGGGCATGCGGGAGGATCTCCCGGTTCTCAGCCAGGAAGGTCTTGTGGGCCGGATCAAGTCCGTGAGCTTGACGCGATCCCAGGTCGTGCTGATAAGCGATCCGGGTTGCAAGGTGTCGGCTGCGATTGAAGGAACCCGTGAATTGGGGGTCATTACGGGCAGCGCCAGCCCGATCAATCACACGCTGGTCAGGCTAAGTCACCTCGCCAGCACCACCGTGATCAAGCCCGGGCAAACGGTGCGGACCAGCGGTTCCGGGGGCGTTTTTCCCGCCGGAATTCACATCGGCAAGATCGCGGAGGATCCCCAGGCGGTTGATTTTGGTCAATCCAGCGAGGCGAGGGTCAAATTGGGGGCCGATTTGAATGCCTTGGATGAAGTTTGGGTTTTGACCATGCCATGAACTCCCTCAGCCCCATTCTCATCTTGCTGACAGCTTTTATCGCGGTTTTTCTGGAAGCCTCTTTCGATGGCTTCCGCCACTGGCTGGGGGTCCAGATTGATCTGCTGCCGAGCCTGATTGTTTATGCCAGTCTGAGTTCGAGCATGGTGACCATCACGTTGCTAGCCGTTCTGGGGGGGCTTTGGTTTGACTCGCTCTCGGCCAATCCCTTGGGGATCACCGTTTTGCCATTATTTCTCGCGGGATTTTTGATCTACCTGCGGCGGGGGCTGATCCTGCGGGAACAGATATTTGCCCGCTGGGTTCTGGGATTGGCCGCGAGTGGTTTTGTGCCCTTGGTGACCATCGTGCTTTTGCTGACCTTGCGGCAGGCTCCATTGCTGGGTTGGGAATTTGTCTGGCAATGGATGGTGATGACTGCCAGCGGCGCGCTCCTGACACCGGTTTGCTTCCGATTTTTTGATGGGTTGGATCATTTGCTGGTTTACCGACCAGCCAAGGAAAGCAGTTTCCGTCCGGACCGGGAGATTCGTCGGGGGCGCTGAACCATATGCTCATCCTCGACCAACTTAAGAAAGACGACCCGCACTTGCGCCTGATGGCCACCGTGGTGGCGGGCGGCCTGCTGATTTTGCTCGCGGGTCTGTGGTGGGTTCAGGTGGTTTCCTCGGAATATTATCAGCAGAAATTGGATGTGCAGTCGCAACGCACTGTGCGCATCCCCGCGCTGCGCGGCAGCATCCTGGACCGCGACGGTCGGCCATTGGCGGAGAACCGGCCAAACTACAACGTGGATTTGTATCTCGAGGATTTGAGCCCGAAATTTGACGCGGCCTATTTGACTGCCTTGCGGACAGCGCGGCAGCAACTGGCCCGAGAGGCCGCGGACAAGGCGCGGCAATTGGGCCGGAAACTGACCGCGGCGGAAAAAAAGCAATTCGTGGTGACCGATGCGCTCGTCAACGAACTGCACCGCACCACTCGCTTCGAAGTCAGCAGCCAGATCGTCGCCGAGGTGGGGGTGCGATTGCAACAACCAGTCAATTTCACCGAAAAGGTCTTCGAGCGGCGTTATTCCGAATCCCGGGCGTTGCCACTGCCCATCTTAAGGCAATTAAACGTCACCAACGTGGCCCGATTTGAAGAGCAATCCATGCACACCCCGGGACTGGAATTGGATGTGCAATCATTGCGCTACTATCCTTATGCCGGGCTGGCGGCGCATGTGTTGGGTTATGTGACGCGGAATGAAATTGCGACGGACGGGGAGTTGGCGGAATATAGCTACCGCCTCGAAGATTACGCGGGTAAGAGCGGGTTGGAGCAACTATTTGATAAGGAACTCCGGGGCGTGGCGGGAGCAAAATCCGTCCTGGTAAATAACCAGGGATACCGGCAAAGCGAAGCGGTATGGGCGCCGGCGGAGCCCGGGGCGAGTTTGGTTTTGACATTGGATTTGGAGGTGCAAAAAGCCGCCGAATCCGCGCTGCAGGCCCACGGTCGGGGCGCGGTCGTGGTAATGGATGCGCAGAATGGGGATGTCCTCGCCCTGGCTTCCGCCCCGGCATATAATCTGAACATGTTCGTGCAAGGGCTGAGCCCGGCTGACCAGGTCCGGGAATGGCAGCATTTCAGTGATACCAACTCCCGGCCCCAGATGAATCGCGCCACCTATGAGAACTATCCGCCCGGCTCGATCTTCAAGATTGTGGTTGCCCTAGCTGCCTTGGAAGCGGGCGTGCTGAATCCCAAGGAGATGTACCACAGTCTGGGGTATCGCATGGTGGGCCGCCGGCGGATCAATGACACGGCCAGCGCGGGGTTGTATGATCTTGATCGCGCCTTGGCGAAATCGTCAAATTCCTATTTCATCGAGCAGGGGCTCAAGCCGGGCGTATTGGCAAGGATCATCACGCTGGGACAGCGACTTCACCTGGGAGAAAAGACCGGTTTACTACCTGGGCAGGAAACCAAGGGCGTTTTTCCCACCCCGGAGGAGACCATCAATTGGGGTGACGGTACGACGGCAAATCTCAGTATTGGACAGGGACCAATTGAAGTCACTCCGCTCCAGATGGCGGTAATGACTGCGGCAGTAGCGAACGGCGGTCGGGTGCTGGCGCCCCGGCTGGTGAGCCGGGTGCAGGCCTACGGTGCGGATCAGCCTTCGCAGGTCTATCCGGCTGGCGAGATCCGAGACAATCTGGGCGTCAGCCGGCACAGTCTGGATTTGGTCCGGGAAGCAATGGTGCACGATGTGGAGGACGCCTCGGGGACGGGCCATCCCGCCCAGATTCCGGGCTTCCGCATCGGAGGCAAGACGGGGACTGCCCAGGTGGAAAAAAATGGCCACATTGCCCGTGGCGCCCAAATCACCTGGTTTGTTTCGTTTGCCCCTTACGAAAATCCGCGCTACGCAGTGGTGGTCATGGTCGAAGGCGGGGCCTCGGGTGGGGGCACCTGTGCCCCGATGGCACGCCAGATTTATCAGGCTTTACGGGACCGCGAAACGCAACGAGAACGCAAGGTCACACCCAAGGTGGGAATGTTAGGCCAAATCCCATGATGCTCTTCCCGGCGCCCAAAGAGCATCAATCCCGGCTGGACGGCCTTCAGTTAGCCGCCGTCTTGGCGTTGATCGCCATCAGCGTGGCATTCGTTTACAGCGCGACGGCGGCGAGCGAAGCCGGGGCGAATCTGGCCTGGCACCGGCACACTTATTTTCGGCAAATCATCTGGTTTTCGCTGGGGTTGGGCTCGGCGGCAGCAGTCTGCCTGATTGATTATCATATTTTGTCCCGCTGGTCGTTGGTAATCTATTGGGGCTCCATCCTTACTTTGGTGGTCGTCCTGATTCCCGGGCTGGGGTCTTCTCACCATGGGGCAGGCCGCTGGATCGAGTTTGGCGGGATCCAGTTGCAACCCTCGGAATTCGCCAAACTGGCATTCATCATGGCCCAGGCGCATTACCTCAGCCGGCCAGTGGATGAATTGCGGCAGTTGCGGATCTTCTGGAGCGCCATCGGCCTGATGGTACTCCCCTTTTTGCTCATCATGAAGGAACCCGATCTGGGGTCCGGCTTGGTGCTGCTTCCCACCGGGATCACGATGTTGTATTCGGCGGGGGCGCCCGGCCGTTATCTTGGTCGTTTGCTGACTATAGGCGGACTGGCGACACTGCTGGTTCTGGCGGATCTTTTATTTGCTCCGCCCCGGTTCCAGGTGGTCAAAATCCATGACTACCAAAAGAGCCGGTTGCTCGTTTATTTTGGGTTGGATTACGCCAGCTATGCCGGCCGGGATATCACCCCGGCCGAGCGGCAGCGGCTGCGCGAAAAACAGTTCAACGCCTCGCTCAACGTTCGGCAATCGTTGATCGCGGTGGGTTCCGGCGGTTTGGGCGGGAAGGGCTGGCGGCAGGGCCAGCAAAACGGCCTGGGGTTTCTGCCCCAGGCCAGCAAGCATAATGATTTCATTTTCTCCGTGATTGCCGAGGAGAAGGGATTCATCGGGAGCGTGACGATTCTCACGCTGTACGCCGTGATTCTGTTCACCGGGATCAGAATCGCGGGCCAGGCGCGCGATCGTCTGGGTAAATTGTTGGCCGTGGGGGTGGTGACACTCCTTTTCAGCCATATCTTCATCAACATTGGAATGAACATTCGCATCATGCCCGTGACGGGGGTGCCACTGCCGTTGCTCAGTTATGGCGGATCCTCAGTGCTCTGCTCGTTGATCGCGATCGGCATGTTGCAGAATGTCCACATTTATCGAAAGGCTTATTGAGTAATATGAGTGACCGGAATTTTTCACGGCGGCGCCGCGGCGGTATGCGCTTCCGACCTGCCCGGGGATTGACCCCGGATCCGAAACGCGAGGAACGCGCCGCCACGGAGGCGCGCGCCGAAATTGTCGGGGAAGAGGCCCCGCAGGACAAGGTGTACGACAAAGGCCGCCATTCGGAGGAAATCGATCGGGCCGAAAATCTCGCGGCTGGCCTGCCCGCGGAAGGTGTGCCGGAGTCGGTGAGTGAGGCGGCTGTGGACGGGGAACACGACTTTCGCGAACCACATCTGGAAAGTCCCGCGGAGGAACCGGAAGAGAAGCCGTTTGAACCGGTCAAGGTACCCGAACGGCCCCAGGGCATTGTGGAAACCATCCGCCTCGCGGCGTCCTCGGTGCTCAAGCGCGTGCAGCGCCTGATCAAGCCGGTTAAGCGCACGCACAAGGAAGTCATCATCAATGCGGAATCACTCGAAACCCGGGTCGGCGTCCTGGAGGAAGGCAAGCTGGAGGAATTTACGATCGAGCGGACCACCGAGGAACGCCTGGTGGGCAGCATCTTTAAGGGCAAAGTCCGCAATTTGGAAGATGGCTTGAAGGCTGCGTTTGTGGACATCGGGTTCGAGAAGAACGCCTTTCTCCATTATTGGGATATCGTGCCGAGCAGTTTCGACAGCGGGGTGGAATTGGTGGAACGCGAAACCAAGCGCCGCGAAAAGCCGCGCATCACGCAGAAGGACATTCCCCGTCTTTATCCCCCAGGCAGCGATATCATTGTTCAGGTCACCAAGGGGCCAATCGGCACCAAGGGGCCCCGGGTCACCACCAACGTTGTGTTGCCAGGCCGTTATCTGGTGCTGCTGCCGAATTCCGACCAGAGTGGCATCTCCCGCAAAATCGAAAACCAGCAGGAACGGCAACGCCTCAAAAAGATTCTCCGCACCCTCGATATCCCGGATGGCATGGGCGTCATCATGCGGACGGTCGGTGAAGGCCAGCAGGTTCGTTATTTTGTGCGCGATCTCGCCCTCTTGCTGGAGGAATGGCAATTGATCCAGGAGCGCATCAAGAACCAGCCCTCCGCCACCTGTGTTTTCCAGGAGCCTGACCTGATCGAACGCACCGTGCGGGATTTTCTCACGGAGGACGTCGAACGCATCGTCGTGGACAGCCAGAAGGCCTGCGACCGCATGCGGGACATGATTTCGAAGATCTCGAAGCGCTCGGCCAGCAAGGTGAAGTTGTATTCCGAGTCCCAGCCGATTTTCGACCGGTTCAACATCAGCCGCCAGTTGGAGAATGCCTTCTCCCGCACGGTGCATCTCAAGAGCGGTGGATACATCGTGGTGGATGAAACCGAAGCGTTGGTGGCTATCGATGTCAACACTGGCCGGCATAAGGGAGGCAAAGATCAGGAAACGGCAATTTTAAAGGTGAATCTCGAGGCCGCGGAGGAAATCTGTCGGCAATTGCGTTTGCGCAACATGGGCGGATTGATCGTCCTCGACTTCATCGACATGAAACACCCCCGCGACCGTCAGGCGGTCTATCAGAGGGTTAAGGATGGCTTGCGCCGCGACAAGGCCAAGACCCATATCCTGCCGATCTCCCAGCTCGGGCTGATGGAAATGACCCGTCAACGCCATTCCGAGAGCGTCCATGCCGCGGTGTATGAGGAATGCCCGTACTGCAAAGGCCGGGGCAAGGTGAAGAGCGCACTGACGATGAGTGTTGAAATCCAACGCAAGCTCAGCGAAATCCTGAAGAAGCGTTCCCGGGATGAATCCGACTTCCAGTTGCGGATCGTGGTCCATCCCAGTGTGATGGAGCGCTTGCGCAACGAGGATGAAAAGCATCTGATCGAAATGGAGAAACGCTACTTCGGCAAACTCTCCTTCCGGGGCGACCCGGCGTTGCACGCCGAGACGTTCAAGATCGTAAATGTGGCGACCAACGAAGAATTGAAGTAATCAGCGGATCTGACCCGCGCGGGTCATCCGATTCAGGGCGGCAGGTGCGAGCACCTGCCGCCCCTTGTGTTCCCAGTGTCTCGTTGCGCGGCGATCGCCGCAACGGATGGTTTTGTGGGGGCATTCAGCCGTTACAAAAACGTAACTTGACGATCTTCCGCCGCGCCCTACGCTCGCATGGCGTTAAGATCGCTTATAGCCATGAATCCAGCAGACCTGTTTCGACAAGATGATAATCCAGTAATCCTGGCCCCCGGGGATTCGCTTTTTGCCGAAGGCGATCCCGGCACGGAGATGTTCGTGCTGCTGGAAGGCAGCGTAAATGTGGTGATCAAAAACCGCGTGATCGAAAATCTGGGAGTTGGGTCGTTGATTGGCGAAATGGCCTTGATCGACGAATCACCCCGCGCCGCCAGCGTGGTGGCCACGACCCCGTGTCGCCTGGCGCGCATCAATCTGCGCCGGTTTCATTTTCTCGTGCAACAGAACCCGTTTTTTGCTTCCCACGTCATGAAGGTTTTGGTGGAAAGAATTCGCCGGATGAATCAGCAATTGGTGGCCAAGTGAGCGCCCACCGGGGGAATGAAAAAGGGGACGCCCGATCCCGCGGACGTCCCCCTGACTAGTTACCAACCTACAAAATCTTCGCGCGATTTTTACCTCATGGCTTGGTCAATCGGCGGACATCGCCGGTCCTTCCGGAGGGGCCCAGCGCGGTCGATGACAGGACGTAAATTTCTCCCGCTTCATCCTCGCCGAACCCCTTGAGGAAGCGTCCCAAGCGGGCGTTGGCGGGCCAGAGTTGAACGGGAAAGCGCTCCCAAATTCCCGGGCGGGTTTGGGCGAGGTAATAGATTTGCCCGTCCGGACTGCCGAAACTCGTGCTGAAATCACCAAAGACGTAAAGTCCATTCAAGGCGGGATAATTTGTCCCCCGATAAACGTAGCCGCCAATGACCGCGATTCCCACCGGCCCGTGGCCGTATTCGTGAATGGGCTGATCCAGAGTCGTCACGTCCACCGCCAGTCTACCCGCCACGGTCGTATCAAACGCATGGCTTCCTTCCAGAATCCGCCACCCGTAGTTGGCCCCTTTGCGCAGAAGATCGATTTCCTCCCATAGATTCTGTCCCACATCGGCGATAAATCCTTGATGGGTGCCGCCCCGGTCAAAGGAAAACCGCCAGGGATTGCGCAGACCGTAGGCGAAAATCTCCGGCCGGGCGCCCGGGGTGCCGATGAACGGGTTATCCTGCGGGATGCCGTACGGTGAACCGGAATCGACATCCAGACGCAAGATCTTGCCTAAGAGCGTTGCCAGGGATTGACCATTTCCCGTGGCACCGTGTTGGTCCCCGGCGCCACCCCCGTCTCCCGGTCCAAGGTAGAGATAGCCATCCGGGCCGAAGGTGATGTCGGCACCCTCATGATTGAACTCCGGCTCGTTAATCGTCAGGAGAATCCGCTCGCTGGTGGAATCCGCCTGGTTGGGATTGCCGGTGGAAACCCGGAATTCCGAGAGCACCGTGACATTGTCGTAATTGGTCGCGGGTGAAGGGGCGGAATAATAGACAAAAAACCGGCCATTCGTCGAGTAGCCGGGGTGGAACGTCAAGCCCAACAAGCCCCGCTCATCATAGCCTGATTGTAACGAAGCAAGGCGGTTAGAGATGTCAAGGAAGGGGGTTGGGAGCAGATTTCCAGCGGCGTCGACAATGCGGATTTGACCAATTTGATCGGCAATGAACAACCGCCCGGAGCCGTCATGGGCGTGGGTCAAAACCGTGGGAGAAACCAGATTGGTGGCAACCGTCTGCAAGCGGATGGCCAACCCCGGACTTTGGGACGGCAACGCATTCATCCGGTAGAACAAATTCGTATTGGGTCCGTAAGCGGAGCTGGCCAGGAAGGGCGGATCGGTCAAGGTGTTGGTGCCCGAGGGATCGCCGACAATGTTGGGTTGTGCGAGGCGCCAGAGGCCCCCGGCCTCGAGATGGTCGGCGAAAAGCAGGTCAAACCGACTGCGGGTGTCGCCGGTCCACCGCAACGTGTCCAGACCGTTGGTTATAATGGGGACGTTCGCCACCGAAAGTGGGGGGCTCGGGTATTTATTGGTTACCGACAAGCTGATGAAACTGGGGGCCGACGGAGTTCCGGCGGCCAGAACGGTTACCGCCACCGCAGTCGTGGTGCTGGTGCCTCCGGAGTTGTCGGCGGCCACGGCCCGCAGGCTGTGGCTTCCCACCGGCAGGGGGGTGAGCAAGCTGAACGGGGGGGCGGAAACGTGCCCGAGGGAAGCGCTGTTGTCAAAAAACTCCACGTTCGTCACGCTGCCGTCCGCGTCACTGGCGTTTGCTGCCAGAATCAACGTGGCCGGTGCGGTGTAAATTGCTCCATTCGTCGGGGTGATGAAACCGACCGAAGGAAGCGTGTTTGCGATCACCGTGATGGTGACGGGAGCGGAGGTGCTCGTGGCCCCGCCATTATCCGTGGCCACGGCCAGCAAAGTGTGGCTGCCCGCGGCGAAGTTCGTCGTGGTGCGGAAGGGGTTGGCCGCTACGGACCCCAGCAAGGTTGTCCCCTCAAAGAATTTGACGTTCGTGACCGAGCCATCCGAATCCGTTGCAGAGGCCGCGATCGTCACGCTCGCGGGAGCGACGAAGGTGGCTCCACTGGTTGGGTTGGTGATGGTCACCGAAGGCGGAACATTGGCGGCCGGGGGAGTGGCCCGGTCATAGGAATATGGACCGAAGGTACCCCAGGAGGTGAACACGATATCCACATAAATGTCCTCGGAGACCAGGTGGACGACGGCCGGCACACCGATGGTGCCCGGCGGGCCGCCATGCAGGTTTTTGGACCAGGTGTTCCAATCTGTGAAGGACAAATTTCGGTAATTCGCGGTGGTTCCGTCCGCCCAAAGCGTGTCTTTTGGACTGAGGAAGTGGGTGAATCCACTCTCCGTTTTGGCGTTGTAAAGTCCCTGGGAACCTCCCCGCGTGAGCCACACTTTGGTTGTCATTTGATCGGGGTCCGTCACATCGCTCACGCTGATTTTGGGCCCATTCCAAATGGTGGCGGCGGGAGAGAGACCGGGGCGCGCCAGTCCGAGCAGGAGCAGGAGTCCCAGGGCCATGCCACGGTGCGGTGCGTTCCGGGATTTGGATTTTGCTAGGTTTTGCAATTTGGTCATAACGAGAGGCTTATCCATTAATATTTCGTCGGTTTTGGGTTCCGCTGTGGAATCTGACACCCAACGGCTTGCACGAGGGTAGGAGTGGCCGGCGCGGGATTTGTTCCCGGAGATTTCAGGATTGTGATTCCCGGGAACAAATGCTCGACTGGCGCCTCGAACAATTGATGAACATGGTATGGCGGAAAGCATAGATTTTGAGAGCTTGGTGACCCGGTTTTACGGGCCGCTCTACCAGTTCGCCTTCAGCCTGAGCCGTTCCGAGGCGGACGCCTGCGATCTGACGCAACAGGCCTTCACGATTTGGGCGGCCAAAGGGAAGCAATTGCGGGATACCTCCAAAGTGAAAACATGGCTTTTCACCACGCTTCACCGGGAGTTTCTCAATTCCCGCCGGCGCCAGACCCGTTTTCCCCATGCCGAGCTGGGGACGGTGGAGGCGGAACTGCCCACGGTTTCGCCGGCCTCGATGAACCGGCTTGATTCATCCCAAGTTGTCGCGACTCTGGCCCTAGTGGATGAGGTGTTTCGCGCCCCGGTGGCGCTGTTTTACCTGCAGGACTATTCGTACCTGGAAATCGCGGAAATTCTGGGAGTGCCCCTGGGAACCGTCAAGTCGCGCCTGGCGCGCGGCATCAGTCAATTGCAACAACTTTTGGCGCGCGATATCGCCGCCGACCGATCGCCCCCCCAATTGTGAACATCAACGAAGCCCAACAAGTGCTCTTGTACTACCGGCCCGGGATGGCTGGCCGGGAGGATCCGGAAATGCTGGCCGCTTTGGACCTGGCGAAGACCAGCCCCGAACTCGCGAAATGGCTGGCCGAACATTGCGCGCGGCAGGAGCTGTTGTGCGAAAAGTTCCGACAATTGTCACCCCCTCCCGGTTTGCGGGAACAGATCATTTCGGAACAAGCCGCCCGTGACCGGCAAATTCGTCAACGTCCGCGAAAGGTGCTCGCCATGGCCCTGGGCGCGGTGGTGCTCCTTGTGGTAGGAGGAATTTGGTGGGGGCATGGCCCGGCGGAAAACAGCCTGGTCAACTACCAGAATCGGATGGTCGGCGGGGCATTGCGGTCGTACGTCATGGATCTCACCACCAATAGCCAAGCCCAGATCCGGTCCTACCTCATGAGCAGCGGGGCGCCTTCTGATTTCAAACTCCCGACTGGGCTCCAGCGGGCCACCCTCGTGGGATGTGCCGTTGAGGGTTGGCAGGCGGGCAAAGTTTCCATGATTTGTTTTCAGACCGGCCGACGACTGGCAGCCGGAACGCAAAGTGATCTGTGGCTGTTTGTGGTGGACCGGGCCACGGTCAGCGGTGCTACCGACCATAGTGATCCACAATTTTCACGCATCCACGATAAGGTCTCCGCCACCTGGACGCACGGTGACAAACTTTACCTCCTCACCATTGACGGTGATGAGCGGACCCTGCGGCAATATTTATGAACCGAATCCCGATTTCGCTCTGGATGGAGGTCAATTTCCAGTGCTCATGTGCTGAATTATCCAGTCAAAATCCCGGGAAGATCCGGGCTCCACAAAAAACGGTAAAGCGGCCGCGTCGGGTCGAGCTGGACGGACTGTATTGGGATCCAGCCATTTATGGGCGGTGGCATGTCCGTCGGCGAAGGCAAACGCAGTGGCACCGTTGTGGAAAGAAGCCGGCAAGTCCGTCCATTCGTTATACCCTTCCGAATCGCCGTCCGAATTCGAGTACTTGAGCGCGGCTCGATTCAGGAAATAACCGTCCCCGACGCTGTCCGGGTGTTCATCCAAAAAGGTAAAAATGTCCGCGGGTCGCGGAATCTGGGTGGATTTGAAAAATTGGCGGTAATTGGGATTGTTTAGATTCACACCCGTGGTCGAATACTTCCCGGCATCCCCCACCATGGCATTCAGGGAATAACTGCGCACCCGGTGATCCCACCCGGCGCTGCGCTGTACGGCGGCCAAAGTGCGATCGGAAGGACAGCGGTAAACCGAGACCTTTCCGCTGGTGTAGGCTCCCAAACTGGCTCCGGTGATGGTGGCGGCGTTGGTATTATCCGGACTCAGGTCCCAGGTCATGACGTTGTTGACCCAGTTGAGATTCGTCCGATAGGCAGATCCCCCCAAACCGAGATTATAAGGCAGGTAATTTTCGTGTTCGTCCGCGTACAACTGGCAAGCCAGTTCCAATTGCCGGGTATTGTTCAGGCAGGCAAGACCATTGGCCCGTTCGCGCGCGCGCGCCAGAGCGGGCAACAACAATCCGGCCAGGATCGCAATAATCGCGATCACCACCAACAATTCGATCAGGGTAAACCCGCGCTGGGATCGGACCCCGTTGTTGATTTGTTTGGACTGCATGACCAGCAAGAGCTTGATTAATCTAATTTGGAGCAACCATCCCCGGACAAGCCGCACCATGCTCAATCGCCCGTCCCGGATAACCAACAGGCGCGCTATTCATAGCACGGCGGGTCCGAAATGGCAAGTTGACCCCACACGCAAGCCGGGAAGGGGCTTGCGGCCGGCCTTGCCGAAGGTGTCATACGGAAAAGCAAGAACCGCCCGCCCTCATTTGAGGACGGACGGTCGAAGTTTTCACAGGCAACAAGCTTTGGAATCTCGCGGGGTTCCACTTAAAACCCGTGCCCGAAAATGAACCGGCGCGTTCCGCACCGGCGTAAACTCACTTGCCGGGCAGGGGCACCGTGGCAATGGTCTGCAGGATGCGGCCAGCGATTTTGTACGGGTCGCCCTGTGAATTCGGCCGGCGGTCTTCCAGATACCCTTTGTAACCATTGTTGACAAAGCTGTGCGGGACGCGCACGGAGGCGCCGCGATTGGCGATGCCGTAGTTAAACTTGTCAATCGACTGGGTTTCATGCAGCCCGGTGAGGCGGAGATGGTTGTCCGGCCCGTAAACTGCAATGTGTTCGTTCTTGTATTTGTCGAACGCGGCCATGAGGGCTTCAAAGTAGGCCTTGCCGCCGACTTCGCGCATGTACTTGGTGGAGAAATTGGAGTGCATCCCGGAACCGTTCCAGTCGACATCCTTGCCCAGCGGCTTGCAGTGCCAGACGACGGTGACTTCGTACTGTTCGCAGAGGCGCATCAGGAGGTAACGGGCCATCCACATCTGGTCGGCGGCCGTTTTCGAGCCTTTGCCGAAGATCTGGAATTCCCACTGGCCCTTGGCCACTTCGGCGTTGATGCCCTCGTGGTTGATGCCGGCATCCAGGCAGATGTCCAAGTGGGTGTCCACGATTTCACGGGCGATTTCGCCCACGTTTTCATAGCCCACACCGGTGTAGTACTTGCCTTGGGGAGGGGGGAAACCGCCGCCCGTGGGGAAGCCCAGGGGGACGCCGTCACGATACAGAAAATACTCCTGCTCGAAGCCAAACCAGGTATCGGGGTCATCCAGGATCGTGGCGCGGGCGTTCGTCGAATGCGGGGTCTTGCCATCCGGCATCATGACTTCGCACATTACCAACACGCCGTTCTTCTTCGTCGGATCGGGATACACCGCCACGGGCTTGAGCATGCAATCCGAGCTGTGGCCTTCGGCCTGGCGGGTCGAGCTGCCGTCAAATCCCCACATGGGGAGCTGTTCCAGGGTCGGGAAGGCATCGAAATCCTTGATCTGGGTCTTGCCACGGAGGTTGGCGACGGGTTCGTAGCCGTCCAGCCAAATGTATTCGAGTTTATATTTCGCCATGTCTGTAATGGTAAGAAGTTATTGTTGTACTATTGTTGATTTCCACTGTCCGACTTCGTCAGTGGTGATCCAATTAGCACATGAAGTGCCAGTTCGGAAGAAAAATTTCGCGGCCGCTCAAAATGTTCTTCTGGACCGAAATTCCCTCCGAAAATGCGTTGGCAAAATTCACTGTCCGGGCCTCGAGGGGGTAGATCGCGTTGGTCAATTTTGCACACGCTGCCTAATTTGAATCCAATTGGTTGACCTCGTGCAGCGTTTTCTGGCAAGGAGAAGGCTTTGCAGTTCGTCGCGGTTACGGCATATTGCCGCACACATGTTGCAGGTGAAGGACACCCTGCGGGCGACGGTACAATTGACGTTCGACGGCCGGGTTTTCAAAACCTACCATGGCCCGGACGCCCAGTCCCGTTTTGCCCGTGAAGTGCAGGTCCTTCGGCATCTTGCCGCGCGGGGGTGCGACTTCGTGCCGCGCCTGCTGGAGGCGGATCCTGGTATCCCGCGTATTATCACGACCAACTGTGGCAGCCGGGTGGAGCACCTGGACGAGGCCCGTTCCCGGGAAATTTTTGCTGAGCTCGAAAATTTCGGGGTACGGCATGACGACCAAGACAAGCGCAATATCACTTACCGGCAGGCCGACGGCCGGTTCTGCATCATTGATTTCGAGTACGCCACCCTGCTGGACCCGTTGCAAATTCCACCCCATGATTGAAAATTCCCCGGAGGTTTCCCCACCATATCCCCAAAAGCTCCTCTGGCATGGCTGGACGGATCGCGGGCGCGTTCGGCGCAATAATGAAGATTCCTTTCTGGGGCTGCGCTTTGATGCCCGGGAAGTCCAGATATTGGGGAAATTTGGGGAAGCCCCCACCGCGAACATGGATTTTGCTTTTGCCGTGAGCGACGGGATGGGCGGAGCCATGGCGGGCGAGTTCGCCAGCCGGATTGCCGTGGAAAAAATCACCACCCTGCTGCCACGGACGTTCCGCCAGACCGCCAGCGGTTTCCAAGCCGGCTTTGGGGATTTGTTCACCGAATTGTATGATCAGGTGCACCGGGCCTTGCGGTACGTGGGGGGCAGCTATGAGGAATGCTCGGGAATGGAAACGACGCTGAGCCTGTGCTGGTTCACCCCGGGATGGATGTACTTTGCGCATATTGGGGACAGCCGCATCTATTATCTACCGGCCCGCGAAGGCGGTCTTAAACAACTGAGCCACGACGACACCCATGTGGGATGGCTGTTTCGCCAGGGGCAGCTCAATGAGCGCGAAGCCCGCAATCATCCCCGTCGCAATGTGCTGCAGAAAGCGCTGGGCGGAGGGAATCAATTTGTGGATCCGCAGGTCGGCGCGGTCGCCATTGAACCGGGAGACATGTTCCTCCTGTGTTCGGATGGCTTGACCGAAGGCCTTTACAACCACCACATATTGGAAATCCTGCGCCCGGCAGCGGCAACCCCGGACGGTCCGGCATTCCCGGAGAATCCCGCCCGGGAATTGGTCAATACGGCGGTGGAGCGAGATGGGCGCGATAACACAACCGCCGTAGTCATCGCACTCAAATGAAAGCCCGGACGGCTTGAATCCATTTATGCAAGCCTCCCCCCAAGCCATGAATCCTAACCCAGCCGGGCGAAAAAACGGAATCGGGCTGCTCGCCCTGGCGATCAGCTTTTTCCTCACCGGCCCCGTTTTTGCGGGCGCGGTGGAATCGCGGAAGCCTAATGTCATCATGATCATGGCGGATGACCAGGGGAGTGTGGACGCCGGCTGTTACGGCGCAAAGGACCTGGTCACACCCGGCATCGATGCGCTCGCGGCGCGGGGCGTGCGCTTTACGCAATTTTATTCCGCGGCCCCGGTCTGCTCGCCCTCCCGGGCCGGGTTTTTGACCGGCCGCTATCCCTGGCTGGCGGGCATGCCGAACAACGGTCCCGGACCACCGACAGAAAAGGACGACCTGTTGGACACGTTGACGGGAGACGGCCTGCCCGCCGGAGAAAAAACGATTGCCGACATGTTTCGCGGGGCGGGATATGCCACGGCACACATTGGCAAATGGCATCTGGGTTCCGGGGTGGGCCACAAACCCCTGGATCATGGGTTTGATTATTCGTTTGGATTCCTGGGTGGTTGTATCGACAACTACAGCCATGGTTTTTATTGGGCCGGGCCGAACCGCCATGATCTGTGGGAAAACAACCGGCGGATTCACCTGCCGGGACAGTATTTCCCCGATCTGATGGTGGCGAAGGCCAAAGCCTACATCGGGGCTCACCGTGACCAGCCATTCTTCCTCTATTTCGCGCTGAACATGCCGCATTATCCGTATCAAGGTGACGATAAATGGCGCGAACGTTACCGCGAACTGCCCTATCCCCGGAACCTCTACGCCGCCTTTGTTTCCACGCTCGATGAACGGGTGCAGCAATTGGTTAATTATGTGGAAGCAGCGGGACTGCGGGAGCAAACCATCATCATTTACCAGTCTGACAATGGACATTCCGTCGAGGAACGCGCCCACTTTGGCGGGGGCAGCAGTGGACCCTATCGCGGCGCCAAATTCAGCCTGTTTGAGGGCGGGGTGCGACTGCCGGCCATCATTTCCTGGCCCGGTCACCTTCCGGAAGGTCAGGTGCGGGGGCAGGCGGCCCACGGCTGCGATTGGCTGCCCACGGTGGCCGAATTGTGCGGGGTGCCACTGCCGAAGGCCGAACTGGCCGGGCGGAGTCTGGTGCCGGTGATCCAATCGGCCACGGCAGCGAGTCCGCATTCCGTTTTGCAATGGCGGTTGGGCAACCAATGGTCGGTTCGTGAGGGGCCTTGGAAGCTCATCCACAATCCGAATGATGCCGGCGACCGGGAGAAACTTGCCCCGGCCGATCAGGAATGGTTCCTGGCCAATGTGGACGAAGACCCGGGAGAGCGGTCGAATCAGGCCCGCCAGCACCCGGAATTGGTGGCGCATCTGCGTCAACTCGCCCCGGCAGGCGGGAATTGATTCGTGTTTATCGAGCCTTCGTCCGCAGATAGCTGGCGATGCCGGCACGGAACGGGATCGGCTGCAGTTTGAACAACCGATTGGCGGGAGCCGGATCACCCACATTGTCCTCACCCAGCATGAGCAATTGATCCCGGTTCAGGGGCGGGGGCCGGCGCAGGATTTTGCCAAAAACAAATTCCAGATAAAGGGCCAGGAGCCGGGCGCAGGGCAGGGGAATGCGGAACAACCAGCGTTTGATGCCCAGGACCGCCTGAATGGTGGTCAGGATTTCCACAAAACTCAGGCGTTCCGGTCCGCACAAATCAAAAGTTTCCCCGATTGACCAAGGTTCAGTCAGCGCGCCGGCGAAGGCAATTGCCACGTCCGTCACGGGAACCGGTTGTAAAAGTGCATGCCCGCGGCCCATGACAGGTAGCACCGGCGACCAGCGGGCCATCCCGGCAAAGAGATTTACGAAGTGGTCCCGCGGACCGTAAATGATGGAGGGGCGAAAAATGGTTGCCGCGAGTCCGCTGGCTCGCACGATTTCCTCCGCCGCCCATTTGGAGCGCTGGTAGCGGGCCGGGGCATCGGCCCGGATGCCGAGGGCGCTCATTTGGACGAAGCGCTGCACTCCGGCTTGCCGCGCCGCCAGCACCATGTTGCGGGTGCCTTCGGTGTGGACTTTTTCAAACGTGTTTCGGCCGCATTCACTGATGATACCGACTAGATGAACCACCGCATCCATTCCGGATACGGCCGGCGGCAGACTGGCGGGAGTGAGCACATCCCCGGCGTGCCAGCGCACGGTGGCCGGCATCGCCGGGGGGGCTCCAGTCCGGACCGGGCCACGCGCCAGCGCGTGAACCTCGTGTCCGCGGGCTTGTAATTGGGCCACCACTTCCCGCCCCACGAACCCAGTCGCACCCGTGACGAGGACTTTCATGATTGGCGGGGATCCGCCAACCGCGGGTGCAGGGTTTTCATTGCGCTGCCCCATTCAGCTTTGCCAATTCCGCCTGCAGTAGTTGCATCAACGGCCGCACCGTAGCGGCATCAAAGGCAAAGCGGCAACCGGCCGCGGCAAACAGCTCGGGCAGCGGGCGCGAACCGCCGAGGGCCAGGGCGGTCTTGTATTGTTGCAGCGCGGCGGCGCGATCCTGTTTGGAATTGGCCCAAACCTGCAAGGCTCCCAATTGCGCGATGCCGTATTCCACATAGTAGAAGGGCGACGTGAAAATATGCTGTTGCCGGTGCCACAGGTAGCCGCGCGCGTCCGCGTAGCCAGACCAATCCGCCGCGCCCCCGAAACGGACCATGAGTCCTTCCCAGGCCGCCCGCCGGTCGGCCCGCGTGTGCCCGGGATGGGCATAGATCCAATGCTGAAAGGCATCCACGGTGGCCACCCAGGGGAAGGTCTTCACCACCCCTTCCAGGTGGTCGCGCCGGGCGCGGCGGGCTTCCGGGGCGGAGTAAAAATTCTCCAGGTATTCATTGCCGAGCAACTCCATACTCATGGAGGCCACTTCACAAAATTCAATCGGGGCGTTGCGGTAGGGATACAAATCCTCCTGGCGCGTGGCGAGCGCGTGGAAGGCATGCCCGGCCTCATGCAAGAGGGTCTCCACATCGCGTTGCAAACCGACGGCATTCATGAAAATGAAGGGCAGCCGGCTTTCCGGCAGGGAGCACTGATAACCGCCCGGGGCTTTGCCCTTGCGATTGGCAAGATCGAGCAATTGCAGATCGCGCATGCTCTGAAACTCCGCCGCCAAACCCGCATCCAATTGGTCAAAAACCTCCCGGGTCTTGGCCACCATGCCTTCCACCTGTTCAAAAGGACGCAGGGCCGCCTGGTTCAGGGGATCCACTGCCGTGTCCCACGGACGCAGGGAGTCCAGGCCCATTTGCGCGCGCCGCCGGGCTTGCAACTCAAGCCATACCGGCATGACTTCCCGCTCGATGGCAGTGTGGAATTGTTCACAATCCGCCGGGGTGTAGTCGAAACGTCCGCGCACCCGGAAGGCATAAGCCACATAATTGGGAAATCCGGCGTTGCGGGCAATTTGCTGTCGCAAGGCGATCAGTTGGTCGAAAATGTCCTCGATTTTTTCCACCTCCTGCAACCGGCGGTTGGCCACCAGTTCCCAGGCCGTCTGGCGCAAATGGCGGTCCGGTTCCTCCAGATAGCGGCCCATCTGCACGAGGGTTTTCTCCGCGCCCTGGAACTGCACGGTCAGGGAACCGCTGAGTTTTTGGTATTGCTGGCTGAGTTTGGCTTCCTCCGTTTCCAAGGCCACGTTTTCCGGGCGGAAAAGCTCCACCTGAAGTTGCGTGTCCCGGTCAAAAATTGCGAAGCGCGGACGGGGCAGGGCGGCCCGGTGGGGGTGGGCCAGATAAATTTGGGCCAGTTTGAATTCCCGCGGCTTGGTCAAGGGTTGCACCTGTTCCACGAACCGCAAGTACGCCGTCTCGGCCTCCGTACTATCTGTGTGACAGGTCATGGCGATGTAGCGTTTGGAGGCATCTTCCTCGATGGCAGCGTTCAACTCGCTCCAGTCCAAAATCCAGCGTTCAAACTCGGCGACGCTCGTACAGCCCGCGGCGCGGGCTTCGAGGTGGTCGTACAAGGTCTCCAATTGCTTGGGGTCGTCCAAATTCAGATCCGTGGGCACGAAGGTTCGCGCCTTGAATGCCGCCAACTCACCAAATGGCAATAAACTCATGGTCCCGAGGATAGGCAAAACGGCGGGAATGGAAATGAGTTTTTGACGTCCTGTCGCCACCTTCCCATATCGCGGACGGCGGCAGGCCGGGCACTTTTCCTTGTGCCGGATGCGCGCGCGGAGAATAATGACGGCCAGTTCACCATGAGAATCTCGTTTTTGCCAGCCGTCCTCCTCCTATGGGGATTGGCGCTCACCCCCGGCGCTTCCGGGCAAATCTTGTTCCAGGATGATTTTGCGGGGCGGTTGGGTCCCGGCTGGTCCTGGATCCGGGAAGACCGGGAAGCCTGGCGCATGACGCCCCAAGGGCTGGAAGTCCGAATTGACCCGGGCAACATGTGGGGGCCGGCCAATGATGCGCACAATTTACTCCACCGGCCGGCGCCGCCTTTGACCAACGGTCCGATTGCCTTTTCGGTCCGGGTCGAGAACCATCCCACCAACCAATACGAACAGGTGGATTTGGTCTGGTATTACAACGACAGCCACATGGTCAAACTGGGGCGGGAACTGGTGGATGGCCAATTGAGCATTGTCATGGGCCGGGAAGCGGCCGACAAAACCCGCACCATCAAGATCATCCCAATCGCCGGGGACGCCGTTTTCCTCCGGTTAACCGTCCAGGGAAACGAAATTCGCGGGCATTACCGCCTTCCGGGTTCGGAGACATGGCGCGAAGTCGGCCAATGCGATCTCCCCGCGCCGGGCAAAACGGAACCGCAATTTTGCCTCCAGTGCTATCAAGGGCCAGCCCATTCGGATCATTGGGCACGGCTGACTGAATTCCGGGTCCTCGGCGTGGACCGGGGAGCGGACAGGTGAGGGATTGGTCGGGCGATTTTGTCGCTTGACGCCCGATTACCGAGAGTGTTTATTAGACCCACTTAATTGGCGAACCATTAACAAAGTTGTTGCCCCAAATAAAATTCTGATACCAAAGCTTATGAAACTTACACTCGCTTCCCTCTCCCTCGCGCTGGCCTTTGCTTTTTCCGCCCACGCTGACGACGCCACCGTCAAGCTCAGCAACGTGCATCTCTGCTGCGGCAGTTGCGTCAAAGGTGTGGACGCCGCCCTGACGAAGGTTGAAGGGGTGAAAGCCGCTTCGGACAAGGACGCCGGCACCATCACCCTTACCGCCGGAGACACCGCCACCCTCCAGAAGGCGGCCGATGCCCTCGTCAAAGCCGGATATTTTGGCAAGAGCAGCGATCCCAAGATCAAGATGGATGCCACCACCGGCGCCAAAGGTGAAAAAGTCAAATCCCTCGACGTGACCGGCGTGCATCTCTGCTGCCCCAAGTGCGTGAATGCCGTCAATGAGGCCGTCAAATCCGTTTCCGGTGTCACCGACGACAACGCCACCAAGAACGCCAAGACCTTTTCGGTCACTGGTGATTTTGACGACAAGGAAGTCTTCGCCGCCCTGCAGAAGATCGGTCTGACCGGCAAAGCCGGCAAGTAAGCGAGCTGAGTTTCGCTCCCCTTTCACCCGGTCGTGGCTCCGCCCGACCGGGTTTTTTCATGCCTGAATAGCCCGCTGGGCGCGTTCGTCGTTATTAGATCAGTTTACTCACGTTATGAAAAAGATCATCCTCATTCTGGTTCTGGTCGGCGCGGCCGGATTCTTGGGACTTTCGGTCGTCCGGGCCCAACAGCGCAAAAACCCGGCGCCTTACGAATTTGCCATTGTCCGGTGGAATGATCCGGACCAACTAATCTACCATTACCCCGACCGCCGGGTCGAATTGGTCCAGTATTTGAAAACCGGGAAGACCATCCCCAAGGATGCGGCGAATGAGGAATTCTGCCTGACCGAAGCCGCCAATTTCCTTGCCAAGACCGGTTGGGAATTCGTGAGCTTGGACGGTCCCCGCATGGTCTTTCGCCGGCCGACGAATTGATGATGCGATTTGGCGGAAGTGCGGGAAACTAGACCCGACTTCGCTGGGAGCTTCCGACTTCGCCAAGGCTACGCCGGACAGGACGCCGGGCAGGTTAAGTGTCCGGAGGGTGGACTCCGGGGAATCGGGTTGGGGGTAGGCTGGCGGAAGTGCGGGAAACTGGATTAAGTGAGTGGAACCTGGACTTCACGGGGCAGCAGACAAGGATAGCCGGCCTCGCTCCTTTGGACTCTTCGCTGACCTCACGCGGCCTGAGGCCGAACTCTCCCGATTTTAGACAGGATTTACAGGATTTGACATGATGGACTGGAAACTGGACCCGACTTCGCTGGGAGCTTCGCCGGGCAGGTTAAGTGTGTGGAACCTGGACTTCACGGGGCAGCCGATAGGGAAAGCCGGCCTCGCTCCTTTGGACTTTTCGCTGACCTCACTCTGCCTGCGGCCGGACTCTCCGGATTTTAGACAGGATTTACTGGATTTGACATGATGGAGCGGAAACTGGATTAAGTGTGTGGAGCCTGGACTGCACCGGTCAACCGACTGGACGGCGAGGCGCGCCCTTCGGGCGGGTGCGGTGACTTCACCAGGCGCCGGACGACCACCGGCCAGCCGGTTGGTGCCCGGCGGCCGGTGGCAGTTTGGCTGGTATGGCGATGTTAAGATGTCAAAGAGCGGGTCTGCCGGGCCGCAAATGGGGGCCGGCAGCGAAAAATGAACGGGGGAATAGGTCCAACCCCTCTTGGCTAAAAGCTTTTGTCTTCGCTGACAGCTACGCCGGCCGGGTCGCGGGGCTACGCAAGGCGGGAAGCTCCCTCCTTGGCTCTGAAGCTATGCAGGGCAGGCCGATGTAGACGGCGTGGATGGTTCGGGGATCAGTCAGGGGCGAGGCTTTCGTCGTTGTTTTGTGGCGGCTTTATGGGAATCAGATTTTCGAGATCGCAGCGGCGGATCATGAAGGTGGGGGGTAGCGGCTGGTTCGGATCGCAATTGTACACGGAAGGCAAGCGGTCGGTGTCGGGGTAGGGGGCGTGGAAGGAGGCTCCTGCTTCCATGAATATTTCTTTCTTGGCAGCGGGGCCGGCCGACTTCGCTGCAAAGGTTTGGGGACCAGGGGTTTCGGGATTATTTTGGATTTTGGGAGGATCGGCGGCCCGCGCTTCGCTGGAAGCTCCGCGGGGCAGGCACGGGTCGACCTTCGCAGGAGAGCTATCGCAGTTGCTATTCCGTGCCTGGTTGGTGGTTTTGGCGACTTTGCGTTTGATGGTGGGGGGCGGAAGTTTTGGTGTGGGCAGGCCGGCTTCGCGGCGGCGGGCCAGGGCCATCCATTTAGCCCAGCGGACGGCGTCCACCCGGCGGCAACGGATGGCTTCGGCTTCCCGCTTCTCCTGCTCGCTGGCGAATTGGTGGTCGGGCGGAACGAGCGGCGGGATCAGGTCCAGGCCGAGGACATGGTCGGGGATGGGTTCGGCTTCGAGCACGTCCTGCCAGAAACTCATGGGGATGTCGTCGGGGCCAAGGGGGTCGTTGATGTCGTCGTTGTCCGGGTGATCGGCGGGGAGCGGGTCCAGACCGAAATTACGGCGGACTTCGGCGCGCTTTTCCAGCGGGGTGAGTTGTTTGCCATAGGCTTTTTCGCGGTGGGCGGGGTCCTCCATCCATTGGTAGAAGCGGGCCTGGATGACTTCATCGAAGTCCCCAGTGGCGGCGGCGGCTTTTTGGCGTTCCAGGGCAATCCGCTGCCGGGTGTGTTCGGAGCGGCGCAGGCGGGCGACGGAACGGCAGAGTTGGAAGATGATTTTGCGTTTGGTTGGGGGATCGGCGGTGGCTTGGGCTTTCTTCGCTGCCAGGGCGAGTCGGGCGGCGAGGAGGAGGGCGAGTTCATCCGCGAGATCGGGTGGAACTTGGGCGGCGTTTTCGACGATTTGCTGGGCGCCATCGAGGAGTTGGCGCTGGGCGAACCAGTGGGCGTAACCGCCGGCGTACCATTGGGAGAGGTTTTGTTTGGTGATGGGGCGGCCGGCGAAGTCGCTGGCGAGCCGGGAGCGGACATCGGGAAGGGCGTTGAGCCAGGTGAGGACGGATGATTGCGGTTCGCCGTCGAGCAGGCGCTCGTTGAGGGCCTGCCGGATTTCCCGGGGCAGGCGGGCGATTTTTCCGCGGGGACGTGTGTCCATGGGAAGGGGTATAGCACGGGTTGTTCGGAAACGTATTCCTACCGTAGGAATTTAGGCCTGGATTTTTGGGAGAATGGGAGATTTAGCCGCGAAAATCTGGGTAAAAAGCGCAAATGGAAAAAATTGAAATTGGACTGGATTTTCAAAAAAGGGGATGGGGTTTTGTGGCAGGGGGACGGTCAGGGGATTTTATTGAGGGTAGCCGGGCCCGCGACTTCAGCAGTGAACAAGGGAACTCCCGATTGGCGACCCGCTAATCAAATCCCCCCGCTTCCTCAGGCGGTCCCCATTTCAACCTTCCGCTTTCACCCATGAGTCTGTGTTTCGCTATTCGCTCTGGTAAAGACCCAAGCTAACTACGGCGGCCTCGAGGCTCGGCGATTGCAACCGAGACGGCCTGCCGCCGTTCGCTGCAGCGCATGGTGGCATAGTCATCCTGATGGAGCGTGCCAAGCAACGCTGTCTGACTTTTCTCAGAATCCGCAACCGGGACAAGCAAGAAACACATGTCCTGTAGGCGCTTGTGTTTTCACTGTGATGGGAGCTTGGGCCAAAGCAGCCAGCTCTTACAGCCGCCCACGTAAGGAATGAAATAAAATAAAAAGCCAACTCCTGTTTCAGAATGCTGCCCAAGAAGCCCATCTGACGATGAAACGTAGAGGCGGGAACTCTTTCGCTCCACACCAGCACCGAGATTACCCGCCCGCGAATGCGTCCCGGTAAACTGACCGAACAAACTCAGCGAACCTTCAGTCAACTGAAAATCGGCGCTACCGCGTAACCTGGCCGAATCGATCTCCAAACCTTTTTCGTCCAGCAAACGAACGTGCAGCCCCGTTTCTTCTGCGAGATGAGATATCTCCACCGCCACTCCACGTCTCCCGTGCGCGTGGCCTTGGCCAGTCAAAAAATCATACAATTGCTCACTCCGGTCGCCGGGTAGCCCAGTCGCCCGGTTAACACTTCGATTACTGAACATACCTTCAAACTGCTTTAGGTCCGCCGCAGTGGTCGGCTCTGGCCAAGACTCAACCCGACTCTCACGACTAACCATGACGCAGCCAGATGAAGCAAACAATGCAAGCGCTACTCCGAGAATATGAATTGTGGTTTTCACGGATTCATAGATGTGCGGCTCAAACGCCAATCGAAAAAGCCTGATCCACCGCCGCATCGAGACGTGAACCGCGATA
>CAIXFN010000047.1 GCA_903918755.1 uncultured Pedosphaera sp.
ATATGGGGACGGCGGCACGCCGTCCCTCCCGGTGGGACAGTGGGGTCGCCGGTGCTCCCAGGCCGTTCTCCATTCTCCATCTTCGCTTCACTTTTCCGGGGGCGCGAGCAGGGTGTGCAAACCGTGCGGAAACTGCGGCGATTCCAGCCAGTCGGTGAGCAGGTGCAGTTCCGTGGCGGTGAAGCCGATGGTGGATTTGCGCGTAAGGACCAGCTGGCGGTCGCCGGTCTGGATGACCGAGGTGGAACTGGGGCCGAGCACGGGTTCGGCCGATTTCATCCAGAGGGTGCCGGCCGCGGTGGCGGGCAGTTGTGCCTTGTGAAAAAGGAGGCGGCCCAGTTGATACATAAACAAACCATCCTCAAGCCGGGAGCCGGTCAACTCGGCCTGATAATAGACCAAGTCGGGGGTGTGCAGCACCGTGCGGATGGTTTCGGCCGGCGGCGGATTGGGGTCTTTCCCATTGAACGGAACCAACCCGGCCAGCACGAAGTCGCGCTGATCGGCGGTGACCGGCCGGAGAAACGGGTTGATGATATACGCGTCGTGCCAAGTCAGACCGGGCAAGTTCGCCTCCCAGTGGAAACTACCTTCGCCATGGGTGGCGAGCCAAGGATTGCCCTTTTGCACGAGCCGGTCGGCCAGCTGGTGAATCTGATTGCTGGCCTCCGGCAGGGGCGCGGCAATGTACGTTTCAAAGGGAACATCCTTGTGCGACCAACTGAACAGCTGGTCCGGGGGCGGGCGGAACTGGAGTTGCGGCCAAACGGGCAAGGCGGCCAGCCACGGTCCGATGCCGCGCACTGCGAGAAATCCGTTCAAGGGCTGGTGGATCAGGTTGGTGGGGATCTGCCACGGGGCCAGAGAAAGATTCAGCGGTGCCGCGAAATTCAATTCCCCGCGCGACAGCACATTTTCGCCGTCCCCGATGAGGGACAGGCGCAGGGTTGAAGGTTGAAGGGCGAAGGGCGACCAGAGGGCAGAAGTTGAAGGTTGAAGGTTGACGGGCGAAGGTTGAAGCAACAGCGACGCAACTTTCCGCAAATCGAGGTCGGCTTCCAGCCAGAAATTGGTGGCGGACCGGGCGCACGGGGCGTGGGTGGCTTCGAGGCGCGCCCGCAACTCGGCCAACAGGGCGTTGGTGCCCGTCGCTGCGCCGACCACGGTCCACTCCCCGACCCGGGCCAGTTCGATCAGGTCCGGGGCATGATGTTTTTTCAACGACCAGCCGGGCCGGCCACCGGGGGCGGCAACGGTCGGAATGCCGGTCAACGATTCGAGCGCGGTGGCCAGATTGGTTTGCCAGAGTTGGGCGCGCGCGGCAGGCAGGCGCAGGGCGAAGGCCATTTGAGAGTTGAAAGCTGAAAGCTGAGAGTTGGTGGCGGCGCGCACTTCCAGATAGGATTCCGCAGAAACCAGATCGTCCAACAATGGCCGCAATGCGGCGGTCGCCGGGTTGGTCGGGCCGCCGGCAGCCCAGCGGGAAAGCTTATCAAGCGTCTGCGACTCCAGCCGGACGCTCTCCGGCAGGTTCCAGACGCTCAGAAAATGCGCCGCGTTGGTTTCCGCCGCGAGCTGCGTTTTCCCCAACCAATGGATCCGTGCCACGGTCGCCGACGCCGTTTCCGATCGGGCGATGGAAGCGGTCAACAACAGCGCAGCGATCACCCATAAAACATCACGTCGAAAATTCATAGTGCGCCGCTTTGTGCCAGAAAAGGCACGCCTTCGCAAACGGAATTGTTGCGGGGACGGGGTGCAACAGACGGACCGCGGCTGTGTCCCGCGCAGTGCGGGATCAGCCGCA
>CAIXFN010000048.1 GCA_903918755.1 uncultured Pedosphaera sp.
CCTCCGTTTGATTAGCGCCCTCCTCGCCGAAATCAGCGACGAATGGCTCAGCGAGAAAATTTACCTCAACATGGATAACCAATACCCAGCTCTCAGTTCAAAATGCTAAAACATTTTACAGAAAAAAACTTGCGCGGCCGCTCCGTGAGAACGTCGAGCTGGCAACCGCTGCCCCGGACTTATACTATCTTCCGCCCTACATCGGCAGCAGAGGGTGGTTTGGGATTCGCGTTGATGTTGGCTCGATTGACTGGAAAGATGTCGACGGTGCTGTGCAGCATAGCTACCGGCTTGCCGCACCGAAGACGCTTCTGAAAAGGTTGTCCGAGAAAACATGAGTCCAGGCTCCCTGCGCCAGCCCTCGCGAAGGCGGTCGCCTATCATCCATGCGCTGCCGCGAACCCGGCCCTCCCGCTCCGTTTGCAATCCAACGCCCTCGCGGGACGGGTCGCTGAGCTTGGATCGTAAGGCCTGATCAGATGAATGTTACACTCCGCGAAGTCACCCAGGAAGATCTGCCGATTTTCTTTGAGCATCAGCTCGATGTCGAAGCGACGCGTATGGCGGCATTTCCCAGTCGCGATCGCGACGCTTTTATGGCGCACTGGGCCAAAATCATGAATAAAGCGACCAACCAGACCGGAATGCTAAACACCATTCTGGCGGACGACACCGTGGCTGGAAGCGTTGTCTATTGGGAAGCGGCGGGGGACCCGAACATCGGATACTGGCTCGGGAAGACACATTGGGGGAAAGGGATTGCTAGCGCGGCGCTGGCTCAATTCTTGACCAAGATCGAGGCGCGGCCAGTATACGCGCATGTGGCCAAGCACAATTTTGCTTCGATACGTGTCCTGCAAAAATGCGGATTCCAACCTTCACGAGCGGAAAGGGGCGATGGCAATGCCGGCGAAGAACTTGTTATGGAACTGTGCTCAGATCGTTGCGCCACGGTTGCCAAGAATTCCACATAAACTGAACCATGCGATCGCGTGAACATCGGACCGTTGTCCGCTCCAAATTTGAGCTGGCGGCAACACTTCCACTCCGAGTGATGCCCGTCCTCGTCCGCCGTCGCTCGCCAAGTTTTTGGTATTTGCTGCCATGAGCACTCTCACCATCGAGTCGATTACTTCGAGTTCCGACGACGAGCTCTTCAAACTCCTCGGTGCGGAGCTTGAGCGGCGCATTCCAGCCACCCGGAATTCACCAGAGTTTTTGCCCCAGATTCTCAGCCTTCCCATAGGCTTGCGCGCGATGGCTGCGACCTACGAACTCGACGTGTCGCTCGCGATGGATGATTTGGGCTGGCACTTTGGCAATTGGCACGATGCGGAGTTGGCCGAGGAGACCGCACGCGGTCTTGAGGTTTTGGGAGCTCCCGAACTGGCGCGGCTTTTTCGCGAGGCATTTCGTCTTGCCTTGGCGTATTGGAGTGAACTGGGAAGCGAGGACTGGTCCGAGTGGTATCACGGTTCACCGCTTGAGCAAGCAGTCGACCCTTTGAACGGGCAGGCTTGGGAGTTCCTCAACCAGCACGAATATGGCATCTATTATTATTGGCTGAATTATGCGCGCAAGCATCCCGAAGGTGTTGGCATCGTTCGCGTTTAACCATTCTCTGCACCGAACGGTGACGGGCCGTCGCCTTTGGAATCAACCTGCCTCGTGGCCACCGTCGCTGGGCTTGGGTCTTCCGGCCTTGCACAATTCCCGGCCTGGCGAACATGACTGAAACTCCAATTTTTATCCTCGCAGTTGTTCTCTTGGTCACATTGTTGCCACTTGGGTGGCTGGCCAGACTCCGACGAGCGCGGCATGCGCAGAATGCTGTTCAAATGGCGAGATTTGAGCAGCGACTGCTGCATCCCAATTATGCGGCCTTCAAATCACATTATGGTTTTGAGCCCCCGGTGGGTATCCGAAAGCTTTACGAGGACCGGGAGACGGTGCTTGGTGGCGAATTTGAAATTCGACTTCCGTCGTCGCGTCATGCGTGGCCAGTGGCGTGCTTTGAGCCGATGGAGGACGGTTCTTGGGTTGGCGTTGATGGGTTTTACTCTTTCGCCAATGATGGGTATGGCAATTTGTATCTTGTGAGCCTGCCGGAGGCCGATCCGCAGGTGTTTTTTCTCGATCACGAGACTGGCGAACGGGAGGCGCTCGGAGTTCGTCTCTCTGAATTTCTTACCGCGAAACAGATAAAATAAAATAACGAACACGCCTAACCATAGCGCCGCCGCGAACGGCTTCTACGGTGTCCTTTATATTGGGTGTTTCTGATAGCCGCCTTGCCTTCTCCACCTTGGGTCAAAAGTCCGGGCGTGTGCTGTGGGTGCAATTTCCCACCTTCAATTTTGTTTCGCGGTCAAATTGAAACCGCAAATTCCCAGCTAAATTCCTACCAGAGGATTACGAAATCCCGAAAATCATGCTAAACTAAGGCGGAGGCCCAGCCTGCCTGTCGATCGAGACGCGCGCCCCCGCAAGGGCCACAGCGGCTTTCGCCCGCCCAACGGCCGGTTCTGGCCTTGCTCTGGCGGGACAGCTCTTTGACATAATGAGGGTGACGATCGCCGGTCGTACTCCCCGATCACCGTGACGGCGACCTCAGCCGCGTGCTCATTGCCTCCTCGCCACCGGCAGTGGCCCGGTTGGGGGCCACCCGTCTCCCCCCTGTTCCAAATCCAACGAAAAACCAGGCAACCAATTCGAAGACAATCCCGACTAAAACGGTCAGGTTTGGCCGCCGCATAAGAGTTCCATACCAATTCCCCGCCCGATCAGCCCGATTTTCCACCGATGTCCAGTTTGCGGACGGTTAACCTGCCCGGCGAAGCTGCTTTCAGCGAAGTCGGGTCCAGTTTGCGGACGGTTGGTCCAGTTTGCGGACGGTTAATCCAGTTTGCGGACGGTTAATCCAGTTTGCGGACGGTTAATCCAGTTTGCGGACGGTTAATCCAGTTTGCGGACGGTTAATCCAGTTTGCGGACGGTTAATCCAGTTTGCGGACG
>CAIXFN010000049.1 GCA_903918755.1 uncultured Pedosphaera sp.
CCGATGATGAAAACCATGGGCGCCTGGTTTTGGTTCAGGCTTTCGGCCGCTTGCCGGCGACCCTCCATGAACGCCGCCTGCGCCCGGGCGCGGGCTTCCGATTGCGTGGTGCACCCGGTGGCCAAAACCAGCAGACCGCCCAGACAAAGGAAAAGGTTTTTCATGACCGCCTCCGCTTCAGCAACTCGTGGGCACTTCCCGCAGCACTTCGACGCAATGCGGGATCGCACCGACCACAAAACCCAGGCATTCCACGGCGCCGCTCGGTTTTCCCGGCAGGCAAATCACCAGCGATTGGTCCACCACCGCCGCCAGGTTGCGGGAGAGAATGGCGTTGCGGGTGATTTTCATGGATTCGCTTCGCATGATTTCGCCGAAACCGGGAAGTTCGCGCACGGCAATGGCCCGGACGGCCTCGGGGGTCACGTCGCGCAGTGCCACGCCGGTGCCTCCAGTGGTGAGAATTAAATGGCAGCCGCGATTGATTTGTTCGCGAATGGCCCGCTGGATCTCGCGCACCTCGTCCGGCACGAGCGCCTCGGCCAACACGCTCCAGCCATAACCCATCGCTGCCTGCTTCAGGGCGGGGCCGCCAAGATCGTCGTACAAACCGCGGGAAGCGCGGTCGGAAATGGTGATGATGCCCACGGCAATTTGCATGAGGTAATATTGCGAAAAAGCAGCGAAACGGAAAGAGGGAATTCGGTTTCCGTCCATCGCATCGAATAAAATGATTGATGAGGATGCGGCGAGCTAATCTCCAGCGGATTTAGGTACTAAAGCGAAAACAAGGCAGTTTTTTTGCCTTTGGATCAGCGTTGGAGCTGGGAAAGTCTCAAAACGAATTCATAACTAATTAAGCAGTAATATTTTACAAAATATCAGTTGTTAGCTAAACAAAATATAACAAAATCTATTGACTTAATAGAGTATCGTTGTATTTTCCTCTCCGACAAACGGCTTGCCGTTGTGCAGTGCTGGTGTTCAGAAAACCTGAATGACCCGCTGCCTGCCAGCGAGACCAAGGCCGATGTTTGGTGCCGTCCCCCAACCGGGGAGGCTGAACTGTAAAAGTAGTTTGAGGGCTGACCGGAACTCCGGAGGTTCATCATCCATGAGCATTGGTACACCCAGTGAATTTGCGATTGAACCTTTGGTGGGCGGAAGCAGCGTGGTTGGTATGGTTGGCATTTTTGAAATGGACCGACCGACGACTGACGAATCGCGCTTTTGCGAAGGCCTCCACCAGGCAAACCCACCCACGCCGGCGCCTTGCGTCGGCCGTTGATTCCCGCGGTTTTGCCTCTGCCCCCGCGTACAACCTGCCAGTTTTTTGCTGCCCGGGTAACTGCCCGCCGTTTCCCTTTTGAAATCAACCCCTGCGACTGCCTCCGAATTATGAAGCCAAAAAAACTTGCCCAACTGACTTTTGCCGCCCTGTCACTATTTTCCGCGCCGCTGGCCCAGGCATTTAACTATGCCGACCAGGATGTGATCCTCATCTTCCGCAAAGATGGCTACAACAACGTCGAATTCGATCTGGGCGGAGTCGGCCAGTTTTTGAATCAGCCGGACGGCAAGGTCATCCACGTGACCAATTGGGACCTGGGCTTGGTGCGGAGCAATTTTGCGATCGATGACGGAACGGCGCAGGTGATTTTGGTGGCGTCGACCAGCGCCACGGATACAAACCGGCGCGCCTGGCTGACTGATTCCCAGCCGACGGCCGTCGTGACGGCCCGGACGCCGTCCCAGTGGCAGCAGTTGTGGAGCAAGATCAGCGGCATCGGAAAAGGGGCGCAAACGTATACCGCCACCAGCGCGACCAACTACGCGGTGGTGCCGGCGGGAAACTTCACCTCCTTTGACTACATTGCGTCCAACGCGGGATCCCAGTATTCCGTGCTGCCGCTGCTGGGCGGCTATTCCGCGTTCAACGTCGTGGGCACCATTCCGACGGTTCTGCGCTTTTACGAGATCCCGACCAGCACCGCTGCGACCAAGCCACCGGCCAACCTGGTGGGCAGTTTCACGCTGGGGGTGGACGGCAGCCTGACGTTCAAGGCGGGACCGGTGACGGACGCCGCGCAAATTCTTTCCGTGACCAAGGGTGCCGGGGGGGCCTCCGTTTCCTTCAACACGGCGGTGGGGGTGAAATATCGGCTGCGCTACAGCCCCACGCTTTCCGCCGGTCGCAGCAGTTGGAGCATCCTGCCTGGAACGGCCATCGGGGATGGCAATCCCCAGACATTGCAAGATACCGCCCCGGCCGGGAGCGCGCGCTACTATGCGGTTGAATCCTTCCAATAATCAGCCGCTCGAAATGGCGCTTTTCACCGAAAAATAACTTTTACCAAGCAGACTCAAGATCCGAATATGAAACTCAACCAACTCCTCCTGGCCGGCCTGTCCGGCGCTCTGTTCACCGCCTCCGCCTGGGCTGACACCACGCTCGTGGTCACCGGCGGCAACGCTTCCATCACCCTGTTGTATGACCGCACCACGAACGCGGTGTTGGCCAATGCGGTCATTGTGCCGAGCCCGACGAACGCCAACATCCGCACGTTCATTGGCACCATTCCGAGCCAGCCGGGTTTGGGCAAGGTGACCATCCACTACTCGCAATTGGGCGCCGCGGCGGGAATCGTGGCGCTGCGCGACCAGGTCAACGTGGCGTTGGCCACGAACGCGCCGGCGCCGGCGCAAGTGGCGGTGTCCAGCACCGCGCCGGAAACCGTGGGCATCGACGGCTCGATCTTCGGGCAGGATTATACGGCGGTGGTGCCCTTCGCCTTCATCAAGAATCCCAACCTCCCGAACAGCCTGGGCGGGTTGACCAATCTGACCCAGCGTCAGGTGACCTATCTGGAAGGGGCCTCCGGGACCTTGCCCACGGTGGTCTTTGGCGGTTCCAGCACCAACGAATTGCTCTATTTCGTGGGCCGGGATTCCAGCGCCGCCGTCCGGCAGATTCTGGATGCCAGCGTGTATTTTACGGGCACCGCCGCCAATTACACCACCAACCCGGTGGCCGGTCAGCCCCCGATCCTGCATCCGGCGGGGGGGGCGGGCAGCGGCGGGGAAGTGAAGGCGATCATTGGCGTCCTGTCGAATGCGGTGGGGACGGTGGCCGCCCAGGATATTTCCACCTACACGCCGCTGGCGTATGAGGGCGTGTCGTACAGTATTACGAATGTGGCCAACGGCAGCTATCCGCTGTGGGGATATGAACGCTGGTTGCACAAGTCGAGCGGCTCAGGCCAGCCCAGCGCCGCCCAACTGGCAGTGATCAATGCGCTGGTGAGCGCCATTCAAGACCCGGCCTTCCAGAGCACCAACAGCCTGTTCGTGGGCAAGTTTGTTTCGCCTTCCAGCATGCAGGTGGGACGCACTTCCGACGGCGGTCCGATCACGTCCCTCGTTTTTTAATTAATCAGCAACAACCGCAGACCAACCCTAAACCACCCGTTCCGGTGCGGAGCCAGACTCCGCACCGGAAATTTGGCCCACCCTTTTAAACAGTGGCGGCCGACCCGAGTCCCGCCGCCGATGCCACCCGACCACGGAGCGCACCTGAAAATCTTCGCCCCATCCTTTTATTCCGCCGCGGCGGTTGCCCTGGCCGTACTGTTCAACGGCCTGACGATCCTGCCGGTGGTCGGTCAAGCGGCGGACGGCCGGGTTCCGCCCGCGGTTGCGACAGCCACCAACAGCCTGACAATGGAAGTGCGTGGATATCAGGTGGAAGGCAACACCTTGTTACCCCGGCAGCCGATTTATGATGCGCTGGCGGAGTATACCGGCCCCGCGCTGTCCCTGGAACGGGTGCGGGAGGCCGCGCTGAACCTGCAACTGACTTATCGCCGGCTCGGTTATGCCACGGTCGCGGTTTCCCTGCCCCGGCAGCAGTTGACCAATGGGATTGTGCGGATTGAGGTCACGGAGGGGCGGCTGGCGGATATCATCGTGACCGGTAACCGGTATTACAGTTCCAACAACGTTCGGCGAGCCTTGCCGGGGCTGACGACGAACATCTTTCTCAACACGAAATGGCTCCAGCCCGAACTGGATGCGGCCAACGCCAGCCTCGACCGACAGATTTATCCCGTGGTTGGTCCCGGACCGGAACCGGGCACCACGGAATTGACTTTGAAGGTCAAGGACCGCCTGCCATTGCACGGTCATTTGGAGATTAATAACCGGGCCACCCCGGACACGCCCGCGCTGCGCGTGGATGGCGCGGTGCAATACAATAATTTCTGGCAGTTGGATCATCAACTCGGCCTCCAGTTTAATTTCACCCCGGAACGGGCGAAGTTGGATGTCGGCTCCTTTTATGACGGGCCACTGATCGCCAGCTACAGTGGGTATTATCGCATTCCCCTCGGTCATGGCGCCAATCTCGTGGAGGATTACGCCGCGCGGCCCGTGGATTTCGGTTACGACCAGGTCACCCATCGGTTCAGCCTCCCACCGCAAACCGGTAGTCCTGAGTTGGTGGTTTACGCCTCGCATTCCACGGCCGAACGGCCGGTCCGGCTGGGGCCGCTCCAACTTATCACGGCGACCACCAACCAGGTGGTCGTCAACCAGACCGCCGAACGGGATCTGACTTGGAATGAAAATCTGGGGTTGCGGTTCACCTTGCCAGTGCGGGCTTTTAGCGGCGTCCAATCGGCCTTTAATGCCGGGCTGGACTACAAATCGTATCAGTTGCGCAACTTCAGCACCAACTTGAGCAATGTGACCCTTTATGGGGACGACGGATTTGGCAACCCGGTCCTGGTGACCAACACGGTGGTGGCGCAGGCGTTCAACGGGGTGAACTCGGTTTATTATATTCCGCTTGGGTACGGCTGGTCGGCGACGCGTCCCGATCGCCGGGGCTCGACCGCTTTCAGTTTCAGTCAAAGTATTTTCCTGGCGGCCCTGGCCGCGCCGGATGGCCGGATCCAGTCGGTGGCCGGCTCGCGGCAGGCGGGCGGCAATTTTTCGACGGTCAATCTCAGCCTCAGTCGCGAACAGCGATTGCCCCATGACTGGTCCTTGTTACTCCGCGCGAATGGGCAATGGGCCAGCGAACCATTGATCAGCCAGGAACAATTCGCGTTGGGGGGCTCCGCCAGCGTGCGCGGTTATCAGGAGGGCGAGGAATACGGCGACTCCGGATGGCGGACCAGCGCCGAACTCCGCGCTCCCGCAACGAGTGTTGATTTGCCGATGCCGGAAGGGTTGCTGACCGTGCATTTGCGCGGCGCGGGGTTCGTGGATTATGGCGAGCGGTATTTGATTGATCCCGGCGCTTCCCGCGCCAGCACAATCCGCATGCTGGGTACGGGCGTCTCTTTGCTGGCCAGCGTGGGTTTGCACTTTGAAGCCCGGGCCACCATGGCTTGCGCGCTGCTGGAGACGCCCGGGACGTCGGCGGGCGAAGTGCGCGTGTATTTCACCGTGGGCACCCAATTCTAATCGGATCATGCCGAACTCCCTATTTATGAAATCATCTCTGCAAGGACGCGGGCCGACGCGGGAAGTCCGCCGTGCCGGCACCTGGCTCGCCGCCGGGGTGTTGCTCAGTGGCGGCGGGGTTCAGGCCAATCCCGTGGGGATGACGGTGGCGGGGGGCAGTGCCACGGCAGTGGTGAATGGCAATCAATTGACCATCCGCACCAGCCCGCTCACCGTGCTCAACTGGCAAAGCTTTAACATCCAGCCCGGGGAGACCACAACGTTCCTGCAACCCGGAGCCACTTCGATTGTCATCAGCCGGATCAATGACAGCAACCCGTCGGCTATTTTCGGCAGTCTGCAGGCCAAGGGCACGGTTATCCTCGAGAACCAGCACGGCTTTTATTTCGGACCGAATTCCCAGGTAACCGTGGGGGGCAATTTTGTGGCCACCACCGCCTCGCTGCCCCCGGAGTTTGCTTCGGGGGGCGGTTGGCAGTTCAACGGGCCACCGCCGCTGGCCAGTATTGTCAATTACGGCACCATCCAGACCCGTAATGGGGGCTCGCTGTTTTTGATTGCCGAACGGATTGAGAACCACGGTTCGCTGATCGCCCCGGACGGGACAATCGGCTTGTATGCGGGCAAGGAAGTGTTGCTTTCCGAGCGACCGGATGGTCGCGGGTTATCCGCCAAGGTGACGTTGCCGGAGGGTTCGGTGGACAATACCGGCAGCCTGATCGCGAACGCAGGTAACATCGCCGTGCGGGCGCAGGTGGTGAACCAAAACGGCCTGGTGCAGGCGGATTCCATCCGATCGCACAATGGCGTGATAGAACTGGTCGCTGCCAATGAACTCAATCTCGGCGCCAATTCGCAAATCCTGGCGCGTGGGGATGATTCCGGGGCCAGTCCGGGCGGAGTGGTAACCTTGCAGTCCGGCGGCGGTTTTCAAGACACCCCAACCAGCCGGATTTCCGTGGCGGGGGGCAGTCTTGGTGGCGCGGGTGGCCAGGTGGAGGTCAGCGCCGAGAATTTCCGTTCCTTCAGCTCAGTAATGGAGGCGGGTGCGCAATCGGGCTGGGCCGGGGGCAGCCTGCTATTGGATCCGCAAAACATCACGCTGGGGACCAGTGGCGCGGGAACGGTGGGGTCCGGCGGGCAGGTGGACGCGGGCACCGGCTCTGGCACGCTGGCGCTGAATGTCAACACGGCCTTCGCCGGCCAGAACTTTTCCCGCATCACTTTGGCGGCCACGGCGAACATCACGCTGGCGGCGGGGACCACGTGGAATCTGGGCGCCAGCACCGGGGTCTCTGCCGTTCCCGCCCAACTGACCCTGGCCGCCGGCGGAAATATTCTTTTTCAAAACAACTCCGCCATCGTGGACGGCAACAATTGGTCGGTAAACTTGCTGGCCGGCTACAATTTTGCCACCCAGACAGTTCAGCCGGGCATCGGATCCATTTTTCTCAACGGCGGGTCAGGCTTGAAACAGAATGGCGCGATCCAGACCGCCGCGGGCGGCGTCACGCTGGCGGCGGGAAAGGATGTTTTGGTGGGCACGGGGTATGTGCGCACGGTGGGGGGCGGGAGCATTTCCATTTCCGCTTTGACCGGGGACATCAATGCCGGGACCAAGAATGACGGCTATGACTATTCGGTGGCGGGTTACGCCCTCGCCCGGGCGGGTTTGGGGCAGATTGCCACGGCGGCCGGGGGAGATGTCACCTTGCAGGCGGGCAACAACGTCATCAGCCTGCCAACCACCCCCGCCAACACGGCTCCCGGGGCCTCGGGCGCTTATGGCAGCCAGCCGGGGAATGTCACCGTCAGCGCGGGTAATCAAATCCTTGGTAATTACCTGGTGCGCAATGGTCAGGGGATTTTGAAGGCCGGGGTCAGCCTGCTGGGCGGGACGGTAACTTCCGTACTGAATCCGGCGGCCGCAATCGGCTCCGCCACCCAGCCCGTGGCCCTGAGTTTGATTGCCGGTAGCTGGTCGGCGTACGCCGCGGGGGACATTTTTGTCAGCGAAGTGCGCAATCCCAACGGCATGTTTAATCCCAGTAAACTAACGGTGCCCGCCGGAAGCTATGCCGGCAACGCCGACGCCACCGGATTCATTGCCCCGCCGGCCCGGCAGGCGTTTCAGTTTGATTACGCGCCGGATGCCGGCGTTTCGCTGTGGGCCGGCAATGGCATCACGCTGGTCGGCGCCAATTTGCCCCGGGTGAACAACGGCAGCGGATCGGACCTGGGCATGCCGGCGATTTATCCGCCGCGGCTCGCCCTGGATGCGGGAGCGGGGGGCATCACGATCAACAATACCGTTGTCCTCTATCCTTCCGCGCAAGGCGGGCTCAGTATCATCACCCGGGACGGCGGCAACTTGTCCGGCACCCAGCAACAAAGCACGCTGACCGGCATCAACATGTCCGACAGCGGGTTGCCCGATTATCATACTTTTGTCTCCGGCCATGCCGCTAGTCCGTTGCACCTGAATGATCCCAATCCGGTGACCGTCGATGTTTCCGGGAGTATCGAGAGCTTTGGGTTGACGGTGCCCACGGCCGCCGTTGTCAAGGTGACCCACGACGCCTATAATTTTGGTTTTGCGGGCCAGAACCTTTCACCGACGGCCACCACCTCCATTGCCGTGGGGGGCAACCTCAACTATCGCGGCAATTTGACCTCGGTGACCCTCGCGGACGCATTGCCCGGCGACTTTTTAAATTCGGGACTGAGCGCGGCACCGGACGTGACCGCCCGGTTGCGCTATGATTCCGCCGGCCGCGTCCTCTCCTACGTGGGGCAGATGAGCGCCAGCGCGGAAGCGTTCCTGCTCCATCCCAGCATTCTGGCATTTGACTCCTACGGGCAACCGGTGCTGGATCCGGTGACCGGTTCGCAAACCACCACTCCGGTGCCTTTGACTGCGGGGCAGCAAACCGCCATCCAGCAGCTCTACGCGGCCAGTCAGAACGCCACGCTGGGGGACCAGGGACTCGCCGTGGCCGGTCCCGGACGGTTCAGTGTGCGAGCGCAGAATATTGATTTGGGAATATCAGGCGGAATTTCCGTGTTGGCGCCCACCCCGGCGCTGGCCGCGATTTCTCCTTTGGGGGCGGCCTTGGAGATCACCCTGCCGGGCAATCTCGAAATGTCCTCCACCAAGATCCTCAACGAGGGGTTGGGCGGTGGCATTGAATTGCAGGCGGGGGGCCGGCTGGATCTCGGTTCGCAGAGCGCCACGTTCGGGGATGCGGGCGCCGCCCGGGGGATTTTCACCACCAGCGGGGGCAACGTGTCCGTCATTGCGAACGGCACGGTCAATGTCGATGGCTCCCGGATTGCGGCGTTCAACGGCGGCAATGTTTTGGTTCGCTCCCTCGCAGGAGACATCAACGCGGGGGCCGGCGGAGGCGGTTTCGTTACTTTTACCAGCCTCGCCCTGGATCCGATCACGGGCCATCTGATCTCCTATGCGTCCACCATTCCCGGCAGTGGCATTCTGGCCACCACTCCGGTGGGGTCGACGGCGTCCGTGGGCAATATCGTGGTGGATGCGCCCCAAGGCAGCATCATCGCCAATTATGGCGGGATCGAACAAATCGCTTTCAACGGGTTGGGCAGCCCGGACCACAACTTTATTGACCTCACAGCCCATCTCGATATCAACGCCTCCGATTCGGGCATTCTCGGCTATGTCCGCACGGTGGATGCCGGGCGCAATGTGAACGGTTTGATTGTCAGTCTGGGAGGCAATCTGGCGATCAACGCCGGCGGCGCCTTCAGCGGGGTGGCCTTTTCCCCCGGTGGCCTGGTGATCAACTCGGCTGGAACCATATCCGGAACCATTATTGGCGGGGATAATGTGTCGGTCTCGGGGTCCGCCATTTCCGCCACGGTAATCGCCAAATCGGCCACCACTTCTGGTGATACCACCGGGGCGAAAGTCGGCATCCCTGCCTCCAATGTTGCCCGCGAGGCGTCGCGCACGGCGGAAGAAGCCGCGGCCGTGGTGGCGAAAGAAAGCGATCCAGCCCAGGAGTCCGATAGCCGGAAAAAGCGCGAGGGTGGAACTTCGCCTGGTCTCGCCAAATCAACGGGCCGGGTCACCGTGATCCTGCCGACCGCACCCTAATGACAATACTTCTCCATTTCACCTTTTAACATGCCTCATCTTACTCTGACCCCAATGCTCGCCAGCGGTGCCCTGAACTTCGCCTTCCAGAAGGCGACCACCGAGGGCAAAATCACCATCGGCGTTTTACTCGTGGTCTCCCTCGTGAGTTGGACCGTCATCATCCGCAAAACCCGGCAACTCTGGCGCGCCCGCGTGGCGGCCCGGCAGTTTTACGCCGCCTTTGGCAATTCCCGTGATCCCCTGGAACTTTTCCGCAAGAAGGCAGATTTCATCGGGGCTCCGGCCAACGAGGTTTACCAGGTTGGCGCCAAGGAATTGCAATATCATTTGGTAAACAATCCCGTGCAGGTGAAAGGGCAGACGAAAGTCAGTCTGGCCGCCCGGGATCTGGTCCGGGTTTCGCTCGAGCGGGCGGTCAGCACCCAGACCCTGAGCCTGGAGAAGGGCATGATCGTGCTTTCTACCGCGGTGGCGGGCGGGCCGTTCATCGGCTTGCTGGGCACTGTCTGGGGCGTCATGGAAACCTTTTCCGGCGTGGCGCGGGCCAACCAGGCCAGCCTCACGGCGATGGCCCCCGGGGTCGCGGGCGCTTTGATCGCCACAGTCATCGGCTTGATGGTCGCGATTCCCGCCATGTTTGCCTACAACTTCATGGTCACTTCGATTCGCGCCATTACCCAGGAACTGGACAACTTCACCTCGGAATTCGCCACGCAGATCGAGCACCAATACGTGGACAACCGCGCGCTGGCGGATGAATTGGCGGATGCCTTGGGGCGGGCCCCGGTCCGGGGCCGGGAGGTGGCGGAAGCCGCATGAAAAAGTATTCCCAGTCGCATCACCAATCGTTAAACGAGCTCAACATCACGCCGCTGCTCGATCTGGCGTTCGTTTTGCTGGTGATTTTCATCATCACGACCACCCCCATGGTCAACGATCTGGATTTGAATCTGCCGAGCGCCACCTCGCGCCCCAAGGATGCCCCGCGGAAACCCAATTACGTGACGGTGGACGGCGCGGGCAAGATTTACCTCAATCTCAAGGAGGTGGATTTGATCGCGCTGCAGCAATTGCTGGTGCAGCTGCGCACGGATGATCCGGATTTGAGCGTGGTGGTGCGGGGGGACAGCAAGATCCAGTATCAAAATATTGTGAATGTGTTGGATGTGCTCCAACAGGCCAACGTCACCAAAGTGGGGCTGGCCACGGAACCCACCGGCCCCGCGAAATAAAGAAGCGCGATGCGGGAAGACTCACAACGGCCGCGCCGGGATTCCGCCCGGACTGATCTGGCGATTTCCGTCGCGTTCCATTCCGTCATCGCATTCTTCCTGTTCTTCTGGGCCGCGCATGAGGGGGTGCTGGGAGCGCGGTTGAAGGAACTCACGGTCGCCATTGTTCCCAAGGAAAAGCCGCCAGAGCCACCACCGCCGCCGCCGGTCATCGAGCCGCCGCGCGCGGAGGAACTTCAACCCAGTGCCCCGGTCCCGGCCCTCGCGGTAACCGCGCCGCCGCCCGTCGCGGCGGTCCCCCAAAATTCGGGTGGTTCGCCCGCGCCGGTGGCCCCGGCTCCCAACGCGCCCGCCGATTTCGTTTTCTCCGAAGGAGCCAAGCCCGTCGCCACTTCCACGAACGCAGCGGTCGCCTATTACAAAACCCTGGTGGAATACTCGTTGCGTTCCCATTGGGAGCGACCCGCGCAAATGGTGGACGAGGATTTTACCGCCGAGGTGGAGGTGCTGGTGGACGGGCAGGGGAAACTCACCAGCTACAATTGGAAAAAGGGCTCCGGAAATCAGCGCTGGGATGACTCGGTTCGCCAGGCGCTGGCCACCACGAAAACAATCACGCGCCCACCGCCCAAGGATTTTCCCGGGCGGTTTTTGGTCCGGTTTGATGTCATCCCGGCCAGCGAACCGATCCTCCCCTGACCCGGATTCCTAACAGGGGAAAAACTTTGTTGACTAAACTCATGTAAATCGGTAGAGTAACTGTAGATATTGTTCAGAACCTATGTCTAATCCTAAACACGCTGGTGAACCCAATCCCTTACCGGAGGATGTGGCCCGGTCCATTGCCCGGGCCGTTCGGGGGTTGGAATATGGCTCGGTGGAGATTATTGTGCACAATTCCAATGTCGTGCAGATCGAGCGCCATGAGCGCATTCGACTTCAGGTGCCCGCCGTCCGCGCGGGCGACCCCGTGGCCGGTGGAAATGGCGCCAAAGCCTGAGGGATGGCGGGCTGCCCCGCGCGTTTTCAGGGTCCTTCCGTCTTTGGTAACGCCAGTTTTTTGTCGTGCCAGGCGGTGGCGAATTCCGCCCAGAGATCGTCGAGGGGTTTTCCGGTGATGTTTTGGAAGGTTGGCTTCCCAAAGGTGCCGGCCCGCAGGGCCAGGTTGAGCTGCTTTACCACGTCGCGGTCATAACGTTGCGCCACCCAGCGAAGGAAGGTGGCGGTGGTTTTGTATGAATCTTCGTAGCTGGCCCCCGTAAAGTAACGGGGAAGGGGGCTGTCGGGTTCGTAATAACCATACCGGACATAATCCGCGATGCCTTCGGTCAACCAGGAGTGGTGGCCGGTCGGGCCGGGCGGTTCGTAGGATTGGAGAGTGTGGACGAGTTCATGAATCATCAGCCCGCGATCAAGCGGGTGGCTATGAATGTAGGCCTGCGAGATGCTGATCAAACCCGTGCTCGGATCGGTATTGGCCACGCCCCCTCGTGGGTGAAACCAGAGCCGAATCGTCCGGTTGGTCAACTGGTTCGTGATGCCGAGGAGGTCGGCAATCCGGGGATACCACTTGGCGCAATCGTCCGCCGCCTGGTGGCCCCAGCCGGCCAGATCCGGCACTCCGGTGGTGTCCACTTCAATGGTGGCAAGGAGCTGTCCGTTCCGGCGCGACTCGGCCACGTAGGAGAGGGAGTCGTTTGGCGGCAAGGCACCCATGCTCGGGGCATGGTCCTCGGGAAGGAACGTGTTGGGCACGTTGCGCGGCGGGTAGCCGAGCAGGACGCACCCGGACCAACTCACCCAGCCCGCCGTGACCAAAACCAAAACTAGAGCGCGGAGGGCTTTCACTGCGTTGCTGCTTCGGGCTTGGCCCCCGGACCGGCCGCGGCGCGGCGGGTGATCTCCTCGGAGGACACATCTTCGATATGCGTCGCCAGGTTCCATAGATGGCCGAAGGGATCCGCCAGATAGCAGGACCGCTCGCCGTAAAATTGGTTGGCCAGGGGACGGAGGATTTTGGCCCCGGCGGCTTCCGCTTGAGCAGTCAAGGCGTCCACATCCGGCACATAAAGACAGAGGCAAACCGCCGAGCCGCCGATGGTCTCCGGTCCGCGGGCGCCCATCGTCGGCGATTCATCCGCCAGCATGACCATGGAATCGCCAATTTTCATGAGCGCATGGCCAATTTTGCCATCGGGCATCGCGAGTCGGTAGAGTTCCACGGCGCCAAAAGCCCGCTGATAAAAATCCAGCGCGGCGGCGGCGTTGCGGATGATGAGATATGGGGTGACGGTGTGAAAGCCGTCCGGTATGGGCTTTACAGGATTGGGCATATGGATTGGGAGTTGAGTTCAGGCTTCGAAATCAGGATAGCACGGGGGCCTGCCAAGGCAAGCCGTGCGCTTCGGCTACGGCGCGATGACTGACTTGACCGCCCATGACATTGATTCCGCCGATCAGGGCCGGTTGCTTCTGGCACGCCTCGGCCAATCCAAGGTCCGCCAACAATTCGATGTAACGATAAGTGACGTTCGTCAGCGCCTGGGTGGCCGTGCGAGCATACGCGCCCGGCATGTTGGCGACGCAATAATGAATCACCCCTTCCTCCACATACACTGGGTTTTGGTGAGTGGTCGCCCGCGAGGTTTCCGCGCAACCGCCCTGGTCGATGGCGATGTCCACCAGGACACTGCCGGGGCGCATGCGGCGAAGCATCTCCCGGTTGATCAACTTGGGCGCCTTCGCTCCCGGCACCAATACGGCCCCGATGAGCAGGTCGACATTGGGGAGTTGTTCCATGAGGTGCGCCTCGCTGGAAAACAGCGTGTGGGCGGTGTGCAGGGTGATGTCCAGGAAGCGCATCCGTTCCAGATCCACTTCCAGAATGGTCACATCCGCCCCCAGCCCGGTGGCCATGCGGGCGGCATTGATGCCGGAAGCGCCGCCCCCGAGAACGACGACCCGGCCGGGCAGGACGCCCGGCACGCCGCCGAGCAAAACGCCGCTGCCGCCGTTATGTTTGGCGAGGTAAAAGCCGCCGACCAGCACGGACATGCGCCCGGCGATTTCACTCATCGGTTCCAACAGTGGCAGCCGGCGATTGACCTCGATGGTCTCATAGGCCAGCCCGGTGACCCCGGAGGCCAGCAGGGCATCCGTGAGGGAGCGACTCGCGGCCAGATGCAGGTAGGTAAACAGCAGCTGGCCGGGGCGCAGGAGTGGATATTCAGAGGGCTGCGGCTCCTTGACCTTGACGATCAAATCCGCCCGCTCAAAAAGGGCGCGGTGATCCGGAACGATTTCCGCTCCGGCCTGTTCGTAATCGGCATCCGGATAGCCGGCGCCCACGCCGGCGTTGCGCCCCACCAAAACCTGGTGACCGCGTTTGATAAGTTGATAAGCGGCCGAGGGCAGCAATGCCACCCGGTATTCGTGATCTTTGATTTCTTTGGGTATGCCGATGATCATAATTCCTTCTGGTTTTCCAACGCCCGCGGCGCGTCGCTGACCGCCGCCACCGCCGGGACCTTGCATTGCGCCATCGCCAGCACCGTGACGGAAGAGGCGGCCTGCCGTTCCGCTTCCAGGATGCGTTGAAATTCGCCGTAGATTTCGGCGCGCGCCGGTTCGTCGCTCGTCGCCATCTCCTGGCCCTGGCCGGCGCGCAAAGCGCGGAGGATATCGTGGCAGGTGATGGCATCGAGCGAACGCGCCGGGGCAAACGCCGCTTCCTTGCCCGCCACTTCCACCACCAATTGGGACGCAATCAGCACCTGCATCAATTGTTGCAGCAGGGCGGTGGGGACCGCGAGCTGGCCGGAGATTTCCGGGATGGTTGCCGGTCGCTCCCCCAGGAGAAACCGCTGTCCGACGCAGGCCATGATCCGCAAGGCGATGAATTCCCGTCCGCGCTGATTGACGGTTTCGCATTGCTTTTCCTGCAAATAGGCGACGCGATTCTGGTACGCATAAGCGACCTGGGCGCCGAAAAGCAGGATCAGCCAGGAAAAATACAACCCCAACATTAATACGGGGATTATGCCCAGGCTGCCGTAAATCTTGCTGTTGGTCACCACCTGCGAAACGTACAGCACACTGATCCGATTGTTCAGATGCCAGAGCACCCCGCCGACGAGACCGCCCACAATGGCGGCATCCCACCGAACTTTGGTATTTGGAATCAGCACATAAAAGACGGCGAAGGAAACACACAACACCGCCACCGGCAATAATTGGAAGACTATGGCGCCGATCACGGGCATCGCGTGCAACATCGCCTTGGTATTTTCGACATCGCGGGCCCCGGCCAGGCCCAAGCCCACGGCGAGGAGCACCGGCAACAAGGTGACCACGGCCCAGTATTGCACAATCCGGGTGAACCAGCCACGGCCCTGCGCCACGCCCCAGATGTCGTTAAAGGTCTCCTCGATGCGGCTCAGCATCGAAACGGCGGCTACGATCAGTAGGAGCATCCCCGTCAGCCCCAGGGTGCCACTGCTGGAATGCTGGATCAATTCGTTGATGGTGCGCGCCACTTGCCGGCGAAAATCAACCCCACGATCCGCCGCGTCTTCCGTCGTGGCCGCAATGGAGGTAAGGTTCGTGGCCCCAGCGGCGGCACGATCGGTGTTGGTGCCGGCGGCGGCCGGGGCGGCTGTTCTGGCGGTGGCGACCACCCCCACGATTTCCGCGTTGGCATTGGTGCTGAGGACGGCCGGGGGCGTGATGGTCTCGACCACCTTCTCGATGATGCTGTAAATCTTCTTTTCGCCGTCCTGTTTGAGAAGCCCGGTCGAAACGCTGAAGGCCACCGCTAGCATGGGGATGAGGGCGAGGAGGCTGGTATAGGCCAGGGCGGATGCGCGGATCGGACAGCGGTTACTGGAAAAACTTTTGGCGACCCGCAACCAGAAATGGGCGAACCGGTAGAGCCGCGAAAACTCGCGATTGGCCGCGCCGATTCCTTTTTCATCCAGAAACTCCCGCAGTTCCAGCAAACCGGATCGCAGCCTGGTCAGCCATGTGTTCACCACGCACCCAACGCTAACAGACACCCCGGCCAAGTCAACCGCCGCCACCCGGGAAAATCATTTGCGCCGGGCGGTTTCCTGACGCAAATTGCCTCGCTTTATGGCAAAAGAACTCGAACTAAAACTCAAGGCGGGTGACCCCGCGCCGGCGTTCACGGTGGCCACCAATGGCGGTGGCCGCATCTCCCTGGCGGATTACCTCGGGCAGAACGTGATCCTGTACTTCTATCCCAAGGACGACACCCCGGGATGCACGAAGGAAGCCTGTTCCTTCCGCGATCATTTTGCGGCGCTCAAAGCCAAGGGGGCCGTGGTGTTAGGGGTCAGCACGGATCCCGTGAAATCCCACGACAAGTTCGTGGAGAAATTTAAACTCCCGTTCACCCTCCTGGCCGACGAGGACAAGCAGATTGTCAATGCCTACGGCGTCTGGGGGGAGAAGACCTTCATGGGGCGCAAATACCTGGGGACCAACCGGGTTACGTTCCTCATCGACCCCAAAGGCAAGATCAAGAAAATCTGGCCCAAGGTTAAGCCCGAGGAGCACGTGGCGGAAGTCCTGGCGGAACTGTAAACGGCGCGGTTGCCGGGCACCCTGCGATGCCCGGCAACCGGATGCACTGCCGGAATCTGCGCCTTAGCGCAAAGTGGTCGCCCCGGCCTCCGTGACCACCGCCAGATGCACATGGTTTAACCGGTTCTCCCGGTCGGGCGCATGATTTTGGGCCAGTTGCAGCAATGGCGCCAGATCGCCCCGCACCGATCCCAACACCAATTGCCGGTCGTGGAGCACTACGAAGCAGGCGGACAGTTCATCCCCGGCCTTCAGCGCGAGAGGAACGTAAACCGTGACCAAAGTGTCCTGCCGGGAAACCACCGCCAACCGGCTCCAGCCGCGTTGATACATGGCGTCGTCCGCCGCCGCGAAAGCCTTGGCAGAATCCGGGTTGGCGCCGGCATCCAATTCATAGATCCCGACCTGACCGGACCGCATTCCTCCGAGGGCGGCACGGACGTCCCCATCGATTGGGGCGAACCCGAGTCCGGCGCGCGCCAGTCCAGTGGTGAATCCGCCGACGTTGATTTCCAAGCGCTTATGCCAATCGCCGTGCGCCGTCTGGGTGAAACTGTTGCGCAAGGCGCGAGCCTCCGCTCCCAACCGCACGTAACTCATAACGCCATAGGCAACCAGTCCGGTCACCAGGATCACCAATAGAAAGGCCAGTCCCAAAATTGTCAGCAGGATGTTGGGACCCCGGGTCGGCGGTTCCGGGGGAGTGGGTATGACAGGTGGAACGTTCATAAACAGAAGTGGCTGGATGGTTGCGGAATGGTGCGACCCGGTGCCGGGTGTGGCAGGGTGGTTGCACCACTGCCACACCCGCCGGACGGGTCAGCGGGGTCAGGATTTTTTGGTCGCCACGAAGCCGATTTTCTTGAGGGGTTCGATATTGAATCGTTCGCCAATGGCGGCCAGTTTTTCCAGCTTGATGTCGCCCACCACATTGATCAGCACCGCTTGTTTGTTCTCGCTGATCACCGTGACGGCCACGCCCATGACCGATTCATCCCCCCGGGTCCGGATATAGACCCCGATATCCTGGTCCTTCTGCTGGACCGTGACCACCCGGCTCCAGCCTCTGGCGTCCAGATCCGCGCGGATGGTCTGCACCCGGGCCAGGACGTCGGACCGGTTCGTGTCATCCAGGCCGATGACGTTGACATGGATGCCCTCCAGACCGCGGAGCAGGTCGGCCAGTTCGGGTTCGCTGTCCTTGCCCAAGCGGATGGCCATGGCAATGAGGTTGCTGTTGATGTTTACCTCCACAAACTCGCCGTGCGCGGCGGGCGGGGTGAAGCGGCCGAAATTCACCACTCCGGTGGGGGGTGACTTGGCCTGGACATTGGCGGCGAGGACGACGGCCAGCAAGGTGGCCGGGATCAAGGGGCGGAAGAAGCGTTTCATAAACTTTGAATTATTTGGTTAAATGTTCCCAGGAGGTTCATCTCCTGTTACGGACAATACCCACGGGAGGCCGAAAAGTTTCAACAAACCATTAACGGTTTTGGAAAGTCTCCGGTGCGGCCGGAAACGCACTTCGGCTGCCCCTCTGGATTTCCGTCCGCCGAGGGCATTTTGGGTGGAAAAACTTCCCCTCGCTTTCCCGCCCGGTTTTGACTATCCTCCCCGGCTCGTAAATTTTGCAGATTGACCGACATAGCCGTTAAAAAACTGAAACCGGATACCATGACCAGCAGCGACATTCGCCAATCGTTCCTCGATTTTTTCAAATCGAAGCAGCATTCCATCGTGCCCTCCTCGAGCCTGATGCCGGATTCCCCGAACCTGCTTTTCACGAACGCGGGGATGAACCAGTTCGTGCCGATCTTTCTGGGACAGGTGAAATGCCCTTATACGCCGCCGCGCGCCGCGGACACCCAGAAGTGCATCCGGGCCGGGGGCAAACACAACGATTTGGATGATGTCGGCCTCGACACGTATCACCACACTTTTTTCGAAATGCTCGGGAACTGGAGCTTTGGCGATTATTTCAAGCCGGAGGCCATCGACTGGGCGTGGGAATTGATCACGGAAGTCTGGCGTTTTCCCAAGAACCGGCTTTACGCCACGGTATATTCGCCGGACAAATCCAAGGGCGATCCCAGCGAGTTCGACCAGCAAGCCTATGATTTTTGGGCGGCCAAATTCACCGCAGCCGGTTTGGATCCCAAGGTCCATATCGTCAACGGCAACAAAAAGGACAATTTCTGGATGATGGGTGAGACCGGTCCGTGCGGTCCCTGCTCGGAGTTGCATGTGGATCTGACGCCCCAAGGCGACACCCGGGGCGCCCTCGTGAACAAAGGCAGCGCGGAGTGTATTGAAATCTGGAACCTCGTTTTCATCCAATTCAACGCCAACCCCGATGGCACTTTTTCCCCCCTACCGGCCCGGCATGTGGATACCGGGATGGGCTTTGAGCGCGTCTCGAGCATCATCCAATGCACGAAGAAGTTTACCGATTTCACCGGCATCATTTCCAACTACGAGACGGACATTTTCCGCCCGATCTTCGACCGGTTGGAAAAAATGAGCGGCCGGCGGTATGGTTCCACGCTGCCACCCTCCGGTTCCACGGGGGACAATGAGCAGGAAAAGGTGGACGTAGCCTTCCGCGTCATTGCCGACCATATCCGCACCCTGAGCTTCGCCATTGCCGACGGCATCCAACCCGGCAACACAGATCGCAACTACGTCCTCCGGCGCATCCTGCGCCGGGCGGTCCGGTATGGTCGCACGCTCGGATTCCACGAACCCTTCTTCTTCAAACTGGTGGACGTGCTGGCCGACACCATGGGCGATGTTTTCCCGGAGATTCGCACCCGCAAGAGTTACGTGCAGGAAGTGATCCAGCGCGAGGAAGTGGCATTCAACAAGACGCTGGACAACGGTATCCAACTCTTCGAGCAGGAACTCAAATCCCGCGGGGTGACTGCCGATAGTGCCCCGACGGGGCTTTCCGCCCTGGGGGGCGCCTTCGTCTTCAAGCTTTACGATACCTACGGCTTTCCCCTGGACCTTACGGAATTGATGGCCCGGGAGCGGGGGTTGGCGGTGGACAAAGCCGGCTTCGAGAAGCTGATGGAAGCCCAACGGGCACAGTCGCGTGCCGGGCAAACGAGGGAAGTCATTTCCCTCTCCCAAATCGAGTCCACGACCCCGACGAAGTTCATCGGTTTCGACGTGCTGGAAACCGCCGCCCAAGTGGTCGAAGTGGTCAGCCTTAAGGACAAGACGGCAGTCATCCTGGACACCTCTTCCTGCTATGCCGAGATGGGCGGCCAGGTGGGTGACACCGGGGAATTGAGCGGGGGCGGACAGCTTTGGCGCGTGGCCAATACCCAGAAGAGCGGCAACACCTGGCTGCACTTCGTGGAAGGCGGTGATGCTCCGGAGGTGGGGTCCACGGTCACCCTCACGGTGGAGGCGGCGCGCCGCCAGGCCATCCAGCGGCACCATACGGTCACGCATTTGCTCCACTGGGCTTTGCACGAGGTGGTGAGTCACGAGGCTACCCAGAAGGGTTCGATCGTGGGACCGGACAAACTGACCTTCGATTTCAACGCCGCCGCTTTGACGGCAGCGCAGGTTCACGATGTTGAGAAATTGGTCAATGAACGCATCGTGGAAAACGCCGGGGTTTCCTGGACGGAAGTCCCGCATTCCGAGGTCAAGCACCGCAAGGATGTGATGCAACTCTTCGGTGACAAATACGGGGACCGGGTGCGGGTGGTTCAGATCGGCGGCGCGACGGGCGGTCTGAATGGTTATTCCATGGAGCTTTGCGGGGGCACGCATACGCGGGCGACGGGCGAAATTGGATTGTTTCGCATTGTGGGTGAGAGCGCCATCGCGGCGGGCGTCCGGCGTATCGAGGCGGTGGCGGGTCTGGAGGCTTACCGGCATGCGACCGGGGACTTGCAATTGATCAAGACAATTGCTGGCAAACTGAACTCCCCCGTCGGCGAACTCGAGAAGAAAGTGGACGCCTTGCTGGCCCACCAGCGGGATTTGGAACGGGCGCTGAAGTCCGCGCAACAACGCGAAGCTTCGAACGTCGCCAGTACCCTGCTGGAGCAGGCGCACCCGATCAACGGAACGCCGGCCATCATTCATCATCTCGGGGCCGTGGACGGGGATTTCCTCCAGGTGGTGGCCGATTCGCTCAAAGGGCGGTTTCAGGGCGTGCTCGTGCTGGGTGGCGTGGCGAATGGCGCGGTGGCGATCGTCGCCTCCGTTTCGCCCGAATACACCGCGCGTTTTCAAGCCGGCAAGATCATCCAGACCATCGCGCCGATCGTGGGTGGCAAAGGCGGCGGCAAACCCGACAACGCACGCGGCGGCGGCAAGGATGCGGCCAAGCTGGACGAAGCGCTGGCCAAGGCCCGTAGTTTGCTGGGTTAGGCCGGAAGTCGGCTGCTCAACAGTGATCAAGCAAATGCGGTCGGCGGGGCCAACCCGTCGAGCCGCTTGCCTGGCAGTTCCTCGCTTGGCATCATGAATTCATGCTGAGCGACGAACAAGCCAGTCCCGAGCAGCTTGCCATTTTGCGCGCCATGACGGGTGGGCAGCGCCTTCAATTAGCGGAGCAACTCTATTGGTCAGTCCGTAAGCTCACCGCAGCCGGCGTCCGGCAGCGGCACCCAGACTGGTCGGAAGAACAAGTAAAAGCCGAAGTGCGGGCGATTTTTACAAATGCCCGAAGCTGAGCTTGGCCATTTAAACATCGATCAGCGAAAATGAACGTCATCGACATCCATTGGCCCATCGCACCGGCCAACCTGCACCCGGAGGGACGGGAAGTCCACGTTTTCGCCTTCCCTTTGGCCCAATACCCCTCCGTGCTGGAGGCCTGCCGGGCGGTGCTTTCCCCGGAGGAACTTACCCTGGCGGCACGGTTTCGTTTCGAACGCGATCAAACGGGCTACGCGGTGGGGCGGGGGGTGACCCGGTTGGTGCTGGGCCGGATGCTGGGGATGCACCCGGCGGAACTGGTCCTCGCGTACGGACCTCTCGGCAAACCGTATCTGGCTCCCGGTAAACATCCGGCCTATTGGCATTTCAATCTTTCCCATTCCCACGGTCTGGCGTTGCTGGCGGTCACGCGACTGGGCGAGGTGGGGGTGGATGTGGAACAGGTGCGTCCGATTCGGGAAATGCTGGGAATTGCCCGGCGGTTCTTTTCCGAATGCGAACAGGCTGCTTTGGCGGCGTTGCCGGAAGTGGAGGTTCCGGTGGGATTCTTTAATTTGTGGACGCGCAAGGAGGCCTGGCTCAAAGCCACTGGCACTGGGATTGGCGGCGGGTTGGAGGGCGTGGAGGTTTCCCTGGCTCCCGGCGAGCCGGCCCGGCTATTGAGCCTGTTCGGCGATCCGGTCGCCGCCCAAGAATGGAGCCTGCAGGCGCTGGCCCCGGCGGCGGGTTTCCCGGCGGCCGTGGCGGTGCGGGCGCCAGCGGTGGAGGTGCATGGTTGGCGCTGGCAATTTCCGGCGTGAGGAAATCGGGTCGGGAGGTTCCAAATCCCCGTAAGAACGACAAATCTATGCGCGCCACCTTTCCCATCCTTATGACCGCCGGCTTCGGGGCGATTGGGCTGCTGGTCTGGGTGGGCGTCCACCAATCCCCGACGCCTGCCGCTGAGTCGGCGCCGGTACCGCCGCCTGCCGTCCCGGTGGCGCATCACCCCGTCCGGCCGGCGGCCGCCCTGCCGGTGGAACCGGCAATGGCGGAAACCCCGACCCCGACCGAAAAAGGAACGAATTTGCTGGCTCGTCTGCTCAAAGGGGAGGAAGTGCCCAAATTGACGGCGGAGCAAATTGAGCCGTTTCTGGCGGCGAACCATCGCAGCGCGGCGAGTTTGCTGGCGGCCGGGCGCACCACCGGCGATCCGAAGTATTTGCAGGAGGCCATGGACCGGTTTCCCAATGATCCCCGGGTGGATTTTGCCGCGGTGTTCCGGAATGGCGCCCCGCCGGAGGAGCGACGGCATTGGCTCGAGACCTTCCAAAAATCCGATCCCAACAACGCGTTGCCGACCTACCTGCTCGCGCTAGACGATTTCAAAGCAGGCAACCGCGCTGCGGGTTTGCAACAAATGGCGGCGGCGGGGCCCAATGCCCGGTGGACGGATTATTCCGCGGATTTCATGCAAAATGCCGAGGAGGCCTATGCCTCCGCCGGCTACTCTCCCACCGAAGCCAAACTCATCGGCGCCGAGAATCTGCTGCTGCCGCATCTGGCCGGGTTGAAGCAATTGGGCGTGAGCCTGGGGGAAACTGCCAAGAGTTCGCTGCAAGAAGGGGATGCCGCGAGCGCGCAGGCCGCTCTCGCCATGGAGGCCAGCCTCGGACATCAATTGGCGGCGCCCCAGCAACAGACCCTGATTGCGACCCTGGTGGGAATTGCGGTGGAGCGGATGGGGCTTTCGGCAATGGATCCGGCCGCCCCTTTGGGGGACAATGGCCAGACCGCGCAGGACCGCCTCGCCGCCCTGACCCAGCAACGGGCCGAGCTGAAAGCCCTGACGCAACAAGCCACGGCCATTCAGCCGAACCTTTCGGAGCCGGAACTGGGGGTTTACTTTGATCGCATGAAGTCCCTGGGGGAGGTGCCGGCGATGCAGTGGCTGATCAATCGCTACGGGACCAAGTGAATCGGACTCTCGGGGCCGGGCGGGTGAGGCAGGTAAAAAAAGAACGCGCGGCAAAGCCGCGCGTCGTGCAAAAAGGAGATGGTTAAGGAACTGGTTCCCTTAGGACTTCTTCGAGAACTTTTCGAAATCAGCCTGGTCACCCTTGAACGCCTTGGCTTTGTCGCCGATGCGCAGGATCTTGACCGTCTTGATCGAATCGCCGATGGCGATCTTGTTCACCACGTCCTGGCCTTCCACGACGTGACCAAACACAGTGTGTTTGCCATCGAGCCAGGGGGTGTCCTTGTGCGTGATGAAAAATTGGCTGCCGTTGGTGTCAGGACCGGCGTTCGCCATGGAGAAAATGCCGGGCTTGTCGTGGCGGAGGGTGGGATCAATCTCGTTGCGGAATTGATAACCGGGACCGCCGCGGCCCACGCCGAGGGGATCGCCGCCTTGAATCATGAAATCCGCGATCACGCGATGGAACTTGATCCCGTCGTAGAAGGGCGCGGTTTGCTTGACGGGCGCGCTGCCGTCCTTGGAATAAAACTTGGTGCCTTCGGCGAGGCCGACGAAATTGGCCACCGTGAGCGGGGTCTTCTCAAACTCCAATTGGAGGAGAATCTTGCCTTTGGTGGTATCCATTTCGGCGTAAACGCCGTCGGCCAGCTTCTTGTCCCCATCCGCTGCGCGGGTAGACGTCACCATTCCGCCGGTCGCCAAAACGGCCAGCGCCAACAATTTCAAAAAGTGCTTTTTAGTCATAGGGGGAGTATGGAACCCCATCGGCCCGAAAAACGGAAGGATTTTTTAGACCTCAATCGGACAGCTGAGTCCGGCCCGTCGACTCATTCCCATTCCAGGGAGGGCGGTCTACCGCCACCGCACGCTTCAGGTGGCCAATTTCGCGGGAGCAGATTTTCATGCGTTTTTCGACGGAGGCTGGAACCATGGAACGACCGGAGGAATCGCCTGCCAATCGAACTGCAAACCATCGTCGTGAACCTCCTCCTGTGGACAACCTGCGACCGCCTCCAGACATCCGGAAACCTCCTCCGGGGTCTCGGGTTGGCGGCCCACATAAGAGTTACCGTGCTCCTCGTCCCGCACGAATACCCCGGGGGCCAGTGCTCGGCACAGGTCGCAATCCAGGCAAGTGGCATCGACGTAGAAGCGGCCGGGTACATTTCTCGGCCAGCGGATTTTGAAGGTTTCGAGTGACATCGAGAGTGGGGAGCGCCGTTTATGGGCTCAGTCCTTCCCCCACCGCCAGCGCGGGGTTTCGCCTTTTAATAGGCAAACTACAATAAGAGCGACCGTCAGGATCATTACCAGGGTGATCCAAACGCCGAAATGCCCGCTCGGGAGCAGGAGCGCGGCTCCGCCACCCAACAATGCCAGCCAAATTAGCAGGGTGACCCAACCCTGCCACGCGCAGGGCAAACCCCAGCCCCAACCGTAGCGTTTGGCGGGAAACCAAATTTGTTTTTCGTTCGATTCCATAATTCAGGTAGCTTGGGTGCGGAAAATCAAATGCTTGAGCCCTCGGCTCATGCTCCACGTCAACGAGGTCAGAAAGACGCTGATCGCCAGTGAACCGGCCACCAGGGATAGCCACAACCTCCATAAACCGGAAACACTCCAACCCCGCTTGATGGTATCCGGCTCGCTCATGGAACGACCCTTGGTGACGTGCGGTACAACAACGGGATGGTGAACCCACTGGCCAGGCTTCCAATAGTCGAGCGGGAAATCGTCGGTGCAATTGTAAAGGTGGCTCTTGACGAGTATCTCCCAACCCAAGGTGCAAGCAATGGTCGTGAGGATGAGCGAACCGAAGAACACTGCGAGTGGGAGCAGAAGGCGCATTCGGGTGAACCGGCCTAATGGGTATCTGCCCAAGCGCGAGTCTGGGCGAGAGCAACGGATACGGGGCGGGCCGTTTTCATAGATAGCAAATTAATCCGATTGATCAATTTATTCAAGGAGAGTGGCGGGTTGCGATGCCCCTGTCCGGGGCGTACCGCTTTCGCCTGGGGGTTTTCAGACAATTGAAGTTAGCGTTCCGGCGCAACATTGATTTGGCACTTTGGGCCAATTTGGCTACAGAATGCCCGCACCATGACCAACCCAACTCCCATTACAGCGGAACGCGCGGCGCGGCTCCGGGAATTATTTCCCAGCGGCGTGCCCGCCCTGTGGTGTCCGGCGGTGACCCATTATACCGCGGAGGGGGCGATTGACGCTGAGCGAATCGCTGCCCATTGGCGTCATTTGGCGCCGGCGGTTCGCGGTCTGTTGATTCCCGGTTCGACCGGGGATGGCTGGGAATTGACCGAACCCGAACTGGAGCAACTGCGGGAAATCGCGTTTGCCGAAGCTGCCCGACTCGGACTGCACTTGCTGGTGGGGGCGTTGCGCCGGGACGCGGAGTCTGCGGTGTCCACGATCCGTGCGGTGGTGGACCGGGTCCAGGCCCGCACCGGGCAGGCGGAGCCAGCGGCGGCACTACATGAGGCTGGGGTTTGCGGTTTTACCGTGTGCGCTCCAGCGGGGCGGGATTTGACGCAGTCCCAGATCCGGGCTGGGTTGGTGGCCATTTTGGAACTTGGGTTTCCGACGGCGATTTACCAATTGCCGCAGGTGACCGAGAACGAAATCAGTCCTGAAGTGCTCGCGGAACTGGCGGCGGGTTTCAGCAATTTCATTCTGTTCAAGGACACCAGTGGCAAGGACCGGGTAGTGCTTTCGGAACGCAGCCTCGGTGGGGTGTTTACGGTGCGGGGCGCGGAGGGGGATTATGCGCGCTGGCTGAATGCCGCGGGCGGACCCTACGATGGCTTTCTGCTCAGCGCGGCCAATTGTTTCGCCCGGGAATTGCAACAAATCATGGCGGATCTCCGCGCCGGGAGACGGGCCGATGCCGAGGCGCTTTCCGTCCGGCTCACGGCGGTCATCGCGGAGGTCTTCCAGTTGGTAGGTGGGTTGCCCTGCGGGAATGCGTTTGCGAATGCCAACAAAGCGATCGACCACTTTTTTGCCCACGGTCCGGCGGCGATGGAATTGCCGTTTCCGCGGCTACATGCGGGCGCGTGTCTGCCGCGGAAAGTGATGGAACAGACCCGGGCCGCCCTTTCCCGGCACGGCTTCTTGCCGACGCAGGGGTATTTGAGGAGCGGGCAGGGGTGAGGGGCGTTGGTTCCCGGGTTGGCCTGTAGCCGCAATCGCCTAAAAAGGTTCTTCCTCCTCCGTGCCGTGCAGGGGGGCGAGAGGCTGGCGCTTGAGTTGGCGCAGGGCTTGTTGCTCGTGCAGCAGTTCCAGCCGGGTTTCGTCGGTCAGTTCGGGTTCGGCGGAGCGTCGGGTGATTTCCGTGATCTGGCGGTCGATGAATTGGTTGCGTAAACGCAGGACGATGTCCGCGAGTTGCTGTGTCGGATTCGGGATCGGACGCGCCTGGGTGGTGACCTCGGTGATGAGGCTGCGGGCTGCGGCGGAAGGGATGCCTTCCAGGAAGGGCCCCACCCCTTGCCATTCGGCATCACCCAAAACGGTCATGCGGGTGATAATAATTTCGCGCACACCGGGATGTGGCACCCAACCCGGATCGAGGTGCGCCCGCAACCAGGCCACGGTGTCATCGTGGACGAAGATTACTTTCAACAGCCAATATTCCGCGACCGAGGGGGGCGGCCATGGAGCAGCCGATTCCGGCGCCTCCTCCGGCTCGTTCTCCAGTGCCGAAACGGGTTTGGCGCGTCCCACCTTGCGGAATTCGGCGCGGACGGATTCGGGGGAGACCGCCAATCGCAACGCGGTTTTCTGCGCGTAGGTGTCGATCAATACCCCGTTCCCAGTCTTATGCACTGCCTCCGCCATCGCGTGTAGCACCGTCAACCGGCCGCGGTCGGACTTCAGGTCGTTGGTGACGCACAACCGGTTCAAGTAGTAGTCGAAGAAACCCTCCGCCTTGGCAATCACCTCCTGAAAAGCGCCGCCGCCGGACGCCTTGATGAAGCTATCCGGATCATGCGGGGCCGGCACCACGGCGACACGGACCGCCAGGCCCGCCGCCAGGAGGCTGTCGAGGGAGCGGACGGTGGCATTTTGTCCGGCGTTGTCGGCGTCAAAACACAGGACCACTTCCTCCACGTAGCGCTTGAGGATGCGGGCGTGATCGGCGGTGAGGGCGGTGCCCTGGGGGGCGACGATGTTGCGCACGCCGGCCATGTAACTGGCGATGAGATCAAGCTGGCCCTCGCAGACGATGGCCGATTGCGCGTCCAGCAAGGCGCGTTTGGACTTGTCGAGGCCGAAGAACACCTTGCCCTTGGTGAAGATGGGCGTTTCCGGGGAATTGACGTATTTGGCGGTTTTTTGGTCGGCGGCCAGCACCCGGCCGCTGAAGCCGATCACGCGACCCTGCTCGTCAGCGATGGGGAATATCAGGCGGCCGCGAAAGCGGTCGTAATAATGATCCGAGCCTTCCTTGCGCAGGATCAGCCCGGCCTGTTCCATCACCGCGAGATCGTGGCCCTTGCTCTTGGCCCAGTTTACGGTGTCATCCCAGACTTCCGGGGCGCTGCCCAGCCGGAACAATTGCACGGCCTCGGCAGTGACGCCGCGTTGAAGCAGATAATCCCGCGCGGCCTGGCCGGAGGCTTCGTTGGCCAGGGCATTTTGCCAGCGCTGGGTGATCTGCTCATGAATATGCAGCAGGGTATCCTTGAGCTGCCGGCTTTGGCTCTGGCTGGGATCCTGGTCGATTTCAAGCGGGATCTTGGCCCGGTCCGCCAACCGACGCACCGCGTCCATGAACGAGACGTTTTCGTATTCCCGGACGAACGTGAACACATCGCCGCCTTTATGGCAGCCAAAGCAATGGAAAATCTGGCGCTGGGGGCTGACGTTGAAGCTCGGTGATTTCTCCTTGTGAAATGGGCACAGCGCCACAAAATTCGTGCCCGCCCGCTTCAATGGGAGGTACGAGCCCACGACATCCACGATGTCGCTGGCATTGCGAATTTGCTCTAATTTGGCGTCTGGAATCAAACCGGCCATGGGACTGATGCTAACATGGTTTCAGCCCCCTGGCACGGTTGAAAAAACCCGGCGCGGATGCACCCGCCGCCCGGGTCAAATCTGGGAATACGCCGTTGGGCGCAGGAAAACGTTGCTGATATTGGTGACGATTTCCGGGTCGGTGTAGCCGGGCGTGCTGCTGAGGGTTTTCCACTCCGGATCCCCGCCGAACTGACCCCAATTCTTGTCGTGGGCGGCCATGTTCTCGAAGGCGAGCATGTACGTCAGGTTCGGCAGCTTGGCGCCGATGAGCGTCTCGCCGAAAAACACCGGCTGCAGTCCGGTCCGGCGGAAGATGGCGATTTCGCCGTTATTGAACATTTCGATCTTCTTTTGATTGGCCTGTTTGCTGTGGTTCTCGTAGGTGCGCAGTTCAAAGATGCGGGCCTTATTGCCAGCCGCGGCGGCCGGCACCTCCAGCTTGGGAATACCGGCGAAGGCGCGTAGCAACGAGCTTTCCACGCGGACATAGGCGGGATCGGTGGCGGGGCAATTTATGAACGCGGCACCGGCCTTTTGGTATTCCGCATCCGCGCGCACGCGCTCATTGGCCGTGGCGAATGATTCCAGGGATTTATGGGGCAGCAGGACGTACATGGAAGGGCTGTCCGGGCCGTACATCACGCTGAAAACACCCACGGGTCCGATGCCGGCGCGATTCATCGCCGGGAGAGCGGCGTCGCGAAAGAAATCATCGAACAGTTTCTGCTTGGGACCGCGCCGGAGGTGATAAAGCCGCAATTCGTAAAACTCGCGCGGGGCGCTTTCGGCGCTTTCCGCGGCCGGCGATTCCAGGGCGGAGGCCAGGGTTCCCACGCTGGCGGCGGCCACGGAGGATTTGAGAAATTCGCGTCGTTTCATAGGGTTGTGAGGCGGTCCGGAAGGATTAAACCGCCGGGGGCAGGGGATGTCAATCGTTCAGCGGGGACCGGATTTCACCATTTTGCCACCGGTTTGTAACGCTACGTAACTTGACCCACGCCGCTCCTCCTTTCACGATTTCGGCAATGTCATTCATGACCAGCAGTGCCCCACGGCGGGAATCTCCCGATCCGTCGGCTCCCGCTACCAGCCTCGCCGGCGGCGCGGTTTCCCACCCCCACTCCCGCATGAACACAAAAGCGCCGGCAATGCCGAAAAAGGCCCCGCTGGACCGACTGCGAACCTACGCGCATGACCTTTGTTTCAAGGGCATGCATGGGAATCGCCTGATTTACAACGCCTGCTGGGAGGATCCGCGGCTCGACCGGAAGGTCATGCAAATCGGGCGGACCAGCCGGATCGCCATGATCACCAGCGCGGGTTGCAATGCGCTGGATTACCTGCTGGACGATCCGCAGGAGATTCATGCCGTGGATTTGAACTCCCGGCAGAATGCGGTGCTGGCGCTCAAGGCGCATCTGATCAAGCTGGGGGCGTTTGATGATCTTTACGCGCTGTTTGGCAACGGTGTGCACGGCAATTTTTCCAAGTTGTACAAAACCATCCAGGCCGAATTGCCCGAGTACGCCCGCCGCTTCTGGCGGAGCAAGGCGCATTATTTCCGGAAGATGCCCATCAAAGGGTCGTTCTATTTTCATGGCGCGTCCGGTGATGTGGCCTGGGTGGTGCGCTCGCTAATGTTTGCCAACCGGAAGATCCGCCACCTGCTCCAGGAATTGCTGGCGGCCGAGGATTTGGCCGAACAGCAGCGCATCTACACCCAGTTGGAGCCGGCAGTGTGGAATTGGGCCTGTCGGATGATCATCCGGAGTCCGCTGGTCATGGCCATGATCGGGGTGCCGCGCGCCCAATCCCGCCTGATCGACGAACGTTATCCGGGGGCGATGCTGGGCTTCATCAAGGACAAGTTGCGGCATGTCTTCACCGAGATTCCGATGAAGGACAATTATTTCTGGCGGGTGTATCTCACCGGCAGCTACACGCGCGAATGCTGTCCCAATTATTTGCGGGAAGAGAATTTTGCGCTGCTGCAAGCCCGGATTGGTCAGCTCCATTTGCACACTTGCTCGGTGGCCGACCTGCTTCGGCAAAGCCGGGAACCGTTCAGTCATTTTGTGCTCTTGGACCATCAGGACTGGATGGCCTACCACAATCACGATGCGCTGGAGGAGGAATGGCGCCTGATTTTACAACAGGGTCGCCCAAAGGCCAAAATCCTGCTGCGTTCCGCCGGTCTGCACGCCGAATTCCTGCCCGGGTGGTTGAACGGTCAGGTGACCTGGCATCCGCGCAAGACCGCGGCGCTGCATGGGCAAGACCGGGTGGGGACGTATGGGAGCTTTCATTTTGGCGAATTGTCATGAGCGCCCAAGTAGAGCAGCAACTGCAGGCGTATTATCACTTTCACTCGGCGATCTATGATGCCACGCGCTGGAGCTTTTTGTTCGGTCGCAGCCGGATTCTCCGGGATTTAAAAGTGGTCTGTCCCGCCCCGCGGCGGATTTTGGAGGTGGGCTGCGGGACCGGGCGCAATGTGAGCCATTTGTGCGAGTTGTATCCGGCCGCCACGGTCACGGGGATTGATCTTTCCGAGGACATGCTGCGGGTGGCGCGGAAGAAGCTGGCCCCCTATGGCCAGCGGGTATCCTGGGTCCGGCGACCCTACGCGGCGGGCGTGGGCGGTCCCAAGCCGTTCGACCTGATCCTTTTTTCCTACAGCCTCTCCATGTTCAATCCCGGCTGGCAGGAGGCGATTTCCGCGGCGCTCACGGACCTCACCGACGAGGGCTGCGTTGCCGTGGTGGATTTTCATTCCTCCCGCCTGGCGTGGTTTCGGAATTGGATGGGGGTGAACCACGTGCGGATGGAAGGCCATTTGCTGCCCTTCCTGCAACAAAACTGCCTCCCCCGTTTGGAACGCGTCTCGGCCGCTTACGGGGGTGTCTGGCAGTATTTCCAATTTGTGGGGGGGCGGCGGCCGACGGGCGCTGCTAGCCAGGCGGCGGCCACTGCTGGTCGCGGGAAAGTCAATTGAACTGAACCGAACCGTGACTTGGGCGGCCGTCCGCGTTAGGATGTCGCTCGCATGTTTTGGTTACGCATCGTTTTCGCCTTGCTGATCCCCGGGTTGGGACTCGGGGCATTGGCCGCCCCGGAGGGGACCGAAATGGACCCCATCGTTCAGCGGACCTGGTCGGAGGCCCGGACCGCGCACGGGCGGGTGTTCAGTTGTGGCCCAGCGGCGGAAGTGGCCCGGGTGGCCGTGCGGTTGGAGCAGTTTCGCGAGGCCTATGCCGCCCTCGCTGGCACGCAGGCCGTCGCCTCGCCGCCGATTGTCGTGATGGCCTTTCCCGACGTGAAGACCATGCGACCCTTCCTGCCGCTGTACCACGGTGCGCCGGCGAATCTGGCCGGATTCTTTAAGCGGGGCACGGACGAGAATCTGATTGTGCTCAGCCTGTCCGGCGGGAGTGAACGACCGTTGGATGTGATTTTCCACGAATACGCGCACCTGCTGCTGCGCCGGAACGACCGGATCTGGCCGCTCTGGCTCAAGGAAGGCATGGCGGACGTGTATTCCACGTTTACCGCCTCGGGACGCCAGATGCAGATTGGCGCGCCGATTGAGGGACATTTGAAGGAACTGGCAGACAAGCCGCTGCTGCCCCTGGCGGAACTGTTCGCCGTGAAGTCGGACTCGGCAGACTACAACGAGGCGGAGCATCAGGGGGTCTTTTACGCCGAAGCGTGGTTGCTCACGCACTACCTTTTTTGCGGCGATGTGCCGGTGCGGAAAGAGCGGTTTGGCCAGTTCATGTTTTTGCTCCAACAGGGCGTCCGGCCGGAAACCGCTTTCACCCGGGCCTTTCAAACCACTTTGCCCGCGATGGAGGCGGAACTGCGGGGATACCTGGCGCGGGGCCGGTTTGGCAACTACACGGTGCTGGTGGGCCCCAATCTATCCGCGCCCCGCCCCCTGCGCACCCGGCCATTGGCGCGGGGTGAGACCTGCTACTGGCTGGGCAATATCCTGGCGCGCATCGGGCGTCCCGATGACGCCGAACCGTACTTTCTCAACAGCCGCCGCCTGGCACCGCAGAGCCCTTTGGGGCGGGAGGGGCTGGGATTCCTGGCGGTGACCCGGCATCAGGATACCGAAGCCGCGGATTTTTTCAAAGACGCCCTCCAGCATGGTTCCACCAACTTCCTGGCGCATTATTGGTATGCCAAGGTCCGCTACGAAGGCACATCGGATGGGCATGACCGCTACACCACGGTGAGCCAGGAGACCGCGGCGGAAATCCGGGGTGGACTGCAAAAAGCGATTGCCCTCATGCCGGAATTCGGTCCGGCGCATAGTTTGCTGGGCTTTTTGGAACTGGTGCAGGGGGATTATCCGGCGGCGGAGCAGCAAATGCTCCAGGCCATTCAATTGGAACCGGAAAACCAATGGCACCTCCTCACGCTGGCCCAGGCGCAACTGGGCCGAAAGGACACCTTCGCCGCGCGCCGCACCCTGGAGCCGCTGATGCAGCCCAACAGTGATGAAAAACTCCGCGCCCGGGCCGAGGAGTTGCTCCGCGGCGCCCGCCGTCTGTAGACTCAGGAGGGAAGTCAATCATCCAGCCGACGCCGTTCCTGTTTGCGCGCGGATTGGTGATGTTTGGCTTCGAGGATCCGATTCTTGACCTTGCGCGGCCGGGGGGCGGTCTGGCGGCGGATTTTTTCCCGGGCTTGCCGGGCCGCGGACCGGGCCTCCACCTCGCGCGCCTGCAGGGCGGCCAGCAGGCGTTCCCGCGCCAGCTTCCGGTTCGCCGCCTGGGAACGCGAATCCGCGATGGTCACGCTGATGTTCGTGGGCAGATGGCGCAGGACGACCCGGGTAGACACTTTGTTGACGTTCTGCCCGCCGGGGCCGGAAGCGCGGCTAAAAGTTTCCTCCAACTCAGCTTCGTTTAATTCGGTGATCGTTTTCATGGTGCGGGTTCCGCGGTGGCCCCGGGGGTAACGTAAGCCAAGCCGGACCATGCGGCAACGGCCAATGATGGGGGTGCGGCGCAGGCAAGCACCCTCATCATTGTTGGAGTTGGAAGGATTTATGGCCGGCTAAGCCGGGCCAAGAGGGGCTTTTGCCATCCGCAACTCAACCCACCTGCCAGGGAGCGCGGTGGTTAATGTCGAGCCAACTGGCATCGCCGGTGCCACCGGTGAACTGTTCTTTGGCGGCGTCCCATTTCATGGTCTGGCCGTGGAGGTAGGCCAGGTTTACCAGGTGGCAGACGTTGGCCGTGCGGGCACCAGTTTCAACGTCGCAGATCGGCATTTTCCGGTTGCCAATGGCCGTCAGCCAGTCGCCGAGGTGATCGCTGCTCGGATAGAGATGCACCTTGGCCTGGCCGAGGAATTCCTTCTCCACCCGGTCCAATTGATCGCGCAAGGGGCCGTCGCCTTTTTCGATGGTTTTGCCGCCGATGGTCACCGCGATGCTGCCGCGGTCCACTTTCACGTCGCCGTGTTCGCCGTGGAAGGCGATGCCGTTGCCGGCGGTGTGATTGACGATGACGCCATCCGCGTAGCGCAGCCGCACGCCGTTTTGGGCGGTCTGCCAATCGGTGGGCGGGAGGATTTCCAGCGGACCGGATTCATCCATGCCGAGGCCCCAGTGGGCGATATCGAAATGGTGGGCGCCGAAGTCGCACACGCCGCCGCCACCGTATTCCCGGTAATGACGCCAATTGGGGTAATGCCCATGAACCCCGCGCGGGCTGAGGACGGAGTTGTAGGGACGCGGCGCGGCCGGTCCCTGCCACATATCCCAATTCAAACCCGGTTCCGCCGCTTCCTCGGGCAGATCGCAGGGGACGGGCGGACCGCCCACGCCGACGTCCACGTGATCGATCTTGCCGAGCAAACCATTGCGGACCAGTTCGCACGCGACGCGGAATTCCCGCATGGAACGCTGCATGGAGCCAACCTGCAAAATGCGCTTCTTCTGCCGGACCGCCCGGACCATGGCCCGCGATTCGTGAACCGATTTGCTCAGCGGTTTCTCGCAGTAGATGTCCTTGCCCGCCAGCGCGGCGGCGATGGTGATCGGGGCGTGCCAGTGATCCGGCACGGCGATGACCACGCCGTCAATGTCGGGTCGGGCGAGCAGTTCGCGGAAATCGGCGAAGGTTTGGCAGCCTTGGGCCACGCCGGATTCGGCCTTGTTTTTGTAGTACGCCTCGACTCGCTTTTTACCATCTTCCCGGCGGTTGGTATCGACATCGCAAACGGCCACCACCCGGGCTTGGGCGTGCCCGAGGAAGCCGCCCATCAACCCCCGTCCTTGCGGTCCGAGGCCAATGCTGGCGAGGTTGATCCGGCTGTTGGCCGGCGGTTCCGCCGCCCAACTACGCAAAATGAGGGGAGCCGAAGCTGCCACCGCCGCCTGAACCAGGAAGCGCCGCCGTGAAACGGAAAGAGAGGGATTCATGACAGGGAGGATAGCAATTCGGGAAGGTTTTGCCCATAGCTCAATAGAACCATTAACTGGACCTCCGGCCCACCAGTGTGAGAGGGTTGCGTCCCATGAACTTTGGCGGCAAAGGTTTTTCAACCGTAACCCAATCGACCATAACCCGACGGCATTTTCTGGCGCGATCCGCCTGTGGCGGCTTGCTGACGGCGCTGGCGCCGACCATCATCGCCCGCGCCAGCGCCGCCGATCCCAAGGTTCCCCTGGCGGAGGCCTTTGACCGGGAGGTGCTGGCTTTCATGGAAGCGCGGAAGGTTCCGGGCGGGGCGCTTGCGGTAGTGAAGGATCAACGGTTGGTTTATGCCCGCGGCTATGGTTGGGCGGATCGGGAACGGCAGGAGCCGGTCAAGGCGGAATCGCTCTTTCGCATTGCCAGTATTTCCAAGCCGTTTACGGCGGTGGGGTTGCTCCAACTGGTGGCGGCGGGAAAGTTGGAACTGGAGCAGCGCGTGTTTGACGTGTTGGACCTGGAAAAAATAGCCAAAGCCGGCAAGTTGGATCCGCGTTGGCGGGCGATCACCTTGCGCCAACTGCTGCATCATACCGGGGGCTGGGATCGCGATGCGAGTGGTGATCCGATGTTCAAATCGCGGGAGATCGCGACCGCGACCGGATCGAGAGCGCCAGCGCAACCGGAAGCGATCATCCGTTTTCAGCTGGGTCGGCCGTTGGATTTTGACCCGGGGACGCGCTATGTGTATTCGAATTTCGGCTATTGCCTCCTCGGGCGGGTCATCGAGAAGGTGGCAGGGGTGGGCTACGAGCAATTCATGCGCGAACGGGTATTGGCTCCGCTCGGCATTACCCGGATGCGGTTGGGGGCCTCGCTGGCGGCGGGTCGGCTGCCAGGGGAGGTGCACTACTACACCCCCCGGGATGAAAAAGGGCGCGCGGTTTTTCCTGGGGAGAAGAATCCGGTGCCGGTGCCCGATGGTGGATTTTGCCTGGAAGCCATGGATGCGCACGGCGGGTGGTTGGCGTCGGCGGTGGATCTGGCCCGGTTCGCTGCGGGATTGGATAATCCCCAGCCCATGGCCGGGCTTCCGGATCGGGTGAAGCAGCTTTTGTATGAGCCCCCGGCAGCGCCGGTCAGCCGGCGACCGGACGGGAGTCTCGCGGATTTTTATTACGGCTGCGGGTGGCTGGTGCGCCCGATCGGCCGGAAGGGCAAGGCAAACTACTGGCACAATGGCAGTCTACCGGGGACCAGCACCCTGCTGGTTCGGCGGTTCGACGGCTTGAGTTGGGCGGTCCTTTTCAACCAGAGGTCGGAGGATGGCAAACTGCCGGATGGGGCGATCGACGCGGCATTGCACCGGGCCGCTGATGCGGTGGCGGCCTGGCCGACGGAGGATTTGTTTCCGCGGCAGCCCTGAAGTTTCACATTTCCCCGTTTCTCACCGGGCGAGATTTCGGCGTCCAAACCACTCTTGACTTGGCGGGGGGAGTGAAGAAACATGGATTTGCTGTATGCCCGGAAAAACAAGCGCCCGAAAAAAACTGAGCCGCGGTGAACAAAAGGATCTGGACGTGCGAATCGCCTTCATGGAAGGACTCGTGCGGCGGGATCCGGGGTATGTGGATGCGTTGCAAATCCTGGGGGATGATTATACCCAGCGCGGCAAATTCGTTGCCGGCCTGAAAATTGACGAGCAATTGGCGCAATTGCGGCCGGACGATGCCATGGTTCAGTATAATCTCGCTTGCAGTTACTCGCTGACCGGCCAATTTGAGGCCGCTGTGGCCGCGTTGGAACAGGCTTTCCACCTCGGTTACCGGGATTTCAAATGGCTGGCGCAGGATCCGGATTTGCAGCCGTTGCGCGCGCATCCGCTCTACAAAAGCATTCGAGCCAAAGTCCGCCGGTTAAAAGCGGAAAAAGCCTGACTCCGCAAGGGCGGCTTTGACCGCCGGCGGGTGATTGGTTAGCCTTCTGACATGAATGTGAGTGTCCGCGGGGTTTCCCGCCATTATCGCACCGTCGCTTTTGACGCCCCCGGCAATGCCGTGCGGCTGATTGAGCAACGGTTGTTGCCGCATGATTTCCAGATCGTGGAAACCGCCAATTTCCGGGCCACGGCCCGCGCCATCCGGGACATGGTGGTGCGCGGGGCGGGGGCCATCGGGGCGACGGCCGCGTATGGCCTGGCCCAGGGTGCCCGGGCGTTCAAGGGGAAGAACCCGGAACGGTTTGAGCGTCACATGGAGACGGTTTACCAGACGCTGAAAGAGGCGCGGCCCACGGCGGTCGATCCGGTAAACGCGATGAACGAGGTGCGCGCAGCCATGCAGCCGGGCGAAAGCGTTGAAGAAAAGCAGGCCCTGGCCCTGGCCGCGGCGGAGGAATTTGCCCACGCGGATGTGCGCCATTGCGAGGCCATCGGACAGCTCGGCGCAGGCTTGATCCGCGACGGTATGCGGGTGTTGACGCATTGCAACGCGGGATGGCTGGCGTTTGTGGATATCGGCAGCGCCACCGCACCGATGTATGCGGCGCAGGCGCAGGGGAAGAAATTTCGGGTGTATTGCGACGAAACCCGGCCCCGCAGTCAGGGGGCCACGCTGACCGCCTGGGAACTGGCGCAGCAGGGGATTGAGCATCGGATTATCGCGGATAACGCCGCAGGCCATTTCATGCAGCGGGGCGAAATTGACCTGGTGATCGTGGGCAGTGACCGGACGCTGGGGCAGACCGGCGAAGTGGCCAACAAGATCGGGACGTATACCAAGGCCGTGCTGGCCAAACGGCACGGGATTCCTTTCTACGTGGCGATTCCGCTCTCGACGATTGATTGGAACCTGGCGTCGGGTTTCGACATTCCGATCGAAGGCCGGCATGAAAGCGAAGTTTTAGGGGCCTGGGGGGTTACCGAGGCGGGTCGTCGGGAGTATGTGCGGGTGGCGAATCCGGGGAGTTCGGCGGTAAATCCGGGATTCGACGTGACCCCGGCGGAGTTGATCACCGGGATCATCACGCCGGCCGGGATTTTCAAACCGCGGGAACTCCGGAAGAAGCGGAAGCAACTGGATGCGATCGGGGGCGGCGGCCGGTAACAAAATCTTGACCCGGAAGGCGTTAGCCTTAGCATGGCGCGCGGCAGGAAGATGGCGGTTGGTAGCAAATGATGAAAGCAATTTTAGCATTGGAAGACGGATCGGTGTTTCACGGCACAGGTTTTGGCGCGCCCGCGTCGGCCTGTGGCGAGGTTTGCTTCAACACGTCCATGACGGGTTACCAGGAAATCCTCACGGATCCCTCCTACAAGGGGCAGATCGTGGTGATGACCTACCCGTTGATCGGGAATTACGGGGTGAACACCCAGGATGTGGAATCCTGGCGGCCGCATGCCGCCGGTTTTGTGATCCGCGAATTGTCCCCGGTGGTGAGCAATTGGCGGGCGGATGCTTCGCTGGGGGATTATTTGCAGCAAAACGGTATTCCGGGCATTCAGGGGATCGACACGCGGGCCTTGACCAAGAAACTGCGGGTGCGCGGGGCGTTGAACGGATTTATCACCACCGAGGCCATGACGGACGCGGAGGCGGTGGACCGGGCGCGGCAATGGCCCGGATTGGTGGGGGTGGATTACGTGAAGGAAGTCACCCACAAGCTGCCCTTCCGGTGGGATGAAAAGGACGAGCAAAGCGCCAGTTTCAACCTGATGCGGGGTTTGCAAGTCGCTGAACCGCGGCAGGTGCGGGATCCGCTGCCGGCGGCGGATATTCCGATCGTGGCCTTCGATTTCGGGATGAAGTACAACATTTTGCGCCGTCTGCGCCAGCAGGGATTCCAGGTGCAGGTGGTGCCGGCCACGGCGACCGCCGCCGAGGCGCTGGCTTATCGGCCGGCGGGGATTTTCCTGTCCAATGGCCCGGGGGATCCCGCGGCGCTGGGTTACGCGGTTAATACCGTGCGGGAACTGGTGAACACCGGCATCCCCATCTTCGGCATCTGCCTCGGGCACCAAATCCTGGGCCAGGCTTTTGGCGGCAAGACTTTCAAGTTGAAATTCGGACACCGGGGGGCAAACCAGCCGGTGAAAGATCTGACGTCGGGACGGGTGGAGATCACGTCCCAGAATCACGGATTCGCAGTGGACCCCACGTCGCTGCCGTCCGAGGTGGCGGTGGATCGCATCAATTTGAATGATCAAACGGTGGAAGGAATGCGGCACCAGCGCCGGCCGGTATTCTGTGTGCAGTATCACCCGGAGGCATCGCCGGGACCACATGATTCCACCCCGTTGTTCGGGGAATTCCGCGCTTTGATCGAAAAACGATAACGTAACTCCGGCCGGTTCCAGAAATCCAATTGACTTGGCTGGCCGGGTGGGGATAATCGGGCAACAGAATCAAGTATATGGCCAAACTTGTAGTGCTTAGTGAAGGAATGACGGGTCAGGCGTATGAGCTGAAGGTGGATAAAACCACCATTGGCCGGGTGGATGACAATACCTTTCCCGTCGCGCACCCGTCAGTTTCGAGCCATCATTGCGAGGTCCTGCTCAAGGGCAACGATGTCGTCATCAAGGACTTGAATTCGACCAACGGCACCTTCATCAATAACCAGCAGGTGACCGGGGAAGCCGTACTCAAAGCGGGCCAGATTTTGCGCTTGGGTCAGGTGGAAATCCGTTTGGAAGCCCCGGGCGCCACGCCTTCGGCCAAGCGACCGGTGGATTCCACGATGGTCATTCCCAAAGGGGTGAGCCTGCAACAATTGGAGCAGGGACCCGGGCAGTTGGACACGGCCAAGACGGGCTTTACCAAGAAGGACGACAAGTCCAAAAAGCTCTTGATCATCGGCCTCAGTGCTTTCGCCTTGGTCATCATCAGCGTGTTCGTTTATATTCTGGTGAGCCAGGTGCAGGCGCCGCACTGAGCGTGGCGCGGATGGCCCGGGGGGAGGAATTTCTGAGGGCGGCGAAAATTTAGCCACCGGTTCACTTCCTGGCAGGGCAGTGGATCGGTGGTTTTGCTTTGTGGCGGCAGGGAAACTCAGCCGGCCTTCAACCAGCGGGCGGCGTCCGTGGCCGCGTAGGTGATGATGAAATCCGCGCCGGCCCGGCGCATGGCCAGGAGGCTTTCCAAAGTGACGGCGCGTTCGTCGATCCATCCGTTGGCTGCCGCGGCTTTGACCATGGAGTATTCGCCACTCACGGCATATGCGGCCGTGGGATAACCAAACTCGGCTTTCACGCGGTGCAAAATGTCGAGGTAGGCGAGGGCGGGTTTGACCATCACCATGTCGGCGCCTTCTTGAAGATCCAGCGCCACTTCGCGGAGGGCCTCGTTCACATTGGCGGCGTCCATCTGGTAACTGCGGCGATCGCCGAACTGGGGAGCGGATTCCGCGGCATCCCGGAAGGGGCCGTAGTAGGCGGAGGCGAACTTGGCGGCATAGCTGAGGATGGGGGTGTCGCCGAATCCACCGCTGTCCAGTCGTTCCCGGATGGCGCGTACCCGCCCGTCCATCATATCGCTGGGGGCGACCACATCCGCGCCAGCCTCGGCATGGCTGAGGGCGGATCGGGCGAGCAAATCGAGGGAGGGATCGTTGAGAATGCGCGCACCGTGGGCGTGCTTCTCCACGAGGCCGCAGTGACCATGCTCCATGTACTCGCAGAGGCAGACATCGGTGATGACCAGGAGTTGCGGGAGTTCCCGCTTCAACGCCCGCACCGCCTGCTGCACGATACCCTGCGCATCATAAGCCCCGGAAGCCACGGCGTCTTTGGTATCGGGAATGCCGAACAGGATCACCGCGGGAACGCCGGCCGTGTGGGCGGCGATGGCGTCCTTCACCATTTCATCGACGGAAAGCTGGAAGACGCCCGGCATGGAGCCGATGGCGCGGCGCAATTTCGTGCCGGAGCGGACGAAAAAAGGGAGCACGAGTTGTTCCGCGCTCAGGCGGGTCTCGCGGACCAGGCTGCGCAGCACCGAGGATTGGCGGAGGCGGCGCGGACGATAGGCGGGGAAAGCCCCGGACACGAGCGAATTCATGGGCGCATTCTAATTTCAAACCGTCGGGTGCAAAGCGCAAAATTGGCATTTTCCCAACCCCAATAAGTCGGGGTTGGGTGAATTTGCGCCACTCCCCGCCGCGTCCAACCTGCTCCAGCAGGTAAATCTGGCGCGAGCAGTCCGAATGGAGCTAACCTGCCGGCATCGGATGGCCTGATTTTCCGGGGCTTATGAGATTGATTATGAAAATCCTAATCTGGGGGTGGCTGTTGGTGGGGGTAGTGGTTTTTTCGGGTCAGTCGGCGCCGGCGCGCAGTGACAAGACATTGGTGGCCTGGGTCAGCCTGGCGAACACCACCCAGCAGGGGGGCAGCGCGCTGACGATCCAGCGGGGGGACCAATTTGACGGGATTGTCTTTGGCGAGCGTCAGCCCGGCATCTGGATGGCGGGCAGCGATTTTTACCGGCGGACCCAGATGGATCCGCCCGCGCAGCCGGCGGAGGCCGCGGACAGCCAGACGTTGATTCAGATGGCGATTGTGTATGCGGGCGAGCGAATCACCCTTTACCGCAATGGAATTCCCGGGCCGTCGTACGCCGCGAAAAATGTGGACCTCCTGACATTCAAGGATAATCAGGCGGTTTTTGGCTTGCGGCACGAAGGAGCGAGTGCGGGCGGTTATTTGCGCGGCACGATCGCGGATGCGCGAATTTATGCCCAGGCGTTGAGTGTCGAAGAAATCCGGAAACTGGAGTTGAAGCGGGAGTCTGCGATTAAGCCTTACGCGTGGTGGACCTTTGAGTCCGGGCGGGAGACGGACCGGATGGGCCGGTTCCCGGTAAACAATCTGGATGGGGGAGCGCGAATTGAAGGCGGTCGCCTGGTGCTGGACGGCGTCGCTGCGTCCTTGATCGCCGCGGATCATAAGCTGCCCGGCGCCGGTGAATTGGTGTTTGAAACTCCGGCCATGCCCGCGGATCCGCCGGACGATTGGCTTACTTTTCATCTGTTGCATCCCGGTCCGGGTGGCGCGATGCCCGGGGATCCCAATTGCGCCTTCTATTGGCAGGGGCGTTACCACCTGCATTACATTTATAATCACCGCAATGGCTTTGCCTTTGCCCATGTTTCCAGTACGGACATGGTGCATTGGAAATGGCATCCGACGACCCTTTTTCCCAAAACCACTGGGCACGGAATGTTCAGCGGCACGGGTTTCATCACCAAGGAGGGCCGTCCGGCCATCATCTATCACGGGCAGGGATCGGGTCGCAACCAACTGGCGTTCGCGTTGGATGATCAATTGGAACAATGGACCAAGCCAGTGCCGATTGAACCGCGGGACGCGGACGGGCACGAACCCAAGATGAACCATTGGGATCCGGATTGCTGGCGGAACGGGGTGGATTACTACGCGATCAGCGGCGGCTCGAATCCCAGTTTGCTGAAATCAGCGAATCTCAAAGACTGGCGCTTTCTGGGGCCGCTGCTCAGCGACGACTATCCGGCCAATCTGGGCGTGCCGAAAGGCGAAGACATTTCCTGCGCGAACATGTTTCGCCTCGGTAACAAATGGATGCTGCTGTGCATCAGCCATCAATTGGGTTGCCGGTATTACCTCGGGGATTTCAAGGCGGAGAAGTATTTGCCGGAATTTCAGGCGTTGATGAGTTGGAACGGTCGGAATTTCTTCGCGCCGGAATCGGTGCTGACGGCGGACCGTCGACGGGTGATGTGGGCCTGGTTGATCGATCTGCCGGTGGCCCCGTGCGGGGTGCAATCGCTGCCGCGCGAGTTGGAATTGCCGGCGGACGGCGTCCTGCGGATCCGCCCGCTGCGGGAACTTCACGGGCTGCGGCGGGATCCGCGGGAGGTGACCGATCTGCCGGTAAAGGCGGGCCTGGCCGCCCGGGTAGAGGGGTTTGCGGGCAATACGCAGGAACTGAATCTGATCTTCGAAAATTCGCCGGCGAAGGAAGTGGGAGTGGATGTCCTGCTGGACCGGGCAGGTACCAACGGAGTGCGGGTGGCGTACGAGGCGGACACCAAGACCTTGCGGGTCGGCACGGTGCGGGCGCCCTTTGAACTGAAACCGGGGGAGAGCCTGAACTTGCGCGTCTTCATCGACAAGAACCTGGTGGAAGTTTTCGCGAATGAACGGCAGGCGGCGGTTTCCGCGGGCAAATATGAGCCGGAAAACACCGGCATTAGTTTTATCAGCCGAGGCGGCGACGCCATGGTGAAGCGCGCCACGGCCTGGCGGATGGCTTCGATTTATGCATCCAAATAAACTGACAATGAACTCTCCTCACTGGTTCCATTCGCGGGCGAAATATGGATTGCTCGGTTTGTTGCTCGGGATCGGGTTGACTGTCCCCGCGCGCGGGCAAACCCCCGCGGTCGGCATTGTGGCCATTCAACCACCGGAGCAGGATTTTTTTGCTAAGCGCCTGGATTATGAAGGGATTGCCATCAAGGCCCCGGTGGTGGTGGTGGATGCCGCCCTATTCGCGGCGCGGGATCGGCTGTCCCGGATGATGACCAACCTCCCTTCGGTGCGGGCGAAATTGCGCGCGGCCGGGGCGGAATTGCAGATCATCGGGCGCGACCAGGTGACTACGGATTTGCCGGATTGGCGGCAGGACAAAGGCAAAAAGTTGGCGGAATACAACGGCCTGACCCGCGATGAGCGGACGCGGGGGATGGGCGGCTTGCACACCTCTTGCGGAGAGGAAAACCTGTTGCTCCTGGCGCAGGATCGCTACCGGGGGCGGGACATTTGCATTCACGAATTTGCGCATAACATCCTCGGCCACGGGGTTTCGCGCACGGTGCGCGAAAAGGTGCGGGCGCAGTACCGGCGTTCCCTGGATCAGGGATTGTGGACGGGATCGTATGCGGCCACGAATTTCGACGAGTTTTTCGCGGAATTGACCATGTGGCATTTCGGCACGCACGGCGATATGGGGATGAAGGGCACGAAGCCTGCCAATGGCCCGGACGGGTTGCGGGCCTATGATTCCGAAGCCGCCACCTTGCTGGACGACTTTTACAGCGGCCGTTTGGAAACCGTTACCGAAACTCCCACCCCCAAGAATCCATGAGCAACCAAAGCTTCTCTTCTGTTCGCCGCGCACCCCGTTTGGCGTGGGGCCGGATCATGCCGTTATTGTTGGCGACCAGTCTCGCCGCCCGCGGCGGTGCCATCACGCCGGTCATTCCCGCCGCCGCCCGGCCGCTGCCGTTGAGCGCCGTCCGGTTGACGGGCGGGCCGCTCCTGCACGCGCAGGAACTGGATGCCCGTTATTTGCTCGCGCTGGAGCCGGACCGCATGCTGGCCGGTTATCGTTTGCGCGCGGGTTTGGAGCCGAAGGCGAAGGGCTACGGCGGCTGGGATTCGGTGGAGGGGAAGCAACTCACCGGTCATATTGGCGGCCACTATCTCTCCGCGGTGAGCCTGATGTATGCCGCCACGGGCGATGCGCGGTTCAAGGAGCGGGCGGATTACCTGGTGGCGGCGTTGAAGGAAGTGCAGGACAAGAACGGCGATGGCTATCTGGGCGCGTTGGCCAATGGCCGGGAGCGGTTTGCGGAGGTGGCGCGCGGGGAGATTCGTTCCGGGGGCTTTGACCTCAACGGTCTGTGGTCGCCCTGGTACGTGCTGCACAAGACCTACGCCGGGCTGCGGGATGCCTACCGGTTCGCGGGGAATGCCGAGGCGTTGGCGGTGGAAATCAAGTTTGCCGCGTGGGCCGAGGGCATCCTGTCACATCTGGACGAGGCCCAGACCCAGCGGATGTTGAACACCGAGTTTGGCGGCATGAACGAAATCTTTGCCGATCTTTACGCTGACACCGGCAATCGCCGGTGGCTGGCGCTTTCCTACCGGTTCGAGCATCACGCCTTTACCGATCCCCTGAAGCGGCACGAGGACAATCTGGCGGGCAAGCATGGCAACACGCAGGTGCCCAAAATGCTCGGATCGCTGGCGCGATTCGCCTACACGGGTGATCCCGGGGATGGTTATGCGGCGGGATTTTTCTGGGACCGGGTGGCGCAGCACCACAGTTACGCCACGGGCGGGCATGGCAAGGACGAGTACTTTGGCGAGCCGGACCAGTTGTCCGACCGGGTGGACGGCCGCACCGCCGAAACTTGCAATGTTTACAATATGTTGAAAATGTCCCGCCGGCTGTTCAGCCTCCGGCCGGACGCGCATTATGCGGATTTTCAGGAACGCGCCCTCTTCAACCACATCCTGGCGTCCCAGGATCCAACCGAGGGCTGGGCCTGCTACATGGTGCCGGTGGGTCGGGGCGTTCAGCACGAATACGAGCGCAACATGCTGGATGGAGGATTCACGTGCTGCACCGGTTCCAGCATGGAAAGCCATGCGCTGCATGGCGATGGCATTTACTACGAAACCGGCGACCAATTGTGGGTGAATGTTTACGCGCCTTCCACGGCGGATTGGCAGTCCGCGGGGGTGAAGCTCGCGATGGCGACTGACTTTCCCGAAGGCGAAACGGCCACCCTGAAGCTGGCCCTGGCCGCGCCGCGATCCTTCACCCTGAGCCTGCGTCGTCCTTATTGGGTGGGGACCAATTTTTCCCTCCGGGTAAATGGCGAGTTGGTGGCCGAACCGGCCACCCCGTCCGTGGCGGGTGGCGGGGCGAAGCGCAGCGGTCCCGCCGCGCTGCCGAAAGTCAGTTCCTTCATCAACTTGAAGCATGATTGGAAGGACGGCGACACGGTGGTCATCAGCCTACCGAAGACCCTGCGTCTCGAGCCCCTGCCCGACAATCCCGGCCGCGCCGCGCTGCTTTGGGGGCCGCTGGTGCTGGCCGGAGATCTCGGACCCGAGGAAGGGCGGGGTGGCGGTCACCCGGAGACCGTCCCAGTTTTTGTGGCGGCCGGCCGGCCTTTGGCGGAGTGGTTATTACCGGTGACCGGAAAGCCCGGCGAATTCCGCACCGCCGGGGTGGGGCGGGATCGGGACGTGGATTTGGTGCCGTTCTATCGTTTGCACCGCCGGACCTACGCGCTCTATTGGGATTTGTTCACCCCGCCGGAATGGGAGCAGCAATCCGCGCAACTGGCGGCGGAACGCGAGCGGCAGCTCCGGTTGGAAGCCGCCACGGTGGGATTTGCCCAACCGGGGCTGATGCAGGCGGAACGGGATGCCAACATGCAGGGGGAGGACACGGAACCGCTCCGCCTGATGGGCCGGCCCGGCCGGCGGGGCACCCGGTGGATTTCCTTCGACCTCCCGGTGGATCCCGCGTCCCCGCTGGCCCTGGTGGTGACCTATAACCACGATGAATGGCAGGAGCGCCATTTCGACGTCCTGGTGGATGGACGCAAGGTGGGGGAGCAGACCATTGAGCGGCGTGGCCCCACCACCTTTTTCGACGGAACCTACCCGGTCCCGGCTGAACTCGTGCAGGGAAAGCGTAAAGTCACCGTGCGTTTTCAAGCCCAGGCGGGCAGCGAATTGGGGGCCGTGTTCGGCATCCGCGTGATCAAAAAGGACGGATCCGTCCCACCTTAAGCGCGGTGGTTGGCCGGGCCGCGAGCCAGGTCGGTGCCTCATGCGATTCGCCCCGCGCGGCTCGCCATCCGTCCCAAGCTGCCGACAACTGGTCCCAAAATCTTCGACCGTTGGGGGTGATGCCATGCATAAGTTGCCCTATGAACACCAAAAAATGGTTATGGCAACTACCTTTGACGTTTCCTGGGCGGATGGCGCGGGGGATATTCGCACTCCTCCTGTTCGCGATTTATTGGGGCAGTATCGGCGATTGCCGGGCGGGGGCTTCCAACAGCATCGCCCGGGTTTGGAATGAGCGCGCGATTGCCGCGATCCGGGTCGATACGCCGCATCCGCCGGCCCAGGCGCGCAATCTCTTCAGCCTCTCCGTGTGCATGTATGACGCCTGGGCGGCGTATGATACCAACGGGGCGGTCGGTTTCATTTATCACGCCAAGCACACGGCGGCCGACGTGACCGCGGCCCGGAACGAGGCGATCAGCTATGCGGCCTACCGCCTGCTCAAGGAGCGGCACGTCTATTCCCGGACGGCGACGAATACCTTGCCGCTGGATGATCTCTGCATGGCCACCCTCGGGTATGACACGAACAATGTTTCGCGGGACACCTCCACGCCCGCCGGGGTGGGCAATGCGATTTACGATGCCGTCTCGGCCTGGTTTATCAATGACGGGGCCAACCAGACCAACGGCACCCCTTACCCGGTGGCCAATCCGCCCGTCGCGTATCCCGACCTTCCCGCCAGCCAGGGCGGTTACGTGTTTGTCAATCCACCGCTCGCGGTGGCCCGGGAGGGCATCACCGACGGCACCAACCACACGGTGGCGGATATCAATAGTTGGCAAAGACTGATCGTGGCCAATTCCGTGGACCAGAACGGATTTCCGCAAAACCCCTTGCAAAAGTATCTCGGCGCGCAGTGGTTGGGGGTGCGGCCTTTTCAATTGGAGCGCACCGATTCCTCGCGGCCCTGGATTGATCCGGGACCGCCCCCGCGATTTGGCACGGCGACACATGCCCAGTTCGTGAAAGAGATCGTGGCCGTGATTCTAGCCAGCAGCCAGTTGACGCCGGATGACGGAGTCACGGTGGACATTTCGCCCGGAGCGTATGGCAATAACAGCCTCGATTACGCGGGAGATTACGGCACCACCAACCTTAACCTTTATGACGGGCAGGGATACCCGAGCAACCCCGTTACCGGGGTTCCTTACCCATCCAATATCGTTTTGCGGGGGGATTATGCGCGGGCACTGGCGGAGTTTTGGGCAGATGGTCCGAGTTCCGAGACGCCGCCCGGCCATTGGAATGTGATCGCCAATAATGTCGCGGACAATCCGCTAACCGTCAAAAAGGTCGGTGGCGTGGGGCCGGTCGTAGATGACTTGGAATGGGATGTCAAAGCGTATTTCGCCCTCAATGCCGCTCTCCATGAGGCCGCTTGTTCCTGTTGGGCTATCAAGCGCTACTACGCAGCCTGGCGTCCGCTCAGCGCCGTTCGGTATTTGGGCGGCCTTGGCCAGTGCAGCGATCCGGCACTGCCTTCCTACAACACGAACGGCCTGCCGCTCATCACTAATCTGATCGAATTGGTCACCGCTGATTCCGTAGCAACCGGCCGCCATGCCGGGCTAACGCCGGGGAAAATCGCGATCTACGCCTGGCCCGGTCAGCCAACTGATCCCACTTCCGATTATCAGGGCGCGGTGTGGCAGCATGCCGACAATTGGGTGGCTTACCAAAAGAAGACTTTTGTGACTCCGGCTTTTCCTGGCTACATTTCCGGCCACAGCACTTTCAGTCGCGCCGCCGCCGAGGTGCTGACCGCCATCACGGGTTCTCCGTATTTCCCGGGCGGCCTTGCCTCCTACACGGTCAACACACTGGTGAATGAATTCGGACCATCGCAACCCGTCACTTTACAGTGGGCCAGCTACTACGACGCGGCGGACCAGGCGGGTCTCTCAAGGATCTGGGGCGGCATCCACCCGCCAGTGGACAATCTGGAGGGGCGCATTGTGGGGGCCGCCACCGGCCAGGGGACATGGAGTGTCGCGCGGAAGTACTTCGATGGCTCCATCCTCACCTCTCCCATCACCCTGACGCTTAAAAAGGTGAACGCCGGCCAGGCTGAAGTGCGGTTTAACACGACCCGCGCGATGTACTACAAGCTGCAAGTCGCCACGAACTTGAGCGCGCGGGCGTTCGCGGATTTGCCCGGGGGCGTGATTCAGGCGCATGATTCCTCGCTCGCCATCACTAACAACCTCAACGGGGCGGGAGCGTTCTTTCGCGCGGTGCGCAGCCTCGCTCCCTAATCCTCGCGTCTGGCGTCTAATCCCATGAAAGCCCATGCTAATGCCGTGGCGGCGATTACGATTCGCCAAACGGCCTGGCCTTCGTCGGGTTTTCTGCAGGGGGGCATCGAATCGCGGCTCCATTGGTTGTTCCGGTGCGCGGTTTTCCTGGAGTTTACCGGGCATGGAGCGTGCGGGATTCACACCAAGTCAGCCTGGCTGCCGTACTTTCATGTCTTCGCGATTCCCGATGCCATGGCCTGGCGGTTGATGCCCTTGATTGGCTCAATTGATATAGCTCTGGGGGTGATGGCGCTCTTTCGCCCATGTCGCGCGCTGCTCGTATATATGGTGGTTTGGGGGGGCTTCACGGCGCTGCTGCGCCCGGCCGCCGGTGAAGGGGCTTGGGAATTCATCGAACGTTCATACAATTACGGCGTACCGCTGGCTTTTCTGCTGCTGCATGCCGCCGGCCGGCCGGCCGGGTGGTTTGCGCCGCTTCAGCTACCGGCCCCGCTTTGCGCCGGTAGCCAACGAACCCTCGTTTGGACGTTACGCATCATCGTCGCCCTGATGTTGGTTGGCCACGGCGGATTTGGCGCCTTCATGGGCAAGGCCAATCTGCTCGTCTTCTATCGCGCGGCCGGTCTCAGTCATCTCGGCCTGCCGCTGGAAATGCTCCGGGCCGGGATTGGGTTCCTTGAAATCGGTCTGGGAGTCCTGGCGGTGATCACCAACCGGCCGGCCTTCTTCGGTTTCATCTGCCTTTGGAAGCTCGCCTCGGAGTCGCTGTACCTCTTTGCGGGAATGCCGGTGGCATGTTGGGAGGTCGTGGAGCGGGGCGGCAGTTATCTCGCTCCGCTGGCCTTGCTCTGCGCGTTGGCACCTGCTTTCGGCCCGCCCCCGGAACCGGCACCCGCGGCGCCAGCCTGTGCCTTGCCAAACCCGGTTGGAGGACCATGAAAACCGGCGCACGGGCCACGGTGCGAGGTTTCACCCTGATCGAGTTGCTGGTGGTGATGGCCATCCTGGCCATCCTGGCCGGATTGCTGCTGCCCGCCCTGGCCCGCAGCAAAGCGCGCGCGACGCGGATCAACTGCGTGGCCAACTTGAAACAAATCGGGCTGGGGCTGCGCTTGTGGTCGGACGACCATTCCGGCAAGTTTCCTTGGCGGGTGGACCAAGGTCTGGGGGGCGGCCAACCCAGTGGCTCAGACAATGCCACGGTCAATGTGCAGTTCCAGATTGCATCCAATGAACTGGCTAACACCTCCCTGCTGCTGTGTCCAACCGATATCAAACTTCGGGCCGCCGAAAGTTTTGCGGCCTGCACCCGAACGAATCTGAGTTACACCCTGGGTTATGATGCCGATGAGCGGAAGCCGGGCAATATTCTGGCGGCGGATCGGAACCTGAGCGGCTTCGATGTCGTGGGCCTCCCGGATGGCACTTCGTGTTACACCATTGACGGAGCCGGCGGCGGCGGCCTCAATGCGAAATGGAGGAAGGCGGTCTGTCATGGCGCCACCGCCGGGAATGTCAGTTTCGGGGACGGCAGCGTGAAGCAGTTTGGTCCGCCGGCATTGCTAGCAACCATTCTGGGCATCAACCCCGCGGATACCGTGCAGGGCAGTTTGCTTTTCTTCGTGCCGTAGTTGGCCGGATGTCAGTTCCCATCAGTGAAGAGTCGGACCTGGCCATGGGGTTCCGGATTACCGGTCGGTTTTCGTCCGAGGAATTGATGCTTGTTCTTGCCCTGCTGGCCAATCTCCCAAGCACTCGCGCATTGGAAATATTTCCCCGTAGTGTCGAAAAAGGCCATCTCAGTTTGGTTACACAAATCCCGCCACTTCTCGGCCAGCTGCTGCTGATAAAAGCATCTAGCCAATCCGCCCATGGGGGAAACACCCCCTTTACTTTCACGTCCTAACCGCTAGGGTGTGAATTGAGAATGCCAAAATTTCCATTCTGGCGCAGGCCACATAGGTAATAGATCTCGCTGTAATAGGGGGGCCGATTATTTGGGATTGAAGTAGGGCAGCAGCCTCAAGTGCCAGACCGAAATTTTTGGTAAAACGCGGCTGGTCGTCACTATGTGGTACCGCTACCGCCGGGTGCACGACGGCTTCGCTAAACACGAAGAGATTTGAAGACGTGACTGTTTCCCAAGGCGCTCCATCATCGAACGAGAAAACCTATGCGCGCTATTTTGCTCTGCGCCGTCATCATGCTAGGAGTAGTCGGCTGTGAATCTGACGCGAAAATACATCAGCTGTTTTACGGAACAACTCCGCCCTCGGTGGTTTCAATCACCATTGGAGACGTTGAATCCGTGAAGTCTACAGGCAAAGGCGGTCTTCCTTCGCCTTCGATGGTTTCGCCAAACCAGCTAGCTATTGTAAAGATGGTCAATATCCTCAAAGGTCAAGGCGTCGGGGAGAAAATCGGGCTTGCTTACGACGCTGGAAGAAGCAATGAACCGGTAGCGAAACAGAGATATGTTTTCTTGTGGGATCAATCCGGTGAGTGCATTCGATACTTCACAGTGAAGGGGAATCTTTATGTCAAAGACGGTCGCGAGATTCCGTTGGCTGAATTGAAGAAGCAATAAGCCGCCCCGCCCGGTGTCCCGCCGAATGTAATACGTAAAACGGGTCAATCCACGTATGATCCGTTTTTGATTGCCTCAATGGGTTGCCCCAGTCGCCGATGGTGTGGTGAACGCAATTTACTTCTTTCACAAGTCTCTGATAATGAATGGGTTGTGATTCGGGGATGGGGAATCGATTCGCAGAGCTTCCTCGTTGACTTCGTCTGCTTATTTGAAATTCTCTCAAAATCCCCTGCTAAATTCATACCAAAGGAATTCGAAACGCTGAATCTCGTGCTGACAATCAAACCGGCGGCTTGTTCGCCCGAGGTAGCGCGCAGCGAAGCCGGGTCCTTGCTCCGGCCGGCTCGCTCTTTGACGTTTTGAATGCAACCTCGGCAATCGCCGGTCGCCCGCTTACCGAATCGGCTGGGAATGGCGTTCCCTGCCGCGTGCCCGCTGCTCCGATCGGCCGCGCCAGGTACCCCGCCATCCGCAATGTTTCTATCAAAGAGCAAGGACAACCTGGAGGCCGGATGTCGCGCCCAACTAAAGTAGTTTGGGTTCTGCACCTGTCCTGCCACGCCATGCGGTATACGCTAGGGTGTGCAGGTTGGGGGGAAGGGCCGGCGGAACTCCCCGCCTTGAGCCGGTTCTTCCCGGGCTCGGAGTGCCCGATTCTTTGGCCACAACATAATTTTTTGGAGCGATTTGATCTCACCAGCAAAGGCAAAGGCCAATTGAATGGCGGGTGTCAGTCATCGATTGAAAATTAAGATTCGTCCGGGACCGGGATTCAGATCGGCCTTGGCGAAAGCCGCAGCCCGGGCTAACTTTGATGCATGAGTTCAGACTGGATCGAGATTCATCCGGATGTGTGCAACGGCCGGCCGGTGCTGCGTGGAACGCGCATCACCGTCCAGTCCGTATTGGAGATGCTGGCGGCGGACGATTTGGTGGATGATGTGTTGGAAGCCTTCCCCTCGCTCCGTCGCGAGCAGGTGCTGGCCTGTGTCGATCACGCGGCCCGGCTCATGGGGAACCAGTACTCGTTCGAACCTGTGGCATGAAAGGCTTTCTCTTCGACGAGAACCTACCGCGCGTCCCAACTCTCCAAACCCGCCTCCCGGTCACGCATGCCTTGGATTTGGGGGCACGGCTTACCGACTCGCAGCTCTGGGCACACGCGGAACAAAATGATTTGGCCATCGTCACCAAGGACACGGACTTCTCGCAGCGCATTGTCCTCCGCGTGCCTCCTCCTCGCGTGATCCATCTGCGAGTGGGCAACATGAGAGGGTGCGATTTCGCCGTGTGGCTGAAAACCGTCTGGCCCCAGATTGAATCCACCATTGCCACGCACAAGTTGGTCAATGTTTATCGGGATCGCATCGAAGCGGTGAGGTAAGCGGACGAATGTCTCCGCGGCTTGGAGTCCCGGCTTCCCTGGCCCCCGAAGCTTCTTTGCGAAGGTTGGCAGCCGGCCGGCGCTTCCGCGAACCTCCTGGCTGTAGCCCCTTTTAAGAGGTGGATCCAACTGCGTCCGCCAACCGTGCCCATTTGTATCGAATCCGGAATCCCCAGTTGATGAGCCCGTCGAACTGAATCCAAGATGCGGGCAGTTAATCCAGGTTCAGTTTCGCGCCCATTGCCCGTCGCGCCCAAACTTCCGGGCCTGCTTCCGTGACAAAGCGATGGAAAAGCCGCTGGGTCGCACCCCTTTTTCTTCGCAAAAAATAATTGTGCTTTCCTCGCTTTGTCCCTTAATGGCCCAATGAGATTTGAGGTGAGTCAATCGCACGGACAATGAACCGGAATTGGTGCTGGGTTTACCGTGGTTTTTCTGCGGCAAGCCTCCTGCTGATCGCCGTGACTTTATATCACTGGGGGGCGAAGGAAGTGCGCGGCGATCCGGCGCAGGTTTTTGTGCTGACGGTGGCGGGGGGCGTCGCGCTGACGGTGGCAGGGGGCTTGTTTTCCTGGTTCGGGATCAGCGTGGTGGCGGATGTGGGGGAACGGGGGAATGGGGCGGCGCTGATCGCGCTGGCGGCAGCGATCCTTAGTGTGGCAATCATGTATGCGGGCGGGAGTCTGGGAGACGGACCATCCTATTGGAATAATTTTTTCTCCGGCGGGTTAGCCATCCTGAGTTGGTTCCTGCTTTGGCTGATTTTGGAATTGGGTGGCAGGATTTCGGTTTCCATCAGTGAAGAGCGGGACTTGGCGACCGGGTGCCGGATGGCCGGGTGGTTTTTGGCGCAGGGTTTGATCCTCGGCCGGGCCGTGGCGGGCGATTGGCATTCAGTGGCGACCACGGTTCATGATTGGGCCGCGGACGGCTGGCCGGCGTTGCCGCTCATGGCCACCGCCGTGTTGGTTGAACGCCGTTCGCGGCCATCTCGGAGGCGGCCCTTTCCGAATTGGTTCATGGCCGGGCTGCTGCCCGGGATGGGCTATTTGGTGGTGGCACTGTTCTGGCTGTGGCGGCGGGGCGCCTGGGAGGGGATGCCTTGATGACATTCTCCACTGCGCCTCCAAATGGCCTGGGGGCTTTGCCCGGGGCGATGCCGGGCGCTGAACTCAAGGCGGGAGAACCGCTGCACCCGGCGACATTTGCCGACATCCGACGGCAGGCGATGCTGGACGGTTGCAAGTGGGATCCGCAAGTCGGAGACCACGAGACGCTGGCACCGTTTCCCCTGATGATGTCAACGAGTGCCTGGCGGAAGCTGGCGGCGCAGGCGGAGGCCTTGTCCCGGGAAGCCTTGACGGCGGAAGCCGAGATTGCACAACGTCCCGATCTACTGAACAGATTGGGATTGCCTCGGGCATTGCGTAAGGTTTTAGGTGGATCGGAGGAGCTTACTCCCACCGCCGCCCGGGTGATTCGTTTTGATTTTCATCCCACAACCCAAGGTTGGAAAATTTCAGAAGCAAATAGCGATGTGCCCGGCGGCTATTCCGAGGCCTGCCACTTTACCACTTTGATGGCGGAGCATTTCTCCGGGTGGCGGCCGTCGGGTGACCCGGCGGGGGAACTGGTCGCGGCGCTGTCGGCGGTCGCCGGCTCGGCGGGCCCGGTCGCGCTCCTTTCCGCGCCGGGGTATTTGGAAGATCACCAGGTTGTTGCGTACCTGTCCCAGCGGCTGCGGGAGTTGGGCTGCCCGACCCGGCGCGCCAAGCCCGAACAACTCCGGTGGCGCGATGGCCCGGCGCGACTGGAATTGGCTGGCTGGCAGGGACCGGTGGGCGCGGTGGTGCGCTTTTACCAGGCGGAATGGCTCGCGCGGTTGCCGGTTCGGATGGGTTGGTCAGCGTTTTTTCGCGGCGGCCAGACGCCGGTGACCAATCCCGCGCTGGCGGTGATTTCCGAAAGCAAACGGTTTCCGCTGGTTTGGGACGAACTGGAAACAAAACTCCCCACTTGGCGGTCGCTGCTGCCGGAAAGCCGGGACCCGCGCGCGGTGAACTGGGGCCGGGAGGATGGCTGGTTGTTGAAGACGGCCTATTGCAACACCGGAGATACGGTCAGCGCCAGGGAGTGGTTGTCCGGCGGCGCCTGGGCTAGAGCCCGCCTCGCAGGAGCACTTTTCCCAGGGCACTGGGTAGCCCAGCGTCGTTTCGAGTCGTTGCCGGTGGCCACGCCGATGGGCGCACGGCATGTTTGTTTGGGCGTCTACACGGTCAACGGCCGCGCCGCTGGCGCCTATGCGCGGATGGCGGCCCGGCCATTGATTGATTTCGCCGCGACGGATGTCGCGTTGTTACTGGAGGACGATGAATAAACTGCAAATATTTTCGATTTGGGCTCCGGATGAATCGCCCTGGTCCCGTTGGGCCAAGCCGGTGTTGTTTGCGCACGTGGAAGCAAAGGTGCCGTCAACCATGCCGGCGGTTGCGGTCCCGGAAATGGATGGGCTGCCGACTGCTGCCGAGCAGGTGGCGCTGGTAATCGATTTACCTGGTGCGTCCGGCGTGGAACTGGGGTTGGCGCTGGCCGACCGGGGTTACCGGCCGGTGCCGCTCTACAATGCGGTACCGTTACCGGCTGGAGAGCCCGAAGTCGATCCCGTTACCGCGCGGTCGGTGGCGGCGGTAACTGTCTGGCCGATTGTCAGCGCGTTGCGGTCGGGGACGGAGCGGTTGGCCGGGACGCGCCTGCCGGCCGACGCGCCGCCCGCATTCTTGCTGGATTCCGGGCGGCAGGGCGGGGGATGGACACCAGCCGGGGATGAATTTGACAATCGCTCCATCTGCTTCACCACGGATTTTCCCTCGGGTAATTTTCTGGCCGCCCACGGCATTCAACGCGTCATCCTGGTGCAGGAATCGCGTTTGGAGCCACTGGCGGACCTTGCCCAGGTGTTGCGTCGTTGGCAGGAGGCCGGCATCCGTTTACAGCGCCTGCGGCTGGATTCGCCCGCGCCAGCCGAGGACTTCACCGTGCCACGTCCCCGTTGGTTTGGCTGGATGTTTCAGCGGGTTTTGGCCGGGCTGGGATTGCGACGGGCGGATGGCGGGGGCTATGGCGACTGGGTGCCGGATTCCGCCTCCGGCGGTTAAGCGGTAAATTTTTGCCGCCAGTTTTTCGTACGGGCTGGAAGCGAGTTGACGTCCGGGCTTGGGCAAATTAAAGATTTGCGCCATGAGCTTTATGAATTGGGTGCCCAAACCAGTTTCACGGCGCGGTGTTGCCGGTGTCTTTTGTCTCGCGCTCTCGCTGATTGCCAGCCCGGCGATGGCTTTTTCGGGGGTTTACAGTTTCGGGGATAGCCTGTCCGACACGGGACGCAATCCCGCGCCGGCGGTTTCGTATTATAACGGACGCTATTCCAACGGGGCTCTGTGGGTGGAGTATCTGGCCACGCAATTGGGTTTGAACTATAACCCCTCGAACAACCTGGCGGTTGCGGGCAGCACCACGGCAGATTTGGCCGCCGAGGTGGCCCAGGTCAGCGCGGGGGCGGACCTTTCCGGCTCCCTGGTTACGATCTGGTCGGGCGGCAACGATTTTTTGGACAATGCCACCCTGGGCCTGAATGATCCGGCCTGGAACACGGTGATCATGTCCGCCTTGCAGAACATCACCAACGCGGTCAGCAGCCTTTATACGAAGGGTGCGCGCGAGATCCTGGTGGGCAATTTGCCGAACATCGCGCAAATTCCCGCGGCCAACGGCTTGCCGCCAATCTACCTGAGCTATTTGACGGCCAAGGTGGGCACCCTCAACAGCCTGTTGGCCGCGGGGTTGCACACCGTTCAACTCGCCAGTCCGGGGCTGCAAATTTACCTGCTGGATACCTACACGCTCTTCAACCGTTGCTACACTTCGCCCGCCACGTACGGCTTTACGGTGGTCACCAGCGATGCCCTGGACAATGCGGCGTTGACGGACAAGAGTTTTGCCGGTCCGGGCAAGGATTACTTGTTCTGGGATTCGATCCACCCCACCACCAAGACGCACGCCTTGATCGCCGCCGCGGCTTTCCAAATCACCGGGGTGCACTTGGACGTCCGGCGGAATGCCGGCGTGTTGACGTTACTGGTCAGCAATCTCAATCCGGGATCGACCTACACGATCCAAACCAGCACGAATCTGGCGAACTGGTCGAATTACCAAACCCTGACCGCGGCCAGCACCAACGCGAGCCTGGTGCTGGGGAATGCCGGAAGCGGGGGAGTGTTTTACCGCGTGCGATACTAAACAAAACTCCGCCAAAAAAGCCGGAACTCGATCGACCATCAGAGGTTGGCCATGGCGGACAAGCGTTCGGCTGCCTCCCTGGACCCGCCTTTGGCCGCCTTCGCCAACCATTCCCGCGCCGCGAACGGATCGGCCGCGACGCCTTCCCCCGTTTCATAGGCAAGTCCCAGGTGATACTGGGATTGGGCTGATCCATTTTCTGCCGACAGGCGGAAGAGTTCGAGGGCGGCCGGGAGGTCACGCGGGGCGCCCTGGCCGTTTTTGAGCAGGACCGCCAGATTGGACTGGGCCGCCGCCAGGCCCTGATCTGCCGCCTTGCGATACCAGCGAATCGCCTTGGCGAAATCCTGTTCGATGCCCTGGCCGGTTTCAAGGCAATGACCGAGGTTATACCGACTCAGCGGGTGTTCTTGAATCGCTCCCCGCTGGAATAACTGTACCGCCATCCGCGCATCTTGGGGAACGCCCTGGCCATGCAGATAACAAAGCCCCAGGTTGCAAAATGCTTGCGGCAGCCCCTGCTTGACGGCCGCCTCGTACCATTTCACGGCCAGGCCGTAGTCTTGCGGCACACCCAGACCCAACTGGTGGAACAACCCCAGATTGTATTGCGCCGCCGCGAAGCCTTTTCCCGCCGCCTCCCGGTAGAATGCGGCGGCCCGGGCCAAATCCACCGCCACTCCCCGTCCTTGGCGATAGCAGTTTCCCAAACCATTCAGGGCGGCCAGACTGCCCCGACTGGCGGCCAATTCATAGAGTTCCCGGGCGATCACCAAATCCATACCAAACCCCTGACCGCGGGAATATAGGTTGCCCATTTGGAAGGTCGCTTCGGCATGGCCACTGCGGGAGGCCAGGGCGTACCACTTGGCCGCCTCGGGAAAATCCTGCGCCACGCCCCGCCCGGAACGGTAGCATTCGCCCAACTCCCATTGGGCGTTTGCATCGCCCATTTCGGCCGCCTGCCGGAGTTTCCGGGCGCCCGCTTCGGGAGTGGGCGGGAAAGGATACGGAGCGGTTGCCGCGATGAATTCGATTTCGAAGCCGATGGGGCGATCTCCCTCCCGGAGTTCGTAAACCTCGTAGGAACCATCGCCAAAACCGGCACTGACCACCGGCATAACGACACCGGCGGAAGTGTCCAGTTCGGCGATTCCAAATTTGGCGAGCTTCGCCAACGTTGCGCTCATGCGGGCTGCCGCCGCCGCCGCATCCTGGTTCCAAGCCGCAGTAAAGACCTGGAGATCACACCAACCAGTCATCCCGGTGTCCACCCAGGTTTTGCCGAGCGGGGGACCAAGTTCGGGAACCTGACCCGATAAATACACCCGGAGACGGGCGATTCGCGTATCGCCCCAGAAATCAAGGCACTTGACCTCGGCTGTGTAATTGCCCGGGGGTGCCGCGATCGTGAGCCCATCCGCCACGGTAGGAATGAAGGCGGCGTCGGCCACGAGGAATTGCGGTCCGTGCAATACAAACTGGCAGAAGTCCAACCAGTTGCTCAGGGTGCCCGGAAGGCCAAATTCAGGCGCACCGGCCCGTCGGGTGGCAAAATAATCCGGCAGATTCATGGCACTTAATGCGTGGCGATAGCGATGGCGGCAGGAGTCGAGTAGATTTCGGTTTTGGGATTCGGTCGGAAGCGGGCGATGACGGTAAAGACGCGGCCGCGGGGACGGTCCTTGTCCCATTGCAACTCAAATTGGTAACCGAAACCCATGAGCGAGCTGGATTGGTAGGGGGCGAGGTCACTGGCGGCGAAGCTCCAGATTTTCAAGGGTTTGGCGGTTTGCGCATCCAGGCCGGTGGGGGATTGATCAAACAGGAGGATTTCCAAGGTGCCTTGTCGCAGCGGGAGGCCCTTGGAACCGCCGCTGGCACTGGCATAGATGCGCACGCCGACGCCGCCCGCCACGGAGGAGCCCGCCATGGTGAGCGCGGTTGGCAGGCCAAAGAGATGGATTTCCTGGACGGATCCCGAATTGCCACTGCCGCCGCCCGTGGTGCCACATCCGGCCAGCAGGACCAGCAGCAAAGCCACGGCCACCGCGGGGGCGCCGGGTACACGAGGAGTCAGGGCATTCACGGCTTTTGTGGTTTCGGGGGTGCGGCCGGTTCGGTCAACGAGTTGGCCGGCGGCGCGTTGGTCGGCATGATCGGGCTGAGCAAACGATCTTTCATGGGGTCGTTGTCGGTGCGGAGTTTGAAGACCGATTCATCCATAATCTTGCGAGTCAGTTCGCCCGGGTCCTGCAATTCAACCGGGGTCTGGACATTGGCCAGGACCTGGGGAGTCAGGAGGATGAGGAGTTCCTTCCGTTGGCGGGTGACCGAGCTGCTGCGGAACAGCGCGCCCATGTAAGGAATGTCACCCAGCCAGGGGAGTTTCTTGGTACTCTTGCTGTCCGAAGTCGAGATCAGGCCGCCGATGACGATGGTTTGCCCGCTTTGGGCGGTGACGGTGGTGGTGGCGCGCCGTTGATCGATAATGGGCACTTTGGAGGAACTGTTGATCTGGACGCTGGTGGCGCTGATATCGCTGTTGGTCATTCCGATGTCCATTTTGACAAATCCATCGGCACTGATTTTGGGGGTGACGCTAAGATTCACGCCCACATCCTGATAGGTGTAGGAGGTGGTCAGGTTGTTTTGGACATCGAGGCGACTCTGGTCCACGAGGGGAACGCGTTGGCCGATGTTCACGGTGGCGGGTTTGTTGTCAGCCGTGACAATCTGAGGGCGGCTCAGGACTTCCAACTTGCCGCTGGTTTCCAGCGAGCGAATCAGGAAATTCAGGTCGGTACCGGTGAGGGCGCCGGAGAAGCCACCCAGGGAGGTGAGATCCTTGGCTACTCCCAATTGGGATCCGAAACTATAGGTCTTGCCCCCGCTCTTGCCGGTAACACTCCACTCGACGCCCAAGTCCGTCTGGTTGTCCAGGGTGACTTCGGCGAGGAGCACCTGGATGAGCACCTGGGGTTGGGCTTTATCGAGTTCTTCCACCATTTTCCGGATTTCCGGGAAATAATGCTGGTTGGCGGAGAGGAGGAGGGTGTTGCTGACCGGTTCGGCCACCACCGCGACTTCTTCCTGATCAAACATCCGGGCGGCCGAGGCGGCGGCGTCTGCCCCGAGCGCCTGCATGGCTTTCTGGCGTTCCTGGTCGAGGAAGGACCGGATGGCGGTGGCCATGTCTTGCGCCTGGGAGTTCTTCATTCGAATGACTTCGGAGGTGCGTTCCCGGGCGGAATTGGAATCGAGGGCCTCGATGATCTGTTCGACGAGCGCGACATAGTGATCCGTGCCCCCGACCAGCAAACTGTTCGTGCGGGGATCAATCGTAACAATCAAAGCGTTTTCCTCCGCCGACCCGACGATGGCCGAAGCGGCGGGTTCGTCGGAAGCTTCGCCGTCCGGGCGTGCCGGGCGGACGAGCGTGTACTGGACCGAATGCTGCGTGCCATTGGCGGCGGCCTGAGTCATGCGGAAGAGGAGGGTCAAAATCTGGCCCAGTTGGCGGGCTTCGGCGTTATGCAGCGTGAAGACCTTGATCTTGGCCTGTTGCGGCGAGCTGGCGTCCATCCGATGGATGATCTGATCCAGCAGTCCCATGTATTCCACCGGGCCGGAGACCACCAGGGTGTTCATCCGCGGATCGGGAGTGATCAGCACGGATTCCTTGAGGGCGGCGGTGACGAGTTGTTGGCCATCCGCGCCGCGGGTGGCGAACTGCAAGAGGGACTGAGCGTTGGGGCTCTGCTGATTGAGCTGCGGCGGCTTGGTGTTGAGGGCCGTATTGAGGATGGTGGAAAGGGATTCCGCGCGGGCGTATTGAAGCGGGAAGATCCGGATCTCGCTGACTTTGGAGACCTGCTCGGTGTCGAGTTTTTTGGCGAGTTCACCAATGTGTTCGGCATCCGTCTCCCCGCAGGAAACCACCAGGGCGTTGATGCGCTCGTCCGCGGCGATGTTGATGGGAACGACTTGATTGGGCTGGGTGCCGCGAAACAAGCCTTCGATGGTAAGGGCCACCTGTTTGGCATCGGCTTTCGCCAGCGGGAACACGTGGATGGCCATGCCTTTATCGCTGGGTTCCGAATCCAGGCGTTCAATCAAGGACCCGGCCGTTTCCATGTCATCGACCGAGGCCCCCACCAACAGGGCATTGACCCATTGATCGGCAATGACGGTGACGGGGTCGATCGGCTCGCCTTTGACGCGGGGAGGACGGTTGGCAAACACGGGTTGCAACGTGGCCTGTAGTTTTAGAGCGGTGGCTTTCTTCAGGGGGAACACCCGGAAATTCAACCGGGAGAACGAGCTGTCCGCGTCCATTTGCGGCAGGATTCGGTCCACCAAGGCAAAGGCCTCCTTGCCGCCCGTGACCAGGATGGTGTTAACCCGATCATCGGGCGTGACCGAGACGGGCATGAGCCGGGCACTGGCGTTCAAAGCCACGGAGTCGGCGGTCTGTTTGGCTTGGAAAAACTGCGTGAGCGTGGTGGCGAGCGTGCTGGCCCTTGCCTTCTTCAGTTGATACAGCTTTACATCGGCGGTGGCCGCCAGATCCTTGTTGTCGATGCGTTTGACGACATCGCGGACGATGGCCAGATTTTCCGGGCTGGCGCTCACAATCAGGGTGTTGCTGCGGGCATCGACGCTGACGGAGAGCACATCCCGCGCGGTGCCGGTTTTGGCTCCGGCGGTCGCCGGGCGGCCGGGCCGGTAAAGCCCCTGATCCACCAAGGATTTCAGAATCGTGGCCACGCGCTGGGCATCGGCGAATTCGAGGGTGAAGGTTTCGAAGATTCCGTCAGCCACCACCGGCTCCTGATCCAACTTGCCGACCAGGTCCTTGATTAGTTCGAGGTTCTCCTTGCTGGCGGAGACAATTATGGCGTTGTTCAACGCGTCGGGTTCCAGCTTGATCTGGTCGGCCGCCAGCGGAGTTTGGCCGGGCTGGGTCAGTGCCTTCACACGGGCGGCGAAGATGGCCTCCACAGTGGTGGCGACCTTGGCCGAATCGTTGTGCTTCAGCACCAAAACGGAAAGCGTCAGTGCCGGGTTGTCGTTTTTGGCGTCGAGATGCTTCAGCAGGTCATCCAGCACGGTGCTATCCTCCTGATTGGCGGCCACCAGCAACGAGTTGCTCCGGGTGTCGGCGATGATAATGGGCTTGGTCCGGCGGGCGTCGCCTGAGCGGCCGGCGGCGAAGCGTTGGTCAAACAGCGGTCCGACCGTGGCGGCTACCACCCGGGCATCGGCAAACTGCAGTGGGATGAGGCGCACGCGGCCGCTCATGGCCGGTTCGGCCCCATCCAATTGTTTGGCGAGGGTGCGCACCAATTCGAAGCCTTCACGGCTGCCGCCGACCAGCAGGGAATTGCTGCGTTCATCCGAAAGGATAACCACTTTGAGAACGTCGGCCTGACCCTGGTTCAGGGCGGCGCGTTGGGTGACGCGGGCATCCATGAGCTTCTGCAGGGTGGGGGCGACCAGGTTGACATCGGCATGTTCCAGGGGAATCAGCGCGAGGTCGCGCAGGTCGAAGGGAAGTTTTTGATCCAGTTGCTTGAGCAAGGTCTCGATGACTTTGAAAGCTTTGTCGTTGCCGGCAACGATCAGGGAACCGGTGCGGGAATCCACGGAGATAATGGGTTTATCTTCCGGTCGCAAATTGACGGAACGGGGACTGGTGTAAAGTTCCGTCAGGAGCCGCTGAATCCCGGCGGGATCCGCGTGCTCGAGCGGATAAATGTGAACGGATTCCAAACCGGCGGCGGCAGGAATATCCAGTTGTTCAATGACCGACTGAATGAGGGGCAGGTTGTCAGCGCGGGCGGCGACGACCAGGATGTTGGCTTGATCATCCGCCTGAATGGTCAGGGCGGCGCGAACCTTGGGAGTTTCGTTGGTGCTGGCAGTGCCCGCGGCGTTCAGCAATCGGAGCCGGGACACCTGGGCGGCGAGGGCTTCCGCACCACCGACCGCGGGGCCCTCTGCGAACACCGCCTGCAACAGCGGCAGGAGTCGGGTGGCCGAAGCGTGATGGAGGGGGAAAAGGCGGACTTCGGTGATGAAACCGCCGATATGGTTATCCATGTCGTGGATGACTTTGAGGGCGAGTTCGAGGCTTTCCGGGTGGCCGCTGAGAATCACGGTATTGCCGCGCGCATCGATCGCCACATTCAAAGGACTGACCAACGCCTTGCCCTCGCCTCCGGGGATGGCACCCGGGCCGGCCGGTCCCTGGGCGAGTACTTTGCCCTGGGTGAAAATCGTGGTGAGGGTTTGCGAAACGGTGGTCGCCTCGGCGTGTTGCAATTTGACAAAGCGCACTTCGACACCTTCCAGCACGGGCACCGAGTCCATGAGTTCCACCACGGCCACCAACGCGCGCAGATTTTCCGGGGTGGAGGTCAGGATCAGGCGGTTGCCGCCGCCCGTGCCGCCGGCCGGATCGGCCTCAATTTTGATGGGTTTGGTCAGGTCGAGGAGGACGGTATTGGTCTGGTCATCCGTGATCTTGAGGCGACTGACCTGCTCCTGCAGTTCCCGGGCCGCGGGGGTGCTTTCACCGGCGGCCCCGGGTTTGAGCATGTTATGCAACACCAGGGCCAGTTGCGCGGCATTCGCTTTTTTCAAGGAAATGATCCGCACCTCGGCCTCCGCATTTTCGGCGGGTTTGTCCAGGGTGCGGATCATTTTCTCGATCTGGGCTCCCGTGGTTTCGCGGGCGATGACCAAAAGTCCCCGGGACAGGGGATCCAGGGCGACAGTCACGGATTCTCCCGGCCGGGTGGCGTTGAGTTGGGTGACCATTTGCTGGACCAACGGCAGGACTTTCTCCGGCGGGGCGTTCGTGAGGACCACTACGCGGAACTCCAGTTGGGACAGTTGGCCGGCCTTGTCCAGTTGCTTGATCAGCGACTCCATGAGGGCGAAATCCGTGGGTCGGGCGCGGACGATGAGGCTGCGGGTGCGGGGTTCTGCGACCACCGTGATGTGTTGCACCTGGACTTGCTGCGGCGGTTCGCCCGGGCGACGGGGCGCCACCACGGCTTCCTGCTTGATCAGTTCCATCAGGGTTCGGGCCACGATGACGGGGTCGGCATCCTGGATCGCGAACAGGCGGAACTCGGACTCGTTGCCATAAAAATTGGCGGAAAGTTCGGTGATTAAACGGTCGATATTGTCGAGTTCCTGGGCGGGGCCGGAAAGGATCAGGGCGTTGGCCGACTTGTCCACCGCGATGGCGACTTCCAGCGGCGCGTTGGTGGACACCGGGGTTTTGTCCGGGGCGGGCGCCACTTTGTCGGAAACCCGGACTGCTGTGCCGGAGACTTGCGGATAAATGTTGCGGAGCATTTCGGCCATTTGTTCGGCACTCATGTGATCGAGGGGCCGTACCCGGACCTGGACGCTGGAGGTCTTGGTGCCCTGTTCATCCAGGCGGGCGACGAGGTCCTGAATCTGGGCGATGTCACCCCGCTTGGCGATGATAGTGAGGGAATTGCCCTGGAAATCCGGTTCGATCACCGGACGGTCCGCGCGGGACCGATCCGAGAAAAGCGCTTCCAACTGGTTGGAGACTTCGAAGGCCTTGGCCTTGCGCAGCCAAACAAACTGGACATCCCGGTCCGAACGCTCCGGGGCCTTGTCGAGGGTGGGTAGGATTTTTTCCACCACCTTGAAATGCGCCGCGGTGCCGGAGATGATCAGGCTGTTGGAGCGGTCGTCCACCGTGACGGACACATTGCGGGACCGTCGGGAGGGGCTGCCATCCGCGTTGGCGACGCTGCGGGTCACATTGCGCAGCAACTGTTCCAGCATGGCGGAGATTTCCTTGGCGGCGCCGTTCTCCAGTTTGTAAATCCGGATTTCGATTTCGCCGGGATCGTTGCCCTCTTGATCGAGGTCGTGGATGATTTTCAGCACATCCTGCACGGCGTTGGTGGGGCCGTTGATCAGCAGGCTGTTGGCGCCGGGCACCGCGGTGACACTCACCCGGCGCGCGGAGGCGGCGTAGGAGCGATTGGTGATGGCCCGGCTGACGGAATCGGCGAGGTCCTCCGCGCGGCTTTTGGATAGCTTAACGGTCTGGATGACATTGGCTCCTTCGGGACCGGGTTGGTCGAGACCTTTCACCAACTCATCAATGCGCGCGAGAATCGTGGCCGGGGCATCGACCACCAGGGAACGGTCATTCCCGCCCACGCTCACCACGACGCGATCGCTGGGTTCGGTGCTGGCGATTTGTTTCGCGTAAACCTGGGACAGCATCGCGACGAGCGAACTCGCGGAAGTGCGGTCCAGGGGAAACACCTTTACCTGGCGGGCACCGGTGTCGGTGGGTTGCTGGAGCGTTTTGGCAATCTCTTCGATCGCGGACAACTGCTTTTCGGTGCCCGCAATGATGAGTTGGTTGCTGGGCGCATCATCCAGGACCAGTGGTTCCGTGGTGCCCAGCTCCGGATCGTCGCGGGCCCGATCCTGGTAAACCCGGCGCACCTTGCTGGAAAGCTCGGCGACGGAACGGTCTTTCACTGTCAGCACGCGCATGGTGCGGGTGGGTTGTTCCCCGAGCGAGGCGTCCAATTGTTCGATGATGACGGAGGCGGATTGCAATTCCTTGGGATCCCCGGTGGCGATGATGCTGCGGGTCTTGGCGTCGGTGACGACGCTGATCCGCTTCTGGGCCCGGCCGTAGGAATCATAGCGCACCAGCGAAGTGCCCAAAATTTGCGCCACTTTTTCCGGATCGGCGGATTTCAATTTGATGACGCGCGTGGAAGCGCTTTGGGCCCCGACTTTGTCGAGCTTGCGGATGATGTCCTCCACAATGGCCAGTTCATTGGTCGCGCCGGTGACGATGATGCGGTTGGCGCCGGAGTCGGGGAGAATCAGGGTTTCGGTGGGGGAGGCGCCGGGCCGGGTCTTGGCTTGCTCCGCGTAGAGGGTCTTGACGGTGGCGGAGAGTTCCATGGCGGTAGCGTTGGTCAGCTCATACACCCGGGTGTCCCGGCTTTCCGGTCCCGCCTGGCCGGACTGAAGTTGGGCGAGAATCTCCTCGATTTCGTTGATGTGGTTGGTCCGCGCCGTCACGATAAACCGGGCGTTCTTTTCGTCTGGAATGATCTGGGCATCCGGCGGATCGCTGGCATCGCGGCCGCGCATGCGGTCGCGATAAAGTTGCTGAACCAGCGGGAGGAGCCGGTTCATTTCATCCGGGGTTCCCGCCGGGATTAATTTGGTCTCCCGCGCGGAGCGGGCCGTCTTGGCGGCCTGCAATTCTTCGATGATCTGGTCCATCACCTTGAGTTGGGGCTCGCTGCCCGCGAGGATCAACTGATTCCCATAGGTTTCCTCGATGATGAGCAATTCGGTGGTGCTGAGGTCCGGCTGGGTCTTGATCCGGTCGTTGTAAAGCTGCCGGGCCTGGGTGGCGAGGGTGGTGACGCGGCCCTGCTTCAGCGTGATCACTTTCATTTTCCTTTCCGGCTGCTGGCCGAGCGACTGGTCGAGTTGCTCGATGATCAGCGCGACGCCCTGCAATTCCTTGGGATCGCCGGTGACGATCAGGGTGCGGGTCTTGGAGTCCACCGAGACCGTGGCGCGTTTTTGGGGACGGCCGTAGGCATCATAGTGCACCAGAGAGGCCGTGAGGATTTCGGCCACCTTGTCCGGATCGGCGGATTTGATCTTGAACACCCGCGCGGAGGCGCTTTGGGCGCTGACCTTGTCGAGTTTGTGGACAATTTCCTCCACGGCCGTAATTTCATTGGTTTCCCCGACGACGATCAGACGGTTCCCACCGGCATCGGGCGTGATCAGGGTGTCCGGGGTCTGATTGCCCAGGCGGCCCTTGGCTTCCTCAAGGTAAAGGGTGCGAACGGTCGCGGAGAGTTCGACCGCGCTGGCGGTGGTGAGGTCGAGGATCCGGGTGCTCCGGCTTTCGGCATGGGATTTGCCGGAGCCCAGCTGTTGGAGGATGATCTCGATTTGCTTCAAATGCTCCGCTTTGCCGCTGATGATTAGCCGGCCATTTTTCGGGTCCGCGATGAACTGGGCGTCCGCGGGATCCAGATCCTGCTTGTCCCGCCACTGGTCCTGGTAAAGCTGCTGGGCGAGCGGCAAAATGCGCTGCACATCCGCGGCGCCCCCCACCTCAAAAGTGCGGGTCTCGCGGCCGGTGCTGCCGGCGTTGACTTTCAGTCGGTCAACAATTTCTTCAATGACCTTCAATTGATCAGCGCGTGCGCTCACCAACAGGCGGCCGGTCTTGTTGTCGCTGAAGATCTGGGCGTCCGGCGGGCCGAGTTGCGGGTTGCTGCCCAGTTGGTCTTTGTAAAGCTGCGTGACCAGCGGCATCACGCGTTGGACTTCGGTCACCTTGCCGAGGTCGAACACCTTGCTTTCCCGGGCCGGGCGGGTGGAGCTTTCCAGCGTGTCCACAATCTGCTGGATGGCGATGGATTGATCGGCGGTGCCTTGCACCAGCAAGCGAACGCCCGAGGCGTCGGTGTAAATGATCGCCTGCTTCAGGGTCTTGCCTTTGGATTGCTCGTCGTAAATCTGTTTGACCTTGGGCAGAAGTTCCGGGGCGGTGGAATTTTTCAGGGTGATCGCGTGGAGTTCCCGCAACGCCTGGTCGGGCTTCTCATCGAGGGTGTTGATGATCGTTTCCACCTGGGCCATCATCGACGCACTCGCCATCACGAACAGACGTTTGCCGCCCGGTTCCGGCGTGATGCTGGGGAGCGTGGAGGGATTGCGCCCCGGGTTTTGTGCGGTAAAGACTTTGGTGACCAGGGCGGAAAGCGCATCCGCATCGCCCTTCACCTCAAACACTTTCAGGCCGCGTTCCTTCATCGAGGTTTCGGCATCCAGCTTTTCGATCACGGACTCGGCGTCCTGCAGATCGGCCCGGGTGCCGGAAACGATGAGGGAGTTGGATTTTTCGTCCGCCGTCACGGTCACCCGGGGCAGGGCCCGACCCCGGGCATCAAAGCGCAGCATGGCGTTGGAGACGATGGGCCCCATCATGGAGGCCTCGCTCATGTTCAGCTTGAAGACGCGCGCGCCCGCGGCCTGCTCGGGCGGATTGTCCAACTTCCGGACCAGGCCGGCCACAATGTCGATTTCATCCCGGCCACCGCTGACGATCAAGCGGTTCGCCGCGCCGTCGGGCACGATCTTGGTGGTGGAAACGTACTCCGGCCCGCGCTGGTCCTTGAGGACTTCGGCGAACAGGGTGGTGACCAGGGTGGCCAGCGCCGGGGCGTCCGTGGATTTCAATTCCAGAATCCGCATTTCATGCGGTCCGCCATCCACCTTGGTATCCAGTTGCTGGATCATTTGCGCCGCGGCGTCCACAGCGGCGGGTTCGCCCGTCACCACCAGGCTGTTGCTGCGCGGATCGACGAGCACCTTGATTTGCTGGGACTGGGCGTTAAGGCTTTTCTCCACCAGGCCGGCGAGTTCCGCGGCGGTGCCGGTTTTGAGCCGGACCACGCGGGTCTCGCTTTTCGTGGGCGACTTGCCCGCGGGATCGAGTTGGCGGATGATCGCTTCCACCTTGGCGATTTCCTTTTCACTGCCGCTGACCATGATGCGGTTGTTCTTGGTTTCCGGCAGCAGGGTGGCCGGACCGCCCAAGGGTTCCGGTTGGCCGCGGATTTGCTCCTGATAAAGCTGCTGCACCAGCGGGGTGAAATCGGTGGCGGTGCGACTGAACAATTCCACGCCGCGGAACTGCCGGGGAGCGGCCGTGGCGGCGGTGACATCAAATTGCTGCACGAGCGTGCGCACGCGTTCCTGGTCCTTGCCGCTGGCGAACACGATGATCTGTTTGCCCGTGGGATCCGCCATCAGGGTGGGCGCCAATTCGCCCGGGGTGGTCAACTGACTGACGAGTTGGTTGATCAGGGGGATGATCTCGGCGGCCGTCTTGGCCTGCAGCGGGAGGACCACCAACTGACGTTCGGATTGGGCGGGGACTATGTCCACCACCTTTACCACTTCGTTGATTTCCTTCATCTGCTCCTCCGTGGCGGTCACCAACAGGCGATTGTTCGGCGCGTCGGCCACGAGGGCAGGCTTGGGCTGGGACGTGAAGCGGCGATCCGCCATCCGCTCCGTCACCAGGCTTTGAATGGCCGGGAGGGCGGTGTCCGTCCGCGTGTTCTTGAGCGTCACGACCTGCAGGCGGCGGACGATGCCCACCGTGCGGTCGGAGCGCAGTTGTTTGACGAGTTCGGCGAGGCGGGTCTGGTGCTCTTCGCTGGCGGTGATGATCAGCCGATTGGAATCCGGGTCGGCCAAAATCTTGGCGTGGGGCAGGGGGCCGGAGGTGCCGTCGGAGGTTTGGCTGACATAGAGCTGCTCCAGGAGCGGTTGGATGCGTTTGGCTTCCTCCGGGGTGCCCACATCGAGAAAGCGGGTCACCAGTTCGGTGGGTTGGCTCGAACCGTTGTCCAGTTGGGCGACGATGTCGGTGGCGATCTGGATATCCCCGGGCGACCCGGTCACCACGACACTGCGACTGGCGGGATCGAAACTCACGCTGGCCGTGGTGATGACCTGGCCGTTGTTATTGCGGCGGGTGAGGGCCTGCTTGACGATGGTGGTCACATTGGTGCCCTCGGTGGCGCGGGGGCGGAAGACCTTCGTCATTTGCACCGTTTGCGAGCGCTGGGGGGTGTTGCCATCCGGGCGGGGAACGGCGCCGATCACATCCTTGTCCACCCGCGTAACGAGTTGCTCGATCTGCTCCAATTGGCTGGGGATGGGGGCGGCAACGATGATGCGGTTGAGTGCGGCATCGGTGATGACGCGGGCCTTCGTGGAGGAAGTAGCGGAAACCTCGTTGGGTTGCGCCACCCCGGGAATGGCCTGCCGGATCATGCTGGCCAGTTCCTCGGCCTTGATCGATTGGGGATAATAAATGCGGACATCCCCGCCCACGCCATCCTTCTGTTCGAACTTATTGATCAGTTCCTCCGCCAGGCCGATGCGTTCCGGCGGACCGAACAGCACCAGGGTGCGGGAGGCTTCATCGTAAACCGCGGTCACATAATCGTTCGGGTCCGCCGGCAACACCTCCAGCAGTTTGGAGGTGGGATTGTAGCTCGTCCGCTTGGGTGCGGTGGCGATGCCGAAAGTGCGGTTGAGCAAATCAGCAATGATGGCCCCGGACGCATGCAACAGGTTGTAGGTCTTCATCGATCGGTCCGCGGGTTGGGCGGTGCCGATGGTGGCGAGGAGAGTGCGCACGCGCTGGATGTTCGCCAGGCGATCGGTGACGATCAGTCCCCGGCCCTTGGAAAGCGGGGCCACCGAGCCGGCCGGTGAGAGCATTGGTAGCACGGAATCCGACACTTCCCGGGCATCGAGATTGTTCAGGTCCAGGACCACCGTGATCACTTCACCGGGGCGGATATCGCCGACGCTTTCGGTGCCGCGCATGATGCGCAGGGGCATCGAGGGCAGTTGCTTGAAGGGCACCAGCCGCAGATTGTTTCCATCTTCCACCAGCATCGTGCCCTTCATCGCCAGGATGAGGTTGAGCGTGTCCAGAGCCTCGGAAAAATTGTACGGATGCGGATCGTCGTACGTCAGCGTGCCGGCGATGTTGGTGTCGGTGAGCAGCGGCTTGCCGGACATCTGGGCGAAGCGCTCCACCACGTCGGTGTAGGGAATCCCCTCGAACTGAAAGCGAATCGTCTTGTCGGTTTTCGCCGGGGGCGCCGCGGGCGTGGCGACCGGGGCCGGGGCCGGGGCCGCGGGAGCGGGCACCGCCACCGCATTTGTGGCGGGGGCGGCCGGCGCAACCACCGCGGCGGGGGGAGCGGACGTCGTTTGCGCGGGCAGGCTGCCGGGGGGCAGCAGGCACACGGCGAGCAGGAGTAACGGGGAATACTTCATAGGCTTGGAAAAGGATGGGAGGCTCATGGTTTGGCGGTCGGGATGAGTTGGGGTGGCAGTTCCCCGCTGGCCAGCTTGTGTTTGTCCGCGAAGGTCTTACCGCGCTCGATGGCCCAGTAATCCTGATCAATTTTCAAAATGAGCCGGCTGAACGATTGCAATCCGGGATGCCCCGGTTCCGGCATCGGCCGGTAGTCCACGAGAACGGCGGTGCCACCGGCCAGTTGGTCGCCGGCTTTGTAGCGCTGCGTCTTCTGCGCGGCCAAGTCTCGCACGTGAATCTCGGGCTGACCTTCCCATTCGGACAGGGAAACGATCCGGTAATTCTCCGGCCCGGGCGGTCCCGGGGGTTTGGCCGGCGCGGGAGCGGCGGGCCCCGCTGGCGGGGCGGGTGGGGGCGGGGGCGCCTTGATATAGGGTCGCAGCAGGTCGCGCAGCGCGAGATTGTCAAACTGGCGGCGTTCCGCGGAGGCGAGCAGGAAGCGGTTCGTCAGGTTGGTATGCGTGACCCCCAACGGCGGATCCAGCACCAGGGTCAGGTAGCTGAAATGAACGCGGACACGTCCGGGCGATTCGCCAGTGGCTAGGGTGAGTTGCTCCGTGCGATGCAGCCACGAGGCGGTATCCAGCAGGAAAAGCAGGTTGATGACATTCGTCAAGGTTCCTTCCCCTTGGACACTCCAGCCGATTTCATTGGCCCCGCGGAGTTTGCGCGGACCGACGGGCAGGCGCGCGAAATCCGCCTCCGAGAGGCCGGCGGCGAGAATCTGGCGCGTGAGCAGTTCCCCGGAAATGGCGGACGCCTGTTCCACGGTTTCCGCAAACGTCGTCTGGGCGGTGGCTTTGAGCCGGTCTTCGGCGGCGAAGTAAGCGCGGCGTTCGTCCTGGATTTTGGCGATTCTTTCCCGGGCCCCGGCGATATTGCGGTCAAGCTCTCGGAGCGGGGAGAGGAAGAGGACGCGCGCGCCAAAGATCAGGGCAAACAATCCCACAATGCCGCCCACCCCGGCGGCCAGGCGTTTTTCCCGGCTGGTCATTTGGCACCTCGCTTCCAGGCCTGCGGATCCAGGGAGACGTCATCCGCCGGACGCGGCGCGGGCTGTTTCTTGGCCAGGTCGATTTTCAATTTGGGGGAGGGGATCAGTTCGACATTCGAGCGGAAGCCATAACCGAACCGGTTCGCCCCGGGATTGATCGCCAGGGGTTTGACCTCATAGCCCGCGGCCCGCAGTTGTTTGTCCAACCGCGCCAGGATTTCCCCGCTGCGGGCCTGCACGGACAACCGGATCACGCCCTGGTTGTCCACCGCGAGGGAGGTGAGGTAAACTTCCTCGCTCGCCGGGAGGACGGCGGCCAGGTACGCGTAATGTTGCAGCCAATCGCGTCCGCCCTTCACCCAATCCCCGACCACGGCGGCGTGATTCATCAACGTGCGATAAATCGGGCGCTTCTTTTCGGCGTCCGCCAGTTCGGCGTTGGCCGCCTCCAGCAGGACGGTCCGGCGGTCAACGAGGACCTTGCGCACGCCGAGCAGGGCAAACAGGACGACCAGGGCGGTGACCGCGCCGGTCAGCAGCCGAATCCGTTTTAGATTACGGGGTACCGCGGGTCGTTTGGGGTCCAGGAAATTGAACGGCAGGCCCTGTTCATCGCCGAAGCCCAGGGCCAGTCCCACCGCGCCGAGCGAACCCGCGGCGGCGACGTGCCATTCGGCGGGCAGTTGCAGGGCTTCTCCCGGCGTCAATGGGGCGCACGGCGCCGGCAGGCGGGAACGGAGCGCTGCCAGCACGGCAGCCTCGCAGCCAGTCGCCCCGACGACCAATACCTGGCCGACGGGCAATCCCGGTTCGGTGCCGCCGTAACCATGCAGGCTGCGGACGGCTTCAATCACGGCGGCCTGGACGAAAGCCTCGGTCGTGAGAGGCACGGTGCCTTCGCCGGGAGGCTTCTCCCCGATCGGGCGCATGAGCGTACCGCGGCTGAACACCAGCGAGTGGTGGGCCACCACATCCACCCCCACCTCATCCGGACGCAAGGAAACCAAGGCCAGCACCGTCTGCCCATCCGGCGCGGCGCACGCTTCCAGGCCGCGGGAATTGCCATACGGCAGGAGGCTGAGGGCGGCGAGATTGAAACCCGCCGCGACCGCGAGCCGCCGGTAGTATTCCACCACCTCCCGCTTGACCGCGGCCACCAGCACGTCCAGCCGGGGGGCGGGGGCGGCCGCGGAATCCGCGGCGGCCGGGGCGGCGGGGTTCGCGGCAACGGGAATTTCGCGGACCACCTGGAAATCAATGACCGCATCCTCCGCCGGAAACGGAAGGTCCTTGGCCACCTGGAAATGCACGAGGGAGGCCAGCTCCGGCAAATTCTCTACCAACGGGAGTTTGAGGGTGCGCAGCACGACCCGGGAGCGGCCCAAGCCCATGACGACAGCCCCCGGTTTCAAGTCCAGGCGCGCCAATGCCCGCGCCACGGCCGCCCCCACCACGGCGGGATCCGTGCGCTCCGCGTCCGCCGGAAAATCCAGCGTGGCGGTCGCCACCAGTTTCAGCGCGCTGCGACCATTGGCCTGCGCAATCCGCAGGGTATTGCCATCGAGGTCCAGCACGGTGACGGGACCCGGCGCGGCCGGGCGGCGCTGCCCCTGCTGGCGCCGCCGGGTCCCGGCGGAAAGAAGTTGGGTCAGCCGGTTAGCCATGCGGGGGGAAGGGGTGGCGGGCTCCGATGCCCGTGACGGCCGCCGTAGTCGTATCCGGACTGGCGATATTTTGGGGTTTCAAACTCAGGGGCAAACCCAGGCGGGTGATGTCCCGCAGGTAAAGCAGCCGTGGATCCGTGCCGGCCAGATCAATCACGGCTTCGAGCACGCGGAAGCGGCCCGAAGGCAGGCCATAACCGATGACCTTGAAGCGGAATTGGCTGCTCCGGGCGGTGAGACGGGGAGCGATCGCCTTGAATTTGCCCCCGTCCACCAGTCCTTCCTGATAGAGCCAGGCGAGCGACGCGCGGCGCTCCGGACTCAACCCGGCCCGGGTGGAAACAATGGCGTCCGCCAGCGCGGAATCAATGTCGGGCAGGGTGGCCAGCACCGCGGCACTGGCGGTGTTGACATTGACCAGTCCGGGATGGGCGTCCTCGGTATCGGTGGTTAACAAATCCAGCACCTGAGCGAGGTTCTCCTTCGTGATTTCCGAGGCGATCTCCACCTCCACCCCCTTGTTGTCCGGCACCTTGACGGTGGCTTCCAGCACGTCACTCGCATGATTGATCTTGATTTTGGCGGTGCGGACCGCCGCCACGTAATTGGAAAATCCCGGGGGCCAATCGGCCGCGGGCAGGGCATCGTCCGGATCATTCAGATTGCAGCGGTGCTGGTTGGTCAGCGAACGGTTTGGGTCATTCGAGAAAACCGTCAGATAAGCATCCAGTCCCGGCGTGGACTTGGGGCTGAGGCCCGGCGCGGACTGGGATGCGCTGTCCATTCCGGCGGCGCTAGCTGTCCCGGCGGGCGAGGACGAGAGGGCGGGGGAAAGGGATAGGTCAATGGGCGGAGGTGGCGCTCCGTGCAGGAAAGCCCGGGTCATGCCGGGCAGCAGCAAGAGTTCATCCAGGGTGGCCAGGGCGCCGTGGCTGGGGATGATGGCATTGGTCAACGCCACGGGCGCGGCGGCGAAACCCAGCGGATCAATCATCGGCGAACCGGTCTCGGGCGCGGGTTGATCCGTGGCACTGGCCGGCGCTGGATCGAGCCCGATAAATTGGCGCAGCGCACTGGCCAGCGCCGGGGTGACGCGCGGAAGTTTGGCCAGATCCGCGTCTCCCGGATGATTCAGGTTCACGCGACTGGCCTCGTCCGAAAGGCCGTAGCGGGTGTCCACCAGGGCATCCGGCTCCGCCGGTGAGAAGACGGTAAAGGACCATTGTTCGGTGCCGTCCAGATACACGTCCCGGGCGCGGAACAACGCCGGATCGTCCTGCCAATCGGTGGCCCCGGGCGCGGCCGTTGCCGCCACGCGCATGGCTTCCGTGACTCCGCTGAGCGCGGCCGACCAGGCCTGTTCCGAGCCCGCCGTGGCCTGCCCGGAGGTTTCATCCCCCTGGGAGCGGAACAGCAGACTCAGGGTGATCATCGAAAGCAGCAGGATGAACACCAGGATGGCTAGGAGCACGAACCCTTGTCGGGTCGGGGTCGGCGCCAATTGGAGGTTGGGTTTCATCCGTAGACTCAGCGGGCCGCAAAGGTGGGGATGGAGTTGGTGGTTTCCGGAGCGGCTCCGGGATGGGCGACGCCGGCGGGCAGGAAAACCACGCGGCGAAACGATTCCGGCGGGAAGGTGTCCGGCTCCGCATCATCTGCCAGGCGGTCCGTGGCCAGGATGATCTCCACGCCCGGGGGCGGATTCGAGTTGTTCCAGGCCGATTGCCAATTCCCGCCGTCCCAATAGCGGAAGCGGACATAGCGCACGAGTCCGGCAAACGGATCGGTCACCTGGTTGGTGGCAGTGTCGGAAAACAATGACAGATCCAACGAATTGGTGGCGTTGTTCGTCACTGTGTCGGAGGCGGAAAGTGCGAGCGAAAGCGATAGGGGTGTTTCGGTCCGGTCCAAACCCTGCACCACCACCTGGGTGCCGTTGGTGGCGTAGAGCGTGGTCAGCGAAACCCGCAGGAGATCGGTCGTTTCGCTCGTGCCGTTCGTCGGGTTGGCGGGCAGCACGGTCCAGGCGCATTTGACAAATGACATGGAAGTCTCATCCCCGGTGAATTCATTGCCCGAGGCCGCCGTAGGTTGGGCGGCCCGCAGATCATTGGCGAGGCGATCCAAAACGAGTCGCACGGTGGTCACCCGTTCGGCCTCCGTCAGGATGTGGCCGCGCATTTCCGACGCCTGATGATAAAATGTGATGGCGATGACGAGCAGTCCGGTCGCCAGACCGATTGTCAGGATGATCTCCACCAGCGTAAAGGCCGCCTGTGCGGAGCGACGGTGCCGCTGACCGGACCGGGAGGATAGAGGGCGGCACAGCATCACTCAATGGCGTTGGTGGCCGGCGCCAGATTGTTGGTGGCGTTGGCGGGCAGTTTGACCACTTGCGCCAGGCGCTGGATGGTGGCGGAATTCTTGTGCCGAACGATGACCTCCAGACGGGTCAAGCCCGTGATGTCCCCGCTCGTTGTTTCCGTGGGGGTGACCGCGGTTTCCCAGGTCCAATCTTCGAAGGGCGGTTCAAACGGCCGGGCGCTGTTTTCCGCGCTGGCGCTCCGGATTCCCAATTGCACTTCGGCAATGACCGAGGCGGCGAGATTCAGCGCCTGAAATCCAAGTTTTTGGCGGTCCAGACTGGTGAGGGAGGCATTGAAGGCGGTGGTGACCACGGCGGCGGCGGCGGCAAACAGAATCAGCGCCAGCAAGACTTCGAGTAAAACGGCAGCGCGTCGACTCCGGTGGCAGCGCGCTCCCACGAAGCTGGCTCGCTGGAAACGGGTCATTGGTCGCGCCCCAAGTCCGCGGGAATGCGTTCACCCGTCGGTCCGGCGCCGCTGGTGGCAGGTGCCAAAAAGCGATGCCGGGCGGCCCCGGTGAGACCGGAAAAAGTGACTACCGCGAGTCGTTGATCTTCCCCGCCCGCCGCCGCCAGCGTGACTTCCATGGAATCGCTCGAACCATCCGGGTAGCAGGTCAGCGGGGGGAGGGCATTCGAGGTGACGTCCGCCGGGGTAAAGCCATTCGCGCCCGCAAAGGACGCGGTCGGGGGGAGTGCCGATCCGACCGGACTCGCGGCATCATTGGCATTGGCGCAACCGGACATGGGATCCTGCACTTTGACGAGATCGTTCACCTGCTCCACGAGTTGCCGGGCGCCGGGCAGGCATTCAAAACGTCCCGGAGCTTCCACCGGATTGGGCTCCCAGAGCACCTGCACCCCGGAGTTGGTCGGGTTGGGCGACGCATCCTGATTGGTCCCGGACAATTGTCCGCCCGCCGTGGCACTGGAACCAAAAACGATTTTCACCTGTCGCCCCGTGCTCGCCGCCTGGGCGCGCGAGTAACGGAAGAGAGTCTCCACTTGGGAGGCTCCTTCTTCGAGCCGGGCGGTGCGGTCCATCGAGCCGAAATTCATGATGACCGCCCCGGCCAGAACCAGCATCAGGGAAACCGTCAGCAGCAGTTCAACCAGCGTGAACGCGGCGACGTTTCCTGACTTCGGATGGCGTGAGACGATGATCATGCGGCTTTCGATTCGGGTGTTTAAGGGCTATTTGCCGGAATTTCCACCGGGGGAATCCGAGTTTTTGGAGGCGCCGAGGCGGATGTCGTCATCGGTGTCAGGTTGGCCATCGGGTCCCATCGAGAATAATTTATAGGGCAGACCACCGTTTTTATCGTTGTCAGCGCTGTTGGCGCCGCCACCGGTGTTGGAATCGCTCAATTCGTAGCGGATTTTATGGCCCCAGGGATCGTCCAGGCTGGTGCCGGGCTTGAGATAGGGTCCCTGCCACTTTTCCCCCATGCTCTCATTTTCGAAGGTGGGCTTCTTCACGAGCGCATCCAGTCCGCCTTCCTGTTCCGAGGGGTAATGGCCCACATTCAGCCGGTAGGTGTCCAGGGCATTTCCGACCTGCTGCAGCATCAATTTCGTGGTGTTCTTTTCCGCCCCTTTTTGTTGGGGAAGCACGAAAACGACCAGCGCGGCGGCGAGCATCAACAGGATGACAATCACGAGCAGGATTTCAATCAGCGTGAAACCGCTCGCACCGCGGCGGACTAAATTTTTCTTATTTATCTGTAACTTCATATTTGATGGCTCCGTCCAGAGTGTCTGGCCAAGCGAAGGAGAGACGGCGCACCCCGTCGCAATATTCAATGGATCCCCCCGGTTTTCAAGACTTTCTTCCGGTGGCAATCAGGGGATTCCCCGCCCCCCGGCCCCCCGGAAGCGCTCGCCAGACTCGCCCGCGGGCGGCCGAGGCCGCACTGGCGATTTGCTGCGGAAAAGGACTTGTCCGCCACCCGGCTTTGCGGCATTCATATTCCCCGTAACATCCGCCACCGAACCGCCCATTGATCGGGCAAGCCCGGAGGGCCTGCCAGGTGCGGTATCGGTGCGGACACGAAAGATATTACGATGAGCAAGAACACGTTTCCAAAACTCCACAACGCCATGTGGCCGGGCCTCGTGGGCAAAGGCAGCCCCGGCGCCGAACCCTGCATCGATCTCGATACCATGCTCAATTTGACCGCCGCCGCGGAGGTGGACGGGGTCAAATTTGACGGGGTGGACCTCTTTTTATTTGAGCCCCACGTCAGCATCGACGCCAGCGACGATGATTTGAAGCGCCTCGCCGACAAGGTGCGGGCGAAGAATTTTGTGGTCGGCTCGGTGGTGGCCCCGGTGTGGCCCCCGACCGGCGGCGGCTCCGCCATGGGGGGAGCGGAGGAGCGTGAAAAATTTGTCGGCCAGGTGCGCAAAGCCTGCCGGATCGCCCAGAAACTCCGTGACTTGGAAATCCGTCCTTACGGCGTCGTCCGCATCGACTCGGCCTGCAGCGTCACGGATTGGGAAAAGGATCCCAAGGGCAACACCAAGCGCATCGCGGAAACTTTCAAGGAAGCCGGCAAAGTGGCCAAGGCCCACGGCGAACGCCTGGCGGCCGAGGGCGAAATCTGCTGGGGCGGCATGCACTCCTGGAAATACATGCTCCAGGTGCTCGAAGCGGTCGGCCAGCCCAAGGTGGTCGGCTTCCAGGCCGATATGGCCCACACCCTCCTCTACACCCTGGGTTATAATGCCTCGGAACACCGGATCGTGCCCGACAAGTTCAGTTGGGAGCCGGGCAAATTCCACGCCGCCATGGTCAAGATGACCAAGGCCCTCCGTCCCTGGACGATTGATTTTCATGTGGCCCAAAACGACGCCACCGTGCGCGGCTCGGGTTCCCACGACAAAACCGGCCGGCATTGCCTGGCCACTGATCCCAACGGCAAGTTGAACATCGCCCGCGACGCCGGTTACTGGATGCGCGACGACGCCGGCAAAGTGACGAAGAAATTCAAACACATTTGCTGGGATGGTTGCATGTTCCCCAATGACGTCATGGGCAAACCGGAAACCTGGAACAACATCCTGTCCGCCATGATCCAGGTGCGCGAAAATCACGGCTGGAGCTGATCCCCGGCCATTTGCCTCCCAATTTAATATGAAAAAACTCAATGTTGGCTTGATCGGGTACGGCTTCATGGGCCGCACGCACTCCAATGCCTTCCGGCAGGTGAACAAATTCTTCAGCCTCGGCTACGAGCCGGTCCTCAAGGCCGTTTGCGCGCGCGACGAGGCGAAGGTCAAGGCGTTCGCCGAGAACTGGGGCTATGAAACCTACGAGACCGACTGGCGCAAACTGATCGCCCGGCCGGACATCGACCTGATCGATATCGCCACGCCGAACAATTCCCACGCCGAAATCGCCATCGCTGCCGCGAAAGCCGGCAAGATGATCCTCTGCGAAAAGCCGCTCTCAATGGACGGCAAGCAGGGCGCGCAAATGGTGAAGGCCATTGAAAAAGCCGGGGTGCCGAACATGGTTTGGTACAATTACCGCCGCGTGCCGGCCGTGACCATGGCCAAGCAATTGATCGACGAAGGCCGCCTGGGCCGGATTTTCCATTACCGCGCGAAATTCCTGCAGGACTGGACCATCTCCAAGGACCTGCCCCAGGGCGGGGCTGGGCTGTGGCGCCTGGATGTGAAAGCCGCCGGCAGCGGAGTCACGGGCGATTTGCTCGCCCATTGCATCGACACCGCTCTCTGGCTCAACGGCAGCATTGCCAACGTGAGCGCCATGACCGAGACGTTCGTCAAGGAGCGCAAGCACAACCTCACCGGCAAGATCGAGAAGGTCGGGATCGACGACGCCTGCGCGTTCCTGGCCCGGTTTAACAACGGCTCGCTGGCCACCTTTGAATCGACCCGCTACGCCCGCGGTCACAAGGCCTTGTATACCTTTGAAATCAACGGGGAACACGCCTCGATTGCCTGGGATCTGCATGACCTGCACCGGCTCCAGTATTTTGATCACCGGGACGAGAGCAAGCTGCGCGGCTGGCGCTCCATCCACGTCACCGACGGCGACCAACCCTACATGAAGAACTGGTGGGTGCCCGGTCTGCAAATCGGGTATGAGCACACCTTCATCCACCAGGTCGCGGACTTCCTGGCCGGCTTCGACTCCCAAACTCCGGCCCATCCGAGTTTCCGGGATGCCTTGGAGACCCAGTACGTCTGCGATGCGGTACTGAAATCCGCCCAGACCGGCAAGTGGGAAAAAGTCCCGAAAGCCAAATAAGCCGTCTCTCTCCACGCCCGGCCGGATTTCCCGGCCGGGCTTTCTCTGTACGCCGGCGCCCCCTCCCCAACACCAAAGGTGTTGCGCCATCTAGCCCAGCGGTTGGCTCGACGTAGGAGAGCCTACCCTGGGTTGCCTGAATCGGGGCGCCACCGCGAAATCTTGGGGCTTTGGCCCCCTGCGACCCCATCCGGGGGCGTGCCGTTTACCTCGGCATACCGGGGGTATTGCTCGTTCCTCGCGCAACCCCCGGCTTATAGCTGGCGTCCTTTCAGGATGCCGGGAGGTGTTCCTGAACCCGGCCTGCCCTGCATAGCTTCTGAGCGACGCAGGGAGGGTTCATAGCCATTAGCCGGGGGTTGAGGAGCACAGCGACGACACCCCCGGAAACGCGTTGTTATGGATTCAGCATCCTGGAGGGATGCCAGCTTCGAGCGTTGGCGATGCAGAACAAGTCCGGAATGATCGCCAACCAGCCTTCTTCCCCCTGTCCACCATTCCGAATGGCGGACAGGGCCGGGGAGAGGAGGTGCCTGTAATATTCCCCGCCCGCCCAAATTCTAGGCGCGGGAGCAGGAGTTCTCAAAACCCCGCCCCTCCCCAACACCAAAGGTGTTGTGCCATCTAGCCCAGCGGTTGGCTCGACGCAGGAGAGCCTACCCTGGGTCATGCAAAATTTATTCCGCCAACCTCAAGGAGGTTGTGGCAAACTCGTCCCCGTCCCAAAATTAAAGATGCCAACATTCTCGCCGACCTCCTGAATCGGGGCGCCACCGCGGAAATGCAGGCCTACGGACTCCCGATCCCGTGGAACCTGCCTGCCCCCACCGATCGCCAACCCGCCCTTTTCCCCCAATCCGCCATTCCGAATGGCGGATTGGGCTGCTTCCCCCTCCCTCATTTCACCCTCTCATACCGCACCTTCACCATCGGCGTCAGCTTCCCTTCCTTCCGGCTAAAAATCTCATTCGTCCAGGCCGTGGCACCCATCGGTGTGACGCGCGCCGTATAATCCGCGACCGACCCATCCGCCCCGGTCGTCTGGAACGCATGCACCAGCACTCCGTTTTCCGATCGCACCGTGCCCTCGTAAAGGTTCCCGTCGCCGTCCACATACCAGAAAACGATGACCTTCTTCCCCGGGTGCCAGGTGTAAATCCCGTCGATGTACGGCTGCGGTTTGCCGGCGGCCACGAACGCATTGCTGATGCGGATAGCGCGGTGATTGTTGGCCCACTCGAAATGCGCGTGAATGGCGTCATGGGTGCCGTCGGGATGGGCCGGCAGCGCGGCTTCCCAATCCGCTCCCACTAGAAAGGCGAGCGGAGCAAGGGGATCCGTGGCGGCTTTGGCGGCGGGCGCCGTGGGTGGGTTGGCGGGGGAATCCCCGGCGAAAACAGGCGCCGCCGCCAGGCACAGCGCGGTCATGGTCCAGGCGACGAAATGGCGGTTTACTTTTAAACGGTTAATCAAGTTCATGGGTGACAGTTTGCCTGAACCACGCGGGGTGGGGATTGTAAAAAATTGACAAAAGTAAGCGCCGGTCATTCCTGACCGCGCTTGCCGAACGCCCGGCTACGCCACACTGATGTAGTTCAGAAACGGCCCCCGGCGGTCCAGATAGGCGGCCGGCGTGAGTCCGCTGAAAGCGGAAAACTCCCGGATGAAATGGGCCTGATCGTAATAACCGCAAGCCGCGGCGGTATCCGCCCAGTCCACGACCGGGGCAAAGCCGATCCGGCGAATGGCCGATTGAAAAGTGCAGATGCGCGCGAACTGCTTGGGACTGAGCCCCACACAACGGTCGAATTCCCGGGTCAACTGTTTGTGGCTCATCCCGATGGTCTCCACAATCCGGCCGATGCGGGCCTCACCGCTCCGGGCCTGAATCTGCGTCAGGGCATAAGTCACACCCGGGGTGGGCGGGGACCCGACCCGCAGGCGTTCCTCCAACCAGCGTTCGAGCCACGCAAAAACCAGCCGCGGTTCCCGCGCTCCGGCCAGTTGCTCCCGCAGCAATTCAACGGCCCCGCCCCACACGGCATCCGTGGCCACCACCTGGTCCGTAAATTCGGAAAGGGGAAACCGGAAAAAAGGGTAGGCGCCGCCGGGCTTGAAGCGAACTCCCACCAGGTGAACCAGACCGGTTTCCTCGATCACAATCGGCGCGGAACGCTCCCCCGAAATCCAACTGCTTTTGAAATAATTGCCCGCCTGGGGATTGACCGGATCGCACAACTTCTGGGGATCCCCGAGATTGACAATCAATTCCATCGCGCCATCGGGAAAAATGGCATTCCGCCAACGCGCGGCCAGGTTTCCCCGCACCAGCCAAAGGTGCTCAATATGGCGGGCCAACGGGAGCCGGGGCACATGTTGGACAGCGGACAACATTCCGACTGGCTTGCTACCGTGGGCCATCGCCAAAGTCAAATGGAATGAACCGGCGGCATCGACGGCGGATGGATCCGGGGATTAAGCCGCGGGTTCTTTGGAAATTAACGCGACTTTGGATTTTTTTGCAATTTTCCCGGCATAAACCCGCCGCCGGCCGCCCAGCCCGCTTCCCCCTCTCTTCCATACAGAATGGAAGGGCCGGGGAGAGGAGGTGCCATCCATCTTTCCCGCCCAAATTCAAAGTTCGGCTCAGTAGTCCTGCGGCTGCACCAATAGCCCCGCCCCCTCCCCAACACCAAAGGTGTTGTGCCAGCTAGCCCAGCGGTTGGCTCGACATAGGAGAGCCTACCCTGGGTCATGCAATATTAAGCCCCTAACCCCGAAGGCGGTTATGGCAAACTCGGCCCGACGCCAAAAATCCGTATGCCCGAGTCGTCGCCGAGGTGCTGAATCAACGCGACCCGCCGTCCGCCATTCCGGCCCTCCGCCCAAAGCAGGGGGCGCCCCTGCAGAAATGCAAGCCTCGGGACACCTGAGTCGATGGAATTTTCGTGGCCCGCAACGCCGGCCGACCAGCCCTCTTCTCCCTCGCTGCCATTCACAATGGCGGAGAGGGCCGGTGAGAGGTGGCACAATCCATCTTTCCCGCCCAAATTAAAGGTTCGGGCTCAGTAGTCCTGCGGCTGCACCAATAGTCCCGCTCCCGCCCCAACACCAAAGGTGTTGTGCCAGCTAGCCCAGGGTTGGCTCGACATAGGAGAGCCTACCCTGGGCCATGGAATATTAAGTCCGCAACCCCGAAGGCGGTTGTGGCAAACTCGGCCCGACGCCAAACTTCAGTATGCCCGAGTCGTTGCCGTCGTGCTGAATCGGGGAGAGCCGCCCAAAGCAGGGGGCGCCACCGCAGAAATGCCAGGCTTCGGACTCCTAAGCCCTTGAAACTTGCGTGGCCCGCAACGCCGGCCGCCCAGCCCCCTTCTCCCTCGCTGCCATTCACAATGGCGGAGAGGGCCGGGGAGAGGTGGTGCCATCCATCTTTCCCGCCCCTCAATTCTCCAGGTCCGGGCTCAGGAGTCCTGAGACTTGGAAGTTCAAGCCAAACCTTCTCAATGACCTTGAACTTCACCGCCCGCCTTTGGTTTGGCGAACTGAATTCCGCGCCCCTTTTAGCAGTCGCCGCGCCAGTCAGAGTCCGAGCGCGTTTCGAATCGCCGCTTTCCCGCTTGGATTTGTCCGTCGCAGTGGAAGCTGAAGCACATCGGCCCGGCGCAAGTCGTGGACGCGACAGTTGGCATGCCGAGGCCAAGAATGCTGCGTAGCGTCAGCAGGCAGATTGACCAAAACGATTTCGGCATAGCGTTAATCTTGACCGCCCGTGTTGCGAACGTGCTTTTGAGCAAACTCAAGTTTCCCAACCTCGGTTGCCGTCAGACCGGCGCGCAACGGACCAAGCACTCTGGCCACAGTCCTATAATCCTTATTGCGCCACGCTTTTGCAGCTTCTGCACGGGCTATTCGCAAGTCGCGTTCGATGGCGTAAGCTTTAATTTCCCTTTGGCGCTGTTCCGCGAGTTCAGCGGAGCTGTTCTCGTCTCCGGCGAGAAAGTCAGAGGCGTAGCGTCGGAGCACTTGGGCAAGCTGCGCAACAAAGGAGGCCATCGCCTCGCTGGACGTCACCTGAATAAGCGAAAGCCGTCCCGCTTGTTCAGCACCACGAAGCCGCAAGATTCCTTACACCACTTGTGCGGGACACCGGCGGCGTTCAGGGTTCGCGTTCGGACTGCGCCTTCGCGTCAACTCGTTGCCAAAACGCTGCGACCGATTCCGAATCGAGTTCCACCATTCGATTGTAGGACGCCTCGTCAGCCGCGACGAACTCAGGGCCTAACACCATTTGCAGATTCTCTCCTGGCAGACAGCAAACCCAATCGCCTGGCATGGTTGCTTCGCTAATCTCAAAGAACCAGGATGGCAACCAACTGCTGATGTTCACGTCGTTGACCATTTGCAGGCAGACAACACCTTGAAAGACAGACAAGGCGTGAACTTCATACTCCTTGCCGAGAGTGATGTTCGTGTCGCTCTGAGGAGAACCAAAGGCCGCAACCGCCGCCGGGCAACCTTCAAACTTGTTCCGTGTTGCTTTTGCTCTCATCGTCCTGTTCCTCACCTTGCTCCAGGCACAACGATTTTGAAGTCGTCTATCTGTCCTGTCACTGGATTGCGGAGGTAGTGGACATTGATTGGGTCTCCTCCAGGTTTGATGACCTGCTGCCACTTCTCCCAGCCCTGAGCACCCGGCCAACGCGGGTCGGTCATGTTGATTGGAAGCTTCGTGCCAGCAGCCGGACTTGCGGCCGCTTGCTCAATCGCCAGTTGCTCCCGCAAGTTGCGAGGCAACGTCGTTCCTTTTGCCAAATCCGCCGTCGAACCCTTACCCAAAATGCCCAGTTCACTCTTTGCGGCAACCGGAATTTCAACCTTTGCGAAGCGTTCAAAAAATTTCCCCAACAATTTGCCCGCCAAAGGGCCACCCGCACCCAGGAGAGTGGACAGGCCCGCTTCCTTGAAACTGAAGCACTGCCTGGTTTGCGCAGCGAGTCCCGCGCCTTGGGCGGCCAGATCACCCCCCAAGCCGGCGGCGGCTCCGCGGGCCGCCAGCGCCAGACCCGATCCCGCCAGGCTGGTCCCAAAAGTGGCGGACGCCACCGCACCCGCGATGGCCCCCTCGGTCGCGCTGATCCCCGCCTGCACCCAGTCAACGTCCCTCCCATGGAATAGATCCGACGCGATGCTAAAACCACCCCCAATCAACGCGCCCGCCGCCGCTCCGGCCAGAATGTGCAGCACCCGACCATCCGAATCCACCGCGTTCAGCGGGCTGTTGCCGGCAAAGGCATACAGGTCGATTCCCCCTGCTTCCCCAATGGGATCGCGGCTCAGCCAGCGCTGGAGGACGGGATCGTAAGCGCGAAAGGGATAGAGGCTCAGGCCGGAATTGCCGTAGTGCGGCATCGAGGAAAACTGCATCCGGTTGGCGTTGGCGAGGGAACCCCATTGGCCCAGCAATCGTCCAAACGGATCGTACCGGTAGCGGGCGGCTACGTTTTCATTGCCATCCAGCAGAGCGGTAACGTTGCCAGCGGCGTCAGTATAAACATTCACCGACACCGGCAGATTCCGCGTGAAGATGTTGGTGGGGTGCAGCCCGAGGGCGTTGACCGCGATGACGGTGAATGTGTTTGCGCCATTGCTGAGGGTCAGGCCGGAGCAGGCGAAAGTGAAATCCCCGTTGTTCTGTGCGGTCGCGCCATTGACGGTGACAGCGACTTCGACCGCCGGGGCGGGCAGTGACCCGCTCCAGGTCAACGTGCCCGAGCGGGTTGGGTTGGCCAGCGCAATCTGCGTGGCCAGCCAACAGAACAGAATGACGCGCCAGAACATGCCGCAGGATATTGACTCAGGCCCCAAATCGGAGCAACGCCAAAGGCTGTTGCAGCCAGTCAAGGTGGAGAGCGAAATACTCACTGAACCACGCCCAGCCGCAGCAAGCGGCCGTGAAGCAATTGGTTCATGCCGTCCGGCGAACACAGCGCTTCCAGCCTTTCGTTCGGTGTACGGCTGCAAATCCATCGCCGCCAACGTTTCCGTCACCTACGCGTGCTGAGTGCCGAAGCGCTGGCGCGAATCGGCGAGCGCCACAAATTCTGGTTATCCCGCGTCGGTGCAGCCACCTGCGCCCCTGAGAGCCAATAGACTATTCCTCGCCTCTTGGCGGGACGGCGGCGGTGTTCAGCAATCGAACTCGATGAGGTCTTCTACTGCGCGTCGAAGCCAGTCATAGAAGGAAGGAAAAAGTCTGCGTTGTTCCCAGCCGGACGATGCGAAGTCGTGGACGACAAACACCTCATCCTTTGACCCAACTTGCCAGCATGCAATGTCGTCGTTGTCCTGGCGTCGAGCAAACGGAACGAACTTTCGGTCGGGATACCTTTGAGCAAGTCCAGCCATTGCGTCACGCAGCGGTTTTCCTTCGAGCACATACCACGGTTGCAGTTCGGTTAAACCAAGCTCGACGATGTGGTTGAACTGCCTCGGATAGTTGAAGCCGTGCGGCAACTCGTTTTCTGAAAGCAAATTGATATTTTTCATTGTGCTGAACTGGTAATGGGCGAGCCGTTAGGATACCTTTGACGGAACAGGCGATTCTGTTGCTGGATGCGCGCCTGAACAGCCTCTTCCCAAGTCGTTGGTTGGATGCCACTTCTTGGTGTCCAGCGACCAGCGGGGAACGCTTCACCTGCGCCGCGAACCACAGCCTGAACATCAATGCCAGCCCTACTTGCTGCGAGGAGGCGAGTGTTATCAAACGTCGTCAAAGCCCCGTCACTCATTCGAACGACATCAATTGGCGCACCCTGCCAGCCGTTCGCCCGCATACTTGCAGCTATCTCTTCAACAGCGTTCACCGAGGATTGACTAAATCGTATCGATGCGGGGTCGAGGCTCTGTACTAGCGTCTTTGGTGCAACTGCAATTTCATCCTTTGCGAAGCGTTCAAAGAATTTCCCCAAGAATTTGCCCGCTAAAGGGCCACCCGCACCCAGGAGAGTGGACAGGCCCGCTTCCTTGAAACTGAAGCACTGCCTGGTTTGAGCAGCGAGTCCCGCGCCTTGGGCGGCCAGATCACCGGCCAAGCCCGCGGCGGCTCCGCGGGCCGCCAGCGCCAGTCCCGATCCCGCCAGACTGGTCCCAAAGGTGGCTGACGCCACCGCCCCCGCAATGGCCCCCTCGGTTGCGCTGATCCCCGCCTGCACCCAGTCAACGTCCCGCCCATGGAATAGATCCGACGCGATGCTGAAGCCACCCCCAATCAAAGCGCCCGCCGCCGCCCCGGCCAGAATGTGCAGCACCCGACCATCCGAATCCACCGCGTTCAACGGGCTGTTGCCGGCAAAGGCATACAGGCCGATTCCCCCTGCCTCCCCAATGGGATCGCGGCTCAGCCAGCGCTGGAGGACGGGATCGTAAGCGCGAAAGGGATAGAGGCTCAGGCCGGAATTGCCGTGGTGCGGCATTGAGGAAAACTGCATCCGGTTGGCGTTGGCGTTGGCGAGGGAACCCCATTGGCCCAGCAATCTTCCAAACGGATCGTATAGATAGCGGTCGGCCACGTTTTCATTGCCGTCGAGCAGGGCGGTGCCATTGCCAGCGGCGTCAGTATAAACATTCACCGACACCGGCAGGTTCCGCGTGAAGGTGTTGGTGGTGTGCAGTCCGAGGGCGTTGGCCGCGATGACGGTGAATGTATTCGCGCCATTGCTGAGGGTCAGGCCGGAGCTGGCGAAAGTGAAATCCCCGTTGGTCTGCGCGGCCACGCTATTGACGGTGACCGCGACGGCCGGGGCGGGCAGGGACCCTCTCCAGGTCAACGTGCTGGAGCGAGTTGGGTTGGCCAGCGCAATCTGCGTGGCCAGCCAACAGAACAGAATGACGCGCCACAACATGCCGCTTGATATTGCCTCAGGCCACAAATGGCCGCAATGCCAAAGGCGGTATGCCAAAGGCCTTAGCGGTCAGGCCACGTGGGAGGGCGGAATGCTCAGGGAACTGGGCCCAGCCGCAGCAAGCGGCGGTGGAGCAACTGGATCGCATCGCCGACAATGAAACGCGCGGCCGCTCCACGATCCAGCCCACCGGAAGCATGGTTACTACGCGTCGGCCAGCCGCCATTAGCTCCAGGCAGAACAAAATGTTTACTCAGCACCTAAAGATTTTGTGATGCAATCGCATCTCGTGATTTATAGAAAAAATTGCTCTAGACGAAGCTTCCTCGTCATACTTGAAACTCCGAGACCAATGCATGCGAGATTCCGAGTTGTCTCAAATAGTCAAGGGCTCGTTCGGAGGCGATGAGTCTGCCGTCGGGTGCAGTTCCAAAGTCGTCCTCACCAGCAGTCCCCTCAACTCTAAGCCAAACGAACTTCGGAAGTTGCTGATCTGGATAAAGTTCTTGAAACTGTTCTGATACTGTAATTTCGACTTGGTCGAAGCGCATGCCAGTGAATCCAGTTTCACGAAGCTTTTGCTCCATAAACTCAGTGACGATGAAGCACGGAAAAGTTTCCAACAACTGGTCACCGAGCCAGCCATCAAAGTGGTAATGCAGCCTGCTAACGATTGGTGGATGAACCCCGCAATACAATTCGGTGTTCTTGCCTAAGCCGCCAGCGACCTCTGGTTCGATATAAAAATAGTTCATTATTTGTCTCATCTCGGTGGTTTAAATTGAGAGCCAAATTTCGCGTCAATCTCTGCCGCCTTCTGAAGCAACTGGGCTTGACTCGGGTTTGGGTTAGCTCTGTAGAACCGATTCCACTCAACGCGTATCTGGCTCAAATGCACGTCGGCGTTAATCTCTTTTGGGATGCCGCGAAGATTCTCCAGAGAGTGGATTTCGGCTTCCGATACGACTCCCGGATATCGCTTTAGTACTTGTTGTTCGACGGCGTGGTGAACCACCACTTGACCTTCGAGTTCCGGATTCGCTGCCAAGAAAGCTGCTCGGTAGTCAGTGGATGACGCCTTTCCGAACGTCGCTCCGGTTGTCTCTGCGGCAACCGGAATTTCAACCTTTGCGAAGCGTGCGAGGACTTTCCCCAATAATCTGCCCGCCAAAGGGCCACCCGCACCCAGGAGAGTGGACAGGCCCGCTTCCTTGAAACTGAAGCACTGCCTGGTTTGAGCAGCGAGTCCCGCGCCTTGGGCGGCCAGATCACCGGCCAAGCCGGCGGCGGCTCCGCGGGCCGCCAGCGCCAGACCCGATCCCGCCAGGCTGGTCCCAAAGGTGGCGGACGCCACCGCCCCCGCGATGGCACCCTCGGTCGCGCTGATCCCCGCCTGCACCCAGTCAACGTCCCGCCCATGGAATAAATCCGACGCGATGCTAAAACCACCCCCAATCAAAGCGCCCGCCGCCGCCCCGGCCAGAATGTGCAGCACCCGACCAACCGAATCCACCGCGTTCAACGGGCTGTTGCCGGCGAAAGCATAAAGGTCGATTCCCCCCGCCTCCCCGATGGGATCGCGGCTCAGCCAGCGTTGGAGGACGGGATCGTAAGCGCGAAAGGGGTAGAGGCTCAGGCCGGAATTGCCGTGGTGCGGCATCGAGGAAAACTGCATCCGGTTGGCGTTGGCGAGGGAACCCCATTGGCCCAGCAATCGTCCAAACGGATCGTACAGGTAGCGGGCGGCCACGTTTTCATTGCCATCCAGCGGGGCGGTGACATTGCCTGCTGCATCGGAATGGTAGGACGTCTGGCGCAGCGGGCTGTTGGTGGCGTATTGGGCATCGGTGCGGGCCAGCAGGCCCCCGATGCCTCCTGCGCCCGCGAAGCTGCCGCCCAGGTCCAGACCGCGGGTGTAGGTCACCTGGACGTTGTTGGCGGCGTCCCGCTCCTGGAGCAGCAATTGTCCGTCGTAAATGAAGTGGGTTTCGTTCGTTTGCACCCAGGCGGAGGATTGCCACCCGAAATCAGACGCGACCCGCACCCGGCCCAGGCCGTCGCGCAGGAAAACCGTCTTCCACTGGTTTGTGACATAAGCGGCGGTCAATTGCCCGGCCTCGTTCCAGGTGAAGCAGCGCGCGCCATCGGTGAGGAGATTGCCGTCGGCATCGTACTGGAGGTTGGCCGACACCGGCAGGTTCCGCGTGAAGGTGTTGGTGGTGTGCAGCCCGAGGGCGTTGGCCGCGATGACGGTGAATGTATTCGCGCCATTGCTGAGGGTCAGGCCGGAGCTGGCGAACGTGAAATCTCCGTTGGTTTGTGCGGTCGCGCCATTGACGGTGACAGCGAGCACCGGGGCGGGCAGTGACCCGCTCCAGGTCGGCGTGCCGGGGCGAGTTGGGTTGGCCAGCGCAATCTGCGTGGCCAGCCAACAGAACAGAAAGACGCGCCAGAACATGTGGCTTGATATTGCGCCAGGCCTCAAATCGGAGCAACGCCAAAGGCGGTTGCTGCCGGAAGGGTGGTAGCGAAATACACACTGAACCACTTCCAGCCGCAGCAAGCGGCCGTGAAGGAACTGGTTCATGCCTTCCGGCGAACAAAGCGCTTCCCGCCTTCCCCTCGGAGTACGCCTGCAATTCCATCGCCGTCAACGTTTCAGTGCCCTCGGCGTACGGATCACACCAAACTGATCATCCGTGGCGTAAGCTTCCGGCTTCGCCGGAAAGCCGCTGGACTGCCAGCCTTTAAACGAAGTCGATTGTGCCCCAGATGATCCAATCGCAGCTTATTTGAGATTGGCAACAAGTTTGACTGGGCTCGGAAGCATCTTGCTAATGAATATCAAGAATTAGCCCATCGTCGGGCAAAGCTCAATTCGTCCTCTCGTTTTGGATCGCCTCAACTTCCTCGGATTATTGCCCCAACATGCGCTTCCTTTCTGCTAGGGACAATGGGGGTTCAGATGGGGGGCCAAGTAGAATTTTCCCTGACTTCAACGATTCCAAAGCGTCTGGTCCTATAAAATGCCCTGCTGAGCCCTTTTCATAATTGTTTCGCATCCAGGTCAAAAGTGAGCCAGCCCATGTCGTAAAACTCGACGATTTAATTCCGCGCAAATTTCTTTCCTCATACCAAAGCCTTCCGTTTGATAACCAATTCTGTATAGGCTTGCAGCGATTAAAATGGGTTCTTCGGTTGTCATGGTGGCAAAGGATTCCTCCAGTGCTCCTCGACTAATTCCGCGATCTTGTTGGCGTCGTCGCTCTTCACGAAGAAATTCTCTACGTTTAAGCTCATAGTCCAAATATGTATTCAATGTATTTTTGCGGGCTAAGTAGGATCAACCAAATCCCGGAAAACAAACTGCCCCGATAAATGTCACCTGAGAATTCGAGATCACCTGAAAAATCGAGTCGTATTTAAAGTTATAAATTATGAACATGCACGACGCACTCGTAATGCCATGATTTCGTGCCGCATCAACAACCTTCGCGGCAAAAGTGTTAGCGCAGGAGAAATCCCGCACGAGTTTGTCAATATCGACAGGTTCAAGCTCTACCCCCATCTCGCGGACAGCCTGCGGTCGCACCTCGAATCCGAATTCTACCGCAAAGTGGTCGTTTAGATAATCGTCAAAATCATCTTCAGAACGGAAATCACCGACCCAGACAGATACGAAGCCGGTTTTGATAAAATCATCAAAGTCTCGTTTATTATGCATAATGTTTACCAGTCGCTTTCATGAGCGTGACTACGGTTGGTTGGCTTTAGTTCTGGACGATAAATATCCGGATCGTTCTGGTATTGCCGCCATGTAGTGCGATCCCATCCCTCTTGTGCCGCTCTCAACCGAGCGTCAGGGATTTGATGTCCAGGTCTATGACCAAGTTCCCAGTAGTCGCCTGGCTTAATCTCAACTCCTGTAGGGTCATAGACTTTGCCATTCGGTGCTTTGCTTCTCTCCCAAACTTCTCGAGGCAAGCTCCGTCGAGGTGTCACGCGAGGATAGAGTTTCCTCAATTCAGCGGGAGTCAGTTGTGTGGTTGTCTCTGCGACGACTACAATTTCATCTTTTGCGAAGCGGGCGGCGAATTTCCCCAACAATTTGCCCGCCAAAGGGCCACCCGCACCCAGGAGAGTGGAGAGGCCCGCCTCCTTGATGCTGAAGCACTGCCTGGTTTGGGCAGCAAGTCCCGCGCCTTGGGCGGCCAGATCCCCGGCCAAGCCGGCGGCGGCTCCGCGGGCCGCCAGCGCCAGTCCCGATCCCGCCAGGCTGGTCCCAAAGGTGGCTGACGCCACCGCGCCAGCGATGGCCCCCTCCGTCGCGCTGATCCCCGCCTGCACCCAGTCAACGTCCCGTCCATGCCATAAATCCGACGCGATGCTAAAGCCACCCCCAATCAAAGCGCCCGCCGCCGCCCCGGCCAGAATGTGCAGCACCCGACCATCCGAATCGACCGCGTTCAGCGGACTGTTGCCGGCAAAGGCATAAAGGTCGATTCCCCCCCCCTCCCCGATGGGATCGCGACTCAGCCAGCGTTGGAGGACGGGATCGTAAGCGCGAAAGGGGTAGAGGGTCAGGCCGGAATTGCCGTGGTGCGGCATCGAGGAAAACTGCATCCGGTTGGCGTTCGCGAGGGAACCCCATTGGCCCAGCAATCGTCCAAATGGATCGTACAGGTAGCGGGCGGCCACGTTTTCATTGCCATCCAGCAGGGCGGTAACGTTGCCAGCTGCATCGGAATGGTAGTAGTTCTGGCGCAGCGGGCTGTTGGTGGCATATTGGGCATCGGTGCGGGCCAGCAGGCCGCCGATGCCTCCCGCTCCCGCGAAGCTGCCGCCCAGGTCCAGACCGCGGGTGTAGGTCACCTGGACGTTGTTGGCGGCGTCCCGCTCCTGGAGCAGCAGTTGTCCGTCGTAAATAAAATGGGTTTCGTTCGTCTGCACCCAGGCGGAGGATTGCCAGCCGAAATCAGACGCGACCCGCACCCGGCCGAGGCCGTCGCGCAGGAAAGCCGACTTCCACTGGTTTGTGACATAAACGGCGGTCAATTGCCCGGAGTCGCTCCAGGCGAAACAGCGCGCGCCATCGGTGAGGAGATTGCCGTCGGCATCGTACTGGAGGTTGACCGACACCGGCAGGTTCCGCGTGAAGGTGTTGGTGGTGTGCAGCCCGAGGGCGTTGGCCGCGATGACGGTGAATGTATTCACGCCATTGCTGAGGGTCAGGCCGGAGCTGGCGAACGTGAAATCCCCGTTGGTCTGCGCGGCCACGCTATTGACGGTGACCGTGACCGCCGGGGCGGGCAGTGACCCGCTCCAGGTCAACGTGCCCGAGCGGGTGATGTTCGTCAGCTCGTTGCGCGCGTCGGGGTTAAAGGCCTGGGTCAGCCCGCCATTGATGCGGGAGATCAAGTTGTGGCCGGCGTCATAACCATAGGTGAGTTGCTCATTCAGCCGCGCAGTGCCATTGGACTCGCTACCGGTCCAGGAAGTGAGCTGGGAAATGTTGTCGTAACCGACGCTCACACTGCTCGTCGTCAACCCGAGATTGCGGGTGACGCTGGTCCGCTGGCCGGCGGCATCGATGATGTAATTGTAGCCATCCAAAGCGTGACCCCAATAGTTGAGCAGCACCGTGGCGTCGAGCCGGGAAAGGTTGTCGTAGTGGTTGGTGATGACGGCGGCGTTTGGCAGTGCGATGGTTTGCACCAGCGCCGAGGCGGAATTGGCGGCATAGCCATAAGTGAATAGCCCGGCGGGTGAAGCCACGGTCTGGAGGCGCGGGGAGGCATCGTAACCGTAGGTTTGCTCCCACTGCGAAGCTCCAGGCTGGGTCAGGGTCAGGGAACTCCGCGTCCCGTTGGTATAGGCGAGGGCAACCGTGCTGTTGGCCCAGGGGCCGGCTTCGCCCTGCAACTGGCCCGAGGGTGTATAGCTGAAACCGGTGACGCCGGAGGCGTCCAACATGTTGGTCACGCGACCGTTGCCGTCATAACGGAAGACAATGGGAGTATCGGACGGGTAGGTGTTGGTCAAGACCCGGCCCATGGCATCGCGTAAGAACCAGTTGGTGCCTTTTGCGGGAGTCCAGCGCGTTTGCAAGTCCCCACCCGGATAATAGGTTAGCTTGAGGACCGAGTTGGAGGTGTGGTCCAATTTGCTGGTCAGGCGGCCGAAGGCGTCGCGTAAAAAGGTTGTTTGATGGAGGTTGCCATCTACGAGCCCGGTAAGGTTGCCCGCCGGGTCGTACTGATATTGGGTCAGTTCGTTATCCGCGTTTTTCTGAGCGAGCAGCCGGCCGGCCGTGTCGTTGGTCAGAAAACTTGTCCGCCCCAGGGTGTCGGTCACCTGCACCAGGCCGTTGCTGGAATAGGTAAAGCGATTGGTTTGCACCCCGGCCACGATGTTGGTCAAAACACGACCCAACTTGTCGTAGGCCAAGGTCGAGGTGACCAACCTGGAGTCCGTCGCGGCAATGGGGCGGTCCATGACGTCGAAATTATTCGACCACAGAATTCCCGTGCTATTTGTCGCGCTGGTGGCCAACCCCTGAAGGTTGTAGGTGAGGGTGTTCGTCGATCCGGCGTCCGCCGTTTGGGTCAATTGGTCAAGGGCATTGAAGGTATTGGTGCGGGCATAGCCGTCGGGGTAAACCACGTTGGTCATCCGCCCGGCCCGGTCGTAATAATAGTGCGTGTAGTTGCTGAGCGCGTCGCGCGTGGACTCCAAAGCCCCGCACTGGCAGTATTGGGCCAGCGAGATCGCCCCATTGGCATCGGTGAAGCTCGTCAGGTTGCGCAATCCGTCATAGCCGAAATAAGACCAATGCCCTCGTTTGTCCCGCGTGGCGGTCAGATCAAGGGCCGTATAGATATTGGAAACCGAGCCTTCGGAGTCCGCGTAGCCGGTCAACCGCTGGAGTCCATCCCAAAAATTGGTCGTGCGCCGTCCGAGTTCATCCTGGTCCATCGCCACCAGGCCGTTGATATAGGTGAATGAGTTCGTCCGGCCGATTTCGATGGTGGTGATGTTCGTCAAGAAGCCGGTCGAATCGTAGAGGAAACTCGTGGTCAAGCCCGAAGCCGAGTGGTTGGTCTTGATCCGGTTGGCCGCGTCATACGTGGAACTGCTAATGTACCCGGCGGCATTGGTGCTCCAGCCGGGCAGCGGCGGCGTATAGCTATGGGTCACTTGGTGCGAGGCCCCGCATCCGGAACTGCTGATCGGGGCGGCCGCCTGATAGCCACCGTAGCTGTTGGAAGTGCCGTCGGGATTGATGGCGGCGATCAGCAGGTTCGGCCAGGTGCATTGTGAAAAATAATTGGTGTTCGGCTTGTACACGCCAACGGGGGCGAACATCAGCGTGTATCCGCTTGGGAGCGTGATCGGCGCCTGCGTGCAGGATGCCATGTAGGAACCCACTGTGCAAAAGGGGCAAACCGTTTTGTTGGAAAAGGCGATCGTGTTGTTCGCGTAAATCCAGGATTGAGTCCGGGTCCTGGAAATTCCGTCACTCAGGGAGTAGGTGGTCACCAGGTTGGTGAGGAAACCCGCGTCATTGTACCGCGACCAGTTGTACTCAGTGGCGCCCGCAGGTTGCCGGCGAGCCACCACCCCAATCTGATAATTTGTCCCCTGGAGATAGGGGAGTGACTTTCCGGCGTAATCATAAAAAGACAACTGCCCGGCCGTGGTACCATCTGCCGAGGGTGCCTGCTCGACCGAAAGGCAGTCCAGCACGGTCAAATTGTTGGCATCCCCGAGCCAATGCCGCATTCGTGCCATTTGGTAATCCGTCGCGGTGAGGTTCGTGACCACCAGGGCGGAATTGGTCACCACCAAATTGGTCAGCGCCGCGCATTGGCGCGGGTCCCAATGAAAGCTGTTGCGGAACGAGACCGCGGCGAAATTGGTGCTGGCGCCAATCGTGCCGGTATCCAAAGTGCCCCAAGGCGTGGATTGAGGAAGGATGTTGGTGGCATATTGGTCCGTGTAAAAGGCGGAGCAATCAAATCGGAACGCATACAGGTTGGTTCCGCCATTGGCATCGGTGACGGCCACCGCTCGCGTAATGGCGTTATGACCGCCGATGTTGCCCTGGCCCGCGATGGTGTTGGAGTAGTAATTGAAAGTATTGGTTCCCGAAGGCGTGATCAACTGGCTAACGCGCCCCTGGGTGTCCCAATTTAGGGTGCTGATCAGCCCGGCGGCATCGGTGATCTGGTTCAGATTCCCGTTGGTATCGTACGCGAAGGCAGCGCTCTGCCCGTAGGAGGTCGTCACCCCGGAGAGTTGGGCGGGATTGCTGGCATACTGGAAGGTGAGGGTTTTTCCATCGTAATCGGTGACCTTCGTCAGGCGATACTGGATGGTTTCCGGGTTGCCGCAATTCGCGTAGCACTCGTAAGTTAATTCCGTCTCGTTGCCCAGCGGATCTGTCCGACTGGTCAGCAGCGCCTCCGCGTCGTAAATGCCTGCGGTGGTGTTTGTTCGCCAAACCATCACGCCATACCGATCCACACTCCCATCTGGGTTAAAGACGCGAAAACCGGTGTAGGCGTCGTACCAGGCGTTCGTCACCGGCATGAACTGGTTGGTAATCCCATGGCTACCCGAGATGGCTAAATAGGCGTTGGTGCCAGTAAAAGGCAATCCTGGCACGGTTACGACGGTGCCGTCTGTCACGACCCCGCATGCTGGCTGAAGCTGGGTGTTTGATTCCACATCTGACAGGGCGGATTTGGTGTATGTGCGCTCGCCTCCGGTGGGCAGATACAGGGTCGCGGTCCAATCGGAAAACCCATTGGTGGGATCCAGGGTGCTGGACAACCCTCTGAAATAAATCTTGGAGTACCAATTATGGAGAAAGCCAGGTGGCGAATAGCTGAAGGAACTGGGTGGGGAATCGCGCTGCTTGATCGTGAGCCGAAAGGCCATCTGCTCCCCGCGCGAAGTGGTGTACGACACCGGTTCGTCGGCGAACCACACATTGATGTAAGGCTCCGTGACCCACCATGCGGGCATGCCACTACAGGGTACGCAAACCTGCCGGGGATTCGTTGGGCTGATCTTGCATCCCTTATCGCGGGCGTCGTTGATATTATAGGGATAGCCACGGCCGAATACCAGCCGAGTCTCCGCCTCCAGGACGCTTTGCCAGCCGGCGGGGCGCTGGTTTTCCGGCACCAGGAAATAACCGCTGGACTCCGCCTCCAGGTCTGCGGCGGAAATCCATTGATCGCTCACAAAAGTGGGGTCCGCGACGCGGTAATAGCCTAAATCCGCGCGATACTCCAGGACCGCGCCAAAATGATTCAAGGACCAATGCACCACGGATGGAACCGGCACCGGGGCGCTGTCGGTGCGGCGAACGGCCACCAATCCCATGCCGGATTGCTGACTCAACTGGATCAGGCGAGCCAGCGTGAGACCGTTTTCCGTGGAAGGTTCTTCAATCAGCGGATCAACGACGCTGGCCGGTTTGCCGAGCTGCCGGGCGATATTGGCCAGCGCAAGACTGCCGCAACGATAGCTGAGGCCAGGGTGATCCCGCATGATGAGGTAAGCCTCGCGCGCCGTCTCGGTTCGGCGACGATCCTCCGGAGTCGCCATCGGCCGGCCCTCGGCGGCCTGCAAGAGCAGGCGCAGCGGCTCCAGCCGACCCAGGCGGGAAAGCAATTCCACCTGACCAGCCACAGCATGGTTGGCTTCTTCTTTTCCGGCGGGGTTGGCGGTGTCTTTAAGCCGGTTCCAAGCACTGTCCCAGTGGCTCAAGGCCAGCGAGTTCCGGCCGGCGCGCCGATAGGCGTTGGCCAGCCGGTTCCGCAATGCCGGGGTCCAGGGGGAATCGGGACGGGTGGTAACATAACTTTCAATCAGGGTGCGATCCCCTCCTAATGCGGCAAGTTCCTGCTGGTCCTGGTCGCTCGGTGGCTGGTCGCCCGTCCAAGTAACAACCTGGGCGCTTGCGCCGGGCGTCATCGCCGGAGCGGCCGCGACCTCGTCCGCAACAGCCGCCTTGGCGTTCAGGAAGAGAACCACTGATAAGGCGAGATTGATCAGATGTCGTTTCATTTTATCTCCTCCTGGATCTCACGGTATTCCCGAAAAACCGGCCGGATTGGCCACAAAAACGGCGAATCCCTCCGAGACTTGCGGATTTGTGCCCCAGAAGTACTCCTGCTGGTTGTTTAGTCCATCCGCGTCAAGATCGGTGTTGCCAATGCCCATTAGGTTTGGATTCAGGCCGTTGAAAACCAACCAGCCGTCCGGAATAGCGCTGCCGGACGTGCTGAAACTGTTGAGGTCGGTTTTGGAGACGAGAATTTCATACGCATCGGTGAGGCCATCACCGTCGGAATCTCGCGGGCTGCCCAGGACGTAAAATGTGGGATGGAGGAGGTGCTCAAGGATCTGATAGGTTTCGCAGGTGTGGCATTGGCCCAACCACGCCCATGGCGAATTGGTGAGCGGGGCAACCAGCATAGGAGTGCTGTAAAGATCGTACATGATGCCGTTTGTCCCGCCGACAATAGTGAAAGTCACCTTGGTGGTCGTGTTCGTTCCGGTGCCGAGGACCAGGGCAGTCAAGTTGGTGATGCCGGGGAAGCCGCCGGTCAGACAACTGCCGGAAGGACCCAGGTCAATCAGGTTTCCCGGTCCGCTGATGACGTTCAGGCCATAGCCGAAGGCAGCGAAAGTGGAGGTGTTAACTCCGTAGATCGGGTCCGCTGAAGCGGACGGATCAATGGCCCCAAGTGGGACGCCATAGACTGGCAAACCGAGGACGCCAAAGTTGCCCTGAATGTAAACCGGGCTGAGTTCGTAAGCAAAAGTGGCCAGATCGTCCATGTCGCCATGCATGGTGGCGGTGCCGTCGCCGGCACTGCCGACGAAAAATCCGTTGGTGGTGGCTTCGGGCCCGGGCCAGACGCTGACCCCAGATCCATTGGTAAGAAAGGTGCCATCGACGAAGAGGCTCGACTGGCTGCCCGCGTAGGTGAGTGCAATGTAATGCCAGGTATTTGAAGCGAAGGCGATTGGCGCCGACAGAAAATAGGTTGCCGGGCCGGTGTTGGTTTGCGCGGCGAAGTAGATGTTGCCACCCCCGGGATCAGTGAACACTGACCACCAGCTGGAACTGTTTGTGTCGCGACCGACTTCGAGGAAACGGCTCCATTCGCCGGGTCCTGAACCGCCCTGGTTCGTGCTGGTCCAATTGTGCGGCCGATACCAGAAAGCTACTGATCCGAGATTGAGTTGGATGTTCGTCGCCCCGTTGGTTTCCACGACAGAGTAGCGGAGGTACGACGGGGTGCCGGGGGAAGGATCCATCCGGAGCGCATGTGCATTACCTCCGGTAACGCTCAACAGATTCGTGAAGCCGAGTGGCGCTTGGCCACGGGTGGCCAGCCAATTAGTATTGTCGAAAGTAAAACTGTTATACTCGCCATTGAACACGCCCCCTCCAGGATTCGGTGGGGTGGCATGAACCGCCAGCGCCAAAAGGAACTGCAACAAGAATGGGCCAAAGCGCAAACGCCGATAGAGAGCGCTATTCATTGTTTCATTTTGTTTGGTGGTGGATAGACCCGATTCACCCGGCACTTGCTACTGGGCAGTGGGTAATCATACCACGTTTTGCGATTTGCTAATGTTTTTTTGCTGTCCGGATTCCTCGGCTTTCGCCGGTCCGGGCAATTCCCTTGTCAAAGCCACCGATTTTGCTTAGCCAGTTGCACCCTTACTTTGGACAACAGCAACTGGCACCTTGCACTCACATATATACGTATGGCACGGTGAGAATATTTCAAGTTTTTTCGGATTTGTGTACTTTGTTTAGAAACCGCGATGGTACAATGGTTTGCAACGGATTGTTTGGAAACCACTGCAGGAAAAATAAAAAACGGGCTGAATTTTTAGTTAAATCCTCCAGATTTGTTCCTGAACTGGTGGAACAGGAACTTCAACTACCCAGCGCTGCCCATACTCTTCCAACGAGGCCGGAATATCGCCCCCGCTACAAATTCTTCAGCAGATAGCACAGCAACACATCCTGGTCGCGCAAATAGAGCCGGCCGCCGGCGATCACTGGATGTGCCCAGGAGTTTTTGTCGCTGCGGTCGCGCGGGTCAAACCGCCCCACCTCCTTATAGCCGGCGGCGGAGGTTTCGATCAGGGCCACCGGGCCGCTTTTGTCCTCCTGTCGCAGATAAAAGCAACCATCCGCAAAGGCAATCGCTCCCTTGCCGAGTTTCCCCTTTTCCTGCCAAACCGCTTTGCCGGTGGCCAGCTCCTGGCAGACCCAGCCTTTCCCATCCGAGTAGCCATACACATAATCGCCCACCGCGATCACGCCGCCGTGGTGATTGGACATCTCCTTGTTCGCATAAACCTGTTCCGCACTGAAGGAGTCCCCCGATTTGGTAACTTTGAACAAATTGCACCCCGCCCCATAGAAGGACGTTATATAGACCAGATCGCCCTGGACGACCGGGGTGGTGATCGCCGCTGTCTTCTCCTTGCGCGGCGCTTGCCACAGGAGTTTGCCGTCTTTGGCGGACACCCCCACCACGCTCGCATGGGTCAATTGCACGTATTGTCGGATCCCACCCAACACCGTGGGCACCAACGATGAATAAGCGGCCTCGTCCGTGAATTCCTGGCTGCGCCAGACAACTGCGCCGGTCCGCTGGTTCAGCGCCACGATCGCGCCCTGCGCGCCCCCCGGCGTGCAGATCACATTCTCCCCGTCCACCAGCGGCGATTCGCTTAAACCCCAGTCCGGCCGGGAACCGCCAAAATCGGCGACTAGGGTTTTGCGCCAAACCTCTTTTCCCGACTTGGCGTCAAAGCAGGCGAACTCCCCAAACTGGCCGATCGCAAAAACCAAATCCCCCGCCACGGTGGGCGTGCACCGTGGCCCGGCAAACCCGCCCCAGCCGGGCGCTCCGGACTGACCCAACTTGCTGGACCAGAGCGGCTGGCCATCCGATCGCCGGATGGCCGTGACATAATTCGCCTCCCCCCGATCGCCCGCGGTCACGATCACGTCGCCGGCAATCGAGACGCTCGCGTACCCGCCGCCGAGTCCATGGGTGGTCCATTCCAACTTGGGGCCACCATGCGGCCACGCTTTCAGCAAGCCCGTTTCGGTGGATTTCCCGACCCGTTGCGGACCGCGGAATTGCGGCCAATCGGCGGGCGCTCCTTGGAGCTGTCCGGTTGCCAAGATCGCCAAGGCCAGGCTGGCCAGCCGGAGCATGAAGCTGAGGTTCTGCTGCATAGCCGCGAGATAAATCGGATCTTCAAGAAATGTCAACCCCGGTTGCGGAGGGATTTGGGAGAGTTGCTTCGGGCTCGGTCGGTTTTCATGATATTTTTTACATTAGTACAATGATGATGACATAGGGCAGTGGTGCAGGCCGCAAGGGGCAATAGAGGAACATTTTCTCCATCCGGGACGGCAAATTGGCGACCGACCATGCCGGCTTATGTTCAAGTCCCCGTGTTTTCTGCCAATCTCCGCCACCCGCCCGCACCACCCATGCCAAACCGCCGCCAAAGCGCACCCAAAAACTTCAAAAAACCAGCCCTAAATTCCTCCCGTAGGAATATCGCAATTCCCAATCCGTGCTTTAATCTACCTCGTGAGAATTGGGCCAAACAAAACGACCCCGCCACTGGGGCTTGGAATTCCATACTTTGGTCGCAGCTTCGGATGCCAAGCCGGCCCTGCCCGGCGTCACGTCCACCACAGCCTGGCGAAGGTGGCCCTGTCCGGCGAAGCTGTCAGCGAAGACGGAAGCTCTCAGCGAAGCCGGGTCGTTTCTCCCCCTCCGTTACCTCCGTTTGCTTCGGTAAAAAGGCCCCCTCCCATCCGCCCCCAGGTTCCAACCGCTTAATCCAACCTCGCCCGCCCACCGCAGAATTTTTGCCCGCCCCGGAACAACCGCACGGCGGAACCGCTCTTTGACATCTTAATTTGATCCCCGCCGCCCCCGGACACGAACTCCGGGGGCGGAGCCGGGGAGCCCGCGCCGCCGAAGTCGCCTTTCCGGACACTTAGTCCAGTTTCGCAGCCCGGCGCCAGGTTGGGAGTCCCGGCTTCCCGCCGGTCGGCGTTCCCCCTCCGTTACCTCTGTTAGCTCCTGTGAAAAGGTTCCCTCGCCCCCCCGAGTCCAGGTTTCGGACACTTACTCCAGTTTCCCAGTCCGGCACCAGGTTTGGAGTCCCGGCTCCCAGCGGGCCGGCGGTTCCGCTAACCACCCCGCCAACGCCCTTCCTCACGCTTAATCCAGTTTCCCGGCCCATCCTGCTGGTCCGGACTTAATCCGCCACGATCCGCGCTCGAAAACTCCTTTTTCTGCGATTTTTGCGCCTTCTGCGGCCAATCTCCGGCCTTTCCGTCGGAGTCCAGGTCCCGGACACTTAATCCAGTTTCCCGACCCACCTACCGGATGGTGCTCGATCCGCCACGATCCGCGCTCGAAAAATTCCTTGTTCTGCGACTTTTGCGCCTTCTGCGGCCAATCCCTCCGGCCTTCCCTGCCCGAGTCCAGGTTCCGGACACTTGGTCCAGTTTCCCGACCCACCTACCGGTTGGCGCCCGATCCGCCACGATCCGCGCTCGAAAAATTCCCTTTTCTGCGACTTTTGCTATTTCTGCGGCTAATCCCTCCGGCCTCCCCGTCCGAGTCCAGGTTCCGGACAGTTAGACCTGCCCGGCGTAGCTCCCAGCGTAGCCGGGTCCAGTTTCCCGGCCCACCTGCCGGATGGTGCCCGGTCCGCCCCTGACCAGTCGCCTCCTCAGAGGGCGAACAATGAGTCCAAACCAACCGTGATCGTTGGGACGGACGAAGACTGGAGTTGCGCCCCCGCTTCGTGCCGCGTGCATTCCGAATATTGTCCGGCCTCCGGACGCCGATAAACTGCCATCTGCTTCTCGTGACCCAGTACCAACCAGCATTCGGCCACGCCGGCCGTCGCGTAAGCCCGCAATTTGGCCCGGTCATAATCCAATGGGAAACCATATAGCAGTTCCGTGTTTTTGGGGATGAGTCCTGCCACTCCCAACGCACGATACGCGCGGACGGGCATTTTCCAAAGCCGGCCCGTCTGCATGGTTGCTGGTGCGTCAATTGCCGTTTTTGTCATACGGGAATACTAGCAGATCGTCAGGCTTGGACGGGCTCGTTGATCTCATTCAACGTTTTGCTCATGCGAACAACCGCCAGCGGCAGCCCGTTGGGCAGGGCGTAGTCATACCGTTCCAGCACCACGTAGCCATGAGCTGCGTAAAGGGGTTCGCCGGCGAGGGTCGCGACCAGTTCAATGGAACTGAAACCGGCGGCTTGGAGCGCGGTTTCGCTGGCCTCCAAGAGAGCGGTGCCGAGGCCCTGACGGGCATGATCCGGATGAATGAAAAAGGCGCGGATGCGTGCCGGATCCCGGGCGGGGTCCAGCAGGGCGTCGGGGCCGGTGCGACCGGCATCGCCGCCGCAAACGGATTTCCGCCGGCTCCAGCCGCCGCAGCCGATGATCCGGTTGTCCCGTTCGATCACGAAATAGGTGCCGTCGGCAATCAATTGGCGATCCACATCAAAAACCGGCCCGAGGGCGGCGTCCATTTGGGCCGCGGAATAGAACGGGGATTGCAAAGCGCGGACGGATAGCGGGATCAGGGCCGAAAGGGCGGGGACATCGGCGTGCCGGGCAAGCCGGAGTTGCGTGCCCAAGGGCCATGATCGCGGTGCTTTCACGGGCAGCAAAATAGCGCAAACCGGTTGGTCTGCAATGGGGAAACCGGCACGACGACAGGAGGGAGCCGCCGGGCCGCGAACGAGGGAATTTGAAACAAAAGCGCCCGCGCCGGGTTATTGTGAGAGTGATGACCCCGAAATCCCAAACCGAGAATCCTTGCCACCGAACCCGCGGGGGGTAAGGTGGTGAGAATCTTTTCCCTGAGCACATGAATACTGACCACCTTGGTGTCGGCCGCATTTCCCTGCCGCGGCGACGATTCCTGAAGGGCGTCCTGGCGGGTGCCGGGGCGGTGGGTGTCGCCGGACCGCTTTGGTCTTCAACGGCAGCCACCGCGGACGATGAAGCGGGCGCGTCTGCGGCCAAGTCTTCGTATCGCGGTCCCAATATTGTGATGGTGCGCTTTGGCGGTGGCGTGCGGCGGCGGGAGACGATTGATCCCGAGCACACCTACGCGCCGTACCTCTGCCACGAACTGGCAAAACGGGGGACGTTGTTCAAGAAGATGGACATCGATTTCTTCCAGGATATCAACACCAGCCACGGCGAAGGCACGCTGTATCTCATCACGGGCAAGTACGAGAAATTCAAGGACAAAGGCGGGCGGTTTCTGGGCGCAGCATTTGAGGCCTCGGTGCCGACAGTCTTTGAATACCTGCGCAAAAGTTTCGCGGTGCCCGCCCACCAGACCCTTATCGTGAACGGCGAGGATCGCGGCGACGAGGAGTTTTACAATTTCAGCAACCACCATTTGTTTGGCGCCCGGTACAAATCGAATACCTTGAGCCTGCGCCGTTACAAAACCTATCTGTTGCGCCAGCAAATTGCCGCGGGCAAGTGGACCGGCAAGGAACTGGAACACAAACGCGCGGACCTGGAAAAGATGGAGGCGCTGGATTATCGGCATATTGAGGCGAACGGGCAGGGGCCGGATTTGGACGGGTTTTGGCAACGCTGGCGGGAATATTACGGCGAGACCGGTTTTGTGAATCCGCGCGGCGACCGCCTCCTCACGGAACTCACCATCCGGGCGCTCAAGGAACTTCGCCCCAAGTTGATCATGGTGAATTACAATGACCCGGATTACGTGCACTGGGGGAACCTGACGCATTACACCCGGGGCATCGCGATCATCGACGAAGGCTTGCGCCAGTTGGTGGCGACGGTGGACGCCGATTCGGAATACCGCGACAACACGATTTTTGTGGTGGTGCCGGATTGTGGCCGGGACACGAATCCCTATGCCGCGGTGCCCTGCCAGCATCATTTTAACTCGCGCTCCGCCCATGAGATCTTCGCGCTTTTTTATGGGCCGGGCATCCAGCGGGGGATGGTGGTGGACAAGCGGGTGGATCAAATCCAGGTCGCGGCCACGGTGGGGCGGCTCATGAAGATGCCCACGGAATTCGCCGAGCAACGGGTGCTGGAGGAGGTGTTCGCATGAACGCAACCCTGGAAGCACCCCCGATCATCAAGGCCGGCGCGGCCCGCACTTTTACCGAGAATGCGCGGGCGGGAGTTCGACGCGTTTTCCGACTGCTGATCTTCGTCTGGAAATACGGCGTGGGGATGTTGCTCTGCCAAAGCCTGGTCGGCGCGGTGGTGGTGGTGGGGTGGACGTACCGCCTGATGCAGCGGATGGCCTGGCGTCGTTGGTGGGAGCGGAGCGATCTGCGGCGGAATGGCGGCCATTTCCTCCCGTTTGTGGAATCGGATGAAACCACCGCCGGTCAAGCCCGCTGGCCGAATTGGCTCATGCAACCGACCGTCGTCGTCGGCACGCCGTCCCGGGGAGTTCGGCGGTGGGTGGCTTCGCTGTGGGCCAATGTCCGCACCGGGGTGCAAGGGATCTTCAACACCTGGGTGCTGACGCTCCCGGGTTGCTTATTGATGGCGTTCTCCTGGTACGATGGCTGGAACAACTCCTTCAATAAAGGGTATGAGCAGGCCATCGTGGGACCGCTGACGGGCGTGACCGGCCTGCTGCTTTTTCTGCTGGCCATGTTTTACGTGCCGCTGGCGCAGGCGCGGCAGGCCGTGACCGGAGAATGGACCTCATTCTATGATTTCCGGCTCATCGGACGATTGATCGTGCGCCGCTGGCCGGCTTGCCTGGGATTGGCGATTCTGTATTCGCTGGCCTCCGTTCCAGTCCAAGTGTTGCGGGTGTTGCCGGAGTTCTTTCCGCAATTTGGGGAGCAATCACCCGCCTACGTGGCAACTCTTCCGGCCGCGACCATCACCGACGATTTGAATTCCTACTTTTTCTGGTCGGCGGCCTATTTGTTCCCGGCGTTTGTGGTGCTGCGGATCATTGCGGCGCGCATTTACGCCACGGGTTTGTTGGGGGCGGTGGAAGCGGGAGTCATTTCGCCCGACGCCCTGCGGGTGCGCGAGCGCATGGTGCTGGAACGGTTAAACCTGCTCCAGGCCCGGCCGGGACCGCCACGCCACCGATTGATACAATTGGCCGCGAAAGGCGCGCGGCGTTTGCTGGCGGCGAGTGCTTTGCTAGCCATGCTGTTGATCTGGTTCAGCTTCGGCGCGCAGATTTACATTGCCCAATTCCTGCACTATCTCGGGGGAACCGCCTGGTTGAATCAACCCCTGGTGCAATTGCCCTGGATCCGGATCATCCCCGCGGCGTTGAATTAGCCAGGTTCGGCCGCGGCATCATTCCGGTCGGGCGGCGATCCAACGGGTATACGCGCGCGGACCGAAGTAGTCATAATCACGGTTCTCGAATGGCGTGCCCAGGAGGAGGCAATGGATGAAGCCATTGCGCTCGACTTGCACCGTGTGGAAAATTTCCTGCCGCGGGTTTTCCTTGAGGAAAAAGGCGATCCGGCCACCCAGGGCCGAATAGCTTTGCAACCCGGCATTCGTTTGACTGGTGAAGGTGAACTGCTTCCCCAACTCGCCGAGCATCAAGTGGCTGCGTCCCCAGGTGCCTCCGGCGGCGGATACAAAATTGGTGCCGTTGAGCAGTGCGACGGCATCGTTATAGGCGAGTACGATGAGTCGGTGGCGGTCGGAGTTTTGCAGCCATTGCGTGAGTTTGGCGGTATGGCCCTGCGCGGGATCATAGGCGTAATTGCTGTCCAGAAAGGCAATCCGCGTGACTTGGTCGGGCAGTCGGTCCACCCCGTTGAGGTATCCGAAAATGAAACTGCCGCCGCCGCTGTGGCCGCTCAGCGTGAGGGTGGTAACCGTATTGGTGAAAAGGGCCTGAATGGAATTGACGATTTCGGGAATCCGTCGCGGTTGGTCAGCGTGGCGTTTTCGCCAGGCGGGCCAACTCCGACCGCCGGCTTCGAGATAGACCACCACCACGTTGCGATTCACCAATCGTTCGCGGACAAAGCGGGTCTGGGCACCGATGTGCTGGATGTCGTAATGCCAGTCATCGCCGGGGGCCAGGGTGTGGCCGATGGTCTGGTCGATGGTGTTGCCATTGGGCAGCGTGAAGAAGACCAGGTCGAGCGGCTTGGCGGGATCGAAGTTGCCGGGGACGTTGATGCGGACGCTGACTTCCGGTTCGAGGTGGAACTCCATTTCCCGTTCCCCGAAAACACCGGGATGAAAATCCTCCAACCGGATCGAAAGCGGAGTGGGCTGGTTCGTCGTCGTTGCTTTCACCGGCGCCACCGGGGTTGCGAGCGTGGCGTACCGCGCCACCGGCACCACCCCTTCATCACTGAACAGGGGAGCCAGGTCGGGATTCGCGAGCGCCTCGGGCAGGGTAGCGGGCTGACCATTTACTGTCACCGAAAGTTGGACCAGACGAATGCCGTGGCTGTAATCCGCCCAGGTGTCGGCATGCCCCGTATACAGAGGCTGGATGGGGTGACCATCCGGTTGATGCCAGCCATAGATGCCCACTTTTCCGGGCCGGGATCCTAACTCCGCAAACAGCACCACATCCTTTTTATGCCCGGCGACCATTTCAGCCTGCGGGTGCTGCGCCAATTGTTCCCTGCGCTGAGCCACGACCGTCTGGTTGTGTGTGAGGAATACGGGCACGGTGGTCATGGCCGCACTCGGGGGAATGGGGGAGGGGGTCAGTTTGACCGTCGCGTTCCGGAAAATCGCATCCACCAGTTTGCGGGTCGGGAGGCTGCACTGGAGGGAATCGGCGATCCGTTGCGCGGTCCCGGGCGTCAACGGCGTGAGGAAATAATCCGTATCCGAGCCCACGGCCAGGTAGTCCGGAGCGACGAAGCACGTGGCGCGATTGGTCTGGCCCGCCACCACACTTTCGAGTTTGAGCTGCACCAGGTGCCGGAGAAACTCCGGGATATTGCCTCGCATGATTTCCTCCCGAATGCGGATCTCGCGGGTGACGAGATCCAACGGAATGAGGCTTTGGGCGAACTCCGCGCCGCCGGGCGCGTCCGCCGGACGGGGCGGCAGGGGGAGCACCTGCGCGCTCCCACCCGGAGCGAGCAGCGCGAGGAGGAAGAGCGCGCCCGTAGCCAGGAGGCGGCGCCACTTGTTCATGCTGCGGGACGGTCCTTGCGCGGGAACAAAGCGGCGGGTTCGCCGATCACATGACCGGCGGCCAGGCCGCCCCACGCCGTTTTGTCAAAGCGATCAGGCGCGTCGGGCAAGGCCAATTGGGAATAGATTTTTGCGGCCGTTCCCGGCAGGAAAGGCGCCAGCAATACCGCGAGCACCCGGCAGGATTCCACGAGGTTGTAGAGCACTTCATCCAGCCGTTTGGCCTGCGCGGGATCTTTCGCGAGTTTGAACGGCTGGGTTTGATCCACATACTGGTTCGCCCGGTTCACGAGCGACCAGATGCTGACCAGGGCCGCCTGCAATTGATTTTGCTCCAGATGCCCGCGGGTTTCCGCGACCGCCCGTTCCGCGTCGACCTGCAGGTCGGTGGCCGGTGCGGGGATGACGCCATTGCGATAGCGTTTGAGCATGGAAAGCGAGCGGTTCACCAGGTTGCCGAGACCATTGGCCAGTTCGGCCTGGTAACGGGAGGCAAAGCCCGCGTCGGTCCAGTTGCCATCGGGACCGATGGCTAATTCGCGGACCACGTAAAAGCGGAAGGCATCGAGCCCCCATTCGGCAATCACTGCGAGGGGATCCACGACGTTGCCGGTGCTCTTGCTGAGCTTGTGGCCTTCGCGCTGCCACCAGCCATGCACCAGAATCTGGCAGGGCTGCTGTAGGCCCATGGCTTTCAGCATGATGGGCCAGTAAACCGCGTGAAATTTCAGAATGTCCTTGCCGATCAGGTGGATGTCCGCCGGCCACAAGGTGCCGGAAGCGGTTGGATCGGCTGCGCGACCAGCGAGGGCGTCCGCGAGGAGGGGATCCTGGAGCGAAGCGGGCACGCTGATGTAGTTCACCAGCGCGTCAAACCAAACATAGGTGACAAACGCCGGATCGAACGGGATCGGAATGCCCCAATTGAGCCGGCTGACGGGCCGGGTGATGCACAGATCCTCCAGAACATTGTTCTTCAGGAAACCCAGCACCTCATTGCGGCGATAATCGGGCGCGATAAACGAGGGATTCGCTTCAATGTAATCAATCAACCATTGCTGATGGCTGGCGAGTTTGAAGTAGTAATTTTCCTCCTCAATTTCCGCCACTTCCCCGTAGGAGGCGGGAAAGTTGCCGTCCGGCAAGCGGTCCTTTTCGGTCAAAAAAGTCTCTTCCTTGGCAGAGTAAAAGCCCCGGTGGGCGGCCTTGTAGAAATGCCCCTGGTTGTTCAGTTGGGTGAGAATGGCCTGGACCACCTTCTGATGACGCTCCTCGGTGGTGCGGATGAAATCATCGTTGGTCAATTCGAGCCGGGTGGCGAGGGTCTTCCAGATCACGGCGAGTTCATCGCAATACGCCTTCGGCGATTGACCCTGCGCGAGGGCGGCTTGCTGGACTTTTTGGCCGTGTTCGTCCACCCCGGTGAGAAAGAACACCTCCGTGCCGAAACTGCGGCGGGCCCGGGCAATAACGTCCGCGACGATCTTCTCATAGGCATGGCCGAGGTGCGGCTCGCCGTTCAGATAGTCAATCGCAGTCGTGATGTAAAAACGCTTACTCATGTACGGTCATTCTGGCCGAGGCGTCGTAGCTTGGCAATGCCGGGAAAATCCAACGCCTCCTTGGGTAAAAGGTGGCCCGCAATTCGCCCCTCGTCAAGTGACCGCTTCTGGGGCAGGGTGAATTGTGCCGTTTGGGACGAACAAATTCGACCTGGTAGTGGGCCGGGCGCGGGATTTTTTCCGCCGCCACTGGCAGCAGGCCCTGCGCATTCGCCAGCGGTTGAACTTCAGTGAGGAGGCATTGCATCTGGTCATGGCCGGGATCGTGGGGGTGGTGGGTGGGTTGGTTAACCTGGTTTTTCATCGCGGAATTGATCTGGTGGAATGGCTCTTTTTGGGTCGGGTGGGAGATCCGGCCGACCTCGCGTCAGCCTCCGCCTGGCCGGTGCGGTTGCTGGTTCCGGCCACCGGCGGGTTACTGGCCGGTGGCGTCCTATTTTACGGCCTGCGCCTGGTGGGCCGGCCGGGTTCCCCGGATTTGCTCGAGGTGGTGGTGGCGAGTGACGGGCGTTTGCCTTTTCGCAGTGGGATGATCAAGGCGATTTCTTCGCTCTTGAGCATCGGGAGTGGGGCTTCCATCGGCCGGGAAGGGGCGATCACCCAGTTGGCCGCGACACTCGCGTCCAAAGGTGGGCAACTGGCCAAGTGGCAGCCTTACCGTTTGCGATTGCTGGTGGCCTGCGGGGCGGCGTCGGGCATCGCCGCGGCTTACAATGCCCCCATCGCTGGCGCGGTGTTTGCCGCGCTGATCGTGCTGGGGAATTTCTCCATGAACCTGTTTGCGCCGGTGGTGTTTGCCTCCGTGACCGCCTCGGTGCTCTCTCGCAGTTATTTTGGGCTCAAGCCTTGGTTTGAGGTGCCCGCCTTTGAGTTCAACAGCTTGGGCAAACTGCCGGGGTTCATCGTGCTGGGCGGCTTGACGGGTTTGTTGGGGGCGTTGTTTCTGAAGGCCCTGAGTGTCGGCGAGGCGGCCGGCAAACGCGTGCCGATGCCGGTGCCGTTCCGGGTGGCGCTGGGCGGGTTGGTGGTGGGATTGATTGCGATTCCCATGCCGGGCGTCTGGGGGAATGGCGCCGGGGTGACCAATGATCTGCTCCTGGGCAAGTATCTCGCTTACGAATCACCTTTTTGGTTCGTGGTCGCGTTGTTCGCGGCCAAGTTTGTGGCCACCGTGGCGGCGGTGGGTTCCGGGGCGGTGGGGGGCGTGTTCACCCCCACACTGTTTCTCGGTGCGGCCACGGGTTGCATTTTTGGCACCGGTTTGCACGAACTGGGCGGGGGCCGGGAATTGCCGATCAGCGTCTTTGCCGTCGTGGGGATGGGGGCGATGCTGGCCGCGACCACCCGCTCCCCGCTGCTGGCCATGATCATGGTTTACGAGATTTCGGTGAACTATTCCATGATGCCCCCGCTGATGCTGGCCTGCGTGGTCTCCACGCTGGTTTCCCGCCGTTTCTATCCCGAATCCATCTACAGCCAACCACTGCGGAACAAAGGCTTGCAGATGGATCATGAACGATTTTACGCCAGTGGCGCCACCGACCAGAAAGTGGGGGATTTGATGCGGGCACCCGTGGCGCCCCTGCTGGAAACCGCGACCTTCCGCCAGATTGCCGACCGGTTCCTGACCAGTTCCCACAATTTTCTGCCGGTGGTGAACCCCGCGAATCAATTGGTGGGGTTGGTGGCGTTGCAGGATCTGAAAGGCTATCTCAATGCCCTGGAGAGCGAGACCAGCGCCGTGATCGCCTACGACCTGATGCGCCCGGTGCCGGCTTGCGCCACTCCCGATCAATCGCTCCTGGACGCACTGCCGGTGGTCCTTGCCAGCGAATTACGGCATGTGCCGGTGGTGAATTCCCACCGGGAAAACCGACTCATCGGCTCGGTGGCGCGGGCGGAGGTATTGGGTTTGCTTTCTGAGGCGATGGCCACCAGCGGGGAGGGCAACGGGCGTCCGCCAGCAACCTGAAGTTCACCTCCCCGGCGGAGGCGATTAGCCGAATCACTGGACCAGCAAGGAAATCGCGCCGATCCCCAGGGCGAGCGCCCAGATTAGCATCACCGCCGCCGGACGGCTCCGACCGCCGCGGACGAGTCGGTGCGAAAGATGGTTGTTGTCCCCCACATAAAAAGGCTGGCCCAGGCGCCAGCGGATGACCACGACCCAGGCCATGTCGCCCAAGGGGACCGCCAGAATCAATAGGGGAATCAGGACGGCCCAAGGATGCGGATTTTTGGCGGTGTAGTAGTGTGGTAAAATGGCCATGATGGCGAGCAGGTAGCCGACCAGATGGCTGCCCGCGTCGCCGAGAAACGCGCTGGCACGGGGAAAGTTATGCGGCAGGAAGCCCAGCAACGCCCCCATGGTTCCCGCCCCCAACACGGCCACCAGATACTGGCCCTGGGCCGCGGCCAGCACCGCGAAATACGCCGCGCCAATCGCGCCCAGCCCGGCGCACAAGCCGTTCATGTTGTCCATGAAATTGAAGGCGTTGATGACGCTAAGGATCCACAGGCACGTGATGGCGTAACTGAAGGCCACACTCGGCACAAAGAGGGTGATGCGGACTTTGGCCGACGCCACCAGGAGAACAATGGCTAATTGCCCGGCGAACTTCCATCGTGGCGGCAATTCATATTTGTCGTCGAGCGCCCCGATCACCAGCATGCCCAGGCCGCCCAACAGGATGACTCCCAACTCGCCCGCCCGGCGTCCGGGATGGAGGCCGTGGGTCAGGATGGCTTCCCGGAGGGCGGCGCCCGTGGCACCGGGGAGCAGCCAGACCGCGCCGGCCACCAGAAACGGCGCCAGAATACCGGCCAATACCGCAAATCCGCCCGCCAGGGGAATGGTTGCCGAGTGGATTTTCCGCGCTCCCGGATCATCCACCAAACCGATGCGCTCGCACACTACCCGCCAGAGCGGGAGCGAGGCGAGCGACACCGCAAACGCGATGAGTCCCGTGGCCAGGTAGAAGATGAAGGGGGTGATCATGCCGGAGCCAGCCGCCGGTAAAGTTGATATAAGTCCTCCACCATGCGTTCCACGGGAAAGCGTTCCCGCACGAATTCCCGGCCTTGCCGGCCCAACCGCTCGCGTAGCGCCGGGTCCTCCGCCAATTCGCCGAGCCGCCGGATCAAAGTGGGCAGGTCGCCGGGTTGGACGAGAAAGCCGGTTTCATTATCCCGACAGACTTCCCGGGCGCCGTCGCAATCATACGCCACCACGGGTCGGGCCCCGGCGAGTGCCTGGGGCAGGGCGCGGGGCAGGCCTTCGCGCAGGGAGAGGTGGGCCAGGACATCCATAATGCCGATCAACCCGGGGATTTCCGCGGGCGGTACCAGGCCCGTAAACACAAAACTGCGTGCCAATCCGGCATCCCGGACCAGGGCTTCAAAACGCCCACGCCACGGTCCGTCCCCGACCAATAAAAACTTCGTTTGCGGATGCCGGCGGATGATTTCCGGGGCGGCGCGGAACAAATCCTCATGCCCTTTGAGTTTGAACAGCCGGGCGATCTTGCCGATCACCAGATCACCGGGGGCCAGTCCCCAGCGGGCCCGCAAGGCGGGATCATTGGTGGTATTCAAATACGGTTCGAGGGGGAAACCGCTGAAGACGCGGGTGTATTGCTCGGGCCGGCCAATCCCCGCCGCCAGATACTGATCCCGCATGGCATCCGCCACGGTGACGAAATGGGTGGTCACCCTGGCGGCCCGCACTTCGGCACGCCGAAAAACGGCGTTTGCCAGCGCCCCCTGAAACGTGCCGAAGGAGGGGCCGTGGATCGTGTGGATGATCACCGGCACGCCCGCGCGGGCCGCCGCCAGGCGGCCCAGCACCCCGGCCTTGCCGCTGTGGGTGTGCACGATCACCGGGCGTTCGGCGAGGAAGCGGCGGGTGAGGTGGCGGACGGCCAGCCAGTCTTTCCAGGGATGGATGGGGCGAACCAATTCCGGGAGAATCGCCAGTGCCCCAGGCATGCTCGCGAAGCAGCTTTCCAGCGACCCCTCGCGGCCGAATGAGGGACCCGAAATCAGATCAACCTGCAAGCCCGGTTTTTGCCGCAAACCCAGCACCGAAGCGATGGTGTTCTCCTGGGCTCCGCCCACGATCAACCGGGTGATGACGTGCGTGACGCGCATCGGCGGCGCAACCTCATTTGCCGCCGGAATTTTGCATTTCCTTCACCCGGTCGGTGATCAACTTGAATTCGTCCGTATTGGTCGGGGCGGACTTCAAATAAGCTTGCCATTGCTTGATCGCTTCTGGATGGTTTTTGTTCCGGTAGGCGATTTCACCCAGGCCATAAAAGGCGCGAAACCGGTTTTCATAGCTTTCCACCGCCGCCACGGCCTCATAATCAGCCTGGGCCGCGGGGAGATTGCCAATCCCCAGGTACGAAATAGCCCGGTTCAGGTGGATATTGACGTCGTTCGTTTGGACCGCGAGGAGTTCGGTGAGGGAGGGGATGGCGCGGTCGAATTGTTTCAATTGGATCATGGCGTTGGCCTGGAGATACAGGGCGCTGGGATCATGGGGGGCAATCGCCAGGACCTCGCTGGCGACCGCCAGTTCATTCGAGGGCTGTTGGAAGAGGTCGTACAATTGCGCCAGCCACAGCCGCGGCGAAGTCTGCTCGGGCGCCAGGATTCGCGCCCGATCCAGTTCGGTGATCGCCTGGCGGACCAGCCAGCGGTAGCGTTCCTTGTTGTTGCCGAATTGAATATAAACCATGCCGAGGTGAAAGCAGAAATTGGGCTCATCGAACGGTCCGTCCAGACCCAGAATTTCATCCCAGGTTCGTTTGGTTCCGAAATCCTCCTGGAGTTGGCGAATGGACTTGTTTTCGGCCCGCCCGCCCGCCTGCAATCGCGAGTTGAACGCCAGATTGATTTTGGCGGCCACGTTTTCGGGGTTCACCGACAGGGCCAGTTCAAATGCGTGGGCTGCTGCGGGAAGTTTTTCCCGAACTTGCAGTTGGGCGCCCCAGTAATCCAAGGCCCGGGAATAATTAAGCCCGACCTCCTGCGCCTCGGGGTTGGAGTTTTCGCTGGCGTGGATGGACTTAAAGAATCGGTCCAGGAAATTTCGCTCCGCCGTCTTCTTTTTTGGGGGAGTGAGCTTGCGGGACAACGGGGTCAGGACATCCGTTTCCTCGGATTTCCAGAAGCGCTCATTGACGGCAATTTCGGCCTCGCTCAAAGGCGGACGCTGCAGCACACCCACCTCGTACGAAGTGAGGGGATAAAAGAGCCCCCGCGGGTGCTGGTAAAGGGCTTCCATGAAATAGCCGAATGTGGGATGGAGGTAATCCACTTCCCGTTCGCGCGTCATGTTCCGAAACAGGTTGATCTGGGTTTCCGGATTGACCACTTGCGCCAGGGGTGTGCCGGCAAGGTAGGAGCTGAGTTTGAAGGCCGGCCTTTGGTGATCCACAAACGTGAAATACGCGGGGTATTCGCGGAGGAGGCTGGTGTCCAGCAGTAGATAATCCGCCGCCTTGCCCGTGCGCTCCAGCCAGGCCTGCAGGAAAAAGAGCCGGGAGGGGTCATCACTCAGTACCACCGACCCGGCGGGCGGGAGCGACTTGTCGAGGGATTCGCCATAGTGCTGCCAATCCCGGTTCCCGGCATGGCTCAGCAAGGGAAAATTCTTCACCACCAGCAGCAGTGGGGCCACCAGGAAAAGGAGCCAGACACCGGCCACGACGGCGGACTTGGCCAATTGGAGCACGAACGGGGGTTCGTGGCGGCGTTTCATCGGTTTGGTTCCGAAGACCAGCAGGAAATAACCGGCGAAATAACCGATTCCCAGGGCGCCAAGATAGTAGAGGGGGAGGGAGCGCAATCCGGGCACCAATTCACGCGGGCTGAACTTTGGGTCAAAGGCCGTCCAGAGACAGAGCAGCAACATGAAGCCATGCACCACATGCACCATGCTTTGCGCCAGGAAGGCGCCCAATTTGCTGGTGTCGCCCGAAAACGGCGACCAGCGGACCGAGAGCACGGCCACCGGCAAAAGCGAAGTCAGGCACAAGCCGGCCAGCACCCCCCGGGGCAATGCGGTGAGGTTGGCTTTGTAGAGTCCAAAGAGATAAACCACGGATGATTTGAAGGGCAATGGATTGTCGTGGTGGAAGCTGCTCAGCAAGGGGGGCAGCAAGAGGATGCTGAGACCGGCCAATCCCAGGAGGATCATGCGGAGCAGAAATCGCCAATTGAAGAAGGTGACGCCTTTGATCCAAATCACCGCCGTCAAGACCGCGGGAAACAACAGGGCAAAGAGCCAGTCGTCGGCAATGGCCACGCCATAGCCAAAGGCAAAAATGCTCATCCAGGATTCGCGACCATCAATCCGAAATTCGAGCAGACAGCGAACCAGGTAGGCGAACACCAAAACGTCCACGACGGGGCCGGATCCGCTGGTGGACTGGCGCCAAAAAAAGTAGGACAACCCGCAAACCAGAACCGCAAACGCGGGCGGCAACCAGGCCTGAGGGATGGTCAGAACGCCGGACAAGCCCGGCTGGCGGTCCCGTTCCTCCTGGGTGCGATCATGGGGCAGCAAAGCCACCGAGCGGGCGAGGAGTCCCAGGGTCAGCGCCCCGCAAACCGCGCAAAAGAAATTCAGTCCCAGGGGGATCCAGCGGCTGGGCAGCCAGCCGAGTGGAGCGGTGACGAAGCTGGTTAACGGGATAAAGATGTTCGGGCGCCAGTTCCAGCCCGCGAGATTGGAAACCGCGTACCGGTTATCCCCCGTGAGCCAGGGTTGCAGGGTGGCCAGGTAAACTCCCAGCATCACGAGCGTCAGGAGCCAGGGCAGCCAGAAACCCGGGAAGCGTGCCGACGGATTTGCTTCGTTCGTTTTTGTCATCAGGAGCTTACAGTTGAATTAATGTGGTCCGGGTTGGCAAGCAGGTAAATCGGGCATCCGCGCGGCCTCACGGAGTGGCGGAGCCCGGCCGCAGGCGGAGGTCGGCCACGCACTCGACGTGTTGGGTCTGGGGAAAACTATCCAAAGGAATGACTTGCACGAGTTCAAAGACACCGTCGGCGCAAAGAATGTTCAAATCGCGCGCCATGGTGGCGGGATGGCAGGACACGTAGATGAGCTGGCGGGGGCGCGTGGCGCGCAGCAATTGGAGGCTTTCGGGGGGACATCCGGTGCGGGGCGGATCCACCAGCACGCAGGTGGCCTCCGCGGAAAAGCGCCCCAGGAGTTCCGGCAGCAAGTCTTCCGCGCGACCGGTGACAAATTCTCCATTCGTGATGCCCCGCGTCTGGGCATTACGCCGGGCGGCCTTGATGGCCAGTTGGTCCAATTCCACGCCCACGAAACGTTCGACCAAACCGGCCAGCTCGAGGCCAAAGAAGCCGACGCCGCAATACACGTCCACCAGAAAGCGGGCGCCGCCGGCGCGCAGGAAATCTCCCGCGGCTCCCACCAATTGGGGGAGGACAAAGAAATTATTTTGAAAGAACGAATCCCGCGGCACTTCCCAACCCTCCGGGTTCAGGCGCAAAACCACCTTGATGCCGCCCTTGGGTGGCGGGTGGGCCCGGGTATGCCGGATCTGTTCATTCAGCGCCGGTTCGGCGATCTTACATTCCTCAATGTCCACCACGAGGCGGTTATCCGCGCGAATGAAGCCGATGTTCAGCCCTTTTTTGAACTTGTCCCACTGGCTTCGGATCATGATTCGATTCCGATAGCCATAGGGCTGGGGGCAGGGGATCACCGGAGCGATGTTCGGATTGGCAAAACCGCCGATTCTTTGGAAATGATCGGTGATCTGCTTGTGCTTGATCTGCAGTTGGGTCGGGTACGCAATGTGTTGATACTGACAGCCGCCGCAATCACCAAAGTAACGGCACTGGGGCGAAACCCGCTCGGGGGCTGGTTGGATGACCCGGATCAGCCGCGCCCGGGCAAAGCGTTTTTTTAGTTCGGTGATCTCAATTTCCACCACTTCGCCGACGAGCACAAATGGAACGAAGATCGCCAGTTCGTCCAACCGTGCCACCCCTTCGCCCCCGAAAGCGATGTCGTGGATGGTGACGGTGCAACGAGTTCCCGGTAACGGGGGGGGGACGGTTTGCGGAGCGTTATCCATGCAGTTGCCGGGTGGGGTTGGTGCGGGCACCCGATCGTCGCTGGGCGGTAAATCCCGGCCGGGAGCTATCATTTTCCGTGCGGCACTTCCTCGTAATGCCGGCGCAAAACGTCGTCGCCAAAATCATTGGCGAAATCCCGCCACACACTGTGGACATGATTCCCGTTGTTTTGCGTGTTATCAAATTCCAGCAGGAAACCGGGGCCCTGCACTCGGTAATAATTAAGGTCTCCCGGAGCGGTGCCGCCCGCCCAGGCGAAATAGACTTTGTCCCAGCCCGCGTGCTGGATTTTTGCCAGATCCTGCTCCGCGATTTCCGCGCGATGCCGGTAGGCGTATTCCTTCACCAGGGTGACCAACAGTTCATGTTGCGCTGGAGTCAGGGCGGAGTTGGCCAGGCCCAGCGGTTCCAGCGCCTTCGCATTGCGGGCGTTGAAGGTGATGATATCCTTGGGGGCCTCATTGGTAATGATCGCGATTTTCTTTTGCTCGTCGGTCAGGGAGTTCACGAGATGCCGGCCGAGATTCTGTTCCGCCGCCAGGACGCTCAGTCCCTGGCGGGGACCGGAGCGGATTTCGGCCGGATTGGTGCCGAAGAACGCGGGGTTGGCGGCGAGGACGTGATCGCCCTGGACGACAAAATTCAAGGAGACGTGATGACCTTCCACGCGCCAACCCCACGGGGCGGAGCCGGTGGGCTCACCAAAGACCGTGAAGAAATACAACTCGGGATCCCGTTGGAATTGCCCTTTGCCCGCCTCAATTTCCGCGAGCACCTGCTCCAGACTCATGATGGTGGTCGCCTTGGCATAACCGCGCTGGCTCATCCCGCTGGCGAGCAACGCATGGGCGAGTTTCTGTTGCGCCGGGGTCATTTCCTTGAACGGCAATCCCTTGCGCGGTTTCGGAATGAAATGCCAGTCGAAGCGCTGGGCATCCTCAAACACATAGGTGGCTTTGGCCTTTTGCTCGGCACTCAGGGCTTTTAGAAAATTGCCGGCGGCATCGGACATCTCTCCGCCCGGACCGGCGGCGCGGAGGTTGGTGGCCAGCAGCGCGGCCAGCAAGAGGATGGCGCCAGAACTTTTCCAGCGTGTTGGATAATGCATGAGTGCAACGACAACCAAAACGGCCCTTGATTGCAACAAGAAAATCCCCGTCCATCTGGGGCGTAAGGGGCCACCGGACTTTGCCGCAAATTCGCGGCGCCAACCGTCTCCCGGCCGGGGCGCGTCTACCGCCGCGGCGCCAGCACTTCCTGGAGGGCCTGCCCGGTGTGGCTGGAAGCGCAGGCGGCGATTTGTTCCGGCGTGCCTTGCGCCACGATTTCCCCGCCCCGATCCCCCGCATCAGGCCCCAGATCAATCACCCAATCTGCGGATTTGATGACGTCCAGATTGTGTTCGATGATCAGGACGGAGTGTCCGGCGGTCACGAGGCGTTGGAAAACCTGCAGCAGCACCCGGACATCCTCGAAATGGAGTCCGGTGGTGGGTTCGTCGAAAACAAACAGAGTGGGTTTGACCTGCTCCCGGCTGGCATGCGCGAACTCGGCCAGATGGCGGACGAGTTTCAGTCGCTGACTTTCCCCGCCCGAAAGCGTGTTGATCGGCTGGCCCAGTTGCAAATAGCCCAGGCCCACGTCGCTCAAAAGTTGGAGACTGGCCACCGCCCGGCGGGCCGGGCGGGAATCTGGAAACTCTGAAAAATAAGCGATGGCTTCCTCCACGGTGGCTTCCAGCAAATCCGCAATGCTCAATCCGGCGGGCAAATTGGCGGAGGGGATTTTGATTTCCAGGATGTGCGCGCGGTAGCGCCGCCCATCGCATTCCGGACAGCGGATGAACACATCGCTCAGAAATTGCATTTCGATTTTTTCGAAGCCGGCTCCCCGGCAGCGCTCGCACTGGCCCTGGCTGGAATTGAAACTAAACGCGCTGCTGTTCAGCCCGCGTTGGCGGGCGATTTCCGTCTGGGCGAAGAACTCCCGCAAGTCTTCGAAGGCGCCGATATAAACCGCCGGATTCGAGCGCGGGGTCCGGCCCAACAGGGATTGATCCACGAGCACGACACCGCCGAGGGATTCCCAGCCGGCCAGCGCGGCGGGAGTCACCGCGGTCTCTGCCGAGGCGGGGGATTCGGTATCGTCCTCGGCGGAGTCCCCTTCCTCCGCCGGGGTTGCGGCGGTCGGTTCCGCCAGGCGAGCCTGGAGCAGTGGCAACAAAATCTGGCGGGCCAGCGTGGTCTTGCCCGAACCGCTCACTCCCGTAAGGCAAACCAGCCGGGCGAGAGGGATTTCCACGGTCAGATCGCGGAGATTATGCAGCGTGGCATGGTTGATCACCAGGCTGGAACCCGCGGCCGCGGGTGACGATGTTGGGGATCGCTTTGCGGTGGATCGGGCGGTGGCCTTCAACCAGGGCGTGGGCCTTCGCTCGGGCAGCGGAATGGAGCGGGTGCCGGCCAGATACTGTCCGGTTAGGGAAGTGGCGGAACGGAGAATCTCCCGGTAAGGGCCCTGAAACACCACCTGGCCGCCGGCGGCGCCGTGGCCCGGGCCGATGTCAATGATCTGGTCGGCCGCGCGCATCATGCTGGCTTCATGTTCCACCACCACCACCGTGTTGCCCGCGTCGCGGAGTTGTTCCAGGATTTTGACCAGCCGGCCCGTGTCGCGGGGATGCAGTCCCACACTGGGTTCATCGAGGACGAACAGGGTGTTGACGAGGCGGGTGCCGAGACAGGTGGTGAGATTGACGCGTTCGGTTTCGCCGCCGGAAAGCGACCGGGTGGGGCGGTCCAGTGTCAGATAGCCGAGCCCGACTTCGTTCAAGAAGCCCAACCGGCCCCGGGCTTCTCCCGCCGCCAGTGCGAGCGGATCGTGTGCGGCCGTGGGACGGCGGGTGATAATTTGATCGACGAGCGCAAAGGCATCCCGCAGTGGCAACTGGTAGAAATCGCTCAGGGATAAGGTGCGCGCCGGTGTCTTGGCGTCCAGAGCATAGTCAATTTTGTAAAGGAGCGCCTCCGGTTGCAGTCGGTGGCCTTGGCAGGCTGGGCAGAGCTGATAGGACCGGTAACGGGACAGCAGGACCCGCACGTGCATCTTGTAGGCCTTGGATTCCAACCAGCGAAAATACCCTTTTACGCCATACCAGGCCTTTGGCCACTCGTGCGCCGGGTCCGAGCCATAGCCGGGGTCGCCATTGACGACCCAATCCTGCCATTCCCGGGCCAACTCGCGGAAGGGGACGTCCGTCGGGACTTTGCGGATGCGGCAGAATTTCAGCAAGTCCGTCTGGCTTTCCAGACCGTGACCCGTGAGCCAGGGTTTGATTGCGCCTTCCGCCAGGGTCTTCGAATGATCGGGAATCGCCAACCGGTAATCAATGGTGATGATCCGCCCGAAACCCTTGCAGGCCGGACAGGCCCCGACCGGATGATTGAAGCTGAACAGCGCCGGGGAGGGCTCGCGGTATTCGATGTCGCAAGTGGCGCAATGCCAGCGGTTGGAAAAGCGCCGGGCGGGAACCGGTGCGGATGCTTCGGGCGCGACCGGATGCAGCGTCAGCTTCCCTTTGCCGAAATGATAGGCCTGTTCGCAGGCTTCGACAAAGCGGGCGCGATTCGCCGGCGTCGTTTTGAGCCGATCCTGAATGATTATCAGACTGGTGGGTTTGAGTGCCTCCAAGGGGGCAGTCGCGTCTTCCAACCGGGTGGCGACACCGTCCAACAGCAGTCGTTGGTAACCCTGTTTGGCGATCAGCGCGAGAGATTCTTCCAGCGTCAATTTGTCGGAGATGGGAACGGTGAAAGTGATCAACCATTCGGCGGCCTTACCGCCGTGCTCCAAGCCCTCCCAGATGGCCTGCGGCGAGTCCTGGCGCACCGCTTGGCCGCATTGACGGCAGCGGAGTTGGGCGATTTGCGGCCACAGCAGCTTCATGTAATCGCAAATCTCCGTCATGGTGCCGACGGTCGAACGGGTGCTCTTGACGGCATTGCGCTGCTCGATGGCGATCGCCGGCGGGATGCCTTCGATGGCGTCCACGCGCGGCTTGTCCATGCGATCAAAGAACTGGCGGGCGTAGGGCGAGAAGGTCTCGATGTACCGGCGTTGGCCCTCCGCGAAGAGCGTGTCAAAGGCGAGCGAACTCTTGCCCGACCCGCTCAGACCCGTGATGACGAGCAACCGGTTTTGCGGCAGGTCCAGATCAAAATTTTTGAGATTATTATGCCGGACGCCGCGCAGGCGGATCATCGGCACAGCGGAGGTTTTTGCCATGCGTGCGCAATGTAGAGGGGACGTCCGGCAAGTCAAGCCGTGCCTCGGGCTTAATTAATCAACCGGCTTCTGCAGAATGACGATGCGGTTGGTGTTGGTGCCTTTGGCGTTGTTGTCCACGCCCCAACAATTGGCGGTCTTGGTAAATTCCTGGTCGTTGATGACCACGAGGAGGGGTGTCAGGCCGGCGGCCCGGCCGCAGGGCAGGATGGATTCCTCCAGTTTCACGGTGCCGCCCCGGATTTCGCCGACCTCAAAGGCCACGTGGCCGCCGGGGCGGAGCACCCGGTGCAGTTCGCGCAAGACGGCGGTCATTTCCGTTTCCCACGCGGCGAGCTTTTTGGGCGCCGTGAGCTGTACCGTTTTGGGATCAATGCCGAGAAACCAACAGCGCAACCAGTTGTCGCCCGCGTAGTCCACCACGTCTAAAAACGGCGGTGAGGTGACCACCAGGGAAACGGAGTCATCCGGAAATTCCGGCGTGGCCGCGGCGCGGTTGCTGACGAAGCGGGCGAACGGCGCCACCCCGGCCAGCGTGGCGCGCAAAGCGCCATCGCAGTCCTGCATCAAGATGCGCGACTTCTTCAAAATGATCTTGATGATGTCGCGGGGTGACGGCGTCTGGTTGCGCTTCGCGTTGATCTTGCGCTGGGCGACCACGGAAGTCGCCTGGTTCGGGGGCAGGGTGTAAACGGAAAAGAACCCGTTGGAATGGCCGGTGAGTCGGTTCAGCGCGACCAGGGAAATCCATTCATCCACCGCATCCAGGGTGCCGGACCTCCGGCGGGCGAGCAGATACTTCTTCAGCGACGACAGCTTGGTGAGGGTTTCCTCATGGAAGAAGACCAGCAAATCTTCCGGCATTTCTCCGGGATCGGCGAAATTAATTTCGTCCAACCGGCGGGCGATCTGGTCCAGTCTGGGTGGTGACAGCCGCGGGCGGATCATCACCTGGCTCAACGGGTTGATATCGCACCCGTACGGCACGCGGCCCATTAGCGCCGCTTCGAGCGGAGTGGTGCCCCGGCCCATGAAAGGGTCGTAAACGACGTCGCCGGGCCGCGTCAGCCGGGTGATGAAGAAGCGGGGCAATTGGGGCTTGAAACAGGCGCGGTAGGAAATCTCATGCAGCGGATTGGCGGCGCGTTGCTTCGCCGTCCAAAACTCGTTGACGTAGGCGGTGGTTTGGGCCGGGCCGGCGGGCGTGCTGAAATGGATGAGAACCTGGCGCGTCGCGGTGCCAAAGTCCTGGAACTTGGCTAGATCAGCGGCCAGATCGACTGGCGGAGGCGGCACTCGCCGGGGGCGCGGCGGGGCGAAGAACAGTGGTAGTTCGGTTACCGCTTGCTTGGTTTTCTTTGCGGGTCGTGGCGACATCTCGCAAAACCTCACCAAGAGCCGGCCGGAAATGCAAGCCCGGGGTTGGGTGGATGCAGAATCAGTTGGCGGCGCCGCGCCAAACGCCCGGCTTGCCAAGCGGGTCAACCCGTGTTAAGCATAGCTCCGGTTCTGCCATTACCCGGCAACCATTCCCCGGAGTCAGCGGATGGATTTTTGTCACGGCCGCCCCGGAGAGGCAATCCCCACAAAGTCATGAAAACAGGCTACTTAATTGACATGGACGGCGTGATCTACCGGGAAAACAATCTCATCCCCGGAGCGGCGGATTTTGTCCAGGCACTGATCGCCACGGGCACGGCATTTTTGTTTCTCACGAACAATTCGGCCCCCACGCCCGAGGATCTGGCGGTGCGGTTGAAGCACTTGGGAATTCACGGGCTCACCGCGAAGCATTTCTACACTTCCGCCCTGAATACCGCGGATTTTCTCAGCGAAACGGACGAAGGCTGCACCGTCTTTGTCATCGGCGAGGGCGGGTTGCTGACCGCCTTGCACGAACGCAAAATCGCGAACGATGGCATCCGGCCCTCCTACGTCGTGGTGGGCGAGGGCAGCACGACGATGGAAAAATTGGGCAAGGCGCACGAGTGCATTGAGCGCGGCGCCCGTTTGCTGGCCACCAATCCCGACAATTGGTGCCCGGTCTCCAGCGAAAAAACCCGGCCAGGCGCCGGGGCGATCGCCGCGTTTCTGGAAGCGAGCACGGGGCGGCGGGCGTACTACCTGGGCAAACCCAACGGCTACATGTTCCATCGAGCGCGCCGCAAATTGAATGAGCTGGCCCTCAGTCCGCCCAATCGCGTTGTGATGATCGGCGACACCATGGAAACCGACATCCGCGGAGCCTTCGAGGCCGGGATGGAAAGTTATCTGGTGCTGAGCGGCTCCACGCAGATCGAGGGTGTCGGAGATTATGTTTACCAGCCGAATCGCATTTTAGTTACCGTGGGCGACCTGATCGAGGAGGTCAAAACCGGCCAGGTTGCCGCGAACGGCGACCCCGCGCTGCCGCCGGAGGGCTTGCACAGTCACCGCTCCGGCACGCGTCATCAGACGGATATTTTTGCCTTCCACAAACCGCGACCGCGCCCCGCCATGACCAAGTGACGTGCTGACGGCGGCAGTCGGCCGCGGATGCAAACGGCGCGGTGCCAGCCGAAACGGGTTGCCAATCCCGTTGCGCGATCGCATCCGTGCTCCTTATGATGGGCGGCATGAAAAGCATTCGCGGCATCTGTTGTTTGCGGTTGGCTTGGGTTGGTCTCTGGCTGACTTCTGCCGGATTTGCGGCGGGCGGCGAGGTCTGGCTGACGACGCCGGACCGTTCCGCACTTTTTCAACGGCAAGCCTCCCCAATCGATTTTGCGCCCGGCACGAACGCGAACCCCACCATTGAAATCGACGGGACGCGGACGTGCCAAACCATGGCGGGATTCGGCTTCACCCTCACTGGCGGCAGTGCGCAACTGCTGCACCACATGGGGACAGCCGCGCGTGCCGCCTTGCTGCGCGAATTATTCGCATCGGATTCCACCAATATCGGTCTCAGTTATTTGCGCATCTCCATCGGCGCGTCCGACTTGAATGATCACGTTTTTTCCTATGATGACCGCCCGCCCGGCGAGACGGATCCGACGCTGGCGCATTTTGATCTGGCACCGGATCGGGTGGACTTGATTCCCGTTTTGCGGGAGATTTTGCAAATCAATCCCGGTTTGGAAATTCTGGGATCCCCGTGGTCGCCGCCCCCCTGGATGAAAACGTCGCGCAGCAGCAAGGGCGGCAGCTTGCGGCCGGAGTTTTATGGCGCCTACGCGCAGTATTTTGTCAAATACCTCTCGGGGATGCGCGCGACGGGTATCCGCGTCGCGGCCATCACTGTCCAGAACGAGCCGCTGAATCCGAACAACAATCCCAGCCTGTTAATGACTGCAACGGAGCAGGGCACTTTCATTCGTGACCATCTGGGACCCGCTTTGCGGGCAGCCAAGTTGAACACCCGGATCCTGTTGTACGATCACAACGCCGATCACCCGGATTATCCGCTGGCGATTCTGGCGGATGCGGAGACGCGCAATTTTGTGGATGGTTCGGCCTTTCATTTGTATGCCGGCCGGATCGAAGCCCTCAGCCGGCTGCATGAAGCTTATCCCGACAAGGGGATTTATTTCACCGAGCAATGGATTGGTGCGCCGGGCAATTTAGGGGGCGACCTGAATTGGCACACCCGCAATTTGATCATCGGCGCCACGCGGAACTGGAGCCGGACGGTGTTGGAATGGAATCTGGCGGCCGACGCGCGGCTGGCCCCGCATACCCCGGGTGGTTGTGATCGCTGCCTGGGCGCGCTCACGATTGAGGGTGATGCGGTGACCCGGAATCCAGCCTATTACATTATCGCGCACGCCTCCAAATTCGTCCGGCCGGGGGCCGTGCGGGTGGAATCCAGCATGCCGAATTCCCTGCTCAACGTGGCTTTCAAGCTGCCGGGCGGGCCATGGGTGGTCGTGGTGCTCAACGGTGGTCGCGCGCCCCAGGATTTCAACCTGCGACTGGCTGGCGCGCAGGCGGAGGTTCGCTTGCCCGCCGGGGCGGTGGGTACCTTTGTTTGGTAGCGCCAGCGCACCCGGCGGGGTGTGGGTTACATTTTGTCTGCGGACATTCGGAGCTTCCGCGTCGCGGTATTTATCCCATGAAATTCAGGGTGGCCTGGCCGCCGAAGGCGGGAAGGTTGGCATAGAGATTTTGAAAGATCGTGGGCATATCGGTGTCCGCCACGCCCAGCCATTTGGCAAAGGTGGCGGCGTATTGCTCCACCGAGGTGGAGGGGATGAGCGCTCCGCGGGTGCCACTGTCGTCGGGACCGCCCAGGGTTAAGTCAGGGAAGGCCCCATGGATGCGGCCGCCTTGCACGGCGCCCCCCATGACGAGATGGTGACTGCCCCAGCCGTGGTCGGTACCGCTGCCGCTGGGTTGCAGGGTGCGGCCGAAGTCCGAGAGGGTGAAGGTGGTGACCTGGTTCGGAATCTGGAGTTCCTGTTCGGTGCATTGATAGAACGCCGCCATCCCTTCGCTGACCTGGCGCAGCAAATCCCACTGCTGCCAGCTTTGGGATCCATGCGTGTCAAAGCCACCCAGCAGGCAGAAGAAAATCTGGCGCTTCACACCCGTGGTGTTCCGCAGCTTGATGAGCGTGGCAACTTGCTTGAGTTGGTCTCCCAGGCTGCCGCCCGGAAACGGACTGGTGACGGTGGCACTCGCGCCTTTCATCAGGGCATTGAGGGCGAGGGCGTCCTGGCGGGTTTTGTTCGCGGCCTGCACCAGGGTGAGTCCGCTATCGAACTGCAGAACCTGTTGCAGCCCGTTGACCCGCCCCGCGGTCGCCGCAGCCGGCCACAGACTCATCCCGTCGGGATCAAGATTGAAGCCCGGCAACAGGGTCGCCGATTGCACCGTTTTGCCAATGCAGAAAACGGATGGGCCATTACAAGAGATGGTGGAGGGAAAGGAGGTGCCGGCATTCATTGCGCCCACCATGTCCGCCGCCCGGCCGCCCCAACCGGTTCCGGCGGAACTGGAGGGAATGGCGGCCTGCATCTGTTGGACCTGATCGGAATGGGAGAACAGGTTCGTGGGCACCGGCACGGCGTTGGCGAGATAGGCGGGGCGGGTGATGGGTTTGACGAGCATGCCAACGTTGGCCATCACGGCGAGCCGGCCGGTCCCTTGACCGGTCCCCCAGAGCGGGGCCAGCGCTTTGAGTCCGGGATTCAATCCGAACGGCATGGCGTTGGTGTAATCCTGCACCGGCACCAGGGGGCCGTTGCTATCGGGCAGGGCCAGGGAGCCGCGGGCCTGCTTGTAGGCATTGAAGCCTGCCTGGCTCAGGGGAATGACGGTGTTGTGACCGTCGTTGCCACCGGCGAGAAAGATGCACACCAACGCCTTGTAATCGGGCGGGGCGGCCTGGGAGAAGGCGTTCATCCAACCAAAACGGGTGAGCAGCGCGGTGGCGCCCAACTGTTTGAGAAGGCTGCGACGAGAGAGATAATGCTGGTTCATGGGGCTTGGAGCAATTTGGTTAACAAGGATTGGAAAACTATTGTTGGATCGCGTATTGGCCGCTCAGGGCGGTGAGGTATAACACTGTCTGAATTCGCGTGGTGGCGTCGTAACCCGGAGTGGCGGCATCAATCAGCACTTGCTTCATCCCGGCGGGCATCCGTCCGTAAAGCAGCTTTTGATTCACCAATTCGACCAGGCCGGGCATGTCGTTGCCAAAAGGCTGGTACGGCGACAAGTCCACGGTGAAGTCCGTGCTCGTGGGGTCGGAGAGGAATCCAAAGAACAGGTTGCCGCGTAGGGTCGCCTCCGTCGGCGTGTAGATTTGGAATTCGGGTCCGAACAAGCTGCTGTAGGGCACGTGATACAAGGGCGAGAACCAACTGAACACCGAGGGCGCGGCGAGTGGCGTTTGGGCCATGTAGCCGTAAAGATAGGTCAGTCCGTTCGGATTCTGGAAAGAGCCGTTCAAGGCCCGCAGGAGCCCGCACGTATGGAGAATGGAATCCTTGAGGCGGCCGCCATTCACCGTCGGCGTATCATTGCGGGCTTCGACGTCGGTCAGGATCGCCGTCAAGGTCGCCTTCAGATCACCATCGGTATTCTTGAAGACTTGCGCCACGCGCTGGATGTAGCCCGGCGAGGGGTTGCTCATTACCAGGCTGCGGATCAAACGGGTGGCGATGAAGGGCGCCATATTGGGATGGGCCATCAGGATATTCAGTATGCTTTCGAGGTCGGCCTCCACGGATTGGCCCGCGGGAATGGTCTGGCCGAGCACCACTTTGGCGGTGAAATCGTGGTTCCCGGGCACCGACACCATCGGGGCGCCCATCCATTCATAGACCGGGCCGCTGGCGGGTTGGGCATAGGCCCAGCCGGTGAGTGCGCGGGCGAGCGCCGCCACATCCACCTGGGTGTAAGTGGGGATCGGGGCGTTACTGGCATCGGTGGCGACCGAGCCATCCATATTAAGGTGCCACAGTCCAAGGGAGAACAGTTGCATTACTTCGCGTGCGTAATTCTCATTGGCGCCGCCGCCCAGGCCGGGCTTCATGGAGTTGGCCAGGTCGAGATACTTGCCCATGGAGGGACATTTGGTGATGTCGCGCAGGAGATTGCGGTAATTACCGAACGCGTTTTGGCTCATCACGTTCATCCAGGGCAGCATCGCGTCGGCGTAGATATTCTTATCCGCGGATACGACGATGATCTGGCTCAAGGCGTAAATAAACCGTTGCCGCAATTGATCGGGCGCGGTGGTGAAGGTGTGGAGCTGCCATTGCTGGAGTGCGCCCGCGGAATTATTGGCCGGAACCGGAATCGGGCTGGCCGGCAGGCTGAACTGTTCCGCCAGGTAGTTACTCAGCCCGACCTGCTGGATATGGGCCAGGGAAGCATCGTTCGGTCCGAAGGAGGTCTGTTCGGCAATGCGCGCCGCCGTCAGCAGGGCGGAGTAATCGGGCGCGGGGAGCAGCGTAATCGCCGCGTTGCCCATGGCCGTGGCGTCCGCGACGGAGGTTGCGCGGATGGTGACATTCGACGCGGCCGGCAGTGTCGCCGGGGTGATGTAAACACCCGCCGGACTGATGGTGCCGTTGGCCGCTCCGCCGAGCACCGACCAGGTGACGGCGGTATTGGCGGCATTGCTGACCTTTGCGGAGAATTGTTTGGTGCCCCCGATTTGCAGGGTGGCCGTTGCGGGCGAAACCGCGACCAGCACCGGCGGCGGCACCAGGGTGATCGTGGCCGCGGCGGAGACGAGGGCGTTGGCCTGGGACGTCGCGAGGAGGGTGACCGTGGCCGGATTGGGCAGGACAGCTGGCGCGGAATAGAGGCCCGCCGCCGTGACCGAGCCGTTGGCCGCGCCGCCCGCCACCGACCAGGTAACCGCGGTGTTGGCATTTCCGGACACCGTGGCGACGAAAGCCTTGGTCGCGCCCAGCGTGACGGTGGCGGTGAGCGGGCTGAGGACGAGGGTGACGGCGGGCGGTTGTGTGAGGGTGACCGTGGCGTCGGTAAAGACCGATGCGTTGGCGACGGAGGTGGCGCGCACCTTCACCGTGGCCGAAGCCGGCATGACGGCGGGCGCGGTATAGGCCCCGCCGGTTGAAATCGCACCGTTGGCGGCCCCGCCCACGACCGACCAGGTCACCGCGGTATTCGCGGTTCCAGCGACCGTCGCGGTGAAAGTCTTGGCGCTGCCCAGGGGCACTGTCGCGGTGCCTGGGGCGACGGCGACGGTGATGGTTGGGATGGTGACGCTGGCCGATACCACATTGCCAGTGGTGGCGCCCGGCCCGGGAACGCGCACATCAAATTGGAGGGTGCCGGTGATCGCCGCCGTCCCCGTGGCTTTGAGCGAAGTGGGGGAGATATAAGTGGTGACCAGGTCCAGCCCATTCGCCTGCACCTTGGCATCAGGGCTGAAATTCGCTCCGTTGAGGCTGATTTGGTAATTTCCGACCTGCAGCGAAGCCGGGGAAATGCTCCAGAGCCAGGGATAGGCGCGGGTCACGGTCAGCGAAGTGGTCGCGAACGAATTGGAGTAGGCGGTGCTCTGGACCTTGATGGTCAGGACGTTGCTGGCGGGGGCAACCGGCGGGGCTTGGTAGAGTCCGTTGGTGGTGATGGTGCCGATGGCCGCATTCCCACCCAGGATTCCGTTGACGTACCACCGGACGGTATTTGGTGAAATCGGCACGTAGGCGCCAAATTGGACCGTGGAATTCGTGACGGCGGTGCTTTGGCGGGGCCACATGTCCATGGCGCCGGCCACTTGGGCGCGGCCGGCGGAGATGCCGAGCAGCAGCGCGGCCAGCAGGACCGCGGCTCGTTTAATCAGTTGGTAATTCATGGCAAGAGGGGGGATTGTTTTTCGGGTCTTAGCCCGGTTCGTTCATTTATCTTTAAGTTGATTGCCAGCAACCTAAGCCCGCCGCTGCGCGGGTTCAATCGCGAATCGATGTTACCCCATACTCCTTTGGATGTATGCGTAAACATGGGCTCCCGGGCCGTACGGACATGCCCTGTAAAAGTTCTTTACCCGCCTGCTCTTAAATTGGGTAAAACCCCCCGCTTATTACAGTGGGAGTAGTAAAAACTTCAGGGCAAGGATTCCGGGAGTTTAACCTGCGGGAGCACCCACCCGGAGCGGTATTTGGCCTTGCTCCGGTGGTGGCGGAAGAATTTTGCGAAGTGGACTGGCCGGTTCGGGGCCGGCGAATTACCACTCCAGATGGAGGGGGCGGAGGGCGTCGCGGAGTTTTTCCGGGTCGAGCAGGTCGATGCGGCCGTCGCGCCAGAGAATGGCGAAGCGGCGGCCATCCGGCAGGAAGCGGATGCCGGCGCAAAGGTCGGAGGCGGCGGGAATCGGCAGTCGGGCAAATTCGCTCCCATCTTTGGTGGCCACGAGGGCGACATAATCGTCCCGGTTGATGACGGCGTAGGTGCCGTCCGGGGCTAGTGCAAAAGAGGTGCTATCGCCCCCGAGGGGGCCATCCAGGGTGGCGACCGGCTGCCAGTTTGCCGTGTTCCAAAGGGTGCTGCGCTTCTGGCCGTTGGAGGTCAACACATAGCGTCCATCGCCGCTCCACGCGGTGTCACAAGAGGGGATGCCCGGCAATTCCCGGATCACCGTGCCATCCTCCACCCGGCGGAGGCGCAGCTTGATGGCGGGATCGTAAGCGCGGGTCACCGCGCAATTCACCAAGGCGCTGCCGCCCTCCGGTTGAAGCGCCACGGAATAGCATTCCGGTTCGGCCCAACGGCTGAGTTGGCGGGACTTGCCTCCGGTGATCTCCAGGATTTTGACGAGATGTTTGTTCAAATCGATCAGGGCGAGGCGGCGCCCGTCGGGCGGGTGGTCCGAGATCATGAATCCGGGTTCGGGATCAAGCGCCGTGGCGGGGCCGAAATGCGGTTGACCATCGGCACTGTAATCCAGTGTGATGCGGGAAAGGCCGGTCACGGTCGAACAACGCAACAGCGCCCGGCCGCCCTCGCAAAAAGCCACCGAGGTCATGCCCGCGGTCTCCTGGTCCTCGACCAATTCCTGCACCAGGTGGCCATCCAGGGTGGAGCGCAGCAGGATGAATCGGCCGTGGCTGGAAACCACCCACCGGCTGTCCGGAGAAAAATCGAGGCAGCATTGATTCACCCCAAATTGGTAGCCGACCGGGCGGGGGATGGGGATGGTCTGAAAGCCGACGGGCGGCAGGATGGCCCAGCGGGTGGCGATGTTGTCCAGGGACATGGTGATGAAACTGGATCCGTCGCGGGTCACCGCCAGGGCGGAGGAACTGAAGCCGTTGATGACCAATTCCTCGGTTCCCGAAGCGGGATTGGCCAGGCGCAAGGTGGAGCCCACTCCCCGAAAGCCAATCAGGGTGTTGCCGCCCAGAAAGGCGAACTCCCCTTCGCCCAAATTCGGACAGGCCAGGGTTTTGAGGGTTCGGCCTTCCGGCACACTGAACACGGTGATGGTATTGTCTTCGGCGGACACCCCCAGTTCCCGGCCGTCGGCGGACCACGCAAGCGAACTCGGGCCTTCTTTCAAGGTGAAAGTATTTGTGAGCGCCAGTCCGGGTAACGTGAGGACTTCCACGACGCGATTGGTATAATCCACCGTGCGGGTGATGGCCAGGTGGCGGCCATCGGGTGCGAACCGGAGGATGGAACCAATCAGGCCTTCCGCGCGCCGGGCGATTTCCGCCCCGTCCGCGACGCTGTGCAGGGACACCCCCGGACCGGGCAGCCCGACGGCGAAGAATTTGCCGTCCGGACTGAAATCATACGCGTCATTTTGCGGTTCGGTGTAAGGGTCGTGCCCGGGCAGGGGACGATTCGTCAAAATCACAAACGCGTTCGTTTCCCCAGTGTGCCAGAGGCGGAGGGTGGCATCCCGGCAGTGCGCCATGATGACGGAGCTGTCCGCATTGAAGCGGAGGGGGCCGATGATCCGGTTCGTGGGGCCGCACATCAGGTTGGCCAGGACATTGGTCTGGCCCCAGCGGCGAAGGAGCGGGGCATCATGTTCCAAGCCGGATGAGTCGCCCGTGGCGGTTAAAGCGAAATTGCCGACGGGGTCGTGGGAGACGTGGAGGAGGACTTCCGACTGCAGATCCCAATGATTGGAAGGCGCGACGTCCGCCAGCATGAGTGCGGCCAGGGCTTCCTCCCGCAAGTCGGGTCCCCGCCGGATGGTTGCCGCCTCGGAAAGCGCGGCCAGGGCCTGGGAACGCCGGCCGGGCAGACTGGTGCGGCGGACGGCCCGCGCTTGCGCCAGCCGGGCTTCCCGCAATTGTTCCTGGCTTTTAGCCTCCGCTTGGAGGGTGCGCGCCAGGGAGCTTTCGGCCCGGGCGCGGGCGCGGGAAATGGAAAAAGCGGCGAAGGTTGAGCCGATGGCCAGGGTAAAAGACAAAACCCAAACCGCCGCCAGGGTGGGGCGTCGCCGGCACCAGCGGGTAAAGCGGTCCAGGGAGGTGGCGGGCCGGGCCACGATGGATTCATCGGCCAGAAACCGGCGCAGATCTTCCGCCAGGGCCGCGGCGGAGGGATAGCGTCGCCCGGGGCTGCGTTCCAGGCATTTGAGGCAGATGGTCTCCAGGTCGCGCGGGATTTCGGGATTGAGGGAACTGGGAGCCACCGGATCGGAGGCCAGCATTTGCCGGAGGGTTTCGCGCAGGGAGCCCGAGACAAACGGCGCCCGGGCGGTTAGCATGTAATAAAGAATCGCCCCCAGGGAATAGACGTCCGCGGCCGGGGTGAGGGGACCATGACTGGTATCCGCCTGCTCGGGCGGCAGGTAACCCGGGGTGCCGAGAACCTGGCCGGGGACCGTGAGGTCGGAATCACCGGACAATTCCTTCGCCAGTCCGAAATCCGTGATCCGCGGTTCGCCGAACGGATCGATCAGCACGTTGGACGGCTTGAGGTCGCGGTGCAAAATACCTTGCTGATGGGCGTATTGAATTGTTTCCGCGAGGGTTTTCAGATAGGCCGCCGCCCGCTGGGGCGGGAGGGAGCGTCCGGCCTGCAATTGGGAAAGATTGGGGCCCTCGACGAAATCCATCGAGAAGTAGCGGATCCCCTCGTGCTGGCCGACCTCGTGAATGGCGACAATGTTGGGGTGTTGCAGCCGGGCCGCGGCGGCGGCCTCGGCGCGGAACCGGCGGACATATTCCGGGCTGGCAAACTCGCCGGAGGAAAGTACCTTGATGGCGACAATCCGGCCCAGGCTGCGCTGGCGGGCTTTGTAGATCACCCCCATGCCGCCGCGCGCGACTTCCTGGATCAACTCATAGTCGCCGAAAGCGCGCAAGAAGAACGGATTGCTGAACCGGGAAGTATCACTGGACTTGGGCGGTTCGTCGCCCAGACCTTCCGCCATCAGGCAGCGGGGGCAAAGCCCGTTGAGGCCTCCCGCGGGGAGCACCGTGCCGCATTTTTCACAGGCAGCCATAGTCGGGAGGAAAAAGAATTATCATAACCATACTACTTTAGGACTATTTTCTCCAAAGGTTACAGGGAAAGTATCAAGCGGCGAAGGCCGCCATCAAATGGCGCAATTCCGCCTCGATTTGATCCGCGCTTTGGACGGTATTGGCCACCTCTTCGCGGAGCAGGTCCCGAAAGCGTTGCCGGAGGCGGTGCACGGCGACCTTGACGGCCCCCTCGGCCAGGCCGAGTTCCGCCCCCATTGCGGCGTAGGAGACCTCGGCTTGGCGGCCCCAGAGGAACTGTTGCAACCGGGTATAAACGGCCGTCCGGCCGGTGGAGGCGTAATCGTTGGCCAGGCGTGCCATGACGCGTTCCAGCACCGCCTCGGCCCAGCGCCGGTCGTACCAGACATCGGGCGAAAGTTCGTGGCGGGGTTCAGCGGCGTAGCGTTGCTCCGCCTCGCCGGGGGAAAGGGTTGCAAAAGTGGTCCCACCACCGCGCTTCTGCCGCTGGCTCCGGCGCCATTCCTCCTGGAGAAAGTGTTGGAGGGAAGTCAGGAGAAAAGTGCGAAACCGGCCGCGCTCCTGGTCCGCCCGGGCAAAATAGCCGCGCTCGAGGAAGCGTTCGAAAAACGCCTGCGTGAGGTCCTGGGAGTCCTCGGGCGAGTGGCCCTGGCGGCGCACATAGGCGTACAGCGGGAACCAGTAAGCCTGACAAAGCTTTTCCAGGGCTGCCCGGGCCACTCCTTCCGATTCATGGCCAGCGGAGAGGACCACGCTCCAATGCGTGGTCTGAAAAGCTTCCGGCTGGTTCGGGCCGGTTGCGGGAACTGGATTATCCACAAGCAGTTACCTACCGCCGACCCCGGGATCTTTCAAGTTTGAACGTGCCCCGGCAGCCCGCGGAAGGCGCGGGAAAAGATTCCGTGGAATCGACGATTGACAGTGGGGGGGCTGGTCGCTAGTTTCTGACTGTAAATACCGTGCGTTGCCCCGAATTTACAGTTCGGGGATTTTTATTGCAGTGGCAGGGCGCACGCCTGTCGCGGAATGCGGCGCCCGTAAATCGCGGGTGGCTTCAGTGGATCATATATGGCCAATACTATTTTAGTGGGTGCGCAGTGGGGCGATGAAGGCAAGGGCAAGATCATCGACGTCCTGACCGAGACTGCGGATCTCGTGGTGCGCACTCAGGGCGGCAATAATGCCGGGCACACCGTTTACATCGGAAAGCAGAAGTATGTGCTGCACCTGATTCCGTCCGGCATTCTGCGGCCGGATACCACCTGCGTGATTGGCAACGGCGTGGTCATTGACCCCGTCGGTTTGGTGGGCGAGATCGATGGCTTGTTGAAGATGAAGGTCAAGGTGAACGGCAACCTGTTCATCAGTGAAACGGCGCACCTGGTGTTGCCCTACCACCGCGAACTGGATGCGCAGCGGGAATTGCGCAAGGGCAAGAACAAGCTCGGCACGACGAAACGTGGCATCGGCCCCGCCTATGGCGACAAGGCGGCGCGCACCGGCCTGCGGGTGATCGACCTGATCAATCCGGCGCGGTTTGAAACTTTGCTCAAGGCCCGCATCAAAGAGAACAACGAAGTGTTGAAGGCCTTCGGCGCGAAACCGATCTCCTTCAAGAAAACGCTGGCGGATTACCGCGCGGCGGGTGACCGGTTGCGGCCCTTCGTGACCAACACTGTGGTGTTGCTGGATCAGGCGTCCCGGGACGGGGCGGACATTTTGTTTGAAGGCGCCCAGGGGACCTTCCTGGATTTGGACCATGGCACTTATCCTTTTGTGACCTCCTCCAACACGACCGCGGGCGGCGCTTGCACGGGATCGGGCGTGGCACCGAACCGGATGGACCGGGTGGTGGGGGTCATGAAGGCATACACCACGCGTGTGGGTGAGGGACCGTTGCCGACGGAGAACGCCGAAATTTCCGATTTGCTGCACGGGATGGGCCGGGAGTTTGGGGCCACGACCGGGCGCGCGCGCCGTTGTGGTTGGTTTGACTCCGTGGCGACCCGGCATGCGACGATGGTGAACGGGATCGATGAGATCGCGGTCACCAACCTGGATGGCTTGGACACGCTGGAAACGATCAAGGTTTGCATCGGCTACCGGGTGGGGGATTCCCGCTACGATTACATTCCCAACGACATCGAGGTGCTGGCCCAATGTGAGCCGATCTGGGCCGAGTTTCCCGGTTGGCACACGCCGACCCATGAAATCCGGGAGTGGAAGAAACTGCCCGTGAAAGCCCGCAATTATTTGAAGGCGATCGCCGAATTGAGTGAGGCGGAATTGGCCATCGTGTCGGTCGGGCCGGCGCGGGAGGAGACGATTCTGCTGTGACGCGCCAGGAGCAACGGTGAGCTGGAAAGCACCACGACCATGAGCCATGCGGTCACGCTCAGCCCGGAAGCCCTGGCTTCCCTGCCGCGCCATGTGGCCGTGATCATGGATGGCAACGGCCGGTGGGCGAAACAGCGGGGATTACCTCGGGTGGAGGGGCACCGCGTCGGGGCGGAATCCGTGCGGGCCATCATCCGTACCGCCGGGGAACTGGGCATCAAATACCTGACGCTCTACGCCTTCTCCGTGGAAAATTGGAATCGGCCGAAGGATGAAGTGGATGCGCTCATGAAGTATCTGGCGCATTACATGAAGACCGAGTTTGCGGAGTTAAACCGCAGCAACGTCCGGTTGGAGGTCATTGGCCAGGTGCACCGCCTGCCGGAGTTTGTGCAAAAGCAGTTGCACAAAACGCAGGAAGGCCTGGCCAAGAACAACGGCCTGACGCTGATCATGGCGTTGAGCTACGGGGGGCGGACGGAGTTGGTCGACGCGATGCGCAACATCGCCGCGAAAGTCAAAAGAGGAGAATTGGAGCCTGCGGACATCACCGAAAAAGTCGTTGCGGACAATTTGTACACCCGCAACTGGCCCGATCCCGATGTTTTGATCCGTACCAGCGGAGAGATGCGGGTGAGCAATTTCTTGCTTTGGCAGATTTCCTACGCCGAACTGGTGGTGACCCCGACGCTGTGGCCCGACTTTCGCAAACCGCAATTCTACGAGGCGATGGAGGAGTATCACCGGCGGCATCGCCGCTTCGGTGGGGTGTGAGGGGGGGAAGGCCCGGGAATTTTGACCGGGAAAACCAAACGGCTCGACAGCCATGCGGGAACCGCTAAAATCTCCCCATGCCGGTTCCCGCACCCAATGCCGTCCCCTTATCCAAAGCGCAAATATTTGTGCGCCGCCTCTCCAGCTTTCTCGTGCTTTGGACGGTCATCCTGACCGCGCTGTTTTCGGGCAACAAGCTGGTCTCGGACGGTGTTTTCCTGCTGATCATGGTTCTGCTCGCGGCCACGGGTTTGCGGGAATTTTACGCCTTGGTGGAAAAGCGCGGGTTGTTTTGTTTTAAGTATTGCGGTCTGGCGGGGGGAGTCCTGCTCATGGTCGGCACTTTTTTCAACCTGGAGGGCAAGCTTGGTTTGGCCAATTCCCCGGCGCGGGTGAATGACTTCGAGACCAGTTTCCTGATCCTCTTTGTGCTGGGGCTCTGCCTGCGCCAGTTTGTGTCGAAGGTCAATGATTCCGGCATTGTGGCGATTGCCACCACCCTCTTTGGTTTGATGTACGTCCCGTGGCTGTTGAATTTCATCCAGAAAATCAATTTTTTCCCCCATGTGGAGGGCCACTTTTATCTCCTCTATTTCGTATTGATCACCAAATTCAGCGATACCGGCGCCTATGTGGTCGGTTCCTTGATTGGCCGGCACAAGATGATTCCGCGGATCAGTCCGGGCAAGACGTGGGAGGGATTTGGCGGCGCGATTGTGGTGTCAATGCTGGCCAGCCTGTTGTTTGTGCGCCTTGCGGGGGACCACATGCCGGCCATGAATGCGGTCCATGCGGTGGTGCTCGGGGCGGTACTGAGTTCGGCGGCGGTGGTGGGGGATCTGATCGAATCACTCTTCAAACGCGAGGCGCGGGTCAAGGATTCTGGGCATATTTTTCCGGGAATCGGCGGCATCCTGGACCTGCTGGACAGCCTGCTGTTCAACGCACCGATCATGTATATCTACTTGCGGCACGTGCTGCACACGCCCTGAACGTCGGGCGGGGCGGATTCGTCCATCAGCCTTACTTCTTCGCCTGCGTCCAAGTGACGGAGACCTGACGCGCCTCGGGAATGGGAAACTTCTGGACGGTAACGGTGACCGCGGTGGCCGGAAACTCCGCCAGGATCAGGTTGGCGAGTTCCACCGCCAGGGTTTCGATCAGGCGCCAACTGCGTCCTTCCCCAAAGTGCAAAAGGCGTTGCGCGAGATCGTAATAATTGATGGTGGCGGCGATATCGTCCGTGGCGGCGGCGGCCGAAAAATCAAATTCCAGTTCGATGGTTAAAAGCAGGCGCTGGGGATTACTCCGCTCCTCGTCGGGAACGCCCACACAATAGGATACGGCCAGGTCGGTGATGGTGATTTTGGGCATGTCAATTTCCAGGAAAGCGTCGCCTGAATTGGCGCGAGGGAAAAGTGTGCGTTCCGGAGTCATCTTTCGTGACGATGAGCGCGGCCAATTCCGGGCGGGCATCGACCAAAGCCAGGGCCCGTTCCGCACCCATAATGTCGAGCGGTGTGTCCAGTCCATCGGTGATCGTCGCGTTGGGGCCGATGATGGTGACCTGGATCCGGTTGGTGAGGCCAAGCCCGGTAATGGGATCGACGATGTGGGAGTAGCGCACCCCATTAATCTCGACGTTTTGCTCCGTGTCACCGGAAGTGGACACTCCGGCGTTGTGCAGCAGGATCGTGCGGGGAGGCGTGTTGGGCAGTCCCTCCAGGGCCGCGATGCCGATTTTCCAACCCGCCATGCCCGGCGGGGCGTCGCCTATGGCCAAATCCCCGCTGGCAGCCACCAGGGCCGAGCGGAATCCGGCGCGGCGGATCACGGCCAGCGCCTGGTCTGCGGCATAGCCCTTGGCGATGCCGCCCAGATCCAGGCGCATGTGCGGGGCCAGCAGGGTGACCGTGCGCGCGCGCGGATCGAGTCGCAATTTGTCATGACCCACCGCTTGGCGAAGCTCGGCCAACTTGGCTGGGGAAGGGAGCTTCCCGGTCTTGCGGGAAGTCCGCCAGGCTTGGACGAATGGCCCCACCGTGATGTCAAAGGCCCCCGCGGTTTGGCGGGAAACTCTTTCGGATTCGGCAAAAATGGTAAACAAATCGGGGCTGACGGGTATCGATTCGCCGACGGCATGCAGCGTCAGCCGCATCAATTCACTGTTGGTGTTGTAATCCGTCATCATCCGGTCGAGCTCCGCGATCCGACGAAACGCGGCCTCCGCGGCGGCATTGGCGGCGGCGGCCTCCGGGGCATACAGAGTAATGTCGTAGAGCGTGCCCATATGTGGTTCGCTGAATTTGAACCGGGTCAGGGGTGGCTGGGGAGCGGGAGTGTGGCAGCCGGATAGCAGAACGAAGGCCCACGTGACCAGACAACACGCGAGCAGGCGGGCGGGGCGGGAAAGGGTGGGCATTTTAATGAGAACACCCGCGAGCCGGAGCGCGCGGGTGTTCATGCGGGAAATCGGTTTGGTTAAAGGTCGATCAGACGACTTTTTTGACCCACTTGGGATCACCCGGGATCGGCAGACCATACATGCCGTTGCTGTCCGGCAGCGATTTGGGTTTCGCGTCCCAGGCGTAGGTTTCCGGCGCGAGGCTCACCGGGGAATTCACCGCTTCATCCCAGGTGATGATCTTGCCGGAGTAGGTCGCCATGCGGCCCATGATCGCGGTCATGGTGCTGGTGATGCCGTAATCGAGTTCGAAATAAGGCTCGTTCTTGCGGATGGCCGCGAACAAGTCGTCATGTTCCACCTGGTAGGGGGACTTGGGTTTGAAATCGCGGTCGCGAATGGACCAGGGATTCGCGCCTTTGATGGTGAAGCTGCCGCCGTCCTGCAAGTCGATGGTGCCCTTGGTGCCCTGGGCGTGCTCGGCCACGGAATCCCAGCAGTTGCTGATGTGCCGGCATTGGCTATACATGCGGCTGCCATCGGCGTATTCGAATTCCACCGCGTGATGGTCAAAGATTTCGCCGTCATCGGAGGTGCGGGGCTTGGCGGCGCCGCCCATGCCGTACGCTTTCACCGGGTGACCCTGCTTGAGCCAGTTGACCACGTCGAGGTTATGGATGTGCTGTTCGACGATATGATCACCGCAGAGCCAGGTGAAGTAGTACCAGTTGTCCAACTGGTATTCCATTTCGGACACGTTGGGTTTGCGGGGGTGCTTCCAGGGACGATCACCATTCCAATAGCAGCGCATGGAGACGATGTCACCGATGGCGCCGTCGTGGATGCGTTTCATGGATTCCAGATAGCCCACTTGATGGTGGCGTTGGAAACCGATCCCTACGCGCAGGCCCTTTTGCTTGGCGAGTTGCGCGGCGGCCATGACTTTGCGGATGCCGGGGCCATCGACGGCGATGGGCTTTTCCGCGAAAATGTTTTTGCCGGCGTTGACGGCTTCCTCGATGTGGATGGGGCGGAAACCGGGAGGGGTGGCCAGGATGACGAGGTCCGCGAGCGCGATGGCTTTTTTGTAAGCGTCAAAACCGACGAACTGGCGTTCTTCGGGGACGTCCACCCGGTCACCGTGGGCGTTCTTGAGGTTGGCGAGGCTGCCCTTCAGGTGGCCCGGGAACACATCGGCCATGGCGACGAGCTTGACGTTGCCCGCCGTGCTGAGGGCCTGGTCGGCGGCACCGGAGCCCCGGCCGCCGCAGCCGATCAGCGCGATCTTGATGGTGTCATCCCCCGCGGCGAAAGCGCTGCGCTCGATGGTCAAACCGCCGAGCAGCGAGGTGCCCACGAGGGCGGTGGAGGTGGTTTTGAGGAAGCCGCGGCGATTAAGCTGGGAATCCGGTTGTGATTGGTTTGGCTGATTCATAACGATGGTTATTTTTATTGAGACGGTCTGGTCGTTTGCAATAGGGCTAGGGGCTTGAAAGCAGCTTAGTCCTTTTCCACGCCGCTTGTCCAATATTTCCCGGCTTCTTCCAGCGTGGGCAATTTCAGCGGTCGTACAATCCGGAAACCGAGAAACTGCGCGTCCGTGTGATACCAAATGCTCTTGGGCAGTTGGGGATCCTGCACCTTCCACATTTTGCTCGAACCGCGGCGGACGGCGCTGCGGAGCAATTCCGGGTCATCCTGCCAGGAGCCGCCGCGCACCGCTTGGGGATAGGGCTTCGTGGACCGGATCCAGGGATCCACCGCGCCCGTGGGCGCCACTTGCGTATAACCGGCGGGAAAATACTGGTCCAACGTCCATTCAGCCACATTGCCGTGCATATCATACAGGCCCCAGGGATTCGGCTTCTTCTCGCCCACTTTGTGGTACTTGGAATCACTGTTGGCCTCAAACCAGCCATAATTGGGGAGTTGCGCGGCATCATTGCCGAAGGAATAGGCCGTGGTCGTGCCGGCCCGGCAGGCGTATTCCCATTCCGCTTCCGTGGGGAGGCGATAGAAATGGCCGGTCTTGGCGCTCAGCCATTTGCAATAGGTGTTGGCGGCGTGCTGGGTCATGCTGATGGCGGGAAAGCCATCCTTACCCATGCCGAAACTCATTTCCACATATGGACGGGTGGGGTGGGTAACGGCATCCGCCGAGGTCCGCGAGGGATCATTGGCCTGCTTGAGCTCGGGATACATGAACAATTCGAACTCATTCCAGGTGACCTCGCATTTTTCCATCCAGAACGGGGAAATCGTCACTTCGTGCTGCGGGCTTTCGTCGGGCTTGCGGCCGGCCTCGGTGGCGGGGCTGCCCATCTTGAAGGTGCCGCCGGGGATCGGCAGCATCTCAAAGGCCACGTCCGTGCCCGGGATGGTGGTCTTGTACGGCTTCATCTCGGCGGCCGTGGCGGGGGCGGGGGAGTCCTTGATCTTCTGGTAGATCTCGGTGTCGTTGGCGGCGTTATCACCCAGATTGGCGACCACGACCTTGCGGGCGACGAGGGTCACGCCCTCCGGGAACTTGCCGCCTTCCTTGATCCACTGCCTCAGCACTTCGGACTGCTCCTTTGTCAACGGATCGGATTTATCCTTCGGCGGCATGAAATTGTCATCCGTCGGGGGCAGCACTGTGGCCGTGTAAAGCGGGCTTTTGTCCGGGTCGCCCGGCACCAAAACCGGACCGCTCGAACCGCCTTTGGCGATGCCCGCAGCCGAATCCAGTCGCAGTTTGCCTTTGGGCTTCTCCGGTCCGTGGCAACGAATGCAGGTGTTTTCAAGAATGGGTTTGACCTGGCTGTCAAAATCGATCGCGGCGGACACCGGCAAACTGCCGAGTCCCATGCCGCAAAACAGACCAAAACCCGCCGTCCAGGAAGTAAAAATATGTTTCATGTCAGCTAATCAAGGAGCGCAACAAGTAACCTTTCTGACGGTGGAAATCCAAGCAAATTCAACCGGGGGAGAGATTTCCGCAAAAGGGGGTGGGCCTCCGGGCGAAAATCTGCCGTCGCCAGCCCACCAGAACGCGGCGGCGCCGGCGCGGATTGGCCCTGGAATCCGGGCTGCACCCCGGGATATCCCCGGGGTGTTCACCGTCCGATCAAACCCTGGGCGCGCGCGATGAATTTGGCCTTGAGGGGGGCCGACCGGGGTTGCTCGCCGCCCCTGGCGGTGTTGGTTTTTTCTTTCCCGAAGTTCGCCGCGGGACTATTCATAGTCCGCGCAAACGATGGGCTGCATCGCTGCAGCCCGCGGCCGGGGCGAAGGGTTGGAAGAATTTCAAATGCGACCGCTTGGATTGTTGCTGGTGTATATCCTGTCGGTATTTGCGGGCGGCGCCCTGGCCGCCCCTCCGGTTTATTGGCTGGTCCAAGCCCTGGCGCCCGCCTCTCCGCTGGCGGGAAACCCGTTCCATCGTTTTGTGGAGCGGGCGTTGTTGGCTTTCGCCCTGCTTGGCATCTGGCCGCTTCTGCGGACGCTGGGGGCTGACTCGTGGTCGGCGGTAGGGCTCGTTGCGCCGGCGGGGCAGAAATCACGCCTGGCCGGCGGCTTCCTGTTGGGCTTTGGTTCCCTGGCTGTGCTCGCCGGCCTCGCGCTGGCGTGGCACGCCCGCGAATTCAACGCCAACCTGACGGCGACCGGCCTGGGGATGAATATTTTGGCGGCTGCCGGGACGGCCACGGTGGTCGCGGGCATCGAGGAATTGCTGTTTCGTGGGGTGATTTTTGGGGCTTTGCGCCGGGTTTTCAGCTGGCGGGGGGCCCTGCTCCTCAGCAGTATGATTTATGCGATTGTACATTTTCTGCAAAAACCGCAATTGCAGGGTCCGGTGACCTGGCTGTCCGGGTTGGAACTTCTCCCGCAAATGTTGCGCGGATTCGGAGAATGGCCGTTATTGATCCCGGGTTTCTTCAATCTCACCCTGGTGGGCCTCTGGTTGGGACTGGCTTATCAGCGCACTGGTAATTTGTACTTCAGCTTTGGGTTGCATGGTGGCTGGGTTTTCTGGCTGCGGATTCAGGACCAGTTGACCCGTCCGACGGCTGGCGCCTCCGTTCGCTGGTTCGGGAGCGGCAAAATGATCGATGGCTGGGCGGCCTTGCTGGTTTTAGGGCTTGCCGGGGTGCTGTTGCTCTGGCGCTTGCCGGCCAAATCCGGGGAGGACGCGGTTGGGTGAAGCCGGGTCGCGCATTCCTGCGCCAGTGTTGGGAGGCTGGGATGGGCTTTATTTATCCCAATAACTGCCAGGTTTGCCACGCCGAGGCGGCGGGCCGGAGCGAAGGCTACGTGGGACCGCATTGCTGGAGCCGGGTGCGGTTCATCAAGCCGCCGTTTTGCCAGCGGTGTGGCTTGCCCTACCCGGGGGATATCAGCGCCCCGTTTGAATGTGCTAATTGCCAGGAACTGGAGTTGGCCTTTACCGCGGCCCGCTCCGCCGTGGAAGCGAAGGAAACGGTGCGCGAGGTGATCCTGCGCTACAAATACAACCGGGCCATGTGGTTCGAACCGTTCCTGGCGGATTTGCTGATCCGGGCGGCGGCTCCCGAATTGGGCAAGGAAGCATGGAGCTTTATCGTTCCAGTGCCCTTGCACCCGGCAAAACAGCGGGAACGGGAGTTCAATCAAGCGGAACGGTTGGCGGATTGGCTGGGCCGCGCCACCCAGATACCGGTGAACAAAAACCTCCTGCAACGAGTCCAACCCACCATGACTCAGACCCGTTTGACGCGTGCCGCGCGGGCCTCAAATATGCGGGGAGCCTTTGCCGTGCCGCCCGGGCGGCGGCTCCATGGGGAACGGATCGTGCTTTTGGATGACGTTTTTACTACTGGCGCAACGACCAGCGCTTGTGCCAGAGTATTGCGGTCCGCGGGGGCTGGCGATGTGTCCGTGTGGACGGTCGCCCGCGGGATTTGAAACGGCCTTTGGGTAAAGCAATGATGACCACGACCTTTACGAAGAAGACGCTTGGCTTGGAAACCGTTGAACCGGCGGTCACCCCGCCTCCGACTACGGCCGCTGAACCCTCCTTTGTCAAAAAGCCCAAGCTCGGTGGCGGCAAATCCAAAAAGCGGGACATCCCGGAGGGCCTTTGGGTGAAATGCAAGAAGTGCGGCAATCTGGTTTATGACAAGGAGCTGGATGAAACGCTGAAAGTCTGCCCGCGTTGCCAATACCATTTTCAAATCGGGCCCCGGGACCGGGTGCTCTCCCTTGTGGAACCCGGCAGTTTCGAGGAAATGGATGCCAACCTGGTCAGCGTGGATATCCTCGGCTTTGCGGGCATGGCCAGTTACGTTTCGAAACTGGCCGACAACCAGAAGAAAACCGGGGAAAAGGATGCGGTCCTCACCGGCGTCGGGATGATCGGGGAGCACAAGGTGGCCCTCGGCATCATGGATTTCAGTTTCATCGGCGGCTCCATGGGCTCCGTGGTGGGCGAAAAAATCACCCGCCTAATCGAGCGGGGCACCGCCGAAGAATTGCCGGTCATTGTGATTTCCACCAGCGGCGGCGCGCGGATGTACGAGGGGATGTTCAGCCTCATGCAAATGGCCAAGACCTGCGGCGCCCTGGCCTACCTGGCGGAAGCGCGGCTGCCCTACATCAGTGTGCTGACCCACAACACCTATGCCGGCGTGATGGCGAGCTTCGCCAGCGTGGGCGATTTGATTCTGGCGGAGCCGGGGGCGGAAATTGGTTTCGCCGGCGCGCGCGTCATCAAGGACACCACCCAGGCCGAATTGCCGCCGGGATTTCAAACCGCCGAATTCCTGCTGGATCACGGCTTGATCGACGCCGTGATCCATCGCAAGGACCTGAAGAAACAGTTGATCGAATACTTGGATTTTCTGACGGCCCGCTTCCGACCCGCTCCGCCAACGACTTGATTGGAATTGGATGTGCCAAACCGGCTGGATTTTCTTCGCTTCCGGTCGATTCATGGCAATCCTGGTGAATTGTTGAGCCTTTGGTCAGATATCAAAGGCTTATCATTGTGGCGGTAGATCGGGAAGGTTTTCGGATGAAAGTATCACCCCACAATAAATTCGCTGCGCCGGTTTTGGGGATTATCGTAGTGATTGTTTCGCTGATCCTCGTCTGCTACTTGCCGGTCATCGCGGCGCTGATATTTTTGCTCTTCTGCCTGATTGCTTTGGTTATCAACTGGCAGGCACTGGGTAAGTTTGCCGCCATAAAAAGGTTTTTGTGGTTACTCCTCACGGACTGGTGAAGGCTGCTTTCGCCCCGATGCCGCCAGTCCAGACTGCCACAATCGAGAACACCCAGGATTTATGAATTCACTCGCCGTAATCGCACCCTGGAAATATGAGGGATTGTGGGTTTTTGACGATCCCAAGGTCGGCCTTGTGCTTGAACAATTCGTGGCCGGCATTGACACCATGATTGACCAGTTGGTCGCGCCGATCACTCCCAAATTCCTTCCAGATATCGTCGCATCAAATTGAGGGCGCGAGGGCACTTCCGCACTCCGGTTGCTTCCTTAACAAGAATTCCCGCGTTTTCGCTTTTCTCAGCATCCGATCCCTTTGGCTGGCCTGCGCTCCGACGGACAAGTTTGACTCCAATGAGTGTTTGACTTAACCAGCTGGTCGGCAGTAACCGGCCCTGGATTTCCGACGCGCCGGCCGCTTACTTCGACAAATCCGCCACGAGCGAAAGGTAGTAGGCAATGGCGGGCGCGATATTCGCAATCGGGGTGCGTTCGTTCAAGCCGTGGCTGAAGTTCTCGGACTCTTTGATAAACATTGGGCTCACGCCGTAGCTCGCCACGCCGCGATTGCGGAACCACATGCTGTCGCTGGCGCCGGACGACATCGCTGGGAAGATCGGCACGCCGGGGTAGGGACCAGCCAACGCCTTGTTTACAGCGGCGACGAAGTCCGGCCGCATCGGCGAGGCGTCGGTGCTCACCGAACCCTCGGTCACGTCCTTGATGCTGACTGCGGGATCGGCAACGACCCTGATCAGCTCGGCCATGATCTCGGCCGGTTTGTGACCGGGGAAGATCCGGCAGTTGACGTTCGCGCTGGCCCGTTGCGGCAAGGCATTCAGAGCATGGCCACCATTGATAGTGGTCACCACGCAAGTCGTGCCGATCTTGCCCACCTTGGCCGGGTTGGCCGAGAGGGTGGCGATCGCCTGCTTGTCGGTGGGGTCGGCGGCGAAAGCGCGCATGGCCGCGGCCGTCGTCGGCTCCTCATACTTCGCCGCGTTGATAAAATAGGCTCGGGTAAGGTCGTTTAGCTCCGGCGTGAACGGATGGTCGTGGATGCGGAGCAGGGCGGCGGCCAACTGGTCGATGGCGTTGACTTTGCGGGGTTGGGAGGAATGGCCACCGGGATTTGTGACGGTAAGTTCGAAGTCGGCATAAGTTTTTTCCGCGCCTTGCCAGGTGAAATATTCCGGCGAACCCGTCTTCTCGTTCAGCACTCCGCCGCCGCCGTCAATGTTGAGCACCAAGTCGGCATCGGCGAGCTTGTCGGCGATGATGGCGCTGGTCTTCATCGTCGTTTCTTCGTCCCCCGAGAACTCGAGGACGATGTCGCGGCGGGGTTGGTAGCCTTCGCGCTTCAGCTCAATCAGGGAAGCGATGACGATCGTTCCATCCAGCTTCATGTCCGTGGCGCCGCGGCCGAACAAGTATCCGTTCTCTACCACCGGCGTGAACGGGTCGCGCTTCCAGTCCTCGGGCTTGGCCTCCACCACGTCCATGTGGCCCGATAGGACCAGCGGCTTGAGCTTGGGATCAGTGCCGGGCCAGCGCGCCATCAGATAAGCCGTGTCATCCACCGTGCTGATGGTGATTTGCCCTTCGGCCAGGCCGCCCGCCACCAGGGCCATCTTGTAGAGCGCGGCAACTTCTGGAGTTTTGTTGCCGGGCCCGCGCACCGAGCGCAGCGCGATGGCCTTCTCGGCCAGATCCAGCGCCTGAGCCTCCGCCTGTGGATGGGGGAAGATTGCCCCGTGCGCGCCCGCCATCAAAGTTACCGCCGTCACGGTCGCTGCGATCGGGCTGATAAGAAAATGCTTCGGAGCACGCGTCATGGACGGATGCTAAACGATCGGCATTTTCAAGGGAATCTCTTTTCAACATCAAGATCACCGGCAAATTCCTCCCGTCGCTTCGCCTTCTTACCAGCGACGATGCGGCGAACTTCGAAACTTGACCACGGACATTTGGTTAAAATGTTGGCGCGTTCGTGGTTGTCACCCATCGCCGCGCGGCTATGCTGAAGACTTGAGCGAGTTCACCGAGATTTTGGAACGGGTGCAACACGGGGATCCAAAAGCCGCCGCCGAATTGCTCCCGCTCGTTTACGAAGAACTCCGTCGACTGGCGGCGCGCAAGATGGCCCACGAAGCGCACCGTCACACCCTGCAACCCACCGCCCTCGTCCACGAGGCCTGGCTGCGGTTGGGCGGCCATGCCGCCCCGGCGTTTCAGAACCGCGCCCATTTCTTCGGCGCGGCAGCGGAGGCGATGCGCCGCATCCTGATCGAACGCGCCCGGCGGCGCCTCACCTGGAAACGGGGCGAGGGCGCGCCGCATCTGGAGGTGAGCGAACTGGAGATTCCGTTTCCCGCGGCCGACGATGAGCAATTGCTCGCCGTGAACGAGGCATTGGAAAAATTCGCCATGCTCGATCCGCGCAAGGCGGAACTGGTCAAACTGCGCTACTTCGTCGGGATGAGTTTTGACGAGGCGGCCACCGCCCTTGGCATCGCCGTGCCCACGGCGAAGCAATGGTGGGCCTATTCCCGGGCCTGGTTGACCGTCGAATTGGGCCGCAAACCCTCGTAATGGTCACGGGGACACCCCCCCGGCGCTCAACCTTTCTGGCCCTTGGGTAGATGCGTATCCCAGGTATTGCCGGATTGCGGCTCCACGTGGGTGAAACCGGTGCCGGGCGGCGGGCTGGGGATGCGGATCAGGACGTTGCAGCCCGGGCATTGAATCTGCCGGCCCGCGAAGCGGGGGTCGCATTTCAAAGGTTGATCGCAGTGGGAACAATAGAACTTGAATTCAGCTGTGCTCATAGTCTTCGCCGGATCATGCGGCAAGTGGGCGCCAAAAGCATGTTAAAAAAACCTATATACTTTCAGTCCGCCGTTGGCGCATGTAGAAATAGATGAACCCATCCAAGATGCCCATGTCATCGTCGCAAGAACGGGAGGCCGCGCTGTTTGCCCTGGCCCTGGAAAAGCCCGGCGCGGAGCGCCCGGCTTTCCTGCAGGCGGTTTGCGGCGCCGATTTGGCGTTGCGCCGGCGCCTGGAAGCCCTACTGGCCGCGCACGACCAGACAGATAACCCCGTGCCCGTGAAAGCCGACGCGGTCATTCCCACCATCAAGCTTGAGCTTGCCGACGCGCCGGACGAAGCCGTGGGCCAAACGCTCGGGCGCTACAAGCTGCTGGAGCGTGTCGGCGAGGGCGGTTGTGGCGTGGTCTATGTGGCAGAGCAAACCGAGCCGGTGCGCCGTCGCGTGGCGTTGAAAGTCATCAAGCTGGGCATGGACACCAAGCAGGTCGTCGCCCGCTTCGAGGCGGAACGGCAGGCGCTGGCGATGATGGATCATCCGAACATCGCCAAGGTGCTCGATGCGGGCACCACCGACGTGGGCCGTCCCTACTTCGTGATGGAGTTGGTGCGCGGCATCAAGATCACCGACTTCTGCGACCAGGCCAATCTCAGTACCAAGGAACGGCTCGATCTCTTCATCAAGGTCTGCCAGGCCATTCAGCACGCGCACCAGAAGGGCATCATCCATCGCGACATCAAGCCCTCGAATATCCTCGTGACGCTGCACGACGGCGTGCCCGTCCCGAAGGTGATTGATTTCGGCATCGCCAAGGCCACGGAAGGCCGGCTGACGGACAACACCGTTTACACGCAGTTGCACCAGTTCATCGGCACGCCGGCTTACATGAGTCCGGAGCAGGCGGAGATGAGCGGGCTGGACATCGACACGCGCAGCGACATCTACAGCCTGGGCGTGTTGCTTTACGAACTGCTGGCTGGCAGCACGCCCTTTGACCCCAAGGAGTTGATGTCCCAAGGCATCGACGCGATGCGCAAGACGATACGGGAGAAGGAACCGCAGCGCCCCAGCACGCGGTTTGCGACCCTCGGAGCCGATCAACTCACGACCACCGCCAAGCGCCGTTCCGCCGACACCTCGAAGTTGCTGCACCAGCTCCAGGGCGACCTCGACTGGATCGTGATGAAGTGCCTGGAGAAAGATCGCCAGCGCCGCTACGAAACCGCCAACGGACTCGCCGCCGACATCACTCGCCACCTGACGAACGAGCCGGTGATCGCCCGCCCGCCCAGCGCGGCCTACAAGTTTCAGAAGGCGTATCGGCGGAATAAAGGTGTTTTCGCGGCTGGTGCCGCCGTGGCTGTCGCACTTGTGTTCGGAATCATCGTCAGCGCATGGCAGGCGGTGCGGGCGACCCGTGCGGAAGCGCAAGCCCTCGTGGAGAAGGCCCAAGCCCAGAAGGAGAAAGCCAACGCTCTCACCGAGAAGGCCAATGCCCAGGGCGCGTTGCAGTTCATCCAGGAAGACGTGCTGAGCCAGGCCAGCCCCGGCTCTCAGCCGGATCGCGAACTGACCGTCCGCGCGTTGCTGGACCGCATCGGCGGCCGGCTCGACCGCGCCACCGGACGTCCGCCCCTGGTCGAGGCTTCCATCCGGCAGACGCTCGGCTCCATCTATACGGAACTCGGCGACTACGCCAAGGCCATCGAGCATTATGAGGCCGCGCTGCGCGTCCAACTCCAGCACCTCGGCGAGAGCCATCTGGACACCCTGCGGTCGCTGAATGGTCTGGCCACGGCCCGCTGGCTGGGTGGCGAGACGACTCTGGCCGAACCGCTCACCCGCCAGGGACTCGAAGCGAGCCGGCAAGCCTTGGGCGAAAAGCACCCGCTCACGCTCCAGTTCATGCAAACGCGGGCCTTCGTCTTGTTGCTCCTGGCCGAAACACCGTGGACCGAAGTCGAGGCGCTGTATCTCCGCACTCTGGCCTTGCACCGTGAAGTTCTGGGTCCGGACGACCCGGGGACACTGCGACTGATTTACGGCCTCAGCCTGGGCTACATCTATCATTTGCAGCCGGCGAAGGCGGAGTCATTGCTCGTGGACGGCCTGGATCGATCCCGGCGCGCGCTGGGCGAGAAACACCCCACCACCAGCAGCCTGACGGTATTACTGGCCATTGCCGATGAGATGTTGAATCAACTCGAGAAGGCCGAAACCATGGCGCTCCGCGCCGTGGAACTGCGCCGCAGCACCCTCGGCGAGGACCATCTTCTGACCCTGTCCGCCGTCTGCAAACTGGCCCAGACCTATGTCAGGCAACAGCAGTTCGATAAAGCCGAGCCCCTCACGGAACAGGTCCTCAATCTCAGCCGGCGCCTGCCCGTGGAGAAGAGCGTGTTTTCGGCTGGGAATCTGGGCTCGTTGGGGTGGGCTTACCTCGAACAAGGCGATGTCGGCCAAGCTGCCATCCTGTGCGACTTGGCGAGCCAGACCATGCGGCGGAACCCAACCTTCAATCCAGTGGCGAGTCCGCAGATCATCGCCAACTTTGGCGCGGTCCGTTTGGCCCAGCAGAATTACGCCGAAGCCGTGACGCTGCTGCGGGAAGGTTTGCGCCTGACGGAGAAGCACGACCTGGACGCTGGCTATCGGCTTTATGTGATGAACCTCCTCGGCGCGAGTCTGGCGGGTCAAAAGAAATACGCCGACGCCGAACCGCTCCTGGTCGAAAGCTGCCATGGACTCCAACAGCACCAGACCAGCCTGACCCCGTATCTCAACGCCCCGCGGCGGATCAAGGAATCCCTCGAACGACTGGTGCAACTTTACGACGCCTGGGGCAAACCCGCTCAGGCCGCCGAATGGAAACAGAAACTGGCCACGTTCCAGCAGGCCGCCAAAGCGACTGGGAAGAAAGGGGCGCAGCAATGAACCAATCCCGCGAAGAAGCTTTGTTTGCCCTGGCGCTGGAGAAGTCCATGGCCAAGCGCGCCGCATTTCTCGACGTGATGTGCGAAGGCGACCCTGCCCTGCGCCAACGCCTCGAAGCGTTGCTCGCCGCGCATGACGAGTCCGTAGGCCTGCTCACGGGGGAAGCGACCCCAGCGCGGCCGACGATTGCGCTGGCCTTCGATGATGCGCCCGACGAAGCCGTGGGCCAGACGCTTGGGCGCTACAAGCTATTGGAGCGCGTTGGCGAAGGGGGTTGTGGCGTGGTCTATGTGGCAGAGCAAACCGAGCCGGTGCGCCGTCGCGTGGCGTTGAAAGTCATCAAGCTGGGCATGGACACCAAGCAGGTCGTCGCCCGGTTCGAGGCGGAACGGCAGGCGCTGGCGATGATGGATCATCCGAACATCGCCAAGGTGCTCGATGCGGGCACCACCGACGTGGGCCGTCCCTACTTCGTCATGGAACTGGTGCGCGGCATCAAGATCACCGACTACTGCGACCAGGCCAATCTCAGCACCAAGGAACGGCTCGACCTCTTCATCAAGGTCTGCCAGGCCATCCAGCACGCGCACCAGAAGGGAATCATCCATCGCGACATCAAGCCCTCGAACATCCTCGTGACGCTGCACGACGGCGTGCCGGTGCCGAAGGTGATTGATTTCGGTATTGCCAAGGCCACCGAGGGACGATTGACCGACAACACCGTTTACACACAGTTGCACCAGTTCATCGGGACGCCGGCTTATATGAGTCCGGAACAGGCGGAG
>CAIXFN010000050.1 GCA_903918755.1 uncultured Pedosphaera sp.
CACCCCAATGGCACGGTCACCATCCTCGCGCAAGAACCCAATCCCAAGGAACGCCCAAAGATTTTGCTGCAAATCCGCAGCCCTTGACTTAGTCCGCCTTTGCTCGCACACATTTGTTCGCCTTTGAAATCCTCGCGACACGGCCCCCGGTGACCATTGCATCCCGGGCGTTTACGCATAGATTCATCAAAGCCTGATGGATTTGGGTGGCATCTCCCGTCACGGTCCAAAGCGATTCCGGCAGCACGCCCACAATTTCGATGGATTTGGGAAAAGTCTCCCGCGTGACGTCCACGATTTCGGTGAGCACGCGACGGGCATTGACCGGCATGCGTTGGCCGTCAACGCCCCGGGCAAAAGAAAGCACTTGTTTGACCATCTGGGCACCCCGCCGGGCGCTGGCGTGCAGGATTTCCAGCAAGGCCTTGCTTTCGGCGTCACCGGCGTAATCACGCAACATCACGATGGACATCAGGATCGGCGTCAGCACGTTGTTCAGGTCATGCGCGATACCCCCGGCCAGGGTGCCGATACTTTCCATGCGCTGGGCCCGCAGAAACTGCCGCTCCAGTCGTTTGCGCTCGGTAATGTCCCGCGCTACCTTGGAAACCCCGACCACCCGTCCCACGGAATCTTTAATCGGGGAAACCGTGATGGCGACTTCCAGCAATCGTCCATCCTTCGTTTGCCGTTGCGTCTCCAAGTGCTCGACGCTTTCCCCCAGGCGGATCCGGTCCATGATTTCCTGTTCCTCGCTCTGCCGTTCCTCCGGGATCAACCGCCGGATATTTGTCCCCACCATCTCGCCGGCGGTGAATCCGAAGATTCGCTCCGCACTGGGATTCCAACTCGTGATGATTCCGTCCAATTCTTTGCCGATGATCGCGTCACCGGATGATTCCACGATGGCCGCCAGGCGCAGGGAGATCAGTTCGGCCCGGTGGAGTTCGGTGACGTCTGTGATGACGACGACAACCAACCAACCCGATCCGCCCGATTGGGTCGGCTCGTATTTCACGAGAAAATGCTTTTCCCCGCCCGAGCCAGGCCGGCGCATTTCAAAGGAAATCCTTTCCCCTCGCAGAGCGCGCTCCAGACGTGGTCGGATCTGCGCTTCATACAGGTCCGGCAAGACCTCGGCGACCCGCTGGCCGACGATATCGGCCCCCGGGAGGTGGAACATCCGGGCATAGGCCTCATTGGCATAAACGTAACGCTGGTGCCCATTGACCATCACGAGTCCCACGGAAGCGGTGTCCGTGACCAGCCGCATGCGTTCCTCCGTCTCCCTCAGTTCGGACGCCTGGCGGCGAAATTCCAATTGCAGCATGACTTGGCGGCTTAACCGGAGCAGGGCCGCGGATTGTTCGGGACCCAACTCGCGTGGGACCCGGTCCATCACGCAGAGCGTGCCCAGGATATCCCCCTCCGGAGTGAGGAGCGGCGCGCCCGCGTAAAATCGCACTCGGGGTTCTTCGCGGACCAACGGAAGTTCCGTGAACCGGTCATCCCGGGTGGCATCGGGAACGATGAACAATTCGGCTTGCGCCATTGCCCGCTCGCAGAACGAGAGCGAACGGGGCAGCGCGGTTGCCGCCAGGCCGATTTTGGATTTGAACCACAGACGGCCCTCGTCCACCAGGGAAATCAGGGCGATCGGAGTGGCGCAGATGTGGGTTGCCAGAGCAGTCAGGTCATCCATCGCGGGTTCCGGTCCGGTGTCCAACACTCCATAGCGTCGCAGACTAGCCAGACGGCGTTGTTCTGCGGCTATGTTCTCTCCCTGAGTCATTGTTTGAAACAACTTACCGGGCAACATTTTGCGGTGTCAATCTGAATCGCGCACCCGACGGCAGCGTGAGCCATTTCGCCCCGGCGGACAGCCGACTCTGCGCGTGCCGGCCACGAATTCTACACTGCGATCCGAACTCCCCCGAGGGACCTGGGGCGGATTAAGTTGGGTGCCCCGGAAATGGTCCTAATCGATTTGACAGCGCGGGCGGGTGCATCCTCTGGTCCGGGACCGGTCTGCCTGGTGTGGATGCCGGGGCGATGGCCATTGTTGACTGCAACAACGTCGATTGTGGCGAATTGGTGCTCGCCTTCTCCGACCGGCCGGGCGCTCAATGCCACATCCAGTCCGTCCCCGCATTGGACGGCACCTGGACCACCGCGGCTCCGTCACGGAAATCCAACCCGGCCATTAGGAGTTCCGCGAACCCCTGACGGCGGACACTTCGCGGTTCTATCGGGTGGTGTTGCGGTAGGCTCCGGAATCCTGACTTCATGGAACCTGCGTGGCCCGCAACCGATGGCCGCCCTGCTTTCTTCCCCCTCTCCACCATTCCGAATGGAGGAGAGGGCAGGGAAGAGGAGGTGCCATCCATCTTCCTCGCCCGCCAAAACCCAAGGCGCGGAATCAGGTGTCCAGGGGCTGAACCAAAAACGGTCACAAAGGACCGCTCCCCAACACCAAAGGTGTTGTGCCATCTAGCCCATGGTTGGCGCGAGGCACGAGCGCCTACCTTGGGCACCCATCAATAAATTTCCCCAACCTATGTGAAGGAGGTTGTGGCCAACTTGTCCTAATACTGAAATAAAATGTGCCAATGTCGTCGCCAGCTTCCTGAATAGCATCAAACCGTCTCGCCGGCGGTGGGATTGATCATCAGCCGCCGGGCATGCTTCACGAAGGGAAACCCGAATCGGTGCTGGCGGGCCAGTTGCCTGGCCAGCGCGTTGATTTCGGTCGCGGACATTGGGGCGCTGTTGACGGCAAAGAAAACGGTGCCGCCCCGGGTTGTCCTACCCGCGTAAAGCGTCTGGCCGGCGGCCCGCAACAGCTCCACCTTTTCCCGGTAACGTGCGTCCCCATGTAACAAATTGACGACGACCACTCCATCCCGAGCCAGATGACGCTGGCACAGCGCATAGAAATCCGTCGAAGCCAATCCGATCGGGCTGCTCGCGGTGCCGTCGGACAGATCGACAAACAGGAGATCATAATTCCCCGGTTCGGTCTTCCCCTCCAGATAGGCCCTTCCGTCCATGATCGTCACCCGCAAGCGGTGGTCCAGGCGGATGCCAAAATGACTCTGCGCGACCGCCAACACGTCCGGATCGATTTCCGTGCAATCGACCACCACCTCCGGAAAATAATGATGCAGCACTTGGGGGATCCGGCCCGCCCCAAACCCGGCCATATAAATCCGTTCCGGCTGCTCCCGCCAAATCAGGGCGAGCATCATAATCTGGGCATAGGGCGCGAGCAGATAAAGCGGATCATCCAGGCGCATCCGGGATTGCGTCAGCGGGCTGTCCTGCCCCTGGAACACCAGCCGCAATTGTTTCCGTTGCCGCACCACACACAATTGCTGCAGCGACTCCGGTAGAAAGAGCACCTCTCCGGAAGGCAGCTCCGCCAGGAACGCCGTCCGCTTCATCAATCGCGCCCGATTCCGCACGCCCCAATCCGATTTGCGGCGTGCCAACCCGCTCCGCGTGATTGCGGCAGGACCCTGTCTCCCGGTGGATTGTTTCGATGTTTTCATTTCGATGGCCTTGCGGCCGCCGCAGGAATCAGACATTTCCGAATACCGGGCCACGACGACGCCTCTCGGGTTTGGGGCTACTCCCGCTTCGAAAAGGTCTTGTGTTCTGGCATTTGGCTTAGCTCTGCATTGGCGGTGATCACCATCCCTCAACCCAGAACCGCATTTTGGTTTGAATCGACTCCGCAAACGGCCCAGCACGCCAACTCTACCCGGATCGGGCCGGCCCCGCACGATTTTTAAGCGCACCTCCTACTCCGCCACCGCCAAAGTCGCCGCTCTGGCCGTTCAAGTGTGACGCGCAATGGACGGTTCGCTCCGGCAGAAAGTCTGGTGATTCCTTGGCTGCCCCCATCGATGGTCCCCGCCGCGCGGCCGAGCCCCCAAGGCCTGCGCGTCCTTGTACCTGGTGCCGGGAATTGCTTGTCCGCCTTTGTCTCCAGATTTAAAATTTGACCGTTGCTTCAACCGAAGAGGAGAAGCATCCCTTTCTGCAATTGACATTGGCTCACGGCATGTTCACGGTTGAAATTACCATGCCACCATGAGCGAAGACCAACTGCAGCCTGGTGAAGTCGAGATTTTATCCCCGCCGAAAGTCGTCTATCCGGGATATCGGCCGTGGCTTTTTGTGGCATTCCTTTTTTGCTTTGTGTGGCTGCTCTTGCTGGCTTTCGGGTTGGCGGACAAACTGCCCTTGCCAGCTGAACTCAAGGCTACGATTTGCTTTCTAATTCCCCTTTTGGTCGCCGGTGCCATGCTGCGACCGACGGACCTCTACCGCGAGCAGCGCCGCGGGGGCCGCCTCTTCAATTTGTTCGGCGTGTCCCTCGCTTTGCTTATTTGTGCGGGCGCCCTTTTGTTCCTTTGCATTTTGATTCTTTTTTTCGCGGGGGGCGTTTCACCATGATAAAATTTCCCAAGCTCGTCTCACCAATCATCCTGAACCTGAAGTCGGACGCATCATCGGATCCAGCTGCCTTGGGCGCTGGCTGTTCTGCCATCGCAGTCCACGTCGCGAGTGACGCGTTGCGTTGGTTCCGCGCCGTTTCAGCCGCCGGATTTCCCCTTGTTCGCGCCGTAATTATGCCGTAATTTGCCCCCGCTTGAGGCCAAGCCAGTTTAGCTCAGCGGTAGAGCAACGGTTTTGTAAACCGTCGGTCGCCGGTTCGATCCCGGCAACTGGCTCCAGCCTTCGCTCGCAAAAAACGAGCTATAGCTGGCAATCCATCCCTCTTAATTCCGCGAATAGCTTAATCCAGGCTAAAAAGAGCGAAGGCTACGCGCCAACATGTTCGCCATTGTGCGCAGCGCGGCGGCGGAAGTTTCGTCCCGCTGAGCGGCGACGAACGCTGGGACGCAAAATTGCCGATTGAAGGTAACGTTAAGGGATGGTTAAAAAATATCCAACTTGATCGGTTACCACCACGTTTACGTACCGCAATCGCTTTCAAAGCCCGACGAGGAATTTTTGGAATTATCGAAAACCTCAAGACGCGTCTTCCTGACCAAAACGCCGGCCGGGGCTCCGACTGGTGAAGACCTGTAAGTACAACAGCGCGGACTTCAGAACTCGAACGGGGCCACCAGCGGAATTCTTTCCCGCCCGTGCTTGCGAAAGACCTTGAAATCGGAGTCAGTGGTGCAAACAGCGGTGTCGGGGTGAAGTTCAGCCAGACGAAGCACGCAAGAATCCGCAAAATCCATTGGCGTGTCGGCGTAGCCGGCCAACAAATCTTGAAGGGCCGCCATTTCATTGGCCAAGGATACCGGTTGCAGCCGCAAGCGGCGGATAAATTCAATTACGCGCGCCGCAGCGACGCCCTCTTTGGCGGTCAAATGGCAGGTTTCGGCCAAAACCGCCTCGCAAACCAAGGAGCCAGGCGCAATCTCTTGGAAGGTCTGCCGCACCCAGGCGTGATGTTCATCGCGCGGACAAAGGCAGGCGACCAATGGCCCGGTATCGAGAATGACCCTCCTCATCGACCAAGATCAGCCAGGTGCAGTCGATTCGTGGAGAGATCGGTGTGGGTGCCATTGCCGATGCCGAAAAAATCCTTCGCCAGATCGGCCAGCGAGGTTGCCGGAGCCGCCGTCGGCTCGGTGGCTGGCTCGTCCAAAATGGTGAGGAGCGCGTGAGCTTTGGCCGGCAAGGTTTCCGAATGTGCGGCATGCACCACGCCATTTTCGAGTTCAACTTCCAACGTCCTGTAGCTCATGGCGCTACACTACCACCCCCTTCCGGTCGGTCAAGGCTGCGAACCGGGGGGGCTCGATGCGAATTTGAACACATGCCCTGATGTCCTGTTCCATTACGCAGATGGGGCGCTGGAACTGCTGGGGACGATTTGGGGGAACTGGCCGGCAGTTGCGATCACCTCTGATCCTGCCCCGCACGCCGAAGCCAATCCCATCCGCGAAGCCAACCGCGAATTCAGCGACCTAATCGTCCCAACTCCGCGCCATCTGGAACCAGCAGCACTCCGACCGAAACGTGACTGCCCGGCCACGCGGCTGGCCATCAACGCAGCAACGCTGCTTACGACCATGCCGTCCACCCCCCCGGCACTGACAATGAGGTGAGAAATTCTGGCAAAAGCTGCGGACGGTGCCATCCGCGGAGCACCCTCCCGGATGGACTCGTTCAATTGCCATTTGCCGCTTTCAACCGGAGGAATAGACTTCCGGCCGACGTTGCGATGGTGACACTGTTGGTTCCATTCAGCGTCGTCACCGGAAAATTGGCGTTCGACCAGCCGTCGGTCTGCGTGAGGTTGACGGTCTGTTGCAGCACGAATCCGGGGTTGGCCGGCCAAAGAATTTGGACGCTTCCGGCACCGTTGGGAACGATCATTAGCAAAGGCGCATCGGGGGTCTGTTGCACTTGCACGACGCTCCAGAAGCCGCCTTGCAGGGCGTAGTTCCCGCCCGACATGGCCGGGCCGGCGTCCGGTTGCCCGAGGGAACCGGTCAGCGAATAGGTGCCGCCCGCGCTCTGGCCGCCTCCGTTGACGACGGCGGATTGATTCAGGGAATAGGTTTGCGCTCCGCCAATACCGGCGGAAAGCACGAATAGCAGCAGGAACCGTGTGCTGGAGGAATTCATGGTGGAATGCTTGATTATTGGGAGGTTCTTTTGTGCCGTTGACATTTTCGGAGATTTCCGTGGGATCATGGGAAAATCAGTGAGTGCCGATAACCGCTGATCCATTGCCATAAGTGGGTTCCTTGACCAGGCGGCAGGGGCGGTCGATGCGGCCGGTTTCTTTGTACGCGCCCGGGCCCAGGTGGACGACTCCATTGGTTCGCACATACGTGGTGGCGCTGAAAACCTGGGGCCAGGGATGGGTGGAACTGCCGTCCGCGGGCAGGGCGGTCGTGGCCGCGTTGGCCCACGCCACCGTGTAGGGCTGGCTGCTTTGCGCGGTCAAACGAAACCCGGACGTTTGCCCGCTGTTGATAAAGACATCGATCGTTTGACTGTTTGGCCCGGTACTCGCGGTGTAGTAAAAGCCGCCATTGACCGGGCTCACGGGGCTCAGCCAGCGTGCGCTGTAAACCGCCAGGCTGTGCAATTTCCAGCCCGGAGCGTTCCCCGAACCGTCGTTTGAGATCTGCACGGTTTGCAAATTGCCAAGGTCTTTGCTGGGAATGGTCACATGATCGACCGCACCCGCCTCCATGCGACCCCATTTGTTCGCATCTACTTGAATGCTCGCGGAGCCCTTATCTCCAATGAGGGTAAACGTCAGAATCGCGTCGGTGCCGGAATCGGTGTCCGAACTCGTGACCATTTCCAAGGCATACGCTTCGTTCTTTGGTTGAAAGGGATTATCCGTCGGTGCCGCCAGGCGAATATCCCGGCGCGTGCCGATGACGTGGTAAAGGTCGTTAATATATTGCGGACTAAAGGGCGGGTCGGTGACCGTCACCGCCGAGAACGCGTCGGGAATGATGCCATCCTCGCCTCCATCGATAATCTTGTTTTCATCCAGACCGTTGTCAAAGATATACAGGTAGGGCAACGCCTTCGGATTACCGGTCTTGGCTCGCAGGAAAGCTGCCTGATCCATGTCCTGCCAGTATTTGTTGGCGACCAAGGGGAATTCGGCTGCGGCGCCGCCATCGCCCACGGTGACGTTATTCAGATAACCCCGGCCGGCGAAATAGAGGAGGACCCCGGCGGGATCGTTCTGTCCGTCCACCTGCACCCCCTCGGTTGGTCCCAGCTGGCTCAGAATGTTATCAAACACCGCGCCGTCGTTGGTGCTGCCCACGCTGATCACAAAGGGGATGTTGACCCCATTGGTATTCAGGTGGGTGCGGATGGCGTTCAGAATCACCGGACCCAGGGCGGCTTTGGCGGCCGAAGTTTTGGTGTCAAAGGTGATCAACGCAATCTGTTGGTGCTGGAGCGCCAGTTGGTGCACTCCGTCCAGCCATTGGATGAAATGGGTGTCGCCGGAATTCCCATTGCGGAAGGGAACGCTGGAGTCCCAGTTTACCAGATAATCGATGGTATCCGGGAAGTCATCGCTGCCCCCGTCATAGGCTTTGGTGATGTCTGGTTCGAGGGCGTTGGCGCCGGCGTTCAGTGCCGCCACCACATCCGCAATCGTGTTGGGATTGTGCGCCACGATGTAGAAGGGGCGGGGACTGGCGCCGTTGGCGTCCCCCGGTGGCCCCGCGCTCAGGCGCGGTTCGGCCAACAGGCCGGCCAGCAGTAAAATAGGGAGCCACGCTGGCCGCGGTGAAAAGGCAGGCATGTTGATGAATTTCATGACGAGATCGCGGTTGGTAGGCACCGATTAGCGCATGGAATTGGAACCCTTTTCGCGCACCGCCAGTAAGCGTTCGATGGCGGCGAGGCGGTCCGCCAGGGCCTGGTTTTCCGAGTGCAGGCGAGCCAACTCGGCTTCCTTTTCGTCCAGCTTTTGATTCAGTCCCTGGATGGCGGCCAGCGCCACCCCGTCCTCATCCACGCTCGTGATGTGCCGCTCATCCCGACCCAGCGCAAAAGCCTGGTGAAAATCCTGCGCCATGGGCCCGAGATGCCGGGCACCCGGCTCCGATTTATATTGCCAGCTGGTGATCGGCAGGTGCGTCACTTTTTCCAGTACGGCGCGCGGATCGACGGTCTCGAAAACCTCCTTGGCGTTGCGATCACTGGTGATGTTGACGGCCGTGCAGGTGATCTCGCCGGCCACATCGAGCTTCGTCGCGGGATTGACTTTGCCAATGCCCACGTTGCCGCTGAAACGGTCGATAAACAGCGCTGACACCGGGCCGCCGTACGGATAGCGGATGATATGCAATCCATTGGTATTCGGCCGCTCGTCGTCTTCGATATTGAACCCGCCATTGTCGGCGAAGTGACGGAATTTGAGCCCGGCGCGGAAATTGTTCCCGCCCGCGGTTTTTATCGACAGATATTGATCGGCGAGCGTGTTCAAACTGCCGATTTGCAACTGATCAGTGGGCAGATTGTTTCCGATGCCAAGATTGCCGCCGGGGGCCAGATAAAGCCGAAAATCGGCGATGGCGGTTTCCACAAAATTCAACCCCCCGCCGATTCCCGTCAGATGCCATCGGTTGACCCCATCCGAGTCCTGAAAACCGAGATAATCCGAGTTCGCGCCGAGTCCGCCCACGGTCAGCGGCATGAACGGATTGCCGGCGTGCATGCCGACCACTCCGGTAAAAGTATTCACCCCGGTGAACCTCTGGGTGGGGGCATCCAGCAACGCGACGTTGGGGGGCACTTGCGCGGGCGCCAGCGGCCCGATGAGATTGGCGGCCAGGAGGTGGGTCAGCCCGCTGCCGTCGCCCGCGAAGGTGTTACCCGGGTTAACCAGGTTCACGGCACTCCCATAAGCTCCGCTGAGGCTGCCGGATGGCAGCGGTCCCTGCAGCCCGGAGGCATTGACGCCCGCGGCAAAGGTGGCATATGGCACTGAAGTAAGCGCCTGGCGTGGCGTCAGAATCGTGAAGTCGTTGGTGGTCGAACCCGGGCGCGCGGCGATTTCCAGCCAGAGCGGGCTGCCATTAAAGACTCCCGGCCCAAAATCCAGCGTAACCGTAAACAGCCCATTGCTGAGGGCAAGGTTGTCTACCGCCTGGGGGGCTCCCACTGGATTGCCGCCGGTCGCGGCGCCATACAAGGTGAAAGTCAGGTCGCACCGACTGTTCGCCGGGGCTCCCGCTTCGTTCAGTTGGCCTTGATAGGTGAATGCCGTGCCTTGGCCAAGGGCCGGTGTGATCGTGGCGCCAAGACCGCACAGGACGGTCGCGCAAAGGATAAGAGGCAGTGTTTTCATGTTATTGTTTGCAACCGCGTCATGCGGAGTTGGCAGCATCCTTCCGCCGGATTCACCCGCATGTCGCGCTATGTCTTCATGGGGTTCTAACCCGAAATTATCCCCTCGGACCGCGGATTGAGAAAAAAATTTGCGAGCTTCGAGCCGGGAGACGAATTTGGCGTTGGTAGTGGAATCCGGGGGTAGGGGATCGGCGCACTTTTTGCGATGTGCCCGGATTCCGCTGGCCAGGGGCCCCCTGATTCCAATGACACGCTAATGAGATTTTGGCGTTGGCAAATTCCTCTCCTGATTGGCTTGGTTTTTGGCGAAGCTTTGAGTAAAACTACTCACAGCGCTGAGTAATTCGTATGATCCGCCAAAGCATTCGCGATGGATTGTTGCAACGGCTTCAGAAAAAGCGCCGATTCCTCCGGGTTTTGGCTACCCCGCGTTTTACTCCAGATGCCAGTATCGACGTTGGGTCGAACTCCGTCCGCACCGGATGGCCAATTGAACCTCAGCTAAAGCTGGAGGATTGAAATACCGCGCTGACCTGCCTTTAACTCTCAGCCATGCCTCCCACTCCCCTCAAACCGTTGCCCTTGCGGTCCGGTCTCGACTGTTACGATGCCCAAGTCACCGCGCTGCTTGCAGCGTATCGAGTGGGTGATGCCGAAGCGCTGCGCCACATCCGGCAATACCATCCGCGGCTGCCCGGTCGGGCCGACACCAATGACCGTAACCCCGTCACACCGTCTGACATCCGGCGGGCCGATGTCAGCCTCGATGACGCCCGCTGTATCGTGGCGCGCTGGCATGGATTTGCGGACTGGGGGAATCTGGCCTCCCATGCCGCCGCGTTGGTGGAGGAAGACTCCCCGGTATTGGCTTTTGAAACCGCGGTCGAAGCCATTATCACGGGCGATGAATCGGTGCTGGCATCGTTGCTGCGCGAGACTCCCGAGTTGGTGAGGGAGCGTTCAACGCGGGCGCACCGCGCAACGTTGCTGCACTACGTGGCCGCCAACGGCGTCGAAGGTTATCGCCAGCGGACGCCGCCGAACGCGGTGGCAATTGCCAGACTGCTCATCGCCGCCGGAGCGGCGGTGGATGCGGACCTGGATTACGGCAGCGAAGGTCGCCGGATCTACCCCGAACGCGTGGGATCGACCACCCTGGGCCTGGCTGCCACCAGTTTTCATCCGGCGGCGGCGGGCGTGCAGATCGCGCTACTGGAGTTGTTGCTGGAGGCCGGGGCGTCCGCGGACGGAATCCCGGGAGGCGGGAACCCCGTCATCGCCGCCTTGCATAATGGCCGTTGCGATGCGGCGGAGTTTCTCGCCCGTCGCGGGGCCAGGCTCGATCTGGAGTCGGCGGCCGGAACCGGGCGAATCGACCAGGTGCGGTCGTTTTTCTCGCCGGATGGCCAACTGACCTCGGCCGCCACTGAAAAGCAAATGGCGTTCGGTTTTATCTGGGCTTGCGAATATGGCCATGATGACGTCGTAGCGTTCCTGCTGCGGAGCGGCGTGTCGCCATTAGCCACGCCCCATGGCGAAACCGGCCTGCATTGGGCCAGCTATGGCGGACACGTCGAAATCGTTCGGATGCTGCTCCAACGAAAAGTTCCGCTCGACACCCGGGACATTCGATTTAATGCCACACCGCTAAAATGGGCACTCCACGGATGGTGCTATCCGCCACCCGAGGTCGAACCGGCGCGCAATTATTACGAAGTCGTGGAATTGCTGGTTTTCGCCGGGGCCCGGCTGAAATGTCCCGAGGACTTGGACCGTGGACAAATCACCAAGCTTCATGACGATCCCCGCATGCGCTCTGTGCTTGGATTCTCCGAACTTCTCAACTGAGCCGGCGGCGTCGGCGCACGGATGACTCAGAAATGGGCGCAATCACGCCGCAGTTCTATTTCAGGCAATGGGCCAGCTCGTCCGCCAGCCGGTGGCCCGCCAGGGCGGCCTGACGCTCGGCGACGATTTTCGCCTTGGCCGGGTAATCCGGGAGCAGGGGACGGGCGTTTTCCGGCGTGGTGCCAGGTTTCAATTTGCTGTGCCGGTAGGCTTCATCCAGGGCCAGGGCGCGGCCGGCGACACTCCACTGCCCGGGGGTGGTTTCGCGCTTGAGTTCGGCCAGACTGCGACGTGGATGTTCGGAACTGATACGGATCGCCTCGTTCACGGCGGCGCGGGGGTCGTGCCGGGTGCCCAAGAGCCCATCCCAAAAGCTGTGCAGCGGAATGGCGCGGTCTGCCGGTTTGATCCAGAACCGGTTTCCCCCTTCATCGCCCGCGGGAAATTCAGGGCTGAACAGCGAGGCGCAGTGGAGCGGTTGATGCAGGTCGCCGGTCAGATGGATAAGCCAGGCGAGCGCCGCTGCCCGGGCGGCTGGTGCGGTCCGTCGGTCCGTGAGAGCTTTTTCGGATTCCGCGATTCCAGTCAGGATGTCGTCGCCGCCCGGCGACGCGGATTCGCGGCGGAAACGTGGCGCGCGCAACGGGTGGTTGATGTAGTGCCAGCGGGGGTGGTCGTACGCGCCGCCCTGGCGGCGGATTTCATCCGGCCATGCCGAGGCCCGCAGCACCAGATAAAGCGCAAGGTCCAAGCCCTGGCTATCGCGGGCAAAGTCACGCTGCCAGTCGCGATAATCGGGGTGGGCTTTCAGAATTTCGCTGACGTGCCGCTGGACCGCCGGGGAAAGTTCGCGCCAGGCCGCGGCGGCGATCACCATGTGGCCGTTGGCACTCCAGGCCTGCAGGGATGGCGCGGTCGCCAGTAGGAGACTGGCGGCGGTCAGGAGGCGGAAAAGGCAGGAAAATCGTGACACGGGAAAAGGGTGGCGAGATCGGTTGGCTTTTGGAAGCGCGAAAAATGCTTTGCCCAGGATGATTCCGTCTTCGCCGCCGATCCGGACAATTTGCTCAGGATGGATTCTTAGCGGGGCGGGGGAATGCCTGGTTATCGTGGGGAAATGGTTGGCCGGCTTGGGAGATCGCTGGGTCAGTGGGGAATTGATTTTTGGGTGGTGAACTGGCGGTGGTGACCCGTGGCGGGAATGCTAACTTCGTACGTGTGGGAGTCGGGCGCCACCGTGAGTTGGATGGCGTTGCCGGCGCAGTTTTTCTCCCGGTTTGCGATGTACTCCGGGGCGGTATTGTTCTGGACGTCGGCGCGCAGGTTGCGGTGGATCTGGTAACGCGCTTGCAACCCAGGCAGCGCGGAGAGAGTGGCGCACGTTTCCGGTTCGCAGCCTTTTTGGGTGCCGTTGCTCATGATCGCCACGGCGGGTTGCAACGCGCGCAAAAGGAGCGGGTTGTTGCTCGCGGCCAGGCCGTGGTGGGTGACCTGATAAACGTCCACCGGGCCGACGAGATTGACCGGGCAGGCAAGCCGGGCCTCGACGTCCCAGGTGAGGTCGCCGGCGATGAACAGGCGGAAATCACCGTATTCCAGCAGCAGGACGAGGCTATTGGCGTTGTCGGAGGTGTCTTTCCCTTTGGTCCTGGCATTGGCGCAGTCAGCGGCGGGGACCAGGCTTGCCCCGGTTGGCGCGGCGATGAATTGCTGGTTGGCGCCAAGGCAACGCAGGGTGAGTTTCGGCGTTTGCTCCACCTGGCGCAGGGGGAGCGTGTCGCCGGCATGGATCTGGCGGCGCTCGGCAACCTTCATCTCCCGGTAGGGCTTGATCAGGAGCGGGAATCGGGTGTCGTTGGGGTTGCCGTCGGGGGCGGCGGTCGGCAGCCCCTTGTCATATACCACCCCCACGGGCAGGAGCTGCGCCACCTCCGGGATGCCGCCGAAGTGATCGGTGTGGAAGTGGGTGAGAACGAAGTAATCGATCTTCTGCAAGCCCGCAGCCCGGGCCGCGGCTTGGATCCGCCCCGGATCACGGCCGCCGGCCGAGCCGGAGTCGATCAGGACGGATTCACCAGCCGGGGTGACGATGAGCGTGGCGGCGCCGCCTTCAACGTCCACCCAAAGAATGGAAAGCTTTGGGTCGGCGGCGCGTGCGATTCCCGGGAACGCCCCGAGCAGGAGGGCGGCAATCGTGGTGGAAAACAGGTGGAGGCGGTTCATAGCGTTTGCGAATGGCTGGCGTCAGGTTTGGTATGGCGAGATTTGTAAGCCGGGGAAGGGGGGGCGGCAACGGAAAAATTGGTGGATAAAGCCGCGTCTCAATTGCCGGAATGCCCTTGGATTTGGACCGGGGTTGCTGGCCCGCCGGACCCGGGCGATACCTTGGGAATTGTCCGGGGAAACGGCGACGGCAATTGTAAACAGAGGGTCGAGTTGGGGGCGCATACCTCGAAAGTAGTATGTCAGTTCGGGGATTTAACATTGCCACGCGGCGAGACCGGCGCCAAATTCCCCTGGCGTGAAGCGCCACCGGTTCGGACTGGTGCGCGTGCCTGGCGATTCTTGTTATCAGCGGACGCGGGCGGGATGATCGGCAGTTGGCGGCAGTTATTTTGTTTATGCGGTTCATTAAAAGTTTTGCTTGGCTGGTGGTCGCGATGGCGTGGGCGACCGGAACTCTCACGGCGGGGTCGTATAACTGGACGGGAGCCGTCTCGACTGACTGGTCCAATCCCGGCAACTGGAGCCCCAATGGGAATCCTGGGGCGGCTGACACCGTCAATTTTTCCACCGGCACCATCAATTTCACCGCCCCAACTTCGTTTGGCGGACAGTTCAACTGGTCAGGCGGGGCCCTAACCGGGAATCCACTGACCCTCGCAGCTGGCGCGGCCATGAATGTGACGGGGTTTGTGGGATTGAACAATGTGCTGACCAACGCCGGGACGGTGACCGTCTCGGGCAGCGGCCGTGTGCAGGTGGTCAATAATAGTGCGAATTTCCGTGGCGGAATCTTCAATCTTGCCTCCGGCATCTGGGATTTTCAGAATAATCAGGATATCCTCTGCGGCTGTTACGGCGCCGAGTTTTTCAACAACTCAGGCCTGCTCCGCAAGTCGCAAGGCACCGGCCAAAGCTGGGTTAGTGTGGCGTTCACGAATTCGGGCACCGTCACCGCTTTGACCGGCGGGTTGGCCTTTCAGGCGGGCGGATTGATCAACGGGAACTATAACGCGGCCAGCAATGCGCTCGTGCTCTTTGCCAGTGGCAGTTTCCGGTATACCCAGCCGCCCACCCTGACCGGCCCGGGCAGCCTGCAGTTTGCCGGCGGAACTCTCACCCTGGTGGACGACATCCTCCCGAATCTGAGCCATACCGGGGGAACTCTCTCGCTGGCGCCCGGTTTCCAGGGTGGCACGATCACCAACCTGGCCTTGAACGGGTCCGCCTTGAGCGGGACCAACTTTGTCAGCGGGGTGTTGACTCTGGCCAGCGGTACTTTGAACGGTCCTCTGCAGGTGCAGGCCGGGGGGGTGTTCAACTGGGGCAATGGTTTAGCCTCCGCCAGCGTCACGGTGGCCACCAATGGTGCGATCAACGTGATCGGCGGCGCGCTTGCCAGTGCGCCGGTGACCAACAACGGGGCGGTCACCGTCACCGGGGCCGGGACTTTCGGCCTGCAGAACAACAACGGCAACCTGCTTGGGGCGGTTATTAACCAGCCCAACGGGATCTGGGATTTTCAAAATAACCAAAATGTCAATTGCGGCTGCTACGGCCACGAGTTTTTCAATAATGCCGGACTGTTGCGCAAATCCGCCGGCACCGGCCAAACGGCGATCAACGTGGGTTTCACTAATTCCGGGGTCGTGACGGTGCTGGTGGGGGGGATCAGCTTTTCCGGCGGCGGCCTGGTCAACGGCGTCTTCAACGCGGCGGCGGGGGGCAATATTTCATTCACCGGGGGCAACTTTGCCTACACCCAAGTCCCCGTGTTGAATGGCCCCGGGGTTGTGCAATCGACCGGGGGCAGCTTCACCCTGCAGGCAGACATTGTTCCCAACCTCCTGCTCAACGGGGGGACGGTGGTGCTCGCCCCGATTTTTCAGGGAGGGGCGATCACGAATCTGAGTCTGCTGGCCGGAACGTTGGCGGGTACGAATGTTGTGGCGGGAACCTTCAACTGGCAGGGCGGCCTTTTGCCAGGCAGCCTCACGGTGCAATCTGGGGCGGTTCTCAATTGGTCAGGGGGAACGGCCGGCGGCGGCCTGGGCGTGGCCAGCGGTGCCGTGGTGACGATCAGTGGATCGGTCATCGTGCAGAGCCCCCTCACTAATCAGGGCACGGTGTTCGTTTCCGGCGCCGGCAGCGTGGGCGTCAACAACAACGCGGGCGGATTCATCGGGGCCATTGTGAATGCGGCCGGCGGGGTCTGGGATTTTCAGAACAACCAAAACATCAATTGTGGTTGCTACGGTCACGAATATTTCATCAATGCCGGTTTGCTACGCAAATCCCAAGGCACTGGTCAGACCTGGATCAACGTGGCCTGCACTAATTCTGGAACGGTCACCGTCCTTCAGGGTACGATCAATTTCCTGGGAGGCGGGCAAATCGGGGGCACCTATAACGCCGGGGCGGGCACTTCCATCCTCTTCGGGGGCGGCGCCTTCAGCTATGCGGCGATTCCCACCATGAACGGTCCGGGCGCCCTCCAATTCACCGGCGGCACGCTGACCCTGCAATCGGATTTCATTCCCAATCTGCAATACGCCGGGGGCACCTTGGTCTTGTCACCGGCTTTTCAGGGCGGATCCATCACAAATCTGACCCTGGCTGGGGGGACCCTCGCGGGCAGTAACACCGTCACCGGCGTCCTGACGATGTCCGGGGGGACGATTAACGGACCTTTATTTGTGGCCTCCGGGGGAAGCTTAAACTGCAACGGCGGGACGTTTAATGCCCCGGTGACTGTGGCCACCAACGGGGCGGTGAATATTACGGGCGCGATGTCCATTTACAACGCGTTCAACAACAACGGAACAGTGACGATGAGCGGCGGCGGTTCGGTCACGGTCAACAACAATGCGGCTGGCTTCCTCGGCGCCATCAACAACCTGCCCTCCGGGTTGTGGGATCTCCAAAACAACCAGAACATTAGTTGTGCCTGTTATGGTCGCGAATTTTTCATCAACTCGGGCGTGCTCCGCAAATCCGCCGGGTCCGGGTCGTCGGGCGTCAATGTGGCGTTCACCAATGCCGGCACGGTGCTGACGCTGTCCGGGACCCTTAATTTTGGGGCGGGTGGTTTGGTGGCGGGGATTTACAATACCGGTCCGGGGGCGACCATGGCCCTGGGTTCGGGGAATTTCCTGATGCTGGCCCCGCCGGTGGTGACCGGGGCGGGGCTCACGGAATTAAGTTCCGGCAATCTCTTGATGCAGCAAGACGTTGCCCCGAACCTGCTGCTGGCCGGGGGCAATGTGTCGCTGGCACCGGGTTTCCAAAACGCCGGGATGATTACCAACCTGACGCTGAGCGGCGCCACCTTGGCCGGGACCAATCGATTGACCGGTACGATGATTTGGGCGGGTGGGCAGATTGGCGGTCCCCTCACCGTGGCCAGCAACGCCGTGTTAAACCTCACGGCCGCGGGTTCCGTCATCTTGTCGGATGTGCTCACCAATCAGGGCCAGGTGCTGTGGTCGGGGAGTGCGTCGCTTTCCGTGGCCAACAACCTGGGCGTCTACCGGGGCGCCATCTACAACCAGCCGGGAGCCGTGTGGGACATGCAGGGAAACGTCACCCTCGGTTGCCCCTGCTATAATAACGAGTTCTTCATCAATGCCGGGCTGGTGCAAAAATCCTCCGGCGTCGGGACCGCCAGTATCGGCATCGCCTTCACCAATTCCGGGTTGGTGAGCTGCCTCGCCGGCACCCTCGGTTTCAATAACGGCGGCAGCGTCGGAGGTGGTTACACCACCGTTTCCGGAAGCGCGATTAATTGTGCGGGCGGCAACTTTACCATGGGCGCCGCGCCGGTGATCAGCGGCCCCGGCAGCACCGCGTTTACCGGCGGTAAAATCGCCTTGAACCAGGGTGTGCCGGCGAATTTCCCGCTGACGGGAGGAATCGTGACCCTGGGCGCGGCGTTTCAAAATGCGGGGGCCATCACCAATCTGACCTTGAGCGGTTCCACCCTGGCGGGGACCAACCTGGTGACGGGAGTGATGAATTGGGCCGCCGGCGCGGTGGGGGGGCCGTTGACCATCGCCGGCGGGGGCACCCTCAATCTGTTGCAATCGGGCTCCGTCGGCCTCAATGACGTCCTCACTAATGGCGGCACGGTGAACTGGTCCGGGGCCGGTGGGTTGGTGCTGAACAACAACAACTCTGCCGGCTTGCGTGGCGGAATCGTCAACCTGGCTGGCGGATTGTGGGACATGCAGGGCAACCAGACGCTGGGCTGCGCCTGCTACGGTTTTGAGTATTTCAACAACGCCGGCCAGTTGCGGAAATCCGCCGGCAGCGGCACCGCCACTCTCGCTCTGCAATTCAACAATACCGGTTCGGTCAATGCCCAGGTGGGCACCTTCAGTTTTTCCGGGGGCGGGTTGGTGGCGGGGAATTATTCCGCCGCCGCTGGTGCATTCATCAACCTTGCGGGCAACGGTTTCACCATGGGACAACCCGCGGTTTTCACTGGCCCGGGATCGAGCCAATTGATCAGCGGCAGCCTGACTTTGACGCAGGATGTTCCGGCCAATTTCGCGCTGACGGGCGGAGTGGTCTTGCTTGGCCCGGCCTTCCAAAACGGTTCCATCACCAATTTCACGCTCAGCGGGGCGACGCTGAACAGCACCAACACCGTGACCGGCGTCTTCACCTGGAACGGCGGGGCGCTGACGGGCCCGCTGACCATTGCCACGAACGGGTTGCTCCAGATCGTCGGATCCACCCAGGCGACTTTGAGCGCTCCGTTGACCAACGCCGGGACCGTTACGGTGACGGGCCCAGGCAACTTGCTGCTGAACAATAATAACGCCGGTCTGCGGGGCGCCATCTACAATCTCCTGGGTGCTAACTGGCAGATTCAGACCAACCAGCTCATCAGCTGCGCTTGTTTCGGGTTCGAGCTCTTCAACAACGCCGGCACGATTCAGAAATTCCCCGGCACGGGCATGGCCACGATCGGTGTGCCGGTGATCAACTCGGGCACGATCGACGCGGAGACCGGGACGCTGGCGTTCACCGGAAATCCGGCCTACGCCCAGACCGGCGCCACCATGACCTTTGGCGTGGGACCCACCAATACCGCCTCGGGCAATGTGAGCATTAATGGCAATGTGAACTTGGACGGGATCTTGGGCATCAACCTCTTGAACGGCTACACCCCCGCCTTGAGCAATTCGTTCACGCTGGTCAATTACGGGACGCATGCCGGCGTCTTCAATAACTTGAACCTGCCGCCGGCCGGAACGGGACGCGGGTGGCAATTGACCTATGGTTCGGGCACGATCGGTTTGCAAGTGGTGACAAATCCCGTCGCCGCCACGATGATTTCCGGCGTCGTGACGGACAATCTGGCCCAGGGCATCACTAATTTGGTGGTATTTGTCTTCACGACCAACACCACGAGCATCTTCTTGACCGCGGTGACGGATGCGAATGGCCACTATGCCATCAGTGTGCCGAATGGGAACTACACCGTGGGCGTGCAGGGATTGCCGGCCCGGGGCTACAATTCGGTGACCAATCAGTTTGCGACGGTTGCCGGGGCCAGCCAGGTGGTCAATTTTTCGACGAGTCCGTTTTCCGGCCAGAGTTTCACGATCAGCACCAGTGTGAATCCCCTGGGTACCGGCTCCGCGGTGGGTGGGGGAGTTTTTGCTGCCGGCAGCACCGTCACCCTCACCGCCACGCCGAACACAAATTCGCTGCCGTACATCTTTTCCAGTTGGACGGAAAACGGGGTGTTTGCGAGCCCGAGCCCCGTTTACGCCTTCCCCGCCGTGCGCAACCGCCAATTGGTGGCCAATTTCGCGCTGCCCAGCTTCCTGATCACCGCGACCAATAACCCCGCCAGCGCGGGAGCGATCACCGGGGCCGGTTCCTACTTTTACCTGGCCACCAATACCCTGACTGCCTTCCCGAATTTCGGTTATAAGTTCGGCAATTGGACCGAGGCCGGCGTTATCGTGGGCACTAATCCAGTATTGAGCACCCAGGTCCTTACCAACCACAATTTCACCGCAAATTACCTCGAAGCCAACACGACCCACGTGGTGACCACCGTGACTCAACCCCCCGGGTTGGCCACGGTGACGGGCAGTGGGACCTATACCAATGGGCAAACCGCTAATTTCAGCGCGCCCGCCAGTGTGACCAACGCGCCGTTCATTTACACCTTCCAGCAATTCACCCTGGGTGGCAGCTTCGTCAGTTCCGGAGCGGGCTTTGCGAAGAAGTTTTCCACCCTGGATCCGACTAATCTCCAATATGTGGCCGTTTACCAGGCCACCAGTATCTTGCCGCAGGTGGCGAATGTGAGCGCTAATTTCAGCAGCCCGGTACCGGCCACCACCAATTTCCTGCTCACGGTGCGGTTTGACCGGGCCATGCAAACCAGTGCCACCCCGGTCTTGTTCCTCACCAATGCCGCCGCGGTCACTGGCCTGACCTTTCCCACCAATGGCGGCTCCTGGACGACCTACAACCAGGCGAATGATACCTATGTGACGCCGCCAGTCACCATTGCGCCGGCACTGAACGGCACCAACCAACTCTTTGTGGCGGGGGCCTTGGCGATTGGGGGCGGTGTGCTCGGAACCACCAACCCGGTCAGCTATGTGGTGGATGCCACCCCTCCGCCCGCGCCGATCCTGAGCCTTTCGTCCTCCAATGCGAACTCGGCGATGGTGGCCTGGAATGCTTATGCCGCGCCGGGCGATCTCGCCTCCTTCCGGGTTTTTGTGCAGACCACCAACTTTGCTTCGCTCGTCGGCTTGCCGATCTTTAACGGCCTGGGTGCGGCCAGTCGCGCGGCCAATTTTTATGGCCTGACGCTCGACACCACCTATTTCGTGGCGGTGCAGGCGGTGGATACCGCCGGAAATACCAGTCCCTTCACCACGCCCCTGCCGGTGATCCTGCCCAGCACCGTGCCCCCGGCGGTCTCGGTCCAGCAATCCCCGTTGGGCGCCACCACGGCGGGGCTCGCCTGGAACGCTTACAATACTTCCGCTCTGTTTGGATTTGCCGGTTTCCGGGTGTATCACGCGACGACCAATTTCACCAGCGTCACCGGGCTGACCCCGGATGCAACATTGGGAACTGCGGCGCGGACTTATCAGGCCACGGGACTGGATCGTTCCCAGACGTACTATTTCGCAGTGGTTGGCTTCAACGGCACCAACGGATTCAATCCAAATGTGACGACGGTTTCGTGGTCCGATCCGTATGCCGGCACGCTCGGCGCCAACACCACCATCGGAGGGAACACGCCCAGCGTGGTCAACATCTACCAAAACATCCAGGTCGTCAGCAACGCGACCCTCACCGTGTCCCCGGGGACCACGCTGTTGTTCGCCCCCGGTACTGGCATTACCGTGGTGCAAGGCGCCCTGGTCGCGGCGGGCACCGCCCTCAATCCAATCCTTTTCGATTCCGTCAATGACCTCCCCGGCGGTTCCCCTCTGCCCGGGGATTGGCAGGGCCTGAATCTCGGGCCGGGCGCGGGCGCCTCAGTATTGAATTTTGTCGAAATCCGTTATGGTGCGGGCCTGACGCTGGACGGCTGCTCCCCGACTGTGGGAGCGTTTACCGCGGATCTCAACACTCCCGCGGGCCTGAGCCTCGTGAACGCGGCCACCCTCACCACGGTGGATGCGCTGCTGACTGGCAATAGCGTGGGTGCCCTGCAAACCGATAACGCGCTGCTGACCGTGCACAACTCCGTGATCCAGAACAATGACACGAATGCCTGGGGCGCGGGTGCTTTCAACATGTTCGCCAGCGGCAACTGGTGGGGCAGCCCGTCGGCCGCCGATGTCGCGGTTACCGTGCAGGGAAAAGTGGCGTACCAGACCATCCTGAATTATGAACCGGTGTTGACCCCGGCGATTGGGGCCTCCAATGGCGTGACGCAGATCGGGACCTCCTCGGCAAATCTTCGGCTCGCCTGTCGTACCGCTGACTCGTTCCGAATCAGCGAGGACAACACGTTTGCCGGAGTCTTTTTCACCCCGTTCACCAACGCGGTGACATTCCCGTTCTCGCCGGGCGGTGGCTTCAAGCATCTCTATGCGCAATTCCGCAGCGCCACCGGCCAGACCAATACGCCCTTGGAACTGGATTTGAACTACCTCACCGGCGGCCCGATCATCCAGTCCTTCAGTCTCGGCCAGAACCAGACGCTCCACCGGCCCCTCACCGTGACGGGTTCCGCCACTGCCGTGCTGGGGATGCAGGACATTGAGTTCTACGTGGACGGCGTGCTGCAAGGGACGAACGCGGGCGGAAGTTTTTCCCAATATTTTGATGTGCGCAATTTCGGCAATGCCATCCATCAAGTGCAATTGCTCGCCCGGGATACCATGGGCAATTTTGCCACGCTGACCGAGAACGTCATCCTCGCGGTGACCCCGCCGCTGGCGCCCACCCTCGCCACTCCGCCGTACGACTACATCACGAACAACGCCACCCTCACCATCCTGGGCACGGCGGAGCCCAATCTCAACATTCAGATCACGGATAACGGACAGATTCTGGCATTGCTGACCACGGACGCGGCCGGAAAATTCGGTGTCACCAACGCCACGCTCATGGAAGGTGCGAACACGCTGGTGGCGGTGGCCTCGGACAGCACCGGGACGACTCCCTCCGCTGCCCGGCATGTGACCGCGGAGACGGTTTACCCTGCCGCCCTGGTGCTGAAGACGCCGGTTTACTACCCCGCCTCGGGTTTGAATGTGAGTTGGCAGTTTGCTCCCGCGGGCAAGCAGGCGATCAATTTCAAATTATTCTGGGCCACGAATACGTTTGCGACCACGAACCAGGCCACCGGCCATTCCACGCTCCTGGGTTCAATGAATTACAACGTCCAGGCGCTGGCCGATGGCACCTACTACTTTGGGGTGGTGGGGTATGACTCCGCCGGCAACCCGAGCCCACTCTCCGCCCTGGTAGCCTCGGTTTATGATGCCACCGCCCCCGCCTTGGCCATCTCCTACGGTCATCCTTCACCGGTGGGAGTGGGGCCGCTCAGCGTCATCCTGAGTTCCAGCAAGGCCCTCGTCGCCACTCCCAACCTGACGTTGCAACCCACTGGCGCCGGATCGCCCCTGCTGCTGAATCTGACCAATGTGGCGCAGAACACCTGGCAGACAGTTTTCAATGTCACCGCCAGCACCCCGTCCGGCACGGTGAATGTGCAGGCGTCCGCCCAGGACCTGGTGGGTAATTCGTTTTCCGGGGCGCCCGCCGGACTTCCGCTCGTGGTGGACACGACGCCCCCCACCGCCAGCCTCGTGACCGTGCCCCTGGGACCGGTTCCGACTGCCGTGCCGACCAATGTGAGCATCAGCCTGACGCTCAGCAAATCGGTGGGGCCGGGGACCTCACCAACGCTGTCGTTCACTCCGCCCGCCGGAACCAATATTCCGATCCAATTGGCCGGCGCTGGCAGCAATTGGAACGCTAGTCTGCCGTTGACGGCGACCATGAGCAACGGGTTTGGCCTCTTCTCCTTCACCGCCCAGGACGCGGTGGGCAATGTGGGCACCAATTTCACCGCGGGCCGGCAATTGGAGTTGTACAACACCGCGCTTCCCGCCGCTCCCGCGGCCCCCTTGAATCTGGCCGCCGCCAGCCTGCCGGGCGGCGGAGTGGGGCTGACCTGGACAGCCGTTTCCAATGCGCAAATTTACCGGCTTTACCGCCAGGCGGGAACGAACCTGACCCTGCCGGCCGCCGTTTACCTCGACAACATCACTTCCAATCATGTGACCGATTTGCCGCCGGCCGATGGTTCCTATGCTTATGGCCTGAGTGCGAGCCGGTTCGGTTCCGACAGCGCCGTGTCCAAGACAGTGGGCTTGTCGGATCGCGTGCCGCCCCCCGCGCCAACAAACGTAGCCGTGGCGCTCGCTCCCAGCGGGGTGCAGATCACCTGGCAGCAACCTGCCGGTGAAGTGCCGGCGTCCTACCGGATTTACCGTAATGGCGTCTTGATCCAGACCACGGGAACCATCGCGCCGGTCAGCGATTATCCCCCAAAGGGGACGAACAATTACGTGGTGAGCGCGGCGGACAGCATTGGCAACGAAAATGCCAGCGTCCCGGCGGCGATCACGCTCCTGGTCAGTCCGGTGAGCCATTTGTTGGTGCAGGTGAATTACGGTCAGGCGCCGTCGATCAGTTGGGTGTCGCCGGATCCCACCGCCGTGGGCTTCAACCTGTATCGCAACGGCGTCCGGCAGAATGCCGCCCTGATTCCGGGCACGAATTATACGGATCAATTGCCGCTCAGCGACCTGACCCAATATGCCGTCACCGCCGTGAACGCGGCGCTGCAGGAGAGTCCGCCCCGCCAGGTGAATGCGTATCCGGTGGCCTTCAGTTTGCAGGCCAATCCCGCCAATGGGCAGGCGAACAATCCCCTGTATGTAAACTACTTTGATAAGTTTGTCCTGGGGTTGACGAATCGTGCCAGCGGCAGTCCCTTGCCGGTCGCGCAGATCCAGTTCAACCGCACCATCGTCGGGCTCGATCCGTTGGGCCTCACCCAGACGGTGAATTCCGCCGTGGCGCCGGGCTCCAACTTCCAGTCGGTCGTGGTCTTTCCGGAAGCCTCCGCTCCCGCCGCCGAAAGCCTTTTGGTCACCGTCAGCCAGCAGACTGACAGTGGCGGCAGCGAGGTGCTTTATCTGGATAACTTCAATCTCCCCGCCGCCCAATTGCCGGCCACCGAAATCGCGGTGTCCGTCAATCAACTGCCCCTCGCGGGCGGCCTGACCCCCTTCCAGGTCCAGGTGTATAATCGCGGCTTTACGGAGATGCAGTTCATCGTCGCCCGCGGTGGTGGCGGTCTTCCTGGCGATCTTTACGTTTCCGTGGAGAACAGCCTGGGGCAGGAACTCAGTCGCACGCCGTTCCTGGGGATTCCGCCCGGCACCACTTTTCTCGCGGATGGACGGGCGTTTGTGAAAATCGCGGCCGGTGCCTCCCTCTCCTTCACGGTGCCCAATGTGCTCTCCCCGGCGGCCCTCGCCGGCGCCACCAATGTGATTTATGCCGTGGGGATCAGCAACATTTACTACAACTTCAACCACGCCGACCAGGTGATTTCCGGTCCGCTGGCGGGCTCCATGGTGTCCTCCAGCCTCGCCCTGGCTCCTTACTACGCCCTGGCGCAGACGGACAAGACGAACTACGCCAACAATGAAGCGGTGGTCATCACTGGCCAGGCGCTGGATACCGTCACGGGTTTGCCGGTACCCAACAAGCCGGTGAACATCGGCTTTGCCACCCGGGGCTTCAAATGGTACCACCCCGTAACCACGGATGGGGCGGGAAACTTCCAATACACCTACATGCCCGCCGCCGGATTTGGTGGCACCCTCGCAATTTGGGGCGCGCATCCGCTGGTGGTGGACCGGTTGAACCAGAATCAAATCGTCGTTTACCGCTTGTATGCCAATCCGTCCGGCGGCGATATCCAGATGTCCAAGAACGACACCTTCAAATTCTCCATCGGCTTGATCAACCCCGGCGATACCCCGCTGACCGGGTTCGTCACCACGTTCAATGCTTATCAATTCTCCGGAACGAACCAGACCCCGGTTGCGTCGGTGACCGGGACCAATCTGACCGGACCGGGCTTTACTGTGGGACCCGGCCAGACCCAGACCGTGAATCTGGAGTTGTCGGCCGCGCTGAATGCGCCGAATTCCCTGGGGGTGGATTTTACCTTCACCTCGCTCGAAGGGGCCGCCGCCACCTTCCATGGCAATCTCACCCTCCTGCCGGCCCTGCCGGTGCTTGCGGTGGTGAATCCGCCGTCCGGCTATTTGCAGGTGAATGTGAACCGGGGCAATCAGAAAAGCGGGCAGGTGACCATTGCCAACAACGGCCTGCGGGACCTGCAGGGCGTCACCCTGCAACAGCCCACGAATGAAAACTGGATTCGGGTGAATCTGCCGACATCGGCGGATGGCAAAATTCATCTGCCCGATCTCGCGGTGGGCCAATCCAACACATTTACGGTGGTCTTCAGTCCGCCGACCAATACCGCGCTGGGATTTGCGCCGGATGGCATCGTCATTCAGGGCACCAATGCCGCGGCGCCCTTCACGATCGGGGTTTATGGCCTGGTGACTTCGGATCTCACCGGGGGCATGCAATTTTTCGTGGACGATACCCTCGGCGCTCCGGTGCCCAATGCGGGCGTGCGGTTGCATAACAACGCGCTGCAGTTGGATCTTCCTCCATTCTACACGGATACCAACGGGTTGGTGACGATCACGAACATGCAGGAGGGGAGTTGGAATTGGCAGGCCAGCGCGCCCGGTTGTTCCCCCACCGTGGGACAGTTGGACATCGTGGCGGATCAGACTGGTTACCTCCACACCCGGTTGTCCCGCAGTCTGGTGACCGTCAGTTTCTCCGTCGTGCCCGTCCCGTTTACGGACACCTACGACATTCAGGTCGAGCAGACCTTCCAGACCCACGTTCCGGCCGGGGTGCTGGTGGTGACGCCTCCGTTCCTCAGCTTTTCCAATCTGGTGGATGGGTTCGAGGCGGATTTCACTGCCACCGTGGAAAACTATGGTCTGATTCAGATGACGGATTGTGTGCTGCACAGTGCCCAGTCCGGGGGGCTGCAATTGACGCCCCTCATCACCTACATCCCGGTGCTTTTGCCGATGCAATCCGTGGAGGTGCCCTATGTGCTGACGTACACCACCTCGGGAAATGGGCCGATGAGCGTCCAAGGCGGCATCGAACGCCGCCAGGTCGGAGTGGGGGACTGTATTGCAAATGGCGTGCCCACCGGCGGGTTGGGAGCGGATCAGGAAGCTGGTTTGGCTGGCATCATCAACGCCGCGATGAAATGTTACTCGGATGATCACATCCAGAACGGTGTGGCGGCCATCGGCATCCTTGCGGGACTGAGTATCATTGCCTCGACCTTGACCGGACCGTTGGAGTTTTTCGCCAATGCCCTGGGTGCCGTGCTGGGCTGCCTGGTGGGGCTTTTCATCAGTGATCTGGGCGGCGCCCTGCCCGCGGACACCCCGGTGGAAGCCACCTTGAACGTGGCCAAGGGGGACGGCTGTTTCACGGCCGAGACGCCCGTGCTGATGGCCGATGGCACTTCGCGCCCCATTGCCGCGATCCATACCAATGACCTGGTGCGGACGGGGACTGAATATGGCAATGTCGCCACCGTCCGGGAAATCGTCTCCCTGGCAGTGACGAACCTGTATGACCTGCGTTTTGGTCCGGCCGGTGAAAAATTGCTGGTCACGGGTGAGCACCAGCTCTGGGTCGATGGCAAGGGCTGGACGCCGGTGTTCAGCCTGCATCCCGGGGATTGGCTGTTTGATTTCGCGGGCCATCGCGTGCAGGTGAATACCCGCGAGTTGTTGAATCAACCCGCGCAAGTTTACACCCTTGGATTGACTGGTGACAACGCCTTCTACGCGAATGGAATTCTGGTCCATGAAGGCTGCGGCCTGTCCCCCGGACTGGCGCGAGTCGGTCGGAAAGGGGGTGCCCGGTGAACCATTTTTTGAAAACAACTGATATGAGCAGGTCCCGGAAGTGGTTAGAGGCCGTGCGCTGGCTTGCGGTAATCGCCCTGCTGGGCTCCGCGCTGCCCGGTGGGGAAGTGCGCGCGCAGCAACAGCAACAGGGGCTCTGTGCGGAAATCAAGATGGTGATCAACCAACGGTTGACCCTGGAGCGGACCGGATTTCTGGCCACCTTGACGATCACGGACAATGATCCCACTGATCCCATCACCGATTTCGGGGCGAACTTGACGTTCGAGAACTCGCTGCTCTCCACCAACGGAACGGTGAACGATTCGTCGGGCAAGTTCTTCGTACAACCGCCGACCTTGCAGGGCATCTCGGATGTGGCCGGCACTGGCATTATCTCCCCGGGACAAACGGCCACCATCAGTTGGTTTATCATCCCAGCGACGAATGCCGGCGGGATGACGCCCAACGGCATCGTTTACCAGGTCGGAGCAGCGCTGAGCGGCAAGATTCGTGGCAATGCCATCCCCGCTGCGACCCTGCAGGTGTTCCCGGCGTCCATCACGGTGCAACCCGATGCCCTGCTGCGCATCACCTACTTCACCCCGCGGGATGTCACCGGCGACAATCCGTTCACTCCCCAGGTGGAAAGCCCCATCCCGTTCACCTTTGGCGTGCTCGTTCAAAACGTCGGTTATGGCCTGGCGCACAATATGATCATTGCGTCGCAGCAGCCCAAGATCACGGAAAACAAACTAAACCTGCTTATCGTCGCTCAATTGCTTGGCTCGCGGATCAACGATTCCCCGCTGTCCGCGGCCAATTTGACGGTGAACTTGGGGGATCTTCAACCGGGCCAGGCCACCAAGGGAGCCTGGGACATGATCACCAGCCTGTCCGGCACCTTTTTGGAGGTCAGCGCCAATTACACCCACTCCAGCGCCTTGGGGGGAGCCGAAACTTCCCTCATCCAATCCGTGTCCGCGTACCTTTTTCTCCATGAGGTGCTGAACGACCAGGCCGGCCGCGACAATGTGAAGGATTTTCTGGCCGATACGAGCGGGGCAGTGGATGCCATCGGGAACCTGATACCGGATTCAATTTATGAAAGTCAGGGCAATATCCTACCCGTCAACCTTTTGACCAATGTGGCGGTGGTGGGCGGCGGCGCTTCCTGCCAGGTGAATGTAGCGGCCAATTTCCAGGGTTGGGGATACATCCGGGTCCCAGACCCCGGCCAGGCCAAATTGCCCATCGGCAGCGTGGTGCGCTCGGACGGCAAGGTCCTCAATCCCAACAATTATTGGAGCAACGTCCATTTCGAACCCATCAACAATCTCGAGCACGATTATCTCAATATTCTCGATTTGGTTGACATTGGAAATTATTCCTACTCGGTGACCTACACCAATATCCCGGGTGATGTTACGCCGCCGGTGACGACCCTTTCCTTTGCGGGTTCCGTCAGCCACACCAATGGGGCGTATTATGTCACTCCCGAGACCCAAATTTACTTTCTGGCCGCGGATGCCAGCCCCGTGAGCATCTTCTATAGCCTGAATGGCGGCCCGACCTTGCCCGCCTATCCGTTCAGCTTGACCACCCCGGGTAGTTATCAAATCACCTATTTTGCCATTGATACCGCCAGCAACCAGGAAACGAATCATACGGCCACCATTGTGGTGCCCGGCTCCCACACGCTGGGCTTTGCCCAGTCCGCCATACCGGGAGCCCCGCTGTTTGTTTCGGGGGGCGCGGCCTCGGTCCGGCCCACGGTGACCCCCATCAGTTTTACCGCCTTGCCCGACCCCACTCCCGTCAACGCGCGGATCGAAGTCTTTCAAGGTGCCGTCGGTTGGGCCGTGCTCAGCCAGGTGCCGTCTTCGCCGACCGCCGCCACCACCGCATCGCTGGCCGTGGGCGGTGTCAACGTGGACTTTTACCAGTATCGCCTGAATGGCGGCGCCTGGAGTGCGGAGGCGACGGTGGGCACGCCCCTCGCGCTCTCCGGGCTCGCTCCGGGGACAAATGTCCTGGCCGTGCTCGGGCGTTCGCAGTTCGGTGCTTATCCCAACCCCACGAATGCCGTGACGGTCGGTTGGTTCGTCGATCCCGCCGCCCCGCCAACGGTCATCACCGGCACCCCGGCGACGCCGAGTCGGTTGGATAGCGCGCAACTCGCCATCAGCGGCTCAGGTGTGACCAGTTATTCCTGGACCACGAATCTCAGTTTCTTCCGCGCGCCCGCTCCCGTCGCCACGCCGCTGATCCTGAGCAATCTGCCCAATGGATCACTCGTGGTGGATATCCTGGGAACCGCCGGTGGGGTGACGCAGGCTACCAACCATCCGACGACCGTTGCCTGGACCGTCAATCCCCTCTACGGTTTTGATCAGGGTAACCTGCCTTTGGTCCGCAGCGCGGCCTTCACCAACGTCGGCACCCAGCCCGTCACGTTTGGCTGGGATGGCCGCAATGGGGCCGGGGTGATTCAGCCGCCTGGTGTTTACACGGTCCGCATCACCCTCACGGATGCCCTGGGTTATACCAATTTTGTGGTCGGCCTGGCGCAGATCAGTTCGCTTGCGGGCACGAATGTGCTCCTGGCGGATGTGTCCCGCGGTCCCCTCAATCCCCACGCCCGCGGCCGCTGGGCGGTCTGGCAGGACCAGAGCAGCGGGCACAATGAAATCTACGCCCGGGATGTGACTGTCACCAACGGCGCCATCATCAAAGTGAGCAACTCCACCTTCAGCCAGCAGAACCCGCGGACCGATGGTCGCTATGTGGTGTGGCAGGGGCGCCAGGCCAATGCGAGTTGGGATGTTTACATCGCCGATCTCGAAGGCACGAATGGTCCGGTGGCGGTGACCAGCACGCCGACCCAGGATGAGACCGCCCCGGCGTTGGATTGGCCCTGGGTGGTTTATCAAAGCCGTCCCGCAGGCAACCCCACGGCACCCTGGCAACTCTTCGCCCGCAATGTGCTGGATGACCGCCATTTCTTCATCTCCCCCTCGGTGGCGGATCAGGTCACTGCCGATGTGCAGGCCCGCCGCGTGGTTTGGCAGGATTTCCGCGATGTTGGCCCCGGGGAGATTTACCTGGCGGACTTGGAGACGGCGGCGGTGCGCCGGATTTCCACGAACTTGTTTGGCCAGTATCATCCCGTCATCCAGGGCAATTGGATTGTCTGGCAGGACAATCGGAACACCCAGAACGACCTCTACGGCTTCGACCTGCTGCGCAATCGTGAAGTGCGCCTCACCAGCACCCCGGAGGATGAAACCCAGCCCTTCATTGACGGCGATTGGGTGGTTTGCCTCGAGAATTCCCTGGGCGCCAATTCGCCCAACGCCCGTTTGGTGCATCTCCCCAGTTTGCTGGCCGTTCCGGTAACCCGCACCTCGGCCATGAAGACCGCGCCCGTTTTGGCGAATGGGCTGGCCCTCTGGCAGGAGGGATCCGGGGGCGCCAACAGCATCACCGGGATCGTCCTGCCCGCCCTTCAGGGGGTCTTCCAGAATCGCAATCTCGTGGCGATCACTCCGGCCATGGTCAGTTATGTTCAGAACGCCTTCGGCTTGCTGACCAGTTGGGCCTCCAATGGGGTCACTGAAATCACGGTTTACACCGCGCTTTCGCCCACGGTGGCCAGCCAGACCGCCAAACTGGTCAATGGAACGCCCACGGGCGCCAATTTCAGCCTGACCGCCGGCGGCTTTCTCTGGGTCCAGTTTGGCGGACGTCAGGTCCTCGACTTGGGCGCGGATCCCGGGGCGCCGGTCAACCTCGTCGCGGGCGACAATGTGGTCAGCTATACCCGGTTCCCGAATGGTTACGACGCCTACCAGTTGCTCCGGCAATTGGGTCTCGGTAATGCTCCCGTGGTCCGGATGTTGGACGCGGGGAACGGCCGGTGGCGGGTGGCCGAGGCGCCGGGGGGCGTCCTGGCGGGCGACAACTTCCCCATTCCGAACGTGGCCGTGCTCCTGATCAATCTGGCCAACCCGGTGAACCAGTTCCTTCCCCAAACCCAGTAGGACGAACAATTATGTTTGGTAAATATTATCCATGGATCGGCCGGGCCGGGCTCACGGCACTGTTCGCGGCGGTTGGCTTGCATGCCGGGGCGATGACGGTCGCCCAATTGCGGGACCAGTTGGCGCAATCGACCGCTTTAACCGTGATTGACGTGCGCTTGCCCGGGGTTTACGCGGAAGGTCACATTCCTGGGGCCATCAATGTGCCCGCTTCCTTGTTGCCCTACCAAAACCTGCCGCCTTTCAGCCACGTGGTCGTCTGCGGGGCCGGTGTCGGGCGGGATGCCCTCGAAGATGTGGTGGCCGCCCTGGCTCGTAAACCGGGCTGCCAGGTGGAGGTTTTGGAAGGGGGCTATGCGGCCTGGTCCAGTGCTTTGGGTGCCAACACCCGCGGCCGCGGATTGCATGCCGAGGTCCACCACTACCTGACCTATGCCGACCTGCAAAAGGCCAAGGCGGGGGATACCGTCCTCCTCGATTTGCGGAAGGCCCCCGCGCCGGTGCCCGCAGGGCGTCTGGCCGGCGCCAACGCCGCCGCCCACACGCCGTTGACGGATTTGGCGACCACTTTCCCCGGGTTGCCCGTCGTGAAGACGGTGCCGTCCGAGTCGGGTCGGGCCAATTCCGCTCTCGCGACCACCGGCAGCGCGCCCTTGTTGGTGCTGATCGATAACGCCGACGGCACGGCGGAAGCCATGGGACGGAATTTGCTCGCGGGCGGCAACCGCCGTTACGCCATCCTGCTCGGAGGGGAAGAGATCCTGGCCCGCGGCGGTCAGGCCGGCTTGCAACGCAAGAGCAACCTCAAGGTGGTTCCCGCTCCCAAAAACGCGGCTCCGGGGCTTGCCCCCACCGCCAACGTGTCCAACCAATGAACCGCCATGAGCTCCGCATTCTTTGATTTGAAAACTTCCTTCCGCAACTGCGGCCGCCACCTCCGGGTGCTGCTGGCTCTGGCTGGTCTCCTCCTTTTCCCCCGCCTGGGTTCCGCTCTGAACATCACCAACGTCACCGCGGTCAACGTCACCCCCAGCGGATTTTCCGTGGTCTGGCGTGGACCATTGAACGGTACCCCGGCGCTTTCCGTTTTTGCCGATGCGGCCGGGACGGTGAATCTTGCCGGCCAGTTGGGGATCGAACTTTACCCGGTGCATTCGGGGGATCCCACCCTCACCAATGGTTATGCCCATTTGCAAAACCTCGACCAATTGACGAAGAAAATCATGGCCCAAAGTACGGTTTACGTGCGCGTGACGGGCTGCGCTCCGGGAACCAAGTACTTTTACCGCGCGGAGCTCCGCGATGCCACCGGCCAGCCGATCGCCGTTTCCCCCGCCACCGGACCGCTGCCCGCGGTGACCACGGCGCTCGAGAATTCGTTCGTTCTGCAATCACGGCAATTATTGATCACCCTGCCGGGGGGAAATCCCACCGGCAGTCTCGTTCTGCTCTCCAATCCGAACACCCCCAGCGTGCTGGCTGGCGTGGTGGGGGATGGGGCGGGTCCCAACCAGGTGTTTTTCAATCTCGATGATGTGTTGGCGGCGGGCGGGGCCACCAATTACCTGCCCCTGGGCGGGCTCACTTTCACCGCCTCCGTATTGGGTACTTCCACCAACGGGTTGTCCCAGGCTTACGGTCTCGTCTTCACCGGCAGCTTCCTCGTGGGACAATCGTCCGGTTTTAATCTGGGTACCTTTCTTGGGTTGAGCGTCGGCTCTGCCGTGGTCCGTTCGGGTGCCTCCGGCAGTCTGCCGATTCTCCTGAACGCCAGCACCGCGATTACGAATGTGTCCGTCCTGCTCCAGGTGGACACCAATCATTTCACGAGCCTGAGTCTGCAGGGTTTGGTGCCGCAATTGGGCCCCCCCACCTTCCAGTCGGTTGCTTCCAACTTGTTCCTGCTCAAATTCCCGGCCGCCTCCGGCCAGAACCTCCTGGGGAACCAGGCCATCGCGCAAATCAACTTCACCGCCGCCTCGAACCAGCCCTCCGCGTTTGTTCCCTTCACGCCCGGTTCCCTGCAGGGCCTGAATGTGGATGGCTCACCGGCCCTCTCGCTGGGATTGGGTGGCGGCCGGGTGGTGATCATTGACAATCAACCGCTCCTGGAAGCCACGCAGGCGGCCGATGGTTCCCGCAACCTCACCTTGTTTGGCAAGGACGGCGCCAGTTACCAGGTGCAATTCTCCACCAACCTGCTGGACTCCGCGGCTTGGACGGATCAGGCCATCGTCGCCCTGTCCGGCATGACCCAGGATCTACCCGGGCAGGACACCACGCCGCCGGAGGTCTACTTTCGCGCCTATGAATTCACGCCCTCCTCCGGAATGCTGAAGTTGCAGGCGGCTCCGGATGGGCGGGTCTCGGCCACGGCTTTCGGCCGGCCGGGGGCCCGCTACACGCTGGAATACGCCACCAGCCCCGCCGCCGGGGCCCACTGGCTCCCGCTGGTGAGCTACACTTTGACCAATTCCTTCACGACCGTGGCGAATCTCGGCAAAACCAATTCCGGCCTGTTCTTCCGGTTGCAGAACGCGAATTGAGATCCCACCAATATTGAATGTTTGCAGGTGAAATGCGGTCAAAAGGCTGTTACCTTGACCGCATATGGACCTTGGAAGCCTGCTCCATTGGTTGACCGAGACCTGGCACGAATCTCCCCGCCTGATCGTGCTAGGAGTCTTGGGCTTGGGGGCCTTCCTGCTGGTGACCATCAATGCGATGTGCAACCGGCGGAAACGGCCCCGTCACCGCGAGTCCAAATAGGCGGTCTTTGCGTGTCCCGGACTCCACCGCTCCCGCCCCGTCCGCTTGCGCTCACCGCCATTACGTGCGATGATGCAGTGCATGAATCTCGCCCGTCCGCTGGCTGCCCGGACTTTCCGTGCCCCGTTGCTGGGAGCGTTGGGTCTGCTGAGTTGCTGCTTGTTGCTCCCCTCTGTTCCGGCCCAGACTACGGCTAATGGACTCGCCAAACCCTTGGGCGGAACGAATACTTCCGATTCTCCGGCCATGCTTGACCGGCTGCCTTCCTCCAATGCTCTGGTGCTGCTTAACGAACCGGTGAAGCCCTCGCTGGGCACGAATGTCGCCGACGGCCCCATCATTTTCGACAAATTGCTTTCCACCAACAGCTCGGTGCTGATGACCAATGCCGAGTTTCGGCGAATGTTCGGCCGGAAAGTTATCTTCAAAAGCGGTTTTCTCTCGGACAGTTTTGATATTGAACGCCTGCACCCCAGCGTATTGGTCCGGCTGAAACTGGATGTGGAAAAGGCCAGGGCCGACCAACTCACTTTGGAAGAAGCCAACAAGAAATACCTCGTGGATGCCGAGAAGCGGCGACAGGATTTGGCAGCCCAACAGGCGGCGGCCATCCAGAAAGCCCAGGCCGATGCCGCCGCCGCGGCCGCGGCCGCCGCCGATCTGGGCGACCCTACCGCCACCAACCGGACGGGGCGTGGGCGCGGGCGGCGGGTAAAGCCATAACTGCGAGCCCGGGGGGGGGGACCCATCCGAGTTGATCCCGTCCGCGGCTCACACCCGGCGCATCTGCGGGGAGATTTAGTGCGTTGCGGTTTGTTGTGGTTTGATTTCCTTGACGCCTCGCCACGGAATCCCTACATCAGGCGGGCATGATGCTTTTCCCCGACCCGGCCTGACTCAATTGAATGACCACCGTCGGCCCAACCGCCGCCAGCGCCACTCCCTCGCGCTTTTTCGGTGCCCTGGAATCTCTGCGCGGATTGGCGGCGTTAATGGTGGTTCTCTTTCACCTCTCCTGGCCTAATCCGATTTCCGAACTCCGGCTGGTCAAGAACGGGTACTTGATGGTCGATTTCTTTTTCGTGCTTTCGGGATTTGTCATTTGCCAAAGCTATGCCCGGCGGATCGCCTATGCCCATGATTTGCGGCGGTTTGTCCTCCTGCGCTTCGGCCGCATCTACCCCCTGCATTTTGCCGTTCTGTTGGCGTTTCTCGTGTTGGAAGTGATCAAATACGCGGGGTTACTCAGTTCCGGCCTGGTTTACCGCAACGGCGCGCCATTTGCGGTGAACAACGGTTGGTCATTTCTGGTCAATGCCCTTTTACTTCAGCCCTTTGGGCATTTTCCCATCTGGACGTTTAATTCGGTGAGTTGGAGCATTGCGGTGGAGTTTTACGCCTATTTATTGTTCGGATTCTTGGTGCTGTGGGTGCGTCCGCTCCGCCGTTTCTTTGGGGTGGCTTTGCTTTTTACGGTGCTGGCCGGCGGGATTCTGGCTTGGTCGGGTAATGCCGGTTTGACGACCACCGAGCATACGGTGCAGTGGAGCGTTTTTCGTTGCCTCATGGGTTTTTTCCTGGGGACCTTGATGAGCGCGACCTTTGACCGCTGGCAACCCCGGATTTGTGGCCGAAGTCCAGCGTTGTTCGGGTGGACTGGCGGAGGCACGGTGGCACTGCTCGCCTGGAAGGAAACGGGACCTTCGGATTTTTGGGTGTTGCCGTTGTTTGCGGTGATCATCCTCGCGGCCGCCGCACTGCCCGAGGGGCCGCTCCGGCAGGCGCTGAATTCCGCCCCGCTGCGCTGGTTGGGCCGGGTTTCCTATTCGATTTACATGCTCCATGCCTTCGTGATCATTCTGCTCGGGCGTTTGGTTCCGGTGGTCTTGAAAGTGCTGCAGTCGGGCCGTTCGAATGAAGGGATGGCTTGGTGGCGGCAGTCCGGTAGTATTGGTCTTCTCTTCCTTGGCTTGACCTTGCTGGTGGTTCTGGCCTTGGCGGCCCTGACCCAGCCTTTAATCGAAGTCCGCTGCCAACGCTGGATCAAAGCCCTGGTGGCCAAGTGGCTCGGGCCTTAGCGCAACCGGGATGCCTCAACGGGTCAGGGAGATGAGTTTGAGCCGATTGAGCTGGTTTTCCGGCACCGGTTCGACGGCGGGAGAGCCGACGCCGTTGTTCAGCGCCACGCTCAGCCCTAAGACCCCGGTGAACCACATCATATCCGAATACAATGAGCCGAAAACCAGGAAGAAGAAGATGACCTTGGCCACGAAATAGCTGAGGAAAAAAGTGTTGACGGTCTTCAGGTGTGGCAAACCATGCAGATAATTTTGGTACAAGGCCTGGATCCCTGCCTTGACGAACCATAAAAATGCGATCACTCCCCAGATGCCAAATGGCATGATGACCGATAAGGGGCCGCTGTGATAGTCTCCCGCCAGATAGGCCCCCTCATACCGGTCCACGCCGCGCAGCATGTTGCCTTCCATAATGGCCATATCTGCGGGATCAATGCCGTAACCCTTGCCAATAAAAAGGTATTTGGGAATTTCCGGATAGGTGCGCTCCCACATCGCGAGTCGCCATTCCACCGATCCTTTCGCATCCATTTCCGTCATGGTGTCAATTTCCACCGGCAGGAAACTGATGGTGCGCTGCACGGCCAGTGGCAGTTTTTTGGCGAAAGGAAGGACGCAGGCGCCTGCCAGGATCATGCCAACAACCAGCACCGGCAGCAAACGACTGCGAAACAAGCCCTCAAAATAGAATTGAATGATAAAAAGCAGGATGACAAAGATCAGCGCTGAGCGGTAACCGCCCATCGTGGTGGCGGCGCAGCAGGCCACTAATAGCCCCATCCGCCAGAATTTGGAGGGTTGAAAAGTCTCCCGGATCCCGAGTAGCGCCAGTAGCGCAAAAAATCCTGTCGAGCCAGCCACCGAAACTCCACCGAGCCGGATGGCCGTCCCGGCGAAATTGCTCTCATCCACCGCCATGGCGCTCAATTCCGCAAAGTCGGCTGGGAAAATCCAAAAAATAAAATAGAGGGACGGGCTGATGACCGTGGCGAGATTGCCAAAGGCCGCTGTGAGGGAACTCAGGATGTACATCCGGACATAAGTCAGGGCCTTCTCCGCCGGGATGTGCTTGGCGGTGAACGCGAAATAACCGGCGACTGCCGCAAAAATGGTGAGGTAACGCTTGCCGCCATAGCTGCCGCCACCGGCAACGCGTAAACCGATCCCGCCCGTCAATTCCGCCGTGAGCAGCACCACCAGCGTCAGGAAAATGATGGGCATTGTAATCGTCGGGACCGAGATGAACGCCTGCTTCTTGTTCATCGCGTATTGCAAGGCCGAGATCCCAAAACTGACAAAGGCCAGCGGCAGCCAGATGAGCGGTTTGCCGGGCAGAAAGAACGTCAACGCTCCCAGATTCCACCCCAAGGTTAACAGGGGGTGATGCCACTTGAGCAGCAGCGGCAGCAGCAGGACCCCCAAAACAACCCCCACGATGCCCGCATTGGTGGTGTCGTCCGGGTTCGCGACTAGATAGCCCAAAAACACCGCCAACGGCAAACAGACGCCGTAGATGACGAGCGAGCGAAACAGTGTGAAGGCATTTAACATTAACTAATCAGTTCCTTAGCAAAATTGCCGACTCTCCGCAATCAGATTCCGGGTGGCCACCGGCCAACCGTCCGCGCCGCGTGCCCCAGGCGGTTTTCAGCCGGGCAGCACCCGGGGAGCATCCTTTTCCGGGCCACCTCGACCCAACTCGTCACGGTTCAAAGTGACGCCAAAACCAACCAGACCCGCAAAATTGATCAAATCGCTGCTGAAGGAGCCGAATACGGTCAGGAAGAAAATCAGCCGGGCGATGAATATGGCTAGCAGGAAGGTGTTCACCCGCAGCAGCGCGGGATCCCCGTAGCGGTAATTTTTATAGAGCACCTGCAGCGAAGCCACGCTGAACCAGGCAAAACCGAAAACCCCGAAGATGCCAAAGGGAATGATCAGGGAGAATGGCCCGCTGTGGTAATCCCCATTCAATCGGGCAAATTCGGCGGCTTTGCCAAATCCCCGCAATTCCGATTGCCAGACCATGAACATGTCGTTCGGGTCCACCGCGTAGCCTTTGCCGAGAAAAAGGTATTTGGGTACCTCGGGCAGCAACTCCCGCCACATGTCCAATCGCCATTCGGTCGAGGCATCCGCACTCGCCTGGGCGATGGGATCCACTTCCACCGGCAGAAAACTCAGGGTGCGTTGGACCGAAAGGGGGAAATGCCGGACGAACGGCATCGTGATGGCCAATCCCAAGATTCCGGCGAGCACGATTATCGCCACCAGTCGGGTGCGCAACAAACCTTCCCAATAAAACAGCGCGCCCAGAATGAGCGCATACATGACCAGGACCGACCGAAAGCCGGCAAAAAGGCTGCCGAGAATGGCCAGGAGCAGCAGGGTCGCCCGCCAGGGATGGTGGATATCCAGTACTCCGCGGAGGCCGTAACGCATGAGCAGGAAACAAAATAGCCCCATGGTGGCAAAATTGATGCTGCCGAATCGCGTCACCGCTTCCGACGCCCCGTCACCCTCCGTTTCAAAACTCTCGGGCAGGATCGCGTGCAGAAAATCCATGCTGGGACCGCCTAAATCCCCCAACAGCCCGGGGAAAATCAGCAGACCGGAGAGGTAAAAGAGGGCAACATACATTCCCACACGGTGGCGCGGCATTCGCTGCCCCACCATGGCAAAATAACCCAGCACCCCCATGAAGAGGAGCAGGTACTTGCGACCGCCGAAGGAAGCGGAACCAAGCGCCCGGACCCCAACCCCGCCCGTCAGGACAGCGGTGATCACGATGACGGCAGTCAGAAAAACCAGCGAACGGCTTACCGAACGGGAGCCAAAGAAATCCACCTTGCGTCCCACGGTCCGGTCCATCAGCGAAAACGTCAGGCTGATCCCGACCATGACGACCCCGAGCGACAATCGGCCAGGCAGGAGTGAGAAGAAAATTGGCGCGTTCCAACTGAAAATCAGCAGGGGATAATGCCACCGCATCAGGAGCGGGACACTCAGCACGGAAAGCACCAGGATGACCACCGAGAGGCTGTCCGACTCAAACGGGGTGGCGAGGAAATAGCCAACGAGTACGGCGAGTGGCAAGCACACGCCGTACATCAAGTGGGATCGTGAGATCGCAAACGACTCAGCCATTATCTCCGGCTATTGAACCGCACCGGGGGGAAAAAACAACCATTATCCGGGGCGGATCGCGGCCGCGAAATTACCGGCGGGTGTAATATTTCTCCGTATACTCAGCCACCATCCGGCGCGTGCTGAACTGCGGCACCAGGGTCACCATCGCCCGACGGATCATTTGGATCCAGCGGCGGGGCACGCCCAGGCTGTCCCGGTCAAAGAAGGTGGGAATGACGGTTTCCGTGAGCGCGCGATACAGATTCGCACTGTCCACCCGATCCTGTTCCTCGATGGTTGCCGCGTGCGAATCCTCGCCAATGGCAAAGCCGTTGGTGCCGTCAAAACCTTCCCGCCACCAGCCATCCAGAATGCTGAGATTCAGGCAGCCGTGGCAGGTTCCTTTCATGCCGCTCGTGCCGGACGCCTCCAAGGGGCGGCGGGGATTGTTCAGCCAGATATCGCAACCGGAAACCAATTGCCGGGCCACATGGACATCATAGTTTTCTAGGAACACCAGGTGTCCTTTCATGTCCGTATACTTGCTCAGGTGGATGATGTTCTGGATGAAGCGCTTGCCCTCATCATCGCGCGGATGGGCCTTGCCGGCAAAAATGAACTGGATCGGGCGGGCCGAATCGCGGGTCAGCCGCACGATGTTTTCCATTTGTTGGAAAATCAACGGCGCGCGCTTGTAGGTGGCGAACCGCCGGGCAAAACCAATGGTCAACGCGTCAGGATTCAACAGTTGGTCGAACGCAATGAAGTCCGATTGCGTGTTCCGGTAGCCCTGCCTTTCCAGGCGGCGGCGGGCAAATTCAATCAACTCGCGCCGCAGGGAATAACGCAAGGCCCAGAGTTCTTCATCCGAAATGAAGGCCGGATCCGCCAGTTTGTCCCAAAAAGCGCTGGAATTGATCTGTTGGTCCAGCGCGTCCGGCGTGAGTGCCACCGTGGCCGTTTCGGAACCGTTCGTTGTGGTGAGGCGCCGGCGCCAGTAGCGGCGGACGGTGCCCTTCATCCAGCCCAGCAGATGCACCCCATTCGTGATGTGGCCAATCGGGACTTTCTCCACCGGCACGCCCGGATACAGCACCTGCCACATGTGGCGGCTGACTTCGCCGTGCAATTCGCTGACCCCGTTGGCCGCCCGGCAAACCTTCAGGGCGAGCACGGTCATGCAGAACGGTTCGGACCCGTTCGCCGGGTTCACCCGGCCCAGACCGAGGACCTCCTGCCAGGGCAGTTTCAGGCCGCCGCAGTATTTATGCAGGGCATAGTCCATCAATTCAGGCGTGAAGCGGTCGTGGCCGGCTTCCACCGGCGTGTGGGTCGTGAAAATGCACTCGGTGCGCGTGGCGGCCAGGGCGGCTTCCGGCGTGACTCCGGAGTCGAGCTTTTCCCGGAGCAGTTCCAGGATCAAAAAGGCCGCGTGGCCCTCGTTCATGTGGAAGACCGAGGGCGCCACGCCCAAGGCCCGCAGCAGGCGCACTCCGCCAATGCCCAGCAGGATTTCCTGCATGATGCGGGTGGTGGTGTCACCGCCGTAAACCCGCAGGGTGAGGTCGCGGAAGTGCTGCGGATTTTCCGGCCGGTTGGCGTCGATCAGGTAAACGGGGTTGCGGCCCACGTTCACCCGCCAGACCTGGAAAAAGACTTCCGTGGCGGTGATGTCCACCGAGCAAACCAGGGGCTGTCCCTGGGCATTTAGCACCGGCTCAATCGGCAGGTTCTTCGGGTTCAGCAGGGTATAATACTCCGTCTGCCAGTTTTCCTGATTGATCGCCTGTTGGAAATAACCTTCCCGGTAAAAGAGCGAGATGCCGACGAAGCCGATCCCGAGATCGCTTGCGGATTTGGCGTGATCGCCCGCCAGAATGCCGAGCCCGCCGGCCGCGATCGGCAGGGTCTCGTGGAAGCCAAACTCGGCGGAAAAATAGGCGACCGGGTTTTGGTACAGCGCCGGCGCCGCCGTGTGCGCCCAGGTCTGGGGCTCGTTCAGGTAGGCCTCAAAGGAAGCGAGCACCGCGCCCACCCGGGTGGCGAATTCCCGATCCTGCAACCGCACCCGGAGTTCCGTGGCCGAGACCTCGTGCAGAATGGCCACCGCATTGTGATACAGATTTTGCCAGCCCCGGGGCGAGAGATCGTGGAAAACTTCCTGCGCCTCCTGGTTCCAGGTCCACCAAAGGTTGTGGGCCAGCTTGTGGAGCCCGTTGACCAGGAAATCCAATTCGGCGGGGTTCAATGGTGTGTGCTTCATACGCGATCGGTCATTCTCGTCAGTCTGTGATGTTGGGCCCGGCTGCATTCCGCCTCCAACCGGTCGGACCGGTGGGGCGGTTTAAAAAATAATTTCAAACGGACGGGAATCCTTTCCCGCCGGCGTCGCATCTGTTACAAACCCACCCGCAATGCTGTGAAAAAATACTGGCACGTCATTAATATCGGAATTCAGAATAATCTAACGTACCGGGTGAATTTCCTGTTCCGGGCGGTCTTTGGGTTTGTACCGCTGCTGGCGACAGTTTATTTGTGGCGGGCCATCTATCAAGGGAAAAATGGCGGGAATGTGGCGGATTATTCCCTCGCCCAGATGACTTCCTATTATCTCCTCGTCACGGTCGTGGACGCTTTCACCGTCGTGAGCGAAGACGACTGGCAGATTGCGGCGGATATCAAGGATGGAAATATCAGCCAGTTTCTCCTGAAGCCGATTGATTATCTCAGTTACCGGTTATGCTTGTACCTGGCCGGCCGATTGATTTATCTGGCGGTGGCGGCCATCCCGCTCCTGCTGTTCATTTATTGCCTGCGTGCGTATTTTGTGCCACCGGGTGGATGGTTGGTGCTGGCGGAATTTCTGTTCTCCGTGGGGCTCACCGCGCTGCTCCAGTTTTTCATGTCCTACACCATGGCCCTCCTTGCCTTTTGGGTGCTGGAGGTTTCCACGTTCATTTTCATCCTTTTCGCGTTCGAATATCTGGCCAGCGGACATCTTTTTCCCCTGGATATTCTGCCGCCCGCGTTGCACCGCGTTCTGGATTTCACCCCGTTTCCTTATCAAATGTACTTTCCGGTGGGAATTTACATGGGCCGGATCACCGGCAGCGAACTGCTGCAGGGGTTGTTCATCCAGGCGAGTTGGGTTTTGGGGGCCTACCTGCTCGCGCGGTGGGTTTGGTCCCGCGGCATCCGCAAATATTCCGCAGTGGGAGGCTGAAGCATGGCGATCTCTCCTGAACCTGTTGCCCCCAGCCGGGGCGCTTCCTCGCCCGGTCGCCGCGCCACCCTGGTTCGTTACCTGAGCATCTACGCCGCGTTGTGGAAGAATTCGGTCACGCGGGAGATGGGTTTCAAATCCAATTTCCTCTTGTGGATTCTGGTCGAGTTGTTGTGGTTCGGGCTGCAACTGACCTTCATGGGAGTGCTCTACTTGCACACGGATACCATCGGCGACTGGACGCAATGGCAGGTGGTGCTGCTGGTCGGCACCAGCCATTTCATCCAGCAAATCTTCCAGGCATTTTTTCTCACGAATTGCACCCAGCTTTCCGAGTTGGTTCGCACCGGCAAATTGGATTTTCTCCTGCTCCTGCCGATCAACACCCGCTTCATCATTTCCTTCCGCCAGGTGGACCTTGGCGGTTTCATCAATGCCGGTTCGGCCATTGGTGTGATGGCCTACGCGGCCCACCGGTTGCACCTCTCTCCCTCGGCGCTCCAAATCGCTGGGTTTTTTGTGCTCTGCGGGGTGGGGGTCACCATCCACTACTCGCTGATGTTTTTGCTTTCCAGCATTTGTTTTTGGACCGTGCGCGCCCAGGGCATCGTCTGGGGGTATTACAACCTGTTCAATATCGCCCGCATGCCGGATAACGCGTTCCACGGCTTTTTCCGCGCGTTCTTCTCGTTTGCCGTGCCCATGCTCCTGGTTTCCAACGTGCCGGCGCGCGTTCTGGTCGGTAAACTGGACTCCCCCACTCCGGTGCTGGTCTTGTTGCTCATGGGCGCGGCTTGTCTGGCGGTCTCGGAATGGGGGTGGCGCAAGTCCCTGCGCCAATACACCAGCGCCAGTTCTTGATCCAGTCCGCGCGGCCGCGCCGGGAGTCATCAACCGCAAAGTTGGTTGGGGCAAATCAGGTTCGGAGTTCCGCCTTCCCTGGCCTGCGACCTGTCCGGCGAAGCCTCGGCGAAGACGGAAGCTTCCGAGCGAAGCACGGCAGGCGGTCGGGGCCTCCGCCAATACCCTCGCGCGCGCTTTTTCCCACGCACCACACTCTCCGTCCCCGGCCCGCACACCAATGGAAAATGACTTGCCCGTCGCCTTGCCGGATCAGTAGCATCCTCGCGTCGGCAGCCCATCAGCCTCTGCTGGCAACCAAAACCCATGGCGGACGATCTCCCCAAAAGCCCACCGCAGGCCACCCCGGACCAAACCCGGGCCGCCGTCATCTCCGAGGATGAACGCAACCTTCGGCGCCTGGGCTATCAACCGGAGTTGCTCCGCCGGATGTCCGGGTTTTCCAATTTCGCCATTTCGCTTTCCATCATTTGCATCCTGGCCGGCGGCATTACCTCGTTTCAATTCGGCTTTTGCGGGGTGGGAGGCGCGGCCATCGGGGTGGGGTGGCCGCTGTTGTGCGCCTTCTCCCTGGTCGTGGCTTTGAGCATGGCGCAAATCGCCTCCGCCTTTCCGACCGCCGGCGGACTCTACCATTGGGCCTCGATTCTGGGGGGGCGGGGCTGGGGTTGGACCACGGCCTGGTTCAATCTCATCGGCCTGATTACGGTTGTCGCTGCGGTGGATGCGGGGGCCTACGATTTTCTTGCCGGCGCGTTTCACTGGCCCACGGGCGGCCATCCCGACGCCTGCCGCAACGCCGGGATGGCTGCATTGCTGCTTTCCCAGGCATTCATCAATCACCGCGGCATCCGCCTGACCACGCGGTTGACCGATCTGTGCGGCTATTTGATTCTGCTCATTGCCCCGGTGATTACCGTGGCCATGCTGTGGTACGCGCCGCACTGGGACTGGTCGCGG
>CAIXFN010000051.1 GCA_903918755.1 uncultured Pedosphaera sp.
GACCGCATTCCAGCGCCGCTACCCATCGAACTTCCAGCCGCACGGCCACCGGAATCAAGCGCGGCCTCGGTCTCAGAGCAGCCGTCGAGCCTTCTCCCGGAGCCTGTGTGAACCTACGGAACGAATCGTTACCGTCCCCCATCGAACTCCTCAAGGAAGTGCGCCAAAATAACTGCGCGATCCGAGGTTCGGGGGGCGATGATGTAGTTCCATTCGGGATGGAAGTCGTTTCGGGTGATGGCGAGCGCTTCCATCTCGGCATCGGTGATTTTGATGCCCTTGGCGTACTCGGTGGTATCGAGTTCACAGGCGACTTTCAGGCCGGTTTTGGTGGTGGTCGCGGAAATCAACTCGACGACGGCGAGTCGGCTGGTCAGCGGGCGGGCGCGCCAGTTCTGCGAGATGTGGCAAAAGAGACGATGCTCGATCTTATTCCACTTCGAGGTGCCCGGCGGGTAATGGCAGATTTGAATGGTCAAGCCGGTTTCATCGGCCAGTTTCTGCAATTCCACCTTCCATAACCGCACGCGGCTACCGTTGGACCCGCCGCCGTCGGCGGTGATCATCAGCTTGCGGGCCTGGGGATAGCGGCCTTGGCCCAACGCCGTCCACCAGCGGCGCACGGCGTTGACCGCGAACTGGGCGGTGTCGTGCGTCACACCGACGCTTACCCAGCCGCTGTTGTCGGCAATGTCGTAGATACCATAGGGAATGGCTTTGCCCAGGTCCTTGTCTTCGAAGTCATGCACATTCACCCGCTGCGGTTCCCCTTCGGGACACCAGTCCGTCCCGCCATTCTTGTAATTGCCGATCAACTCCTTCTTCTTGGTATCCACCGAGATAACTGGATCGTTGGCCGCCTGGAAGGCCAGGACCTGGGCGTTGATGTGCTCGAACTGCGCGTCCCGATCAGGATGCCCGCGGCCCTCGTTGGCCTTGCGGTTTCCCTGGCGAGAAAAGCCCAGACGACGCAGCAGGCGGCGCACCGAGTTCGCCGACACCTGATGGCCTTTAGCCCGCAGCGTCCCGGCGAGTTTTTCCAGGCTCTTCGACACCCACAGCAGCGGGCGCTCCGGGCAGCCCAGCGTCATCGGCGCGATCAGGTCCAGCAGATCGCGCTCCAGCGTCACGTCCGTCTCGGTAAGCCGTTTGCGCCCGCCGCCCGATCGTCGCAGCCGTCGCCCGGTTGGAGGCGCCCCCTCGGCAATCTCCTTCAAGCCGCGCCCGATCGTGCTCGGCGCGACGCCGGTGGCCCGCGCCACCACGGCAATCCCCCCATAGCCCAGTGCCTGCGCCTGGGTCGCGGCAAACAAACGACGACCCCGCTCATCCAGGCTCGGACGAAGAAGGGCGTATTGGCGGCGGAGCGCTGCTTCATCGATCATACATGCGAGTCTACAGCTTCCGAATCAAACCGTGAATCCCCCCGCCGACCAGCCAGCAGGTCGATTCATCTGTTTTGGCTCAGCTCCTAAGAGCCAAGGCCGGCGGGTTGCTGGAGTCTCTCGTCACCCGCATCGTGGAAAAAGAGACCGGGGCGGTCGACGCCGCGGTGCAAAACGGCGAGTCCACCTCGACGGGCTTGATGATCCTGGCAGCCGCCGCCCTGGTGGTGATGGTCTTTGCCCTGCTGGGCATCAGTCGCATGATTGCCGGGCCGCTCGTGAGCATCACCGGCGTCATGGGTCAACTGGCCAAGGGCGACCTTGGGGCGACGGTTCCCTTCATCGACAGAACCGA